>NZ_NBVS01000020.1:0-4458 GCF_002213105.1 Cobetia sp. QF-1
TTGACCGCCAAGAAGCTCGCCGAAGCAGCTCGGCAGCACTGGCATATTGAGGCCAAGCTCCACTGGTCTTTGGATGTGGCGCTTCGTGAAGATGCCTGCAAAATCCACCGCGGACAGGCGGCGGAAAACCTCGCCAGGGTCCGGCATATTGCGCTGAATTACCTGAAAGGAGAGAAATCTTTCAAAGGCGGAATTCGGCGGAAACAGAAGAAAGCGGCACTGGTTGAGACATATCTTGCTGACATTCTCGCGGTCTGAAAGCTTTCATGCGTTTTCCCTGGATCTGTCACTGATCGGCTAGGAAGAGCTAGATGCCATTGTTCTCGAGCTGATAGTCCACTCAGAGCCTGCATCCGCCCATTCATAATTTTTTATAAAAGTATATAAGGACCTGGAAGGTATGAGTGGTGGTCAAACCAAAAATGCCGCGCTAACAACCGCCTTAGCCTTTCATTACCAAGTGCTGATTGGCCTAGATAAGTGCTTTTCGCTAGAAGAAGGCCAAGCAGTATGGTTTGAAAAAGACGGTGATGTAAGTCTGATGTCGCCAGATGTCTTGGCTTCGACTCAAACCGAAGTCAAAGATTATGCGGCTCCGCTTACTGACCATCACGAAAACCTGTGGAAAACCCTTAAGAACTGGTTGGCTACAGATTTTGACCATACGCATTATGGTGTTTTGGTGCTGCATACCACTCAGGCTTTTGGTGCAACTACCCAGCTGAAAGACTGGAATACGCAAACAGTCGAGAAACGTTTACAAATACTACAAAAGATTTTTGCTGAGCGCACCGATGAGCAGCTTAAAGCTGAAAAACCATCTGACATAGTAAAATTGCAAAAAGCCGTGATGGCTTGTGATGAGGCTTTGCTAAAAAGTGTACTTGGCAAAGTAACCTTGTTTACCGAAACTGATAACGCGCAAGAGTTAGAAAAGCAGATTCTGGCTAAACCTGTTGGTATACCCAAGAATAACTTAAATAGTTATCTTCATGCTTTAGTTGGCTTTGTATATGCGCAGGCAACGCAGCATTCATGGAGCATTAATCAGCAGGCTTTTGCGGCGAAGTGTGAAGATTTAACGGCACTTCTTTGTAAAAAGGAATTTACTTTTCCCCTATTTTCAGGATATGAAGCATCCGGGCTAGAAGTTGAACGACATCAAGACCGACTGTTTGTCCTAAAAATAGCTGAAATAGAACATCACGAAATGATCCCTGATGCGGTAGGCAACTGGCTAGAACTGCAAAACTCTCTTCTAGAGCAACTTGATGAATATCCCTTATACAAAGATAAAACGATTACTTATCAGAATCAACTGGTTAAGAAATACACAATGGCGCATTCAAGTGCTCAAATTGAAGCAACTGATGCAATTAAAAGCTCAAAGTTGCTGTACAACAAGACCATGCAAGAACAGCCATTGAATATAGGTAACAATATTCCGCCAATTGAGTACAAAAATGGCCTGATCCATGACGCTATGGATGATGATGAGCGAGATTTGAAATGGAGGGTTGAGCCATGAGCAGTATTGTCGACGCTCTGTACGAATTAAAGTACAACCCCTTTGAGTATGGGCCATATCTAGCCTCGTTTTATACACATTTGGATGAGTCAGAAAATAACTTGTTGCTTGCGCAGCTGGTTATCCCGCTGTGTAGCCATCCTATTTACAGCAATAAGCTATTCAACTCGAATAAGCGAAGCTCAGTATGGTCTATTTTTGATGACAGGACAAAACTCTATGACCTTCAAGAGAGAATTGACGGATTTCAAGCCCTAACAGAGCAATGTATTCAATATTGCTTAATCAATGATTGGCTATCGGTTAATGAGAAACGTCTATCCCTAGCGCAATGTGATGGGGTTGACTCAACCTTCACCTCTCAAAAATGTGCAGAAAAGTTAGGTCGTTTATTCATTGGTCACTCAGTAGTCGAGATTTATGCATTATTAGGAGTGAAGCCGCGATGAAAACAATTATCCATGAAATTGGCGCAATTGATAATCAAGGGATCAAACACCCTGTTAGTTTTAAAGCTGGGCTTAATGTTGTTACCGGCAAGTCATCAACCGGTAAAAGTGCCTTGATAGAAATTTTTGATTACTGCTTTGGCAGTGATGAAAACACCATTCCGAAAGGTGTGATTACCAACAGTGCCGTCATTTACTATGTTGCGCTAGCTGTTAATGAACAAAATATGGTGATTGCGCGTGACCCTGATTTTGCTTCAAAAGCGTTTTTTCGTCGTGTTGAGACATTTAACACTGCAGAACTTGATCGTGACTACTTTAAAGCCAGCTATTTTCGTCCACTGGGCGAATTTAAAAAGCACTTAAGGGACTTTTTCTTAGATATCGATGATGTTGATGAATCTTTGGCTGCGAGAGCCAATCGCCGATTTAAACAAAAAGCACCTACACCATCTATTCGTAGCTTTACTTCGTTTATGCTTCAGCATCAAAACCTGGTTGCTAATAAACATGCACTATTTTATCGGTTCGACGAGAAGGAAAAGCGAGATCAGGCTATTGAGCATACAAAGATATTTTTAGGGCTTGTCGATCAAAAGTTTTTTCACCTATCACAAGAAAAAGAACGGCTAAGTGGAGAGACAAGGCGTTTAGAGCGCCAAAAAGAAACCAACAAGCGTACATCAGACAGCTATAAACAAAAAGTTGCCCCTGTTTTAAGTCAATTATATGCCTTGATGGGGTTTAAAGATGATCCCTTATCATTGGACAAGGTACTTCGGCACACTCAAGATGCCAAAGACCAACTTGATGTCATCATAGTCTCTGAGAAAATAGATCATAATTCTGATGCTATGACACAACGCTACGAACAGTTGAAATTAGCACGTAATAAAAAAACTGGTGAGCTACGAAAGTTGCAGCGACAAGCAGCGTCGATTAATAAGCATGTTCAAGAAGAAGAACGATTTGTTGATAAAGTAAAGCAGCTTAGCTCGCCTAAGCATGTCCACATTTCTACAACAGTATGCCCGTTTTGCCATACTGAAAAAGACAACTTACGACAAAGTGCTGAGAAACTTCAAAAAGCTATTACTAAAGTATCGGGTAACCTTACTCAAGCTCGTCCGATGAAAGCAAAGTTTGAATCCTCTTTGATTGAAGTGCAGCGTTCTACGGAGATTGTAAGCAGAGCGCTGACTGAATTAAATCAACAAATAATGGAAATTGAGCAAGTAAACAAGCAGTTAACAGAACAAAAGAGCTTGTATGAAAGCATTATTATGCAAAAAGCAAGGTTGTTTGCGCTTCTTGATACCCTAAATATGGCCAATGATGCCGAGCTTGAAAAGGAAATCAAAGATTTAAAAAAACAGCTCAAGAACATTGCTGATGCGCTTAATGAGTACGATGTGAAAAAAAATTTGGAACATGCGTCATTTAAGGTAAACGAATATATGGCTGAAATTGGCAGTCATTTTGAGTTTGAAGCCAGCTACAAGCCAATTAATCTCAATTTTTCATTCGAAACATTTGATCTTTATCATTTGACGCCTGAAAAAGAAAAAATCTACCTACGGTCAATGGGCAGTGGCGCAAACTGGCTTTACTGCCACATAGCCTTGTTTTTGGCATTGCACAAGTATTTCGCTGAGTTAGGTGAGAAGTGTGCTATTCCTTCAGTACTATTTTTGGATCAGCCGACTCAGGTGTATTTCCCTAATTTTAACCGTGATAACTCAGCAACTTTTGAAGAGCAAAAAGCACAAGAAACAGAACAGCGTAAGTCTCTTAATGTTGGCCATATAGATGAAGACATTAAAGCTGTTGAAAATTTATTCAGCCGGCTCTCAACTTATTGTAATGATCTTGAATTAGACATTGGCTTTAGTCCGCAAATCATCGTGACTGATCATGCGGATGATTTGAAATTATCTAACGGGGTTCCGTTCGAATCTTTGGTTAATGGTAATAGATGGCGAACTCGCGGCTTGATACATCCTATTCAAGTATAATGAGAAGCCAAAACCGTATGAGCCAGTTACGGCAGCGTCAACAGGTTTATGAAGAGTCTTATTTCGCCCTTAGTTGTAGGGTCTCGGATGTTCAATTGACGAGAAGAAGCTATCCTTTGATTGCTGCCAGAGGACTTCTTCGTCAGTTCATTCAGGAGCATCGAGATGGACATCAAGCTTCATAAGCAAGCGACTACCACACCCAAGGCCCGAGCCGAGATTCATGCCGCTCCTGCTAACATCCTGGATACGGTCTTTGCGGAGCGCTTTTGCGTGAGCGATATGACCATCCGCCGGTGGTGACATTGAGACGACTTATATGATCGTCCTCACACGCATCATAACCTCCTGGCCCCCCCCGATGTCTGTCAAGCTTGTTGGAACCTGTAATCAGGCGGCTTCTAATCGCTGATCCTGTTGAACCAGCGGGTCTTCCTGGTCGGGGTTCAGCCAGACTGTCCGGCGC
>NZ_NBVS01000021.1:0-4024 GCF_002213105.1 Cobetia sp. QF-1
AACTGCCATTGGCTATCCGAGATTTCGTAGCGTCCTGTCATACCGCACCTATGCTGGATGTGCATGGGTCACATTAGCAAAAATGACTTTTCGTACAAAACCTAGAGCCGACACCCTGCTCGACCAACCCAACCCCACCGTAATGAACAAGAACTTTTTCCCGCCAAGCAAAGACAAGCATGACTACCTGAGTATCAGTCGCTATTGGTGGCCGGACGAGAGTCAACCAGAGGGACTACCCTGGGTTCGCAAGGACGGGCAGACCAATCCATCGACCCAGACAGATGATGTGGACCGTCAACGACTCGGGCGCATGGCTGAGGCCGTCAGTACGCTGGGGCTTGCCTACTATTATTCGGGAAATGAAAGTTATGCCAAGAAAAGTGCCAGCATGATCAATACCTGGTTTCTGGATGATGCCACTCGGATGAACCCACATCTTCAATATGCGCAGAGTGTTCCGGGTAATCCCAAGGGGCGTCGTTCTGGTATTTTGGATGGCCGACTGATTCCCCTACAGGTACTTGATGGACTAGTGCTTATTTCAGACTCTGAATACTGGAGTAATAATGATAATGACCAGATGAATGCCTGGCTGACGGATTACCTAGAATGGCTCACAAAGAGTGATCTAGGCATTCAAGGCGCGCAACAAACCAATAATCATGGCTCCTGGTATAAGTTCCAGATCGCGGCGCTGTCATGGTATCTGGGCAATGAAGAGCAGACCGAAGCTGCCATTGATGCCACCAAGGATAGCCTCAGCTATCAGTTTGCCGCTGACGGCTCACAACCGGAAGAGCTGGAAAGAACCCGCTCATTCTTCTACAGCACCTTCAATCTTGAAGCACTGACCAGTATTGCCATCATTGCGGATAAAGCGGGAATCCCAATCTGGACGTATCAGACCCCCAAGGGTAATAGCCTCAAATCAGCCATCGATTACCTGCTACCTGTGGCACAAGGCGAGCCTTGGGACTATCCCACACCGGGAATAGACCTTGCGTATCTCGCACCGTTGTTGGGCCGCATTGCCACACAGGCCGAGTCTCCCCAGTATGCGAAAGCACTCAAAAGCATTCTGAAAGACCTGGCCGCCAAACCTGACAAGAAAGACTATCAAAAAATCATCTACAATGACTTCGCCTTGCTATATCCACGTTATATGCAATGAATGCAAGAAAATTTCTTCTGACATGACCAACACCGCCAGACAGGCATGATGCCCGTCTGGCGGTGTTTTTGGAGATGAAGGCTGATTATTTGAGCATGCCTTCTGGCATTGTCTTGCCCAGTGTTTCTCTTTCCTTCACTTGGGCTGCCCATGTCAGTGAGTTAAATGCTCCCAATGAAAGGGGCTTTCCTTTGCGTTACACACTCGACGGCTCGTTCACTCGCACAATTGCCAGTCGTCATGTTCGATATCCAGCATCGCGGCGATGGCGGCGGTCGCCACGACGTGCGTGCGGCCATTGGCCTCGTCATGCACGTTGAGCCCGCCCTGCACCACCGTGACCTCGGCGCGCCCACGCGGCAACTCGCGCGTCACCACATCCACGTCAACGGCATCCGGTTGCTGCACACCGATGGTAACTTCGACGCGCATCTGCTGATGATCGATACCGAGCGACTGGAATAGCACGATGGAGGAATGGTGCAAGGCATCCTGTACTGCGCGGCAAGCCGCCTTGGTGTAGTCCTCACCATAGAGGTCATTGCCGGTGCCCATTTCGAGAATGATGCGCTGCTCGATCATGCCTGATCTCCTGCAACCTGTCCGGACGCGGTATTTTCAGCACCTGTGGCGACCATGTCGAAAGATACGATGATGGCGACATTGGCGATCACGCTCACACCGCTGCCATCCGGCTTGGCGACGTCCAGCCCGCCCTTGACGACCCGCACACTCGGCTGACCGTAAGGGAAGATGCCCAACAGTGCATCACTGTCGACCTCATCAGGTTGCTGTACGCCGACCTCAACCTCAATCAGCATCGCTTCCTTGGGAAAGCCGAAGGCATCCGCCACGTTCAATGAGTTATGCCACAGCGCGTCACGGATACCACGAGCCGCTGCCTCGGTGTAGTTCTGACTGCGAATCGAGGTACCCATACCAAACTGGGTCACCATTCGAGTTTTTGACATGACATCTCCTTAGCAGTTGCTGCCAGAGCGATATGATTACGCAATGTCAGTGAAGAAAGCGTCAAATCAAGTCATCACCGTGACGATCACGAATGACGAAATGCTTTGTCGTAGTCTCCAGTACTTCCCAATAGCCTTTGAAACCGTCTGGAATCAGAAAGGCATCGCCGGTACGGAACTCTTGTGCACTGCCATCCTCGGCAATCAAACGAATATGACCCAAGATCAGATAACAAAATTCATCACGCTGAGTAAATGCATGCCATTTGCCCGGCGTGCTCGTCCAGGTGCCGGCGATAAAGCCTTCGTCAGAACTTTGAAAGTGCAATCGCGTCTCATGATGAGGGTCGCCTTGCACCACGCGATTGGGAAGATCAGCCAAACGGCGATGAGAGGAGACACTTGCAGCGCTCTGAAAATCGATCACCTTGACTGTCATTGGAATCTCCAAAATAGATCTGAAGAACCGTCCTTTCCATCATCAGTGACATTGCCACTGATCAGGACACCTGCTCGCATACTCAGGCAAAAACAATCAATTATCCATACAAAATGTTCCGATTTTTTAATTAAAGCCAAGAAATTTCTTGATCCCGATACTAAGGCAACGCTTTTCGCTCCCCCCGCAGGCTGCTGGACAGTGTTCATGGCTTAACCTCAGCAGACCGATCCACCTCATCGGGTTGGGCGCGTACTGATACAGGTTCTCGCCGCCCATCAAACCGATGGGATCTTGAGTCGTGAAGCGCCCTACTGCGGGATCATAGTAGCGGAATCGGTTGTAGTGAAGGCCGGTTTCTTCATCGTGGTACTGGCCTTGGAAGCGTAGCGGATTGTCAGTGCTGGCACGCTCGCCATTGCCATCTTTCGCGCGTTCGAGCTGGCCCCAGGCACGGTATTGGCCTACCCAAACGAGGTTGCCGTCAATGTCAGCGACTTCCAGCGGTGTGCCGAGGTGGTCGGTCTGGAAGTAGTAAAGCTCAGCCGTTAAAGGCTGATAACCAGTATGGCGAGACTGACCAGTGCCGGTCTGCTGTTCGATTGCCTCGAAGCGCGTTTCCAGCTTCGCGGCGAGAATGAATCTATTGGCTTCAAATAGATAGCTCACGCGGTGCAGCGGGATAACATTCGCTAGATGGCCAAGCGTATGCTGACGCTGCGCGATAGGTGTCGAGTAGGAGCGGCTCGGGTCTTCTACCTCCAATTCGAGCAACGGCGCATAGGCCATGCCAGACAGATAGCCTTGGTATCTCTCTTCGCTTTGTAAAAGATCACCATCCCAGGTGAAGACAGTCAGCTCTGGAGCGTTGCCCTGCTGTGTCACCTGCTTCCAGATACGACGGCCCATGCTGTCGTAGGCATAGCGCGCGTGGGTCAGGGGGGCTGCATCATCCCCTGCTGCTGGTGCCTGGCCGCAACGGCTGGCTTCGACCATGCGGTGCTCGGCATCGTACTGATAATGCCATGTCTGGCCATTGGGCTCGATGCGGCGTGTCAGATTGCCGTAGGTGTCGTAGTGATAGTGGGTGCCAGCATAGCGCTTGAGCAGGTTGCCCATCGCAGAAGAGAGCTTGGGCGCATTGGGGAGGCTCACACTTGTGTAGGTTCATGAGTCGCAGCTTGCCGATGATTTGCTCGAGATACATGGGCTTTTACAGCACAGTAGCCATCACCTGGAGAACTATTTCAACGAACTTCGCGGCTGATGCTGAAAGGCGAACGATCCAGACACCGAGCAATCGCGTGCAGGCTAAGGACCTGAGATAAGCAAGCCTAGGTTCTGTACGAAAAGTCGGCTCGTAGACAGCGGCGTATGCAAGCTACGCATACCATCGCATAAAAGCTACGGGCCAACTTCTCATATCGCGTCGCAATACGA
>NZ_NBVS01000022.1:0-1950 GCF_002213105.1 Cobetia sp. QF-1
GTCACGGTGATGCTCAGCGTGGCAGTGTCGAAGCCACCCTGACCATCGCTGATCTGGTAATCGATCGCCGTGATACGGCTTTCTCCATCGGCCAGATCATCGAAGTCGGTGCCCTGGGCAAAGGTATAGCTACCGTCACTGGCGATCGTGATCAAACCACCGGTGGAGCCGGCAATCGCCTCACCGACATTGGCGGCATCTTCGCCGACCTGGCTGACCGTCAGGGCATCCGTGTCGTTGCCACCGTCCGCATCGTTATCCAGCACATTGCCGGAGGCCGGCGCTTTCTCGGCGACGGTAGCGGCGTCATCACCCGCCACCGGTGCGGTGTTGCTCGGTGTCAGGATGAAGGTATCGGTGACGGTGCCACCATTGCCATCATTGCCATCATTGGCGGTGACGGTGATCTCGAAGGGACCATTCTGCGAAGCATCCGGCGTCAGGGTGCCCGTGATACGTCCAGTGCCCGGATCAATGATGACCCCTTCCGGCAGCCCCTCGGCCGTGAAGGACAGCTCATCGCTGCCATCCACATCACTGAAAGCATCGCCCGCCGGGATGTCGATCGCATCGCCATCTTCGGCATTCACATCAGCCGTCGGGGTACTGACCACCGGTGCGTCGTTGCTGCCGGTCACGGTGACACTCAGGGTCGCGGTGTCGAAGCCGCCCTGACCATCACTGACCTGGTAGCTGATGGCAGTGGTGCGAGTTTCATCGACCGCGAGGTCATCGAAGTCCGCGTCCGGCGCGAAGTCATAGCTACCATCGGTATTGATGGTGAACTGACCACCATTATCCCCGGCAGTCGGTTGGCCGACGCTGTCGGCGTCTTCACCAACCTGACTGACAGTCAAGATGTCGCTGGCATCGACATCACTGTCGTTGAGCAGGACATCTCCACTGACAGCATTATTCTCTGTCGTGGCATTGGTGTCCTGCACTGCTACCGGCGCGTCATTGACGCCCGTCACGGTGATGCTCAGCGTCGCGGTGTCGAAGCCGCCCTGACCATCACTGACCTGGTAGCTGATGGCAGTGGTGCGAGTTTCATCGACCGCGAGGTCGTCGAAGTCCGCGCCCGGCGCGAAGTCATAGCTACCATCGGCATTGACGGTGAACTGGCCACCGGTGGAGCCGGCAGTCGGCTGACCGACATTGGCGGCATCTTCGCCGACCTGGCTGACCGTCAGGGCATCGGTGTCGTTACCACCGTCCGCATCGTTATCCAGCACATTGCCGGAGGCCGGCGCTTTCTCGGCGACGGTAGCGGCGTCATCACCCGCCACCGGTGCGGTGTTGCTCGGTGTCAGGATGAAGGTATCGGTGACGGTGCCACCATTGCCATCATCCGCGGTGACAGTGATCTCGAACGGACCATTCTGCGAGGCATCGGCGCTCAGGGTGCCGGTGATCTCGCCGGTGGCGCCATTGATGGCCAGACCTGCCGGCAGACCCGCAACCGTATAGGCCAGCTCATCGCTGCCATCCACGTCACTGAAGGCGTCGCCCGCAGGAATACTGAGGGTCTCGCCATCGACGGCGGTCAGGTCATCGGTCGGCGTGGCGACGACCGGGGCGTCATTGACGCCGGTCACGGTGATGCTCAGCGTGGCGGTATCCACGCCACCCTGGCCATCACTGATCTGGTAATCGACCGCGGTAACGCGTGTTTCGCCGTCGGCCAGATCATCGAAGTCGGTGCCCTGGGCGAAGGTGTAGCTGCCATCACTGGTGATGGTGATCAAGCCGCCATTGCTGCCGGTAATCGCCTCACCCACATTGTCGGCGTCAGCATCGACCTGGCTGACGATCAGCGTATCGGTGTCCGCACCGCCGTCGTTGTCATTGGTCAGCACGTTGCCGGTGGTCGGCGTCACGTTCTCGACCGCTGTCGCCGCGTCATCGGTGGCGACCGGTACAACGTTGCTGACCGTCAGGGTGAAGACG
>NZ_NBVS01000023.1:0-1707 GCF_002213105.1 Cobetia sp. QF-1
GCAAACCCCTTGGGTGTTATATGGTCAAGCCTCACGGGCAATTAGTACTGGTTAGCTCAACACATTGCTGTGCTTCCACACCCAGCCTATCAACCTTGTAGTCTTCAAGGGCCCTTCAGGAGGCGCAAGGCCTCAGGGAAGTCTCATCTTGAAGGGGGCTTCCCGCTTAGATGCTTTCAGCGGTTATCCCGTCCGAACGTAGCTACCGGGCAATGCCACTGGCGTGACAACCCGAACACCAGAGGTTCGTCCACTCCGGTCCTCTCGTACTAGGAGCAGCTCTTCTCAAACTTCCGACGCCCACGGCAGATAGGGACCGAACTGTCTCACGACGTTCTAAACCCAGCTCGCGTACCACTTTAAATGGCGAACAGCCATACCCTTGGGACCGACTTCAGCCCCAGGATGTGATGAGCCGACATCGAGGTGCCAAACACCGCCGTCGATGTGAACTCTTGGGCGGTATCAGCCTGTTATCCCCGGAGTACCTTTTATCCGTTGAGCGATGGCCCTTCCATACAGAACCACCGGATCACTAGAACCTACTTTCGTACCTGCTCGACGTGTCTGTCTCGCAGTCAAGCACCCTTATGCTCTTGCACTCAATGCACGATTTCCAACCGTGCTGAGGGTACCTTCGTGCTCCTCCGTTACTCTTTAGGAGGAGACCGCCCCAGTCAAACTACCCACCATACACTGTCCTCGATCCCGATAAGGGACCTGAGTTAGAACGCCAATGATGTCAGGCTGGTATTTCAAGGTTGGCTCCACCTGAGCTAGCGCCCAGGTTTCCAAGCCTCCCAGCTATCCTACACAGACAACATCAGCATCCAGTGTAAAGCTATAGTAAAGGTTCACGGGGTCTTTCCGTCTAGCCGCGGGTACACAGCATCTTCACTGCGATTTCAATTTCACTGAGTCTCGGGTGGAGACAGCGTGGCCATCATTACGCCATTCGTGCAGGTCGGAACTTACCCGACAAGGAATTTCGCTACCTTAGGACCGTTATAGTTACGGCCGCCGTTTACCGGGGCTTCGATCAAGAGCTTCGGACGAATCCTAACCCCATCAATTAACCTTCCGGCACCGGGCAGGCGTCACACCCTATACGTCCGCTTGCGCGTTTGCAGAGTGCTGTGTTTTTAATAAACAGTTGCAGCCACCTGGTATCTTCGACCGGTAAGAGCTTACGGAGCAAGTCCTTCACTCAAACCGGTGCACCTTCTCCCGAAGTTACGGTGCCATTTTGCCTAGTTCCTTCACCCGAGTTCTCTCAAGCGCCTTGGTATTCTCTACCTGACCACCTGTGTCGGTTTGGGGTACGGTCGCATATGATCTGAAGCTTAGAGGCTTTTCCTGGAAGCGTGGCATCGGCAACTTCCTGACCGTAGTCAGTTCGTCTCGCATCTCGACCTCAGAGGAACCGGATTTGCCTGATTCCTCGGCCTACATGCTTTCACCAGGACAACCAACGCCTGGCTCACCTAGCCTTCTTCGTCCCCCCATCGCAACCATATCCGGTACGGGAATATTAACCCGTTTCCCATCGACTACGCGTTTCCGCCTCGCCTTAGGGGCCGACTCACTCTGCTCCGATTAACGTAGAACAGAAAACCTTGGTCTTCCGGCGGGGGAGTTTTTCACTCCCCTTATCGTTACTCATGTCAGCATTCGCACTCGTGATACCTCCAGCAGACTTCTCAATCC
>NZ_NBVS01000024.1:0-1517 GCF_002213105.1 Cobetia sp. QF-1
CGCCGGACAGTCTGGCTGAACCCCGACCAGGAAGACCCGCTGGTTCAACAGGATCAGCGATTAGAAGCCGCCTGATTACAGGTTCCAACAAGCTTGACAGACATCGCCCCGCCGCAAGCGTGAAGGCAATGGACCAGCCAACGCGATCACAGATCAAATGTATTTTGGTTGTGATGCCGCCACGGCTCCGGCCCAACGCATGAGCTAAGGGTTCTTCAGGTTCTCCTCTTTTTGCCTCCATCAGCGGAGGCACGTGTTGCACGAACTGCCGCTGAGTCGATCATCCAAGTCTCCAGGTCGATCAGGCCATCTTCGCGAAGCCGAAGCCGTAGTTGAAGGCACCACAAGACCGCCTCAAAGGTGCCGTCATCACACCACTGTCGGAACCTAGCGTAGGCAGTACTCCAAGGGTCATAACGCTCGGAAAGATCGCGCCACTTGGCACCAAAGTAGAGAACCCAAAAGACGCTAATTAGCATCTATCTGTCGCTTTTCCCGGAACTGCTCATCGCTTGAGCCGGTGACACAATGTCTTGGATGAACTGCCATTGGCTATCAGAGATTTCGAAACATCCTGCCATACCGCACCTATGCTGGATGTGCATGGGTCACATTAGAAAAAATGACTTTTCGTGCAAAACCTGGAACCTTCACTTCAAGGACATTCATCGAAAGATCGACACCATGTAGTTAGATCAGTGATCTTATGTAAAAACTTCGTTAAATATCTCGCGATATATAATTACACTTGATAAGAAACCCTAAGGTATCAACAACTTAAAATCAATCTAAGCCCAAATCCTATGTTGATTCCAACAGGAGAATAGGATGGTAAGACATGTACCCCACGGAAATCGTTAAAAAATGTTTAATTCTACTTTTCTAGTCCTTATAGGAGGGTGTGCTGAATGAGCCCCACCATGGCAAAAGGCTTACAAAATTCATGCAAAATTGCGTACGAGCTGCACAAAAAAACCAGATTCTTGCGCAATTTTGTTGAACTTTCACATCCTAGGGATTAGCCTTCGAAAGTAAGAGCAATAAAGCGCGGACGATAAAAAAGAATTAAACGTAAAAAACACGAATTTTCAGGGATTGTTCCGCTCCTCCATAGTGAATGCTCGCAAGGTGTTCGGGAGCGTGGAATATCATAAAAAGTAGGCAAGGGGATTATATCAATGGCTATTCTCAATCTTGATCTTGCAGGCACTCAGACCCAAGTCATCGACACCAGTGACAGGGAAAACGCATGAAAGCTTTCAGACCGCGAGAATGTCAGCAAGATATGTCTCAACCAGTGCCGCTTTCTTCTGTTTCCGCCGAATTCCGCCTTTGAAAGATTTCTCTCCTTTCAGGTAATTCAGCGCAATATGCCGGACCCTGGCGAGGTTTTCCGCCGCCTGTCCGCGATGGATTTTGCAGGCATCTTCACGAAGCGCCACATCCAAAGACCAGTGGAGCTTGGCCTCAATATGCCAGTGCTGCCGAGCTGCTTCGGCGAGCTTCTTGGCGGTCAA
>NZ_NBVS01000025.1:0-1238 GCF_002213105.1 Cobetia sp. QF-1
ATTTTCGTAATCCTTGACAGACCCCTTGGGGTTATATGGTCAAGCGATTAAGCGCATACGGTGGATGCCTTGGCAGCCAGAGGCGATGAAGGACGTGATAGCCTGCGATAAGCGTTGGCGAGGTGGCAAATACCCTGCGACCCAACGATTTCCGAATGGGGAAACCCACTCACCATCAGGTGAGTATCTATAGGCCAATACATAACCTATAGAGGCAAACCCGGGGAACTGAAACATCTAAGTACCCGGAGGAAAAGAAATCAACCGAGATTCCCCAAGTAGCGGCGAGCGAACGGGGACCAGCCCTTAAGCGATACAACTGACAGACGAACAGGCTGGGAAGCCTGACGATACAGGGTGATAGTCCCGTAGTCGAAGTCTGAGTATCGTGAAATCGAGTAGGTCGGGGCACGAGAAACCTTGACTGAACATGGGGGGACCATCCTCCAAGGCTAAATACTCCTGGCTGACCGATAGTGAACCAGTACCGTGAGGGAAAGGCGAAAAGAACCCCGGCGAGGGGAGTGAAATAGATCCTGAAACCGTATGCGTACAAGCAGTGGGAGCAGACTTGTTCTGTGACCGCGTACCTTTTGTATAATGGGTCAGCGACTTATATTCTGTGGCGAGCTTAACCGATTAGGGGAGGCGTAGCGAAAGCGAGTCTTAACTGGGCGACCAGTCGCAGGGTATAGACCCGAAACCGGGCGATCTATCCATGGCCAGGGTGAAGATTGAGTAACATCAATTGGAGGCCCGAACCCAAGTATGTTGAAAAATGCTGGGATGAGCTGTGGATCGGAGTGAAAGGCTAATCAAGCCCGGAGATAGCTGGTTCTCCTCGAAAGCTATTTAGGTAGCGCCTCACGTATCACCGCTGGGGGTAGAGCACTGTTTCGGCTAGGGGGTCATCCCGACTTACCAACCCGAGGCAAACTCCGAATACCAGTGAGTGCAGCGTGGGAGACACACAGCGGGTGCTAACGTCCGTTGTGAAAAGGGAAACAACCCAGACCGTCAGCTAAGGTCCCAAAATCCTGATTAAGTGGGAAACGATGTGGGAAGGCTCAGACAGCTAGGAGGTTGGCTTAGAAGCAGCCATCCTTTAAAGAAAGCGTAATAGCTCACTAGTCGAGTCGGCCTGCGCGGAAGATATAACGGGGCTAAATCAGGTACCGAAGCTACGGGTTCATCCTTATGGATGAGCGGTAGAGGAGCGTCGTGTAAGCCAATGAAGG
>NZ_NBVS01000027.1:0-979 GCF_002213105.1 Cobetia sp. QF-1
CGATTGGCGCCTTGTGACGTAGTGCCTTCTGAGGAATGTGGTAGTTATATAGCCAGCAATAACGCTCGAGCGTCTGTTCCAAGTCCTCACTTGAGTCATAGCGCCGAGTCGCCAATACATCACTGATACGGCCATTGAAACGCTCCACCATCCCGTTCGTCTGCGGTCTTCCCGGTTTGATCAATCGATGTTCGATACCATGGCTTTGGCACTCCTGATCGAAAAGATGGCGCCCGCTGGGATTACGCTCACCACCCACGGTGAAGCGATCGGTAAAGGATTTACCATTGTCCGTGAGCACGGTTCGAATCGTGAAGGGAGCTTCCTCTTCCACACGCTTCATGAACGCCCGGGCGTCCTTTGCAGATTGACTTGATCTGACCTCCAGATACACCCAGCGAGTGGCACGATCAATCGCGACGTAGAGATAACGCTTCTGATCTTCGTCAGGCATTTGGGGTAGGTGCTTGATATCAATGTGCACATACCCGGGCTCATAATCCTTGAAAGGCCGATACTTGGGCTTCTCGTCCTCTTCCGCATCTCGACGCGCCAACTTGGCGAGAGTCGGTACATCACGTCGTTTGAGCATGCGCTGAAGCGCGGAACGTGACAGATTGGGGTTCAGGAATTCACGCGCGACGACAAGTAGATCATCGAGCCCCAGGCGTAGTAGTTCACGAGCGGCGATGACTACCTCTTCCTGTTCTGGGGTTAGAGTCGCCAGTAGGTTATGGCGGGTGTGGGAACGATCCTGGACATTATCGCGGTAACGCCAGCGCTGGATGGTTGAGACGCTGACCCCAAACTGACGAGCGAGATCTTTGTTGGTCATGCCGGCAGGAGCTGCTTGGATGTCGGCACGAATTTTCGGTGTCGTCGTCGCTTGCTTATGCAGCTTGATGTCCATGAAGCCTTTCCTGAATAAATTGCTTGATGAGCTCACGAGAGGCTAACAAAGGGTAGCTTCGTTGTGAAA
>NZ_NBVS01000028.1:0-775 GCF_002213105.1 Cobetia sp. QF-1
AGGCTGGCGTGCCGAGTCACGATACCTTGGCCAGGGTGATGGCCCTGGTGAATGCTGAGCAGCTGCAAACTGCATTCGCTGAGTGGATGAAAAGTTGCCATGACGTGACTGAGGGCGCAGTGGTAGCCATTGATGGCAAGACATTGCGTGGCTCGTATTGCCGTGGCAAGAACAAGGGTGCGATCCACATGGTCAGTGCCTTCAGCGCGGCTAATGGTGTCGTGCTAGGGCAGGTGAAGACGGCGCAGAAGTCGAATGAGATTACGGCGATTCCCGAGCTGCTAAAGCTACTCAATCTGCAAGGCTGCTTGGTGACAATTGATGCCATGGGCTGCCAGAAAAAGATCGCCACTCAGGTCCTGCAGAAGGGTGCCGATTACCTGCTATCGGTAAAGGGGAATCAGCCAGCTTTGGCTGCCGCCTTCGAGACGGCATTCCCAATAACCAAGGTGGCGAGCTTTTCGGGAGACTCGTATATCACGGATGAAAAGAACCGCGGCCGGCAAGAGACGCGTTATCACATTGTGAGTGAGATTACTGAAGAGTTTCAAGAGCTTAGCTACGAATGGCCGGGCTTGAAAACGGTAGGGGTGGTGATGAGTTTTCGCCAAGAGGGCGATGAGGCTCCTGAAGAGCCGATGATCCGCTACTACATTAGTTCAGCCGAGTTGACCGCCAAGAAGCTCGCCGAAGCAGCTCGGCAGCACTGGCATATTGAGGCCAAGCTCCACTGGTCTTTGGATGTGGCGCTTCGTGAAGATGCCTGCAAAATCCA
>NZ_NBVS01000029.1:0-645 GCF_002213105.1 Cobetia sp. QF-1
AATATGCCTCCTCGCTTAACAGCGACGCTCTTTAAAAATTTGATCAGGTAATTCGTGTGAGCGCTTGCCGATGAGTGGTGACAAGGTCACCAAATATCGGAGCAAGCCTCTCACGAGAAGTTTGACTCTGAACCAAGTTTGGTCTGCTTAACAGACTATCAAGCTTATCAACTGAAGAGTTTGATCATGGCTCAGATTGAACGCTGGCGGCAGGCTTAACACATGCAAGTCGAGCGGAAACGATTCTAGCTTGCTAGAAGGCGTCGAGCGGCGGACGGGTGAGTAATGCATGGGAATCTGCCCGATAGTGGGGGACAACCTGGGGAAACTCAGGCTAATACCGCATACGTCCTACGGGAGAAAGCAGGGGATCTTCGGACCTTGCGCTATCGGATGAGCCCATGTCGGATTAGCTAGTTGGTGAGGTAATGGCTCACCAAGGCGACGATCCGTAGCTGGTCTGAGAGGATGATCAGCCACACTGGGACTGAGACACGGCCCAGACTCCTACGGGAGGCAGCAGTGGGGAATATTGGACAATGGGCGCAAGCCTGATCCAGCCATGCCGCGTGTGTGAAGAAGGCCTTCGGGTTGTAAAGCACTTTCAGCGAGGAAGAAAGCTTCTGGATTAATACTCTGGAGGAA
>NZ_NBVS01000002.1:0-754244 GCF_002213105.1 Cobetia sp. QF-1
CTCGACGGCAACGTCATCGACGGCGCCAATGACACCGCTGACACCCTGGGTGCGGACGCCACCACGGTCACTGCCGTCGATGGCAGCA
This sequence comes from Cobetia sp. QF-1, assembly GCF_002213105.1. Classification (NCBI taxonomy): domain Bacteria; kingdom Pseudomonadati; phylum Pseudomonadota; class Gammaproteobacteria; order Oceanospirillales; family Halomonadaceae; genus Cobetia; species Cobetia sp. QF-1. Next base: position 89 of record NZ_NBVS01000002.1, read on the forward strand.
CCGTCACCGCAGATGCCGCGGCAGTCGTCACCGGCGACTACGGCACGCTGACGCTCGAAGCCGACGGCAGCTACAGCTATGTGCTCGACACCACCAATCCGGCCGTGCAGTCGCTGGATGATGGCGAGAGCCTGGCTGACGCATTCAGCTACACGATCACCGACGCCGATGGCGACACCTCCAGCACCACGCTGACCATCACCGTCGACGGCTCCACCGACGGCGTGCCGACCATCACCGACATCAGTGGTGACGCCGACAACAGCGTCACCGAAGCCACCGGCGACACCGTCACCGGCAGCTTCACGGTCGCGGCACAAGCGGGCATCGATACCGTCACCATCGGTGGCATCGACATCAGCGACGCCAGCACCACGCCGGTCGAGATCACCACCGACGAAGGCACCCTGACCGTGACCGGCTACGACGCCGGCACCGGTGAGGTCAGCTACAGCTACGTCGAAGATGGCGCGAGCGAAGACCACACTGACGGCGACATCACCGACAGCTTCAGCGTCGTGGTCACCGACATCACCGGGCAGAGCAGCACTGACAGCCTGGACATCGCGATCCTCGATACCGCCCCGGTCGCCAACGCCGATACGCGCAACCTCGGCGAAGACACCACCGCGGCCCTCGACGGCAACGTCATCGACGGCGCCAACGATACCGCCGACACCCTGGGCGCGGACGCCACCAGCGTGACCAGCGTCACGCCGGACGGCGGGAGTGCGTCCGCCATCACGGCCGATGCCGCTGCAGTCGTCACCGGCGACTACGGCACGCTGACGCTCAACAGTGATGGCAGCTACAGCTATGTGCTCGACACCACCAAGACTCAGTCGCTGGCTGATGGTGCGCAGGCGGAAGACGTCTTCAGCTACACCCTCACCGACGCCGATGGCGACACCTCCAGCACCACGCTGACCATCAACATCACGGGATCTGACGATCTGCCGATACTCACCGCAGATACTGGCGCTGTGAGCGAAGACAACGTGCTGAGTGCCAGCGGTACGCTGGAAGCCACCGATGTGGATGGTACTGCGCCGACCTTCATCGCCGAGACTGATGACAGCAGTGTCTACGGCAGCTTCGACGTCAACGCGGACGGCAGCTGGTCCTACACGCTCGACAATGACACTGCTGAAGTACAGGGGCTGACCGCAGGTCAGACTGTCACCGAGCAGTACGTCGTGCAGCTGTCTGATGGCACCAGCACCACGGTCGATATCATCATTACCGGTGCTGACGACGCTGCTCCGGCTGTCACGCTGGAAGACAAGGAAGTGACCGAAGCGACGGGTGCGACCATTACTGACACCTTTACTGTCGAGGCCGATACGGGTATCGCTGCAGTGACGGTGGATGGTCAGGACATCACCGGTTCAAGTACTACTCCGGTCGTGATCGTCAGTGGTGAAGGTACCCTGACCGTGACCGGCTACGACGCTGACACGGGCACTGTCTCTTACAGCTATGTAGAAGACGGTACTGCGGCAGATCACTCTGCTGGTGATGACAGCGTGGTCGACAGCTTCACGGTGGTGGTGACGGATATTACCGGTGCGACGGCCACGGATAGTCTCGACGTAAAGATTCTGGATACTGCGCCGACGGCCAATCCGGATGAGCGCACCATTGATGAAGATGCATCTGGTGAGCTGACGGGCAATGTGATCGACGGCGCCAATGACACCGCCGATACGCTGGGCGCCGATACGCCATTCATGGTGTGCAAGCTGGACGATAAAGGGATTGCGGACGGAGGCAGCGCCACCGTTACGGGCGACTACGGCACGCTGACGCTCAACAGCGACGGTAGCTACACCTATGTCCTGGATACCACCAAGACTCAGTCACTGGCTGATGGTGCGCAGGCAGAAGATGTCTTCACCTATGTGCTGGAAGACAGCGATGGAGATACTTCAACCACCACGCTGACCATCAATATCACGGGGTCTGACGATCTGCCGGTACTCACCGCAGATACTGGCGCCGTGAGTGAAGACAACGTACTGACGGCCACCGGCACATTGGAAGCGACGGATGTAGACGGCGACGCGCCGACCTTTGTCGCCGCCACCGATGACAGCAGTGTCTACGGCAGCTTCGACGTCAACACCGATGGCAGCTGGACCTACACGCTCGACAATGACAGTGCTGAAGTACAGGGGCTGACCGAAGGTCAGACCATCACCGAGCAGTACGTCGTGCAGCTGTCTGATGGCACCAGCACCACCGTCGATATCACCATTACCGGTGCAGACGATGGTGAACCAACCATCAGCACTCTGGATGATCAGTCGGTCATCGAGGGGAGTGGCACGACCATCACGGACACCTTCACTGTCGATGCTGATACAGGCATCGCCACGGTGACGGTGGATGGCCAGGACATCACCAATGCCAGCACTACGCCGGTCAAGATTGTCAGTGGTGAAGGTACCCTGACCATCACTGGCTACGACGCCGATACCGGCACTGTCTCTTACAGTTATGTGGAAGACGGTACGGCGGCAGATCACTCTGCCGGTGATGACAGCGTGATCGACAGCTTCACGGTCGTGGTGACGGATGTTACCGGTGCGACGGCGACGGATAGTTTCGATGTCACGATTCTGGATACAGCACCAACGGCCAACGACGATACCTACACCATTCGTGAAGATGACACCTCTCCTGATGGTGAGGCAGTTATCAGCACTAACGTCATTTCGAGCGTACTGGGCGGGGGGCAAGATGTACTCGGTGCAGATACTGTCACCATCACGCAGCTTGATGGTATCTCTCTTGCCGATAATGACGGCAGCGTCACTGTCGATGGTGCCTACGGCAGCCTGACCATCAACACCAATGGCTCCTTCAGCTATGACCTGGACGACGTGCGCGCGCAGGCGTTGGGGGCTGGCGATCTGGCCAAGGAAGAGTTCGAGTACACCATCACCGATGCTGATGGCGACTCGGGTGTCGCGGTCATCACCATCAATGTACAGGGGCTGAACGACAAGCCGGTGGCCTATGATGACGGCCCGATTCTGGTGGAAGAAGACACGCCGGTGAACGGCAATGTGCTGACGAATGACGTTGATTCTGACGGTGATGAATTGACCGTTGTCAGCTTCACTACCAATGGCACAACGTACACCGCGGGAGACGTCGCAGACCTTGGTGATGTCGGTACCTTGGTCATCAATACCGATGGCAGCTTCATCTTTACGCCGGGAGAGAACTACAACGGCCCGGTGCCTGATACCACCTATGTGATCACGGATGGCACTGAATCTGATGAAGCGATCCTCAGCTTCCAGGATGTCACCGCGATTGATGATCCCACCGTCATCAGTGCCGATGATGGTGCTGTTGTCGAAGATGGTATGACGGAAGCCAGCGGTACTTTGACAGCGACTGATATCGATAATGATGCGCCGACGTTCACGGCTGCTACCGATGACAGCAGTATCTACGGTTCCTTCGCAGTCGATGCGGATGGCAACTGGACCTATACGCTGGATAACGATACCGCCGCTGTGCAGGGCCTGACATCAGACGACACCATTACTGAGCAGTACGTCGTGCAGCTCAGTGATGGTTCCACTACGACAGTGGATATTGTCATCACGGGTACTGATGATGCTGTGCCGGTCATCACGCTTGAAGACAAGAAAGTGACTGAGGCAACAGGGACGGCCGTGACGGATTCCTTCGCGGTCGCCGCTGCGGCAGGCATTGCCGCCGTGACCATCGCGGGTATCGATATCACCGAGGCAAGCACCACACCGGTGGTGTTTTCCAATGATGAAGGCACGCTGACGGTCAGTGGCTACGATGCCGAGGCGGGGACCGTCTCCTACAGCTACGTTGAGGATGGTACTGCGGCGGATCATTCCGAAGGCGACGTCATCGACAGCTTCGCGGTCGTGGTGACTGACCTTGCCGGTCAGAGCAGTGCCGATAGCCTGGATGTCACTGTCCTGGATACCGCGCCGACGGCCAACGCCGATACCCGCAGCATGAACGAGAATCGCAGTGCTGCCGTTACCGGCAACGTGGTGGACGGCTCATCTGCGACGGCGGACACCCTGGGTGCTGATGCCGTGAGCGTGACCTCTGTCAGTTCCGGCACAGATACCGCTGCGGTGAGTGTTGGCTCGGCAGCCGTGGTGACGGGTGAATATGGTGAACTGACCCTTGAAGCGGATGGTTCCTACAGCTATCAGTCCGCATTCGACGACGTGCAGTTCCTGGCGTTGGGCGAGTCGGTCACGGACGTCTATACCTACGTGATCACGGATGCTGACGGTGATACCTCCAGCACCACGCTGACCATCACCATCAACGGCCGCAACGATGCTCCTGACATTACCGTCAGCAGTGGCGATAGCGCATCTGCCAGTCTGACGGAAACCAATTCAGCACTGACTGCCAGCGGTACCTTGACTGTCTCCGATGTGGATCTCAGTAATACCGTGACGCCGAGTGTGACCAGTGTTTCCAGCGTGGGTAATACCGATGCTCTCAGCAATGACGATCTGCTCTCCCTGCTGGGTGTGGATGCCGGTTCGATCATTGCGGGCGGTAGTGACGAAGGGACGCTCAACTGGACATTTGATAGCAGCTCGGTGGACGACAGCTTCGATTATCTCTCGGCAGGTGAATCGCTGACTCTGACCTACACCGTCACCGTCACGGATACAGACGGTGCTACCGATACCCAGGATGTCGTCATCACCATCGTGGGAACGAATGACGCACCTGTCGTTACCGATGCTTCGGGACGAGTCAGCGAGGAAGGGCTACTGGGTGGCATCGCGGATAGTGCTGCGGCTGATGGCTTTACCGATACTACAGATTCCACGACAGTCACTGGCACGGTCACAGTCACGGATGTCGACAGTGACAGCGTGTCACTGGTGTTGACAGAGCCGGCCACGACGATTACTTCTGGCGGCAGTGCCGTGACCTGGAGCGGTAATGGCACTCAGTTACTGACGGCAACCGATTCCGATGGCAATGAAGTCGCGACGGTGACTATCGATGATAGTGGTGCCTACACCTTCACGCTGAGTCAGGCGGTTGATCACTCAGAAAATGGTGAGGATGTTCTGTCGCTGGACTTCGGCGTGCTTGCGACGGATGCCGAAGGTGCTAGCTCGACCGCTACGCTGACCATCGGCATCGAAGATGATGCACCTCTGGCAGTAGATCCGACGAGTTATAGCCTTGCTTTCGTGGATACCAACCTATCCTTGGTACTTGATATCTCTGGATCAATGGCCACGATCGATACCACGACAGGTGAGACGCGACTGGACAGTGCTATTGACTCACTGAAGACATTGATAGAGGCATATGATCAATACGGTGAAGTAAGAGTCAATTTGGTGGCCTTCTCGACCACAGCAGTGCGCCTGGAAGGTTGGGCGACGGCAGACGAAGCATTGTCAGCGCTTGAGACGCTGCGTAATAGGCAAGGCGGCGTCACTAACTATGATGCAGCCTTGGCGCAAATGATGGATAACTTCAATCAGCCAGGCGCGCTGACGAATGGTCAGTACGTGTCTTACTTCGTCTCGGATGGCACGCCTTATGGCTCTGATGGGAATACCAATACACTAACTAATGCTTTTAGTAATTCTGCTCTTTCTATAAATAATCCTGATACAGGGATAGGAGGGGCTGAAGAGGCTATCTGGACGAGTTTCCTGTCGGAAAATGGCGTCAAGTCTTATGCAATTGGCCTTGGCACTGCCAGCACGGATAACCTGGATCCTATCGCTTATGACGGGGTGACTGGCGAAAACATTGGTGGTGTGGTCTTCGATGGATTCGCGCAGATTGATGAATACATTGCTAATACAGTGACGCAGAGTGTGCAGGGTGGTGTTGCTGGCTCCTCGGTACTGGATGGCGAAATTGGTCTTGCCGACGGTGGTTATCTTTCTGAACTGGTCGTGGATGGTGTGACTTACTCGTTTGATCCTGAATCTGGTGAGGTACAGGCAGCAGCTGGGGATTGGAGCTTTGATGCAAGCACTCTGCAACTGACCGTAGCAACCGACCTGGGTGGGAGTCTCGAATTCAGCTTCCAGGATGGCAGTTTCAATTACGCCGCCCCAGCAGGTCTTACACAGACGGAACAAGAACGCTTTGATTTCACGGTAGCGGATGGTGATGGGGATAGTGAGAGTTCCTACTTCCTCATTGATTTGGATCAACAGGATGTCTTGATCGGTACCACTGGGTCTGACTCGCTCTCTGGAACTGGTATTTCTGATCAGATTGTTGGTCTGTCCGGTAATGACACCCTTCGTGGGCTTGCTGGGAATGACACGTTGGTTGGCGGTTCTGGGGATGATCGTTTGGAGGGTGGTTCTGGTAATGACAACCTTCAGGGTGGTGCCGGTAATGACACCCTCATCGGCGGAACGGACAATGATATTCTGACCGGTGGCGATGGTGCCGATATCTTCATGTGGATGAATGGGGATGATGCCAATAGCTTGGGCGGTACCGCGACTGACACCATCACTGATTTCAGTGTTGCTGGAGGCGATGTACTGGATCTGTCTGACCTTCTCCAGGAAGACGAGGATGCCAATAGCCTTTCCAGCTTCCTGCACTTCGAGTCAGACGGCGCTGGTGGTACCAACATCTCGATCAGTGCTGATGGTACGGATGGGGATAATGTGACTCAGGAAATCAACTTGAGTGATGTGGACCTGACTTCTGGTGGAGATACTGATACTCAGATCATCCAGTCGTTGCTTGATAGCAACAGCCTCAAGACCAGTATTGACGGCTAAATATGAGGAACTAGGGGAGATGGCTTAGGCTATCTCCCTTTCCTGCATTAGACTTTACCGTATAGCTGCCTACGAAGTGCCCCACTAAGGAGGACAGGTTGAGTGATCAGCCCACGCCACTGAGACCAGACCCCGTTGGAGAAAAGGAGGGAGATCCCCTTCTGAACGCGTTGGTCTTCATGGCGCGTTACCACGGGAATCCAAGGTCTGCCGCTGTGCTTGTCGATGGCCTACCGATGGAGGAAGGGCGTTTGCCCTTGGCGCTTATCGATCGTGCCGCAGCGCGAGCTAACCTTAGCGCCAAGCTGGTCAGTCAAAAGATCACGGCCATCAGCGATATGTTGATGCCGTGTATCTTGATGCTGAATGAGGGGCGCGCCGTTGTATTGCTTGAGGTTGACGTCGACGCTGGTAAAGCGCGTATTCACCAGCCGGAGGCTGAAGGCGACGAGCTAGTGGACATCGAGACACTGGCTTCGCGTCACGATGGTCGCGTCGTCTATATGAAGCAAGAACATCGCTTCGATGAGCGTGCGCCTGAGACACTCAAGCAAAGCGATGGGCACTGGTTCTGGTCGACTCTAAAACTGTCGGCTCCGATCTATCGCGATGTGATCCTTGCCTCTGTTCTGATCAATATGTTTGCCATTGCATCGCCACTGTTCGTGATGAATGCCTATGACAAGGTGGTGCCCAATCTGGCGTTCAACACCTTGTGGGTCATGGCGACGGGCATGGCGATCATCATGGTATTCGATTTCGTGATGCGGCAGACGCGTGCCTATTTCATGGATACCGCCGGCAAGAAGTCCGAGGTGTTGCTGACTTCCAAGCTGTTTGCCAAGACCATGAATTTACGTATGGAATCGCGCCCCGGATCGGTGGGTGGTTACGTCAAGCACCTGCAAGAATTTGACTCGATTCGAGAGTTTTTCACTTCCGCAACGCTGTCCACTCTAGTTGACCTTCCCTTTGCACTGCTTTTCCTGCTGGTTATCTGGATCGTGGCGGGCCCGTTGGTACTGGTGCCGTTGGCGGCTTTGACTATCTTGCTGATCTATAGCTTGGCGATACAGAAACCTTTGCGAAGCAGTATCGAGAAGGGCTCACGGCTGGCGACAGAGCGTAATGCTCGCCTCGTAGAAGCAGTGTCTGGTCTTGAGAGCCTCAAGCTAGCCAATGCTCAGGGAGAAACCCAGCGACGTTATGAGCGTGCAGTCGGGCAGATTGCCCATTGGGGTGTGAAAAGTCGCAATCTGACAACATCGGTTAGCTCATTAAGCATGACGTTGACTCAGGCGACCACGGTTGCCCTGGTTGTTTTCGGGGTCTACCTGATTGCCGATGCACGCTTATCTGTCGGCGGGCTGATTGCCGCGGTCATGTTGTCAGGGCGTGCTCTACAGCCGCTGGGGCAGCTAGCATTGCTGATTACCCGCATTGGTCAGACGCGCAGCGCCATGAGTGCACTTGAGCAGATCATGTCATTACCGGAAGAGGCGGAAGATCGACGCTATGTGCATCGCGAGCAGCTACAGATGCGCATCGAGTTTGATCGTGTCGGTTTTGCCTATGCACCCAATACTCCCCCGGCTGTCACGGATATCTCGCTGACTATTGAGCCTGGAGAGCGAGTGGCAATCATCGGTCGAATCGGTGCAGGCAAGAGTACTTTGCAGCGGCTGATCTGTGGCCTGTATCGCGCTACAGCGGGAAGTGTGAGAGTCGATGGGCTGGATCTCAATCAGCTGCATCCTGCTGATGTGCGCCGCCATATTGGGCATGCGGGACAGGATAGCGCGCTGTTCTTTGGCTCTATTCGCGACAACATCACGCTAGGGCAGCCGCATTCCAGTGAGATCCAAATTGATCTCGCAGCTGATGCTGCAGGTGTTACCGAGTTCACCCGCCATCACCCTGAAGGTCTGGACCGTCAGGTCGGTGAGGGTGGGCGCATGCTCTCCAGTGGACAGCGTCAAACAGTATTGCTGGCACGTGCGCTGTTGATGCGTCCGCCGTTGCTGCTACTGGATGAGCCGGGTTCCCATATGGATAACCGTGCCGAGCATCGTCTGCGGCGCATGCTCAAATCACTGCCACGCAGTCAGACGGTGGTACTAGTGACGCACAAGAGCAGCATGCTTGAAGTGGTAGATCGCGTAATCGTGATGGAAGGCGGACGCATCGTTGCTGATGGACCCAAGGACAAGGTGCTCAATGCACTGAACGAAGGGCGTGTCGCTGGACGTCCTCAGGAGGTGAAACGTGGCTGATAAGGCATCGATTGAACAGCGCGACCTTCACCATCTGGATGATGTCAGTTCGGCTGTCTTGCTTGCCACCCCGTGGAAGTCACGCATCCTGATCTGGATGGTGTTGGCGTTTATCGTCGCATTTATCATCTGGTCAAGTCAGGCCAGCCTGGAGGTCGTGACACGTGGCTCCGGCAAGGTAGTGCCATCAACACACCTTCAGGTTGTGCAAAACCTTGAGGGTGGCATCGTGCGTGAGATATACGTCAAGGAAGGTCAGATCGTCTCGCCGGGAGAGCCGCTGCTGCGTATCGATGATACGAGTGCTGGCTCTGATTTGCGTGAACGAGTCTCGACACTGGATGGTCTGCAAGCCACCATCATGCAATACGATACTGAGCTTTCTTCTATCGAGGTCGAGGCATCGGCTGCTGACTGGAAGAGTCAGGTAACAGTTAATAGTGCGGCATTACCCTTCGATGATGATTTCAAAGCGCGTAGCCCAGCGCTTGTTTCTCGTGCCATGACAGCGTATCGCACGCATCTCAATCAATTGAATAGTGGCTTGAATGGTGCACGAGAGCAGATTCTGCAGAAAGAGCAGGAGCTGAGAGAATTGAAATCCCGCATCAATAGTCTTGATCGTAGTTATCAATTGTCACGCCGTGAACTTGGCATGACAGCGCCATTGGTACGTGAAGGGATTGTCTCTCAAGTCGATCTGCTCAAGATTCAGCGTGAAGTGAATGACCTGCGTGGAGACTTGGAATCAGCACGCCTTGCGGTACCTGGCAAGCAGTCCGAACTGGATGAATCGATTTCCAATCGTGTCGGGGTTGCACAGGAATTTCGTTCGCGCGCGGCAGATGAACTTGCCAAAACTCAGGCAGATCTTGGGCGTTTGCGTGAAGGGCGTACCAGTCTTCAGGACCGTCTTGATCGTACTTTAGTGACATCTCCGGTTCAGGGCGCCATTAAAACCTTGAATATCAATACTATTGGCGGAGTCATTGAACCTGGCGAAGATTTGATGGAAATCGTTCCTATCGAAGATCAGTTGCTGGTTCAAGTTCGGGTGGTCCCTAAAGATATTGGTTTCCTGAGGGTTGGGCAGCCTGCAGTCGTCAAGCTATCGGCCTATGATTTCACTATTTACGGTGGGCTTGAAGGTAAGGTTGAGCAGATAAGTGCTGATACCGTGCAGGATGAAGAGGGTAATAGCTTTTATGAAGTCAAGGTGTTGACGGAGCTTAACCACCTTGGAACCGATGCAGACCCTCTGACGATTATCCCGGGCATGCAGTCGAGTGTAGATGTCATCACTGGTGAGCAAACAGTACTGCAATATCTGATGAAACCAATTTTGCGCGCCAGGCAAGGTGCCTTGCGTGAACGTTGATCAAGGGCAAGATGTACTCAAGGATAATTCATAATGAAAAAATCACTCTTGGCGCTCAGCGTTATAGCAGGGATTAGCGTTAGCGTTCATGCGTCGGCATTGACACTGGAAGAATCTGTATCGAAAGCAGTAATGGAAAACCCGCGTACACGTCTTCAAGTCTCACGTCATATTCAGCGTCTTGAAGAAGCTGAAACTCAGCGCGGTGCCTATCGTCCGACGGTTGATCTGACTGGACGTCTCGGCTATGGCAGGTTTGATTCAGAAAGCGACAATGTAGAAGACGATGATAATTGGCATGACTATCGCCGCCTTGATGTCACCATTCGCCAACTGCTATGGGATGGCGATACTACGCTGGAGCGGATTCGTCAGGCAGAAACTGAAGCCGACTATCAGCGCCTTCAGGTGGCCGCAGAAGCCAATGATGTTGCATTGGATACTTCGGGTGCCTATCTGCAGGTGATGCGCGACGAGCTAATCCTCAAGTATGCACAAGCCAATCTTGATGCCCACTTGCGCATTTCCAATGATATAGGGCGTCGTGCTGATTCTGGTCTTGGGGCGCGCAGTGATGTGCGTCAGGTTGATGGCCGTCTGGCGAATGCTGAAGCCAGCGTGCTATCGGCACAGAACAATCTAGAAGATTCTCGTTCTGCTTATTTGCGTCTGGTCGGTGAGCAGCCGTCCGAGTTGCGTCTGCCAACTATCGATACCAGCCTGATCAGCGCTGATGTTGACAGTGCCTACGTGCAAGCCAATCAGCGTAATCCGCTACTGGCCTCCGCGCGCGTGTCTATCGATGCCGCGCGTCACGAAGTGAACGCTGAAAAGGGTGATTATTACCCAGAGTTCAGTCTCGAAGGTAACCGTTCGCTGACGGATAATTATGATCAGGATGATAGCAGCGATGATGACTGGAGTGTTGAACTGGTCATGCGTTACAACCTCTATCGTGGTGGGCGTGATCAGTCCGAAATACGAGGTCGTCAGGCCGCACTGGAAACCGTCGAACACGATAATGATCGTGTCGTACGTGACGTGCGTGATGAAATTCGTCTGGCCTGGAATGCCCGCGAGAACCTCAAACGTCAGATCGATTATCTCGAAAGCTACGTACGTGCAGCGACGGATACGCGTGAGAGCTATCGCAAGCAATTCGATATCGGTCGTCGCACACTGTTGGATCTTCTGGACAGCGAGAGTGAGCTCTTCACTTCGCAACAGAATTTGATTCGCGCCCGATTTGATCTAGAAACAGCCAACTATCGTCTGTTGTCTGCGACAGGCGCATTGCTGGATTCAATGAGTGTTTCCGTACCAGTCCAACAACAGGGCTGAGTGACCCACGGTGTCACTACCCTCAGTGGCACCGTGGCCATGCTGACGGCTGATGAGGAAATCAGATGAGTCTTTCGCGCCGCCTGTTTACCTTGATGTTGTTGCTACTGTTGGTATTTTCCTTCGGTATCTTCTTCATTCAGGTCAACAACACCCGTGATTCACTGGCCGAACGACAGCGAGTCGAACTCTCGAACCTTGCCCAGAGCTTGAGTCTCGCGTTGGTGCCACATGTGGAGCTTGGCGATGCAGCCAGCGCAGAAACATTGATTCGTGCCACGGTAGACGGTGGGTATGTCAGAGATGTTCGACTGGAAAGTGTTGCGATACCAGCGCCCATTTCTTTCGGTATTGAGCGTGAGAGTCACGCGCCTGCATGGTTTCGTGAGCTGATTCCCATCTCGGTAGAAACGGTGAGCCGGGAGCTGCCTGGTGGTTGGGCATCGCTGGGAACAATCAGTCTGACGGGAGAGCCGGCTCAAGGGCACGATCAACTCTGGGCGCTAGCCAAGCGTCTCGGGTTGTGGCTGTTGGTGGGTGGACTGCTTTGTCTGCTGATCGCCTCATTGGTGATGAGACGTTTGCTGCGCCCACTTGATCGTTTATCCGGTCGTCTCAATGAGATGGAAACCCAGCGCTTCGATGCACCGCTGGAAGAAACAAGTGTCGAGGAGCTCAAGGGGATTACCTCAGCGGTCAATCGACTTGGGCAGAGACTGCAGACCCAGTTTGAGGCGCAAGCCGCTCAGCTGGCGCGTCTTCAGCGTCAGGCAGAGCAGGATACTGTGTCTGGACTCGGCAATCGTGGCTATCTTAACCGTGCCGTCGATGAATGGTTAAGCGAGCCGCTGGGGGGAAGCTTTGTATTGCTTCGCGCTGGGCATCTTGAAGAGGTCTATCGCGAACAAGGTCATAAAGGACGTGATGCCTTGATTCGTGCGATTGCCCAAACGCTTGAGCAGCGTGAGCTCGAGGGTGAGCCGATAGTAGCGGCCCGTTTGGGCAACTATGATTTTGGGCTGCTGTTGCCGGAAGTGGATGAAGTGACTCTGCTAGCTTTCCTGGGTGAATTGGCTGACAACATTGATAGCCTAATGGACGCCAACCCATTGGCTGAGATTCCGTATATCAGTTGTGCAATCGGCGCGGTTCGCCGTGAGCCGGGCATGCAGCGGACTCAGATGTTCACGATTGCCGATGCCACGCTACTGCAGACTATCGAGCAGGGCAGTGAAGTAGGGTTGGCACCGGAAGGTGGCCAGGCTCGTCCACGTGGCGAGTGGCGTAAAGTCATCGAAAAGGCCTTGGGTGATAACAATGGCCTGGATTTCGTGGCGCAGCCTGTATTGCTCAATGATGGCAGTGAGTTGCACAGAGAGTTGTTTGCACGCCTACGTGAAGGAGACGAACTACATCGGGCTGGTGATTTCCTGCCGGTTATCCGTCACTTCCGTATTGGGGCGCGCTTTGATCTGAGAGCATTGGAATGGCTGGCGATGAACATCGACAAGATTCAGGTGCCACGTCTAGCACTCAATCTGACGCGAGAAACCTTTGATGACGAAGCGAGTTTTGCGGGGCTGATCAACTGGTTGAGTGCGCATCCGAGTATCTGTCAGCGCCTCGATATCGAAGTGTCAGAGAGTATTGCGTTGCGGTATCAAGAGCGCGTCAAGACGCTGTTCCGTCGTGCTCGTCAACTGGGTGGACGTGGCGGTATCGATCGCTTTGCGCGTGAGCTGAAGGAGCTGAGTTATCTGTCTGCACTACGTCCGGATTACGTCAAGATCGATCAGGCATTCTTCAAGCGTGAAGATATCGATACCGAGCTACTGCAGAGTCTGTGCATGACAGCGCATCAGGTTGAGTCCAAGGTCATTGTCACGCGTGTGGAGTCTGCAGAGGACCAAGCGCGTGTCATGTCTGTCGGTGCTGATGGCTATCAGGGTTACGTATCGCCTGCTGTTGATGTCATGGAAAGAAAGTCTAGCTGAGTGGCAAAGGATGCCTCGTCATGACTCATCGTCGCTGGTGGAAGGGACTGGTGGCCGGGTTGCTGCTGCCTCTTTTGGTAGGAGTGGGTCTAGCGCAGGCGCTCGATGCTCGACGCTTCATTGAGGTCTATGGCTCTGGTGGCTGGACCCGCGTGCAGCAGTGGCAGCAGTTGCTGACGCGTCTTGAGAGTGTGCCGGTGAGGCGTCAGTTGAGAGAGGTCAATGATTTCTTCAATCGCCTGCGCTTCACCGATGACATCAGCGTGTGGGGCAAGGAGGATTACTGGGCTACGCCGCAGGAGTTTCTGGGAGCTGGTGCTGGTGATTGCGATGACTTTGCGATGGCGAAATACCTGACGCTGCGTCAATTGGGTGTGCCCGAGCAGTCGCTCCGACTGCATTACGTCAAGGCATTGCGCCTCAACCAGTTTCATATGGTCGTGACCTATCAGGCGGCGAATACACGCAATCCAGATGTACTCGATAATCTGAATAGCTCTATCTTGCCGGCCAGCGAGCGGACAGATTTACTGCCGATCTACAGCTTCAATGGCAGTGCACTATGGATGAGCAAGCAACTTGAAGGCGGTGAGCGGATCAGTGACAGCCGAGGGCTATCAAGTTTGACCGATTGGCAGAAGCGCCGAGAAGATGGTGTGCTCAGAGCCCCGTTGCACAAGCGTCCTTGAAGTAGGTCGTTGCTATTTTCAGTGACGAATATGGCGAAACGCACAGCGCCCCGTGGCCTTTATGGCCACGGGGCGCTGTGCGTTTCGGCTGTTGTATGTAAGAGCGTCAAAAAGCAGTAGCCGGCATATCACTGCGGGGTTTGCTTCAACAACAGTTATTCTGGCGTATTGCCACGCAGATAGAGGATTTCAAGCAGGTTGCCGTAACGATGGCGGCTAGGCATGGTGGCCAGTCCCGAGAACAGCAGCCAGAACAGGCGGCGGCCACGACTCAGACGATGAGTGTGCTGCAGGAGGCGTGAGAGTAGGCGGCTGTCATCGAAGCCCTTGAAGTTTGGCGTCATGCCGACCTGTTCACGTACCAGCACCGGTGCCATTTCCAGTCGATAAAGTTGCTCGAGTTCGCGAAAGCCGATGCCTTGCGCCTCGACGACCTCTGCCATGTGCTGATAATCGGCTTCACGTGGATCGCGTTCCAGCCAGAGTGGCGACAACGCCAGCCAGACATCCTGGCGGCGTTCGAGCAGAGCGGCGACATCGGGCGCGAGATGATCGTTCATGGCGGGACATCCTGAAGTCGGGGTCCAGCATGCAGGGGCACGAATGGACGTCAGACGAATATGAAGAGAAGGGCGTCATGATACGGCAGTGGCCCTGCATGGCTCCAGTTGTCCCCCCGAACCGAGACAGATACGGTGTCCGGGGCGGACAGCGTGGCCGACAATCGCTAGAATAGCGCCCAGAAGCTGGTTTCAATGCCGGTTTTATCCGATTCGAACGCCATACTCACGATACGCTCCGATACCGGTAGGCAGCCATGAGTTGCCGCTATCGCGGAGCGGGTATCAGCATCGGCGGGTACACGCCGGGCCAACAGCAAACGAGGTTTTTACGTGATCATCAAACCCAAGGTTCGCGGCTTCATCTGCACCACTACTCATCCCAAGGGCTGCGAGCAGAACGTTGCCGAACAGATCGCCATCACCCGCAAGACCGTCGGTGACAAGCGTGACGGTGGTCCGAAGAAGGTGCTGGTGATTGGTGCCTCCAGTGGTTACGGCCTCGCGGCGCGTATCACGGCAGCGTTCGGTTACGGCGCAGACACCCTGGGTGTCTTCTTCGAGAAGCCGGGCACCGAGAAGAAGGCCGGCACCGCGGGCTGGTACAACTCTGCCGCCTTCGACAAGTTCGCCAAGGAAGAAGGCCTCTATAGCCAGGCGATCAATGGTGATGCCTTCTCCCATGAGACACGTGCCAAGGCCATCGAGCTTATCAAGGCCAACATGGGCGAAGTTGACCTGGTCATCTACTCGCTGGCCTCGCCAGTGCGCAAGATGCCGGACAGCGGTGAACTCAAGCGCTCCGTGCTCAAGCCGATTGGCGAGACCTACCGCGCCACGGCCATCGACACCAACAAGGACGTCATCATCGAAGCGGAAGTCGAGCCGGCCACCGAGCAGGAAATCGACGATACCGTCACCGTGATGGGCGGTCAGGATTGGGAACTGTGGATGCAGGCGCTCGACGAGGCTGGCGTGCTGGCCGAAGGCGCTCGCTCCGTGGCCTTCAGTTACATCGGTACCGAGATCACCTGGCCGATCTACTGGCACGGTGCACTGGGTCGTGCCAAGGAAGATCTTGACCGCGCCGCTGGCAGCATTCACGACACGCTGTCCGCCCGTGGCGGTCGTGCCCACGTGGCCGTGCTCAAGTCCGTGGTCACCCAGGCGAGCGCCGCGATCCCGGTCATGCCGCTCTACATCTCCATGGTCTACAAGATCATGAAGGAGAAGGGCCTGCACGAAGGCACCATCGAACAGCTCAACCGCTTCTACGCCGAGCGCTTCTACGGCGAAGGCGAGATCGCTACCGACGAATCCGGCCGTCTGCGCTTGGACGATTGGGAGCTGCGTGATGATGTTCAGCAGGCTTGTCAGGAGCTGTGGCCGAAGGTCACCAGCGACAACCTGTTCGACATCACCGATTACGCGAGCTACAAGCAGCAATTCCTCAAGTTGTTCGGCTTCACGCGTGACGATGTCGACTACGATGCCGATGTCGCCACCGATGTCGAATTCGATGTGGTGCAGATGTAAGCCGCATAGCGATAAAGATGATGGACATATAGCGATAGCGAACAGGCGTCATGTGACGTGAGATTCGCTGGATGAAACGCCACCCTTCGGGGTGGCGTTTTCGTTACGGCATCGAGGATTTTGATGTGTAGGCGACGCGCAGAGTACGTAAGGCATGGCACAATATGGCATCTTTCCTATAACAGCCTCTGACGGACACTGTCTGATTCCCATGCCTGTGGATGCACTGGTTTCTCCCAGGGCGCAGCAACGCCAGATTGGCTTCGTTCTGCTGCCCGGTTTCTCATTACTGTCTCAAGCTTGCGCGCTGGAGCCTCTTCAGGTGGCCAATCAGCTCGCGGGGCAGACCCTCTATCGTGCCGTTACCTTCGCGCTCGACGGACGAGGTGTTGCCTCGGCCGCGGGGCTCTCATTGGCGCCGGATAGCCTGGTGGCCAGTGATGCCCGTCATCTGGATGCCCTATTCGTGTGCGGCGGTCAGCCGGCTGGTGAGAGCAGTCAGCTTGGCATGGCTTCTGATCCCGCCTTGTTGACATGGCTGAAGCGCCTGGCCGAGCGTGGCGTGATATTGGGTGGTATCTCTACCGGTACAAGAGAGCTGGCACGCGCCGGTTTGCTCGACGGTTATCGCGTTACCGTGCATTGGCAGCGGTCTGAGTCGTTTCGGCGTGACTTCCCTCAGGTACGAGTGTCCCATCAGCTTTATGAGCTGGATCGAGACCGCTTGAGCTGTGGTGGTGGTACTGCCGCAATGGACATGATGATGACGATGATCGCGCAGCAGCATGGCCGCAAGCTGGCCGAGAAGGTCTCTGAGCACTTTGTCTGTGAGCGTATTCGGCTGGCGGACGAGCCTCAGCATGTGCCGCTCAAAAACCGCTTTGCGCACGCGCCGCAGCCTCTGGTGGAGGCAGTCACCCTGATGGAGGCCAATATTGAGGAGCCGTTGACCACGCACGAGATCGGCGAGCATCTCGGTATCTCACGGCGTCAACTGGAACGGCTGTTCAAGAAGCACCTACAATCCGTGCCCAGTCGCTATTATCTCGATCTGCGTCTTGCCCGCTCGCGCCAGCTATTGCGTGAGAGTGATCAGCCTATCGGTGAGATCGCGCTGGCGACAGGCTTCTCCAGTGCAGCCCATTTCTCCACTGCCTTCCGTAACCATTTCGGTCGCAGTCCCCGCGACGAACGTCTCATTCAGCACGGCTGATTGGCCGTCTTGCAGGTAAAAGCCGTCACCTGACATAAGTCGTCGTCCTTTCCCTGAAAGTCATTGTCACGTTGTCTCCCTATACTCGATAGTCATAGCCCGAGGGATCGCTGTGTGTCACCAGCGCCTCGGTCCGACCCTGCGATGAGGAAGAGATGATGACCCAGCTGACCCGTGCCGATTTCGACCATGCCATGGTGCCTAACTACGCACCCCAGGCTGCCATTCCGGTGCGCGGTGAGGGGAGCCGTCTGTGGGATCAGGAAGGTCGCGAGTACATCGATTTTGCGGGTGGCATCGCCGTCACCTCTCTGGGCCACTGCCATCCGGCGCTGGTCAAGGCGCTCAAGGATCAGGCCGACAAGGTCTGGCACCTGTCCAACGTCTATACCAATGAGCCAGCGCTGGCGCTAGCCAAGGCGCTGACCGAGCGCACCTTCGCCGACAAGGTCTACTTCTGTTCCTCCGGTGGGGAAGCCAACGAAGCCGCCCTCAAGCTGGCCCGCCGCTTCGCCTACAACGAACATGGCGAGAAGAAGGACAAGATCATCTCCTTCCGTCAGTCCTTCCATGGCCGCACCTTCTTCACCGTTAGCGTCGGCGGACAGCCCAAGTACTCTCAGGGCTTCGGTCCGATCCCGGGCGGCATCCTGCACGCCGAATTCAACAATCTCGATTCCGTGCGCGAGCTGATGGGCGATGACACCTGCGCGATCATCGTCGAGCCGCTGCAGGGTGAAGGTGGCATCATCCCGGGCGAACAATCCTTCCTCGAAGGACTGCGTGCTCTGTGTGATCAGCACAATGCTCTGTTGATTTTCGACGAAGTGCAGAGCGGTGCCGGTCGTACCGGGCATCTTTATGCTTATGAGCACTTTGGCGTGGTGCCGGACATCCTGACCACCGCCAAAGGCATCGGTGGCGGCTTCCCGCTGGGGGTCATGCTCACTACCGATCGTATCGCGCCGGCGATGGCTATCGGGACGCATGGCTCTACCTATGGCGGTAACCCGCTAGCCTGTGCCGTTGGTCTTGCGGCATTGGAAACCATCGATACGCCGGAAGTCCTTGAAGGCGTCGCTTATCGTCACCAATTGTTGCGCAATGGCCTGGAAGGCATTGGCCAGCGTCACGGCGTCTTCCAGGAAGTGCGTGGCATGGGTCTTTTGATCGGTGCCGAGATGGCGCCTGGCTATGCTGGTCGCGCCAAGGACATCCTCAATCTGGCGATGGAAGAAGGCCTGATGGTACTGGTGGCCGGGCCTGACGTATTGCGCCTAGCACCGTCGCTGGTGATCAGCGAAGCCGAGATCCAGAGTGGCCTCGACAAGCTTGATCGTGCCGTGGCGAGCTTCGTCGCCGCCTCTGCGTCCGCATGAGCAGTGCCATGAGCAGCGCGCCGATGCTGGTGGTGCGTCCTGCCGAAAGCCGCGATCTGCTCGCTCTCGAGCGGCTCGCGGCGACGGCTACGCCACGCCTGACGAATCTGCCGCCACACCGCGATCGCCTTGAGGAGCGCATTACGCGCTCCCAACGTAGCCTGCGTGCCGAGATCGATTTCCCCGGCGACGAAATCTACTGTTTCGTGTTGGAAGATCTTGAAACGCAAGAAGTGGTAGGGACTGCCTCCCTGCGTGCCGAGGCTGGCGCGCGGGAAGCCTATTATACCTATCGGCAGGAGACGCTGATCCACGCGTCTCAGCAGCTCAATGTCCGCCATGAAGTGCAGACGCTGGCGCTGTCCCATGAAGTCTCGGAGGCCACGTTGCTGTGCGCCTTGTCGTTGGATACCCGCTATCGCGAGACAGATGCCGATAGCCTGCTGCGGCGTGCGCGCTTGATGTTCATTGCTCAGTATCCCGAGCGTTTCGCCAATGAGTTGGCGGTCGCGTTCCCGGGCTATCTGGAAGTGCGTGATGAGCACGTGGTCAGTCCATTCTGGGACAGCGTCGGCCAGCACTTCTTTGATCGCGATTTCAATGAAATCAATCAGATGGCAGGCGTGCGCTCCAAGAGTTTCATCGCTGAAGTCATGCCGCCGTTCCCGCTATACCTGCCGCTGCTCACGCCTCAGGCGCGCGCCGCCATCGGGCGTGAGAACCAGCGTCACGAATATGCCATGCAGGAAATGCTGGCTGAGGGCTTCTCGCGCTCACGCCATGTCGACATCTTTGATGCTGGCCCCTTGTTGCTGGCCGAGCGTGAGCGTCTGCACACCTTTGCCAACTGTGGCTGGCATCCGGTACGCATTCGTCCCGCTGAAAGTCTGCCAGACGCCGTGCCGGCGATGGTCGCCAACCAGCGCCTGGGTGGCTTCCGCTGCGTGTTGGCGCGTTATGCACTGACGCCGACGGGTCAGTTGATGCTGACCCCGGAGCAAGCCGAAGTACTGGGTGTGGAAGAAGGGCGTGCCGTATTGGCAGTGCCGATGCCGCTGCCGGCTGTCGACGAAGGAGAGCTTTGATGCGTATTCGTCCGATTGCCCGTCATGATATCGAAGGGCTGAAGGTACTGGCGCGCGAGACTGGCGTCGGTTTTACCTCTCTGCCTGATAACCATGAGTTTCTGATCGCCAAGATAGAACGCACGCTGGCTGCTTTCGAGTCGCGCGAGCAGAGCGAAGACCGACTTTATTTCTTCGTACTGGAAGATGATAGCGACGGCAGTATCGCCGGGTGTTGTGCTGTTGAAGCCTGTGTCGGTACCGATGCGCCGTTCTATCACTATCGATTGGGGTCATTGGCACACTCTTCGGTGCAGCTGAATCTACATCGCACCCTGGACACCCTGACCCTGTGCTCAGACCACACGGGTGACGCCGAGGTCTGCTCACTGTTTCTGCGTGAAGACTGGCGACGTGACCGCAACGGTGCACTGCTCTCCAAGGTGCGCTGGTTGTTCATGGCGCAATTCCGTGAGGCATTTCCGGACAAGGTACTGGCCGAGATGCGCGGTGTCTTCACTCCCGAAGGGCGTAGCCCGTTCTGGGAGTGTCTGGGCAGCCACTTCTTCCCGATGGACTTCGATGAGGCCGACCGTCTCACTGGTATGGGTCAGAAGAGCTTCATCGGCGAGCTGATGCCCAAGTTCCCGATTTACACGCCGTTCTTGTCCGAATCAGCACGTGCCGCTATTGGTCAGGTACACGAGCACACTCGACCGGCAGTGGCGATGCTCAAGAAGGAAGGGCTGCGCTGGGAAGGCTACGTCGACATCTTTGATGGTGGCCCGACAGTGGAGGCCTATATCGATGACGTACGTGCCGTGCGCGATAGTCAGCTGGCCCGCGTCGAGCTGATTGAGGGCAATGCTCCCGTCACTGACCGACCCTCCATCATGGCCTCCACTCTCTCAATGGCCGACTTCCGGGCTAGCTGGATTAGCCATGCTGTTACTCAGGTCAGCGAAGGGCCGGACGAGGGCGAGTCTGTCGTGTGTCTCTATCGTGATGAGGCCGAGCGACTAGGGGTCAGCGCAGGCGATTCGCTGCGCGTGCTGGCAGGCTAATAAGGCGTGCCTTCGCATCTTGTGACTATCACGGTGATTTTCGTCCCCATCATCACGGGGCAGTACGCCAACTGTTCCATTCCTTTTCGTTTGCGTCGCGACTGCGGCGCGCCATCTCCATGAGGCATGCCATGACCGATACGACTCCGACTTCCGCCACGCTCAAGGTGCGTCAACAGCTCTATATCGGCGGTGAATGGCTGAACGGTGAAGCGGCACACTTTGCCAAGACCGATCCCGTCTCTCACGCACCGCTATGGGAAGCTGGCGCGGCGAGTACTGCTCAGGTCGAGCATGCCGTCGCTGCAGCGCGGCAGGCGTTTCCGGCGTGGGCAATGCAGAGCTTTGAGGCACGATTGGCCGTGGTAGAGCGCTTCCGTGATCAGTTGGAGCAACACCGTGAAGCCCTGGCGACGAGTATTGCCAGCGAGACGGGCAAGCCGCTGTGGGAGGCGCGCACCGAAGTTGGCGCGATGATCGGCAAGATTGCCATCTCGGTGAAGGCCTATCACGAGCGTACCGGTGAGCGTTCAAAAGATGTCGCGGGTACTCAAGCGGTGCTGCGCCATCGTCCGCATGGCGTGATGGCGGTGTTTGGCCCCTACAACTTCCCGGGCCACCTGCCCAACGGACACATGGTGCCAGCACTGCTGGCGGGCAATACCTGTGTGTTCAAGCCGTCCGAGCTGACACCGGCGACCGCTGATCTGACCCTGCAATGCTGGGCAGACGCGGGCTTGCCGGCGGGTGTGATCAATCTGGTGCAAGGTGCGGCAGAAGTGGGTCAGGCACTGTCCCAGTCCGAAGGTATCGATGGCCTGTTGTTCACTGGTAGCGCCAAGGTCGGCAAGTTGCTGCACCGTCAGTTCGCCGGACAGGTCGGCAAACTTCTGGCGCTGGAGCTGGGCGGCAACAATCCGCTGGTGGTGCGTGATGTGCCAGACCAGACAGCAGCCGTGCTGGCCATTGTGCAGTCGGCGTTTGCTTCCGGTGGCCAGCGCTGCACCTGTGCACGCCGCCTGATGGTGCCGCAGGGCGAGGTGGGTGATCGCCTGATCGAGGCATTGGCGAGTGCACTGCGCGAGCTACGTGTGGCGGGCCAGTTTGATGAAGATGCACCTTTCTATAGCGGTCTGGCCAGCGTGGCGGCCGCTGATGGCCTGCTCAAGGCGCAGGATGATCTCGAGGCGCTGGGTGGCAACGTCATCGTGCGCATGCAACGCGTCGAGGAAGGCACCAGTCTACTCAGTCCGGCGCTGATCGATGTCACCGGCCTCACGCTTGAGGATGAGGAGTTCTTTGGTCCGCTGCTCAAGATTCACCGTTATGCTGACTGGGATGATGCCATCGCGTTGGCCAATGACACACGTTACGGCCTGTCGGCGGGTCTGATCGGGGGGGAGCGCGCCGACTGGGATGACTTTCTGCTGCGTATTCGTGCTGGCATCGTCAACTGGAATCGTCAGACTACCGGCGCCTCCGGCGATGCGCCCTTCGGTGGCATCGGTGACAGTGGCAACCACCGTCCCAGCGCCTATTACGCAGCCGATTACGTCAGCTATCCAGTGGCCTCGATGGAGGCTGACAGCCTGGTGCTACCGGCGACGCTACCGGCAGGCATTCGACTGTAGCGTCTGGCTCGCGGGCGGCGCATGTCGATCGAATGAAGTGCGCCGCACCCTGTTTCCCCTATTTTCAGCATGACGCTGTTGCGTCGTGTCAGGAGTTGCTCATGTCCAGTTCACCCTCCGGCATTACGGACCATCGCGAGGTCAATTTCGACGGCCTGGTCGGCCCGACGCATAACTATGCCGGGCTCGCCCACGGTAATGTTGCTTCGATGCGCCACGGCGGCCTGGCCTCCAATCCGCGTGAAGCCGCGTTGCAGGGCCTCGACAAGATGAAGTCGCTGGCGGACTTGGGTTATGCACAGGGGGTTCTGCTGCCGCAGCAACGGCCGGATATCGGTGCACTGCGTGAGCTGGGCTTCAGTGGTAGCAATGCCGAGGTGCTCAAGGCCGCCAGTGAGCAGGCGCCACAGCTGTTGCGCGCGGTGTGCTCCGCTTCCAGCATGTGGACGGCGAATGCCGCCACCGTCACGCCTTCGCGAGACACGTCGGATGCCCGCGTGCACTTCACGCCAGCCAACCTGCAGTCGAGCTTTCACCGTTATCTGGAGCCCGCGACGACGGGGCGCATCCTCACGTCCATCTTCCGTGACGAGACGTACTTCGCGCATCATCCGGCACTGCCTGCCACGCCGGCGTTCTCCGATGAAGGCGCGGCCAATCACACGCGGCTGTGCGATGGGCATGGCGGGCCGGGCGTACATCTCTACGTCTATGGCCGTCAGGCCTTCGGTGGCGATGGCGTTGAGCCACAGCGGTATCCGGCCCGTCAGACGTTGGAAGCTAGCCAGGCGGTGGCACGTCAGCATGGCTTGAGTGCTGATCAGGTCGTATTCGCTCAGCAACATCCGGAGGCCATCGATGCCGGTGTCTTCCACAACGATGTCATCGCGGTGGGCAATGGGCCGGTATTGTTCTATCACGAGCTGGCCTTCCGCGATGAAGAAGCGGTGCTCGACGAGATTCGCGCCAAGCTGTCCACGCCACTGATCCCGATTCGTGTGCCGTTGGAAGCCGTCAGCCTTGAAGATGCCGTGTCATCCTATTTGTTCAATTCTCAGCTATTGTCCAACGACGATGGCAGCATGACGCTGGTGGTGCCGGGAGAATGCCAGGAGAACGAGGCGGTGTGGAACGCGCTACAGAACGCGATTCTGGCCGGCCCCAACCCAATCGGCGAAGTGCTGGTCAAGGACGTCAAGCAGAGCATGCGCAACGGCGGTGGCCCTGCTTGCCTGCGTCTGCGAGTGGTGCTGAGTGAGGCTGAACGCACCGCGCTGTCAGGCCGCGTTATCATGAATGACGGTCTGCATGGTGAGCTGGGGGAGTGGGTGAAGCGTCATTACCGTGACCATCTGACACCGGCCGACCTGGCAGACCCAAAGCTTGCAGAGGAAACGCTCACCGCACTGGACGAGCTGACGCGTCTGCTCAAGGTCGGCAATGTCTACGCCTTCCAGCAGTAGGCAAGCGGGCCATCGGCAAGTGAGCATTAGATAGACAAGCCGCAACAGGTACATGCCACAAGAACAGGCCCTGTCGGGAAACCGGCAGGGCCTGTGTCGTTTCAGCGCCTGAGTGACTGATCCACTTTGTTCAGGCCAGCTGTGGCTGCGAGGCACGCTTGGGCTCACGGCGCACCGGCCAGTGGACGAGTGCGGCCAGCACACCGAACACGGCACTGGTGATCCACAGCAGATCGTAGCTACCGGTCATCTGATAGACCACGCCGCCACCCCAGGCGCCGAGGAAGGCACCGAGCTGATGCGCAGCCAGCACCATGCCGAACACGAAGGCCTGACGCTTCTGGCCAAAGTAGAGGCCAACGGCCTGGTTGGTCAGCGGTACGGTGGACAGCCACAACATGCCCATGATCGCCCCGAATGTGTACAGCAGGGTGCTGGTCGGCGGTAGCACCACCATCGCCATCACCAGGGCTGCGCGGCACAGATAGATCAGCATCAGCAGTTGCGGCGGATGGCGGCGACCGCCCCACGCCCCAAAAGCGATGGTGCCGGCGATATTGAGTGCCCCGATGATGGCCAGCGTGTTGCCCGCCACGTTCAGTGGCAGGCCACAGGCGACCACGAAATTGGGCAAGTGAGTGGCGATGAAGGCGACATGCACCCCGCAGACAAAGAAGCCGCCCGCCAAGGCCAGAAAGCGGCGATCTTGCCATAGCGGGCACGTGATCGTCGGTACCTCCTCGGGTATGTCATTCTCGACAGCAGGGCGTCGTAGCAGCGGCAATGCCAGCGGAATCAGCAACAGACAGCTGGCTGCCAATGCCAGTAGCGCGGTTTGCCAGTCGATCAATACCAGCAGCGGCGTGATCAATGAATAGATCAGCTGACCCATCGAGCCACCCGCCGAGGCGATGCCGAGTCCCAGCCCTCGATGTGCCGGTGGCACGACGCGTGAGACCGCCGCCAGCACCAGCGGGAAGGTGGTGGCCCCGATGCCGATGCCTGCCAACACCCCGGCCCCGAGCATCCAGCTTAGCGTTGTCGGCCATAGCGCCGTCATCCCCATGCCAGCTGTGTAGCATAGGCTGCCGACCAGAAAGACACTCAGCGTGCCAAAGCGATCAGATAGCTTGCTGGCCAGTGGGGCAGTCAATCCGAAGACAAGATTCTGCACTGCCAGCGCCAGCGACAGGCTGCCCATGCCCCATTCCAGCGTCGTCGCCATCGGCGGTAAAAGAAATCCGAGTGCCTGCCGTGCGCCGGTATTGATGGCCAGTATCAGCGCCGCTAGCGCAATCGCCGCCTTCCAGTTCAGTTGCATGCCCATTCCCTGCTTGTCGTTGCTATTGTTTTGATTGTTCTTGTCGCTTTGGGTGCAAGTATGCGCATCACCGCAACCGTGCGGTATCAAAAAGCGATATACCTCGGAAGTCGGCTTGTGACCTGTTACGCGTTACGGCAGCCTGAAAGGCATATTAAGGGGTGCTCATATCTAAAAGCTTTAGGGCTTTCGGACCTGATCTGCCGTTATGGTGACTTTGAGACCTGATTGATGTCCGGTCAAAGCTGGGCTGATAGCGGGCCGAGCTGTTGCTGCGCTGCACAGGAGATAGATAATGGCGGGCCGTTTTGGATTCGATCTGCGCAGCATGGAAATCTTTGTCGAGACGCTCGAGCGCGGCAGTCAAACGGCAGCAGCGGAGTACCTTGGTATCAAGCAGTCCTCCGTCAGTCAGGCGCTGGCGACGCTGGAAGAAGGCGTCGGTGCCTTGCTATTCGTGCGTAATCGGCGTCCGTTGGAGCCTACCGCTGCAGGGCGCTTCTTTCTCGATCGAGCGCACACCTTGCTAGAGGAGGCGCGCCGTACTCACAGTGAGTTGGCCAGTGGCAGCTTCAATCGCCTGCATCAGGTACGCCTCGCACTGGTCGATTCGCTGGCAAGTGCCGTCGGCAAGCCGATGCTGCAAGCCATCCGTCGTCACACTGCTGACTACACCCTCACCACTGGCCTGTCTCACATGCATGGCCATTCGCTGCTGACACGTCACGTCGACATCATCATCTCTGATGACCGCCTTGAAGATTACGACAGCCTCGAACGCCACGACATTCTCTGTGAACCCTTCGTGCTGGTGTTACCTCCGCACTGGGATTCACACACGCAGATCGACAGTCTTGCCACGCTGGCCCGCCAGTTGGATTTCGTCCGCTATACCCCTCAGGCGCTGATCGGTCAGGCCATCGAGCGCTATCTACGGCTGGTGGGTTGCGAGCTCCCACAGCGACTCGCGCTGGATAACACCTTTGCGGTGCTGCGCATGGTCGCCGATGGTGCTGGCTGGACCATTACCACTCCCTTGTGTCTGCATCAGGCAGGCATCCGGCATCTTGGGCTCACGGTGCTGCCATTACCGACTGTCGCCACAGTGCCCGGCATCATGCAGCGCCATCTCAGTCTGGTGGCACGGCGAGACGAGCTGGGGGATCTGCCGCGGCAACTCGCTGAAGAAGCGCGTGAAGTGCTACGCCGTGACTACCTGGCGCTGATCGCGCGCGAGCTACCTTGGCTGATGGAACACATCGTCATTCGCTCGCCATCGCTTACAGGTGCATCAACAGTGCCGATGGCTCATTGAGGGCAGATATTGCACCGACATGGCTCACTATCGGTTTTACCTATACTGATGGCTGCCGTATCCGTGATGCATGCTGGCGCCATCTGGATTCCCTGCGCATATTCGTAATGGCTGATCTCATCAGCCACGCGCGGCGACATGCAGACAATGATGCGCCGACAGGATGATCCAATAACAACAAGATGATCACCGGAGGCCAGCAATGGCGAGTGCCAAGACGGGGACTGCCGCTGTCGAGTACGACAGTGTCGGCAATGACTATCTCGAACGACGCAAGTTGAAGAAGGGCGTGGCTGGCTGGGTATTGTTGGCGAGCCTTGGCGTGTCCTATGTGATTTCCGGCGACTATGCCGGATGGAATTTCGGACTGGCGGCTGGCGGGTTTGGCGGCATGTTGATCGCCACCTGCCTGATGGGCTTGATGTACACCTGCATGGTGCTGTCGCTGGCGGAAATGTCCTCCTCGATGCCCTCGGCAGGCGGGGGGTACAGCTTCGCGCGGCGCGCCATGGGTCCGTGGGGCGGTTATCTGACCGGCGCGGCCATCCTGTTGGAATATGCGATTGCGCCCGCTGCCATTGCCGTCTTCATCGGTGGTTATGTCAATGAACTGGTCGGGCTGGATGGGCCCTGGGTCTACGCCGCCTTCTACGCCATCTTCGTCGGTATCCATCTGTGGGGAGCCGGTGAGGCGCTCAAGATCATGATGTGCATCACGGCGCTGGCCGTGGTGGCGATCATCGTCTTCATCGTCGGCCTGATTCCACACTTCTCCGCGGATCGTCTATTCGATATTGCCGTCAGCAGCGATGCTGCGGGTGCCTCGACCTTCCTGCCGGAAGGCTACCTGGGGATCTGGAGCGCGCTGCCATTCGCCATGTGGCTGTTTCTGGCCGTGGAAGGCGTGCCGCTGGCCGCCGAAGAGGCAGATGACCCGGCGCGTGACATGCCGCGTGGCATCATCACCGCGATGGTCATCCTGCTTATCTTCGCCGCCTGTGTATTGCTGCTGGCCCCCGGTGCTGCCGGCGCCGAGGCCATGAAAGACCACGCGGCACCGTTGGTGGGCGCGCTGCAGGCCGTTTACGGTGAGTCTTCCTGGGCGGCTGGCTTCGTCAACCTGGTCGGTCTGGCTGGCCTCATCGCCTCATTCTTCTCGATCATCTACGGCTACTCACGGCAGGTCTTCGCGTTGTCACGCGCCGGCTATCTGCCGCGCAGTCTCTCGGTGACCAATTCGCGCAAGGTGCCGTTCATGGCACTCATCGTGCCCGGCATCATCGGCTTCTTGCTGTCGCTGACCGGCGAGGGTGACCTGATGATCACCATGGCGGTCTTCGGTGCCACGCTTTCCTACGCCTTGATGACGCTCTCCCACATTCTGCTGCGCCGCCGCGAGCCTGACCTCGAACGCCCTTATCGCACGCCGGGCGGTACGCTGACCTCCGGTATCGCCTTTGTACTCGCCATTGTCGCCTTCCTTTCGACCTTTGTGGTCAGCCTGGAAGCGGCACTGTGGTCTGGTGTGTTTTACCTCGCGATGATTGCCTGGTTCGGCCTTTACAGCCGTCATCATCTGGTCGCACAGGCACCCGAAGAAGAGTTTGAGGCCATTGCCCGCGCCGAGCGCGAGCTGGGCTGACGGTGAATCGTGCCGACGGACAGGCGCGATGACATATCAACAACAATATCAATACCTTCAGGAAGATGACTCATGAATGCGATGCAGCAGGCACCCGGTAAACACAAGACCAAAACCCTCAAGGCACGCGACGTAAAGAGCATCAAGGATGCACGGCGTATCGTCGAGCAACGTGGTCTGAGTCACGTCAAGGTCGGCATGTTCGACATCGACGGTGTAATGCTTGGCAAGTACATGCACAAGGACAAGTTCCTGTCCTCTCTCGAAGACGGCTTTGCCTTCTGCGATGTCGTGTTGGGCTGGGATAGCAAGGATGAGCTCTACGACAACACCAAGTTCACCGGTTGGCACACCGGCTATCCTGATGCACCGTTGCGCATTCTGCCGCATACCTGCCGTGATGTGCCGTGTGAAGGCGACATGCTGTTGTTTCTGTCGGAATTTGAGGGCAAGGCCGCCGAAATCTGTCCACGACGCCTGCTTGATCGCGTACTGACTGCTGGCGAGGAGATGGGCTACAAGGCCTTCGGGGCACTGGAATATGAGTTCTTCGTCTTCAAGGAAACGCCAGAATCCGTGCGCGAGAAGGGGTATCGCAATCTCAAGCCGCTGACACCCGATATGATGGGCTATTCGATGCTGCGCTCTAGCGTGCACAGCGAGCTGTATCACGAGCTGATGGAGCTGTCCGAGGCAATGGATTTCCCCATCGAAGGGCTGCATACCGAGACGGGGCCTGGTGTGCTGGAAGCTGCCATTGGCGTGGACGATGCGCGTAGTGCCGGCGACAAGGGCGCACTGTTCAAGACCTTCACCAAAGTCTGGGCGCAGCGACGCGGGCTGATGGCTACCTTCATGGCCAAGTGGTCGCCGGATTACCCGGGCCAGAGCGGCCATATTCATCTATCGCTGCGCAATCTGGATGACGATACCTCCGCCTTCTTCGAGGCCGATGCCCCGCATAGCATGAGCGCCGTTCAGCGTCACTTCGTGGCCGGTCAGCAGAAGCTGATGCCTGAGTTTCTGGCCATGTTTGCGCCCACCATCAACAGCTATACCCGCTTGATTCCGGGCTTCTGGGCGCCGACTGAAGCTACCTGGGGTGTTGAGAACCGCACCTGTGCGCTGCGCGTGATTCCCGGCGGCGACAAGAGTCAGCGGGTCGAATATCGCCTTGGTAGTGCCGATGCCAACCCTTATCTGGCATTGGCCGCCGCCGTCGCGGCGGGTCTCTATGGCATCCGCTACAAGCTTGAGCTTGAGGGCGAAGTCACCGGCAACGCCTACGAGATAGATCATCCGGAAAGTGCTGCACTGCCGCGCACCCTGTGGGACGCCGCCCAGCGTTTCAAGGCCTCTGATGCGGCGCGTGAGATGTTCGGCGATGCGTTCGTTGAGCACTTCGCCGCCACCCGTGAATGGGAAGAGCGCGAGTTCCGCAAGCACATCACCGACTGGGAGATGGACCGGTACTTCGAGATCATCTAGCGGTCTGTCTCATTCAATAGTCATTTTCGGTAAGCAGTTCTGGTATGCGGTGTTTCCCTTTCAGTGATCAACAGAGAGAGTGGCCATGAGTCTTCAGCAGACCCTTTCGCCGGTAGACGGCAGTGTCTACGTCAGCCGTGAGTTGGCGAGTCCGGCCAGTATTGAGCAGGCCGTGATGCAGAGTCGTGAGGCGCAGGTGGCCTGGAAGGCCACGCCGCTGAATGAGCGTGCGGCGCTGTGCTTGAAGATGGTCGAGGCATTCGTGGCGCGTCGTGATGAGCTGGCCAGCGAGCTGACCTGGCAGATGGGCCGCCCGATCAGCCAGGCCGCTGGCGAGATTGGCGGCTTCGAGGAGCGTGCCCGCACCATGATCGCGTTGGCTGAGTCGGCGCTTGCGCCACTGACGCTTGCCGACAAGCCCGGCTTTACCCGCTATATCACGCGTGAACCGCTGGGTACCGCGTTGATCATCGCGCCGTGGAATTTCCCTTACATGACGGCAGTGAATGCCATCGTGCCTGCACTGATGGCCGGTAACTGCGTGCTGCTCAAGCACTCGGCTCAGACTCCGCTATGTGCCGAGCGCATTCAGCAAGCCTGCGATGCTGCCGGTCTGCCCGCTGGCGTCTTCCAGCATCTTCACCTGTCACATGCCGATACCGAGGCGCTGATCGCTGACAAGCGTATCGACTATGTGTCTTTTACCGGCTCGGTGGCGGGCGGGGCAATGGTGGAGCGCTCTGCGGCGGGTCGCTTCATCCCGACTGGACTGGAGCTGGGCGGCAAGGACCCCGCCTATATTCGCGCCGATGTGGATATCGACGCTGCCGTAGACGGCGTGATGGATGGCGCGATGTTCAACTCCGGCCAGAGCTGCTGTGGCATCGAGCGTATTTATGTCGCGCGCGACATCCACGCCGCCTTCGTCGAGCGAGCGGTGGCTTGGGTCCGTCAGCTGCGGCTGGGAGACCCCACCGATCCCGCCACCACGCTTGGGCCGCTGTCGCGTGCCAGCGGTGCAGATTTCGTGCGCGGGCAGATTGAAGACGCTGTCGCACAGGGCGCGCGTGCGCTGATAGACCCCGCCGACTATCCCCTGTCACGCCCCGGCAGTGCCTATCTGGCACCTCAGGTGCTGGTGGACGTCACTCACGACATGGCCGTGATGCGCGAGGAAAGCTTCGGGCCTGTGGTCGGCATCATGGCAGTGGACTCCGACGAGGAAGCCATACGCCTGATGAATGACAGTAACTTCGGGCTGACCGCTGCGGTCTTCACGCGCGATCTCGAGGCAGGGCAGCGCATCGCCGAGCAACTTGATGCCGGCACCGTGTTTACCAATCGCTGCGACTATCTGGACCCGGAGCTTGCCTGGACCGGCGTCAAGGATTCCGGGCGGGGATGCTCGCTGTCACGCCTGGGTTATGACGTCCTCACGCGCCCGAAATCCTTCCACCTGAAACACGCCTGATCCAGCACGCTGGACGCAGCATCTACAACAATACGAGAGCCTGAACATGGATCATTACACCACTCAATGGAATTATCCCGCGGCCATCCGTACCGGCGTCGGTCGTATCGATGAGCTGGCTGAGGCCTGTCAGTCATTGGGCATGAAGGCGCCGCTGTTGATCACTGATCCCGGGCTTGCCGCGTTACCGATGGTGGAGGCTGCACTGACGAGCTGTCGCGCCGCTGGACTGCGCGTGGCGTGCTTCTCTGGCATCAAGGCCAACCCGAACGGCGCCAACGTAAGCGACGGGTGTGATGCCTTTCGCGCCGGTGACCATGATGGTGTGATCGCCTTCGGGGGCGGCTCTGCGTTGGACGCCGCCAAGGCCGTCGCGCTGATGGCCAATCAGCGCAAGGACCTGTCGCTGTGGGCGCTGGAAGATGTCGGTGACAACTGGCGCAACGCAGACCCTGCCGGCATCGTGCCGGTGGTGGCGGTGCCCACGACGGCGGGCACGGGGTCTGAAGTTGGGCGCGCCTCCGTCATCACCGACAGCGAGGCCGAGGTCAAGCGCATCATCTTCCATCCCGGCATGGTGCCGCAGAGCGTGATTCTGGACCCGGCACTAACCGTGGGTTTGCCCGCGAGCGTGACGGCGGCCACTGGCATGGATGCGCTCTCGCACAACCTCGAAGCCTGGTGTTCTCCGCTCTATCATCCGATGGCTGAAGGCATTGCCGCGGAAGGCATTCGTCTGGTGCGTGACTTCCTGCCGCGCGCCGTCGCTGATGGTCAGGATCTTGAAGCACGCCAGCAGATGTTGACGGCCTCGATGATGGGCGCGACTGCCTTCCAGCGTGGGTTGGGCGGCATGCATGCGCTGGCCCATCCGCTGGGTGCGTTGTATGACGCGCATCACGGCATGCTCAATGCCATCCTGATGCCCTACGTCTTGCGCGCCAATGCCTCGGCGATCGGAGAGCAGTCGGTGCGTCTGACGCGTTATCTAGGCCTTGCTCAGCCGGGTACCTCGACGCTCATCGACTGGGTGCTGGACCTGCGTGAATCGCTGGGCATTCCGCATACCTTGAGTGCGCTGAACATCGATATCGCTCAGGCAGAACGCGTGGCGCGCATGGCCGCTGAAGACCCGTCCGGTGGCACCAATCCGATTCCTTATGGCGCAGCTGATTATCAGCGTATCTTCGTCGCCGCGGTGGAAGGGCGCTTGTAATGCGCGTTCCAGACCGTTGTCTGAATATCTGTCATGGAGGTGTCGATGCATATTGGCTTGTTGCAATGCGATGACGTGAACCCGGTATTGATCGAGCGTCACGGCAACTATCCAGCCATGTTCGAGACGCTGCTCAAGCGAGTGGATCCGTCGATTCGCCTCAGTGTGTGGCGTTGTCTGGAGGGTGAGTTGCCGGATGATGTTGCCGCCTGTGATGGCTGGCTGACCACCGGGTCGCAGTTCGGGGTCAATGATGGCCTCGACTGGGTTGAGGGATTATGTGGATTCGTACGGCAGGTGCATGCGGCGCAGAGACCACTGGTGGGGATCTGCTTTGGACACCAGCTGATTGCCAAGGCGCTGGGCGGCCGCGTGGAGCAGCATGCGCGTGGCTGGGGGGTTGGCTTGTCGTTCAATCGCGTACGTGAGCAGCGCCCGTGGATGCAGCCGCCGCAGCCGGGTCTGGATCTGGTCGTCAGCCATCAGGATCAGGTGGCAGAGCTGCCCGAGGGCGCCCAGGTACTCGCCGACAGCAGCTTCTGTGCCTATTACCTGCTGGAAGTCGGCAGTTGTCTGGGCGTGCAGGGGCATCCGGAATTCAGTCCCGGCTACTCACGTGATCTGATGCAGCTGCGCCGTGAGCGTATCGGTGAACACCGCGTACGCGAGGGAGAAGCCTCGTTGAGTGTCGAGCCAGACAGCGTGGTGATGACGCATTGGCTGCTGGCCTTCATGCACTATTGGCTGGACAGAACTTCTAGCGCTTGATTCTGGGGCCAGAAACGGCTGGACGAGGTGTCTGACCTACTGACAGTCTCGACGGTAAGCGGGATATTGCCTCGATTTACCGTGTTTTTTACGCAGTTTCTTGTACGACTTCTACATGTTCGCTCGCCTCAGCCGCTATACTGTGAGGCCTGAGACGCAAGACGCCATCTCGCGGAACAGCGAGGTGGCGTCTTGCGTTGAGTATTCTGCTCGGCAGGCACCACACTGTTGCCTGTCACGCATCCCTAGCGGCAGTCGAGGGTCTGTAGAATCCCGCTGCCGAAGGTGTTGCCTGAATGAATGGACATGCTGTGCGTTGTCGGTTTCCTGACACCGGATGCTCAGCAGCTCGATAGTCTCGATACGCGCTTTGATGCCTGTATGCTCGCTGACGCCATGATCGAGATATGACCGTTTTGCTTCCCATGTCTGCCCGGGTACATCTCTGACTGCGAAAAGTCGCGCGGACGATGTGGCTGCCTGATTTCACGTTTTTGTTTCATGCTCCTGAGGAGAAGCCCCTTGGCCAACTTCACTCTGAACGGCAAGTCCGTCAGTCTCGAGGTCGATCCGCAAACCCCTTTGCTGTGGGTGCTGCGCGAGCATCTCGGCCTGACCGGTACCAAGTTCGGTTGCGGCATCGCCCAGTGTGGCGCCTGTACCGTCCACCTGAACGGCACGGCAGCACGTACCTGTGTATTGCCAGTGCTGGCGGCCGAAGGCGGTGACATCGTCACCATCGAGGGGCTGGCCGAGAATGATGATCACCCGCTGCAACAGGCCTGGGTCGAAGAGCAGGTGCCGCAGTGCGGTTACTGCCAATCGGGCCAGATCATGCAGGCGGCCAATTTCCTCAAGCACACCCCGAACCCGACTGACGAGCAGATCACTGCCGCCATGGCCGGTAACCTCTGCCGCTGCATGGCTTACGTACGCATTCATCGTGCCGTGAAGCGTGCAGCCGACATGGTGGGCCAGCAGGCAGAGGCGACTGCTCAGATGAGTGGTCAGCAGACTGAAGCCAGCGCCGCGACTGCCGGTGTCGGCAGTTTTGATCCACGTGCTGGTGTTTCTGTCGCTCGCACCGCCACCGAGGAGTCTTCTCATGGCAAGGTTTGAAGATCATCTGGCAGCCCAGCAGCGTGCCAACACTGACGAAAAGAGCGGCATTTCTCGCCGTGGTTTTCTGATCGGTAGCGTGGCGGGGTCTGCCATGCTTGCCTTTGGTGTGTCAGGCGCATCTCTGGCCGCCGCGACCAGCAACAAGGCGTCGGCAAGCGAGACGCTTTCCGCCGGCGCCTTCGAGCCGACCATGTGGTATGCCATCGGCACTGACGGCACCATCACCATCCATATCACCAAGGCCGAGATGGGCCAGCACGTCGCCACCAGCCTGGCGCGTCTGGTGATCGAGGAACTCGAGGCCGATCTGGCCTCCGTCGAGATCGTCTACGTCGACAGCGATCCCAAGTGGGGCTACATGATCACCGGCGGCAGCTGGTCGGTGAATCACAGCTACCAGCCGCTGTCGCAGGCAGGGGCTGCCGGGCGTATCGCGTTGATCGAAGCGGGCGCCAGACAGATGGGCGTGTCCGTCGAGAGCTGCAAGGCGCGTCAGGGACGCGTCATCAGCGGTGAGCAGTCGCTGGGCTATGGCGAGATCGTCGCCGCGGGCCTTGAGCGCAGCTTCACGGAAGATGAGCTTGCGGCCATCGAGCTCAAGCCGGCCTCCGAGCGCCGCGTGCTCGGCACCAAGGGCAATGCGCTGGATGTGCCGCCCAAGACCAATGGTCAGGCGGTCTACGGCATCGATTACACCCTGCCTGCCGAGGTGGAAGCCCGTGTCGGCAAGACGCTGCATGCGCGCCCGGTGCTGCCGCCGAGTCGCTTCGGCTGCAAGGTCACGGCCGTGGATGACAGCGAGGCCAGCAAGGTCATCGGCTACCGCCAGACCATCGAGCTCAAGGATCCGTCCGGCATGTGTCAGGGGTGGTTGGCGGTCATCGCCGACAACTTCTCGGCGGCCATGCGTGCCACCGACCTGCTCAAGGTGGAATGGAGCAAGGGCGACAGCTATCACATCGATGAGGCGGCAATCCAGGCAGAAGGCCAGCGACTGGTCAGCACCCCGAGTCGTGACAATGGCTCGCTGATGGTGGATCAGGGTGACCCTTCCGCGCTGATCGAAGGTGCGGCGACCACGGTGGAGTCCACCTTCACCACCTCAAGCGTCCTGCACTTCACTCTGGAGCCGGCCAATGCACTGGCCTATGAGGAGGAGGGGCATTGGCATGTCCACTGCGGCAACCAGCAGCAGTCATTGCTGATTCCCCTCGTCGCCAAGGCGCTGGAAGTCGAGGATGGCAAGATCACTCACCACCAGCTGTATCTGGGCGGTGGCTTCGGTCGTCGTCTCCACGGTGACTACGCCGTGCCGGCGGCACTGGCGGCCAAGGCGCTGGGGCGTCCGGTCAAGATGATCTTCACGCGCCCGGACGATAGCCGTTTCGATTGCGTGCGCTCGCCCTCGGTGCAGCGTGTGCGTTCCGGACTTGATGCCGATGGCCGTGTCGTGGCCTCCGAGCACGCCGCCGCGGCAGGCTGGCCGACTGCCGCGCTGATGCCGAGCTTCCTCGCCGAAGCCGTGGAAGGCGGTGGCAAGCTGGATTCCTTCTCCATCAGTGGCGCGGACCACTGGTACAACGTGGGCACCCAGCGTGTCTGGGCGCAGCAGAACAAGGTCGCTCATGAGGCCTTCGTGCCGGGGTATCTGCGCTCCGTCGCACCGGGCTGGACGCTATGGGCGGTCGAGCAGCATATCGATGAGCTGGCACTGGCGGCCAAGCAGGATCCCGCTGAATTCCGCCTCTCGCTGCTGGACGCCGAAGGCCGCAACGCAGGCAAGTCGCCGGTCAGCACGGGCGGTGCCGAGCGTCTGCGCACTGTTCTCAAGCGCGTGATGGAAAAATCAGGCTGGAGCGAGCGTGACAGCCTACCGGAAGATACCGGCATGGGCGTGGCGCTGAGCTTTGGTCAGGAACGCAACATGCCGACCTGGGTCGCTTGCGTGGCGCGGGTGAAGGTCGATCGCGCCTCTGGCGAGGTCAAGATCGAGCAGCTGACCACGGTGGTCGATGCCGGTACGCTGGCGCATCCTGATGGCGCCATGGCACAGCTGGAAGGCTCGCTGTTGTGGGGCGTTTCGATGGCGTTGCATGAAGGCACCGAATATCGTGATGGCGGCCCCGTGGCCCAGAATCTGGGTGCCTACCAGCCGTTGCGCATGCACCAGGTGCCGAAGATGGATCTTGAATTCATCGACAGCACCGAGATGCCGGTCGGTCTCGGTGAGCCGGGCACCACCGTGGTGGCACCGGCACTCGCCAATGCCATCCAGCATGCGGTTGGCGTACGTCTGCGTGATCTTCCGATGCGGCCTGCCAAGTTGAAGGCGGCGCTTACTGAGATCTAATCGCGTCTGATGCCCACAATGGCATAGCCCGCCACTCCGAGACACTTGGGCTGGCGGGTTTTCTGTCTTTTGAGACGGGGTATTCTTCTGATATGAGAGATTCCCGATGCAACATCTTGATCTTGAAGTGATCTGTCAGGCGATTGACTGGTTGGAAAAGCCTGTTTCAGGCGCTTTCGATGAGCCAGTCTGGTTGTGCACGGTACTCTCGACGTTTGGTTCTTCGCCACGTGAGCCGGGGGCTTGGCTCGCGGCGCGAAGTGACGGTCTACACCGTGGTTCGTTGTCCGGTGGCTGTGTCGAGGACGACTTTCTGGTGCGTCTCATGGCCGGTGAATTCACCACGGCAGCGCAAGTCATCCGCTATGGCGAGGGTGGTCATCAGGGGGCGGGTATCGAGCTGCCGTGTGGTGGGCTACTGGAGGTGCTGATCGAGCGCTTCACGTCATGTGACGAAGACATCATGCATCTCAAAGCGCTGCGTGCAGCACTTGAAGGTCGCTCGCCGCGCCTGCGCCATATCACGCTGGGTGAAGCGTCGCGACGCGTGCTGGAAGAGGATAGCGGGCTGGGTGAGCGGGTAGAGCGTCAGACCGACAGTGATGGCAAGATGACGGGCTATCAGCTACGCGTCGGGCCGGTGGCGCGTCTCTTGCTGGCGGGTCTGTCGCCAGTGGCGGAAGCCTGTGCCGCCTTTGCCGTCAGCCTCGGTTTCGAGGTCATCATCTGCGAGCCGCGTGAGGAAATGCTGGCGAGCTGGGATGCACGCAACACGCCGATTGCCGGTGTCACTCTGCGCCGCGAGCTACCCTCGCGCTTCATTGCGGCGGGGGGCTGCCATGCCGCGACAGCAGTGGTGGCATTGACGCATGATCCGCGTATCGATGATCTGGCGATGATCGAGGCGGTACGCCAGCCAGCCTTCTACATTGGCGTGATGGGCTCGCAGCGTACCTCGCAGGCACGCGCGGGACGCCTGTCGCGCAGTGGCGGACTCAGCGATGAAGAGATCGGTCGTATCGTGATGCCAATCGGACTTAACCTGGGGAGCAAGACACCGGCCGAGATCGCGCTGGCGGTGATGGCCGATATCGTGCGCATACGCCGTGGCCGTGAGCGTCACGCGCTGTGAGTGATGCACGAGAGACTCAGGCGACAGCGCTGATTCTAGTGATGGCGGCCGGTCAGAGCCGGCGTTTCGGCAGTGACAAGCGCCTCGCGCGCTTGCCGCGTGGCTCGGACTCAAGCGATACGAGCCTGCTCGCGGCGACGCTGGCGCGTGTCATGTCTCTCGAGATGCCGTGGCGATTGGTACTGCGCGAAGACGATGATGTGAAGGCATTGTTGGGAGAGCGCTTTGCCCGTACTCATGGGTCGAGCATCTGGCGTGCGCCACATGCTGCACTGGGATTGGGCGCAAGTTTGGGAGATGCCTTTCGGCAGTTGGCAGAAAATGACTCACTGGAGCATATACAATCGGCAACGGTATGGCTGGCGGATATGCCGGCGGTGGCGGTAACGACGGTACAGACATTGCGGGCTCACGCGAGTGAAGAGTGCATCGTGCGACCGGTATTTGAGGGTGCTCCTGGCCATCCGGTAGTGTTCGGGCGGCGCTTCTGGCCTGAACTGGCCATGCTTGAATGTGGAGATGGGGCGCGAGAGGTGATTGCCTGTCACCGTGACTGCCTGCATGAGGTGGCTGTCTGTGATGCCGGCATTCATCGTGATGTCGATACGCCCGCAATGCTGGCGGGGCTTTACGAATAGCGACCGCACGCATGTCTTCAATGTGAGTGCCTTGATGCGAGCACTCTCAACAAAAAATGCCCTGTCACTTCATCGTGACAGGGCATTTTTCGTCTAGCGTCGAACATGGCGAGTCATCAACGACAGATGACCTATATCGTGCGCACATCCAGCAACTGGATACGCTGAATGCGCGGTTCGCCCCAGCTCAGGTCGAGAACCCATTCCGCGTCGAAGTGCGTGTGCAACAGGCTACCATCACGCAGTGCGGCGCGATGTTCACCACCCATGCGCAGTGTTGCGCAGTTCAGACTATCGCGCTGCGCTCGCACCCAGCCGAGGCCGTGACTGTTGACCAGCAGGTCGCCACGACGCTGTTCCCAGTTGGCCAGGAAGTCGCTGCTGGACAGTGATTCGTCCAGCAGCTGAATGCAGGCGTCATCACTGAGTAGTTCAGCCAGTTCCACGGAGGGCGCCAGGCGATTGAGCAGGGAGAACCAGCGATGAGCGAAGTTCTCAAGTTCAGCCTCAAGGGCCAGATCGTTGAAGGCATCGGCGTACATGGCACCTGCTCCCGAGTGTTGGGGAAAGAATGATTGGCATTATGCCGAGTGCCAGTCACGAGAAATATCCCGTGACTGGCATGGCAGTGTTGCCAGTGGGGAGTCAATGTCAGAGCACCTGTTGCTCCGATGACGCCCGCGTCTGAAGGCAATGATCTGCTACTTAGTCATCACCTTGGTGTCGGTCGTGACTTCATCGTCAATATTGCCCTGACTCTCTGTACGCTTCTCGACCATCTTTCGGATGCCGACATAGAACAGTGGCGTCAACAACAGTCCGAAGAAAGTGACGCCGATCATGCCGGAGAATACCGCCACACCCATTGCTTGACGCATTTCACTGCCTGCGCCAGAGGCGAGTACCAGCGGAATCACACCGGCGGTAAAGGCGACCGAGGTCATCAGGATGGGGCGTAGGCGCAGACGACATGCTGTCAGTACGGCATCCAGGCGACTCTGACCTTCATGTTGCTGCTCACGGGCGAACTCGACCAGCAGGATGGCGTTCTTGCAGGCCAATGCTACCAGCACAATCAATCCGATCCGCGTGAAGATATTGTTGTCGCCCCCCGTCAGCCAGACGCCTGCGAGTGCTGATAGCAACGTCATCGGCACGATCAGGATGATTGCCAGCGGCAAAGACCAGCTTTCGTACTGCGCCGCCAGTACCAGGAATACCAGTAGCACCACCAGCGGGAAGATATAGATCATGGTATTGCCGGCCAACACCTGCTGGTAGGTCACTTCTGTCCATTCGTAGCCGATGCCCTGTGGCAGGTTACTGGCCAGCACCTTCTCCATCGCGGTCTTGGCCTGATCGGTCGAGATGCCCGGTGCCGGTGAGCCATTGATGTCCGCACTGATATAGGTGTTGTAGTGCATCACGCGGTCCGGCCCGGTGGTCGGCGTCACCTTGACGAAACTACCCAACGGGATCATGCGACCGTTTTCACTACGTACCTTGAGATTGCGGATATCGTCCGGGTCGAGGCGAGCGGTCGGCTCGGCCTGAGCACGCACCTGATAGGTTCGCCCGAAGCGGTTGAAATCATTCACGTACAGCGAACCCATGTAGACCTGCAGCGTCTCGAAGGCGCGTTCCAATGGGATGCCCATGATCATCGCCTGTTCGCGGTCGATATCAATGTCGAACTGCGGCACCTGGATACGGAAGCTGGAGTAGACGCTACTCAGGCTCGGGTCGGCGTTGCCTTTGGCAGTAATGGTCTGCACGGCACCAAACAGCGCTTCGAAGCCCTTGTTGCCACGGTCTTCCAGCTGCAGCTTGAAGCCACCGGTGGTACCTAGTCCCAGAATCGGCGGCGGTGGGAACACGGCCACGAAAGCTTCATCGATGCCCGAGAACTTGCGGTTCAGCTCGGCGGCGATGGCCTGTGCTGAAAGCTCCGGTGATTGGCGGTCTTCGAAGCTGTCCAGTGGCGTGAAGACAATGCCCGAGTTGGACGTGTTGACGAAGCCGTTCACCGATAGGCCCGGGAAGGCGACAGTGTGTGCGACGCCTGGTGTTTCCAGTGCCAGTTTCTGCATCTCGTCGACGACTTCACTGGTGCGGTCGAGGCTGGCGGCGTCCGGTAATTGGGCCATGGCAACCAGATATTGCTTGTCTTGCCCCGGAATGAAGCCGCCAGGCACGCTATCGAACAGCTTGCCGGTCGCGCCGAGCAGCACGACGTAGAGCAGGCCAACCACGAGGCCGAAGCGCAGCAGTTTCTTGATCAGACCAGTGTAGCCGTTGGACATGGCATTGAAGGCACGGTTGAACGGAGCAAACAGCCAGCGCCCGAACAGGCCATCGATGGCGCGCGTCAACCAGTCAGGTTTGCTGCCGTGCGGCTTGAGCAACAGGGCGGCCAGTGCCGGTGACAGCGTCAGTGAGTTGAAGGCCGAGATAATCGTCGAGATGGTGATGGTCAGTGCGAACTGCTTGTAGAACTGGCCGCTAAGGCCGCTGATGAAGGCGGTCGGTACGAAGACGGCTGTCAGCACCAATGCGATGGCGATGATCGGGCCGGTCACCTCACGCATGGCGATCTGGGTGGCCTCGATGGGGGCATGGCCCAACTCGATGTTTCGCTCGACGTTCTCGACCACCACGATGGCATCATCGACCACGATGCCGATGGCCAATACCAACCCGAACAGTGACAGGGTGTTGATGGACACGCCCATCAGCTGCATGACCGCAAACGTCCCGATCAGCGAGACCGGTACGGCGATCAGCGGGATGATCGAGGCACGCCAGGTCTGCAGGAACAGGATCACCACGATCACGACCAGCAGGATGGCCTCAAACAGCGTATCGATGACCGCCTCGATGGAGCCACGCACGAACACGGTCGGATCATAGACGATGTCGTAGCTGACGCCTTCGGGGAAGTTCTCGGACAGCTCACTCATGCGGGCGCGTACGGAATCCGATAGCGCGATGGCGTTGGAGCCAGGGCGCTGGAATATCGGCAAGGCGACAGCATCCTTGCCATCGAGCTGAGCACGCAGCGAGTAGCTATCAGCCCCGAGTTCGACACGTGCCACGTCGCCGAGGCGGGTGATGCGGCCATTATCATCGACGCGGATGACGATATCCTGGAACTCATCGACGCTTTCCAGACGACCACGCACATTGAGCAGACGCTGGAACTGGTTGGCATTCGGAGAAGGCTGCGCACCGAGTGAACCGGCGGCGACCTGCTGGTTCTGGGCGCGTAGCGAGCTGATTACGTCACCGGCAGACAGGCCGCGAGCGGCGACGGCGTCAGGGTCCAGCCACACGCGCATGGCGTATTCGCCAGCACCGAACAGGCGGGCATCGCCGACACCATCGAGACGGGCGAGATTGTCCTTGATGTTGAGACGCGCGTAGTTGGAGAGCCACAGCTGGTCATAGCGACCATCCGGCGATGTCAGGTGAACCACCATCGTCAGATTGGGTGAGGCCTTCTCGGTGGTGATGCCGAGCTGCTGAACTTCCTGAGGCAGGCGAGGTGTGGCACGTGCCACACGGTTTTGCACCTGTACCTGTGCCTTATCGAGATCGGTGCCCAGCGCGAAGGTCACGGTCAACGTCAGATTGCCGTCGGCGGTCGCCTGGGAGTCCATGTACAGCATGCTCTCGACGCCGGTAATTTCCTGCTCCAATGGCGTAGCCACGGTGCTACCGATGACTTCCGGGTTGGCACCCGGATAGTTGGCGCGCACCACTACGGTCGGTGGTACGACTTCGGGATACTCGGAGATCGGCAGCTGAAACAGCGACAGCATTCCCGAGATCACGATCAGAATTGACAGTACCGCGGCAAAGACCGGCCGCTTGATGAAAAAGCTGGAGATGTTCACGTACGGCCTCCAG
The DNA here is from genome assembly GCF_002213105.1 of Cobetia sp. QF-1. NCBI lineage: Bacteria > Pseudomonadati > Pseudomonadota > Gammaproteobacteria > Oceanospirillales > Halomonadaceae > Cobetia > Cobetia sp. QF-1. The sequence goes on from NZ_NBVS01000002.1 coordinate 42,852, forward strand.
CAGCTTGGCGGTCAGCCTCGGCCAGTGGATCAGCGTCCTGATCGTTGCTCTGGCTGATTTTATTTGTTTCGCTCATCTTGAGGCGTGAAATACGCTCAGCGAGTGCCTTGAGCTCACCGTCATCTTGCATCTCGACGAGCTTGGGTGTGATCGGCATGCCCGGGCCTGCCTTGGCAGGGCCGCTCGCCAATACACGATCGCCCGCCGCTAGTCCCCCAATGACCGCACGCAGTGGGCCAAAGCGTGGGCCAGTGGTGATGCCACGGTAGGTCAAGGTGTTGTCCTCGCCCACCACCAGCACGAATTCGCGATCCAGGTCAGTCCCGATGGCACGTTCTGGAATCAGCACCGCCTCATGAATTTCAGGTGAGGCGATGCGCAGACGGGCAAAGGCCCCCGGTCGTAGCGCAGGGCTATCGGCATTGAAGGTTGCCCCGACACGCAGGGTGCCGGTGTCGATATCCACGCTGTTGTCGATGAAGTCGAGCTCACCGCGAAAGGGGAAGTCATCCTGACCGGCCAGCTGCAGCTCTACCGGCAGATGATCACCGGCAGCAACGTCGGCGAAGTCACGATTCCAGGTCAGCTCGCTGATGTCGACATAGGCATCCAGCTGGCGAGTTTCTACCAGCGTGGTCAATATGCTCTGCCCAGCTTCGACGATATTGCCGCGCGTGATGCGCGCATCTGACAGGCGTCCGTCGATGGGAGCACGAATCAGCGCGTAATCAAGATCCAGGCGTGCGCGGGCCAGTTGAGCCTGAGCTGCCTTGAGTTGGGCGCTGAGGCCAGCGGCATTGGAGCTGCGGGAGTCGGCTTCTTCGCGAGAGATCAGGTTGCGCTTGACCAGGCTGGCGGCGCGACCGGATTCACTGCGCGCGTTGGTCAGCAGCGCCTGACCACGTGCGACCTCGGCTTCAAGACGCTTGACCTCGGCCTCGAAAGGACGTTTGTCGAGACGTACCAAGGGTGTGCCAGCAGTGACCTGACTGCCTTCAGTGAACAGCACTTCTTCCACTTCACCGCTGACACGCGGGCGCAGCTGAACACGCTGGGGTGATTCCAGGCGCGTGGTGTAGGTGTGCCAGGCCGCGACGGACTGTGCCTTGGCAGCGACCACTTCCATGGGCGGCGGAGTTTGTTGAGCGCTAGCCGCTTCTTCATTATCGCCGTCACTGCAGGCGCTGAGCGCCAGTAGGCCGCCGAGAGTCAGCAGCAGGGAAGAGGCGATACGAGAAAGGCGCGCCGGACGTAAGTTCAGTCTCGACATGGGAATCTACCGTTGCAGGGAGGAATGGTAGGGAATCCTAGAGAGCTGAACGGTTCGGGATAAGTCCTCTCAGGCACACTGCTTTGGTTCTAAATTTGCACCAATTGTGCACGACGAAGATTTTTATCTACGTCAGATGAGCTACTGGGGTCTGACGGCGTCTTATATCGTGTTGCTCTGTTGGTGGGTTTAACCGGAATAAGACCCTGTCTCAACGCAAAAGCCCCGCGGCGATAGCCGGCGGGGCTTGTTGTCTTGCATGGCACTCAAGCATCAAAGGTAGAAACGCAATCTTCGCTGTTGATGCCTCACTTGCTCATTGACGCGTTCATTCATGAGAAGTCGGAGTGCTTATTTCTTTTCACCGAAATATTTGGTGTGGATGGTGTCGTAGGTGCCATCGGACTTCAGATCAGCCAGGGCGCCGTTGATCTGCTCGGCCAAATCCTTGTCACGCTTGCGCATGGCAATGCCGAAGCCGTCACCGAAGTACTTCTTGGGTTCAGTCACGACTTCGCCCACGGCCTTGTAGTTGCCATTGCCGCCATCAATCAGCGTTGACTTGCCGACCGGGAAATCTAGGAATGCGATGTCGAGACGACCGGCATCCATGTCGAGTACCAGATCATCGGCAGTGGTGTAGCGCTTGACGTCAGATGACTTGCTGTACAGATCGCTGACGTAGTTATCCTGCAGCGTACCGCGCTGCACGCCAATGGCTTTGCCTTCGAGTGTTTCTTGCGAGGCTTCGCTCAGCGTGCTTTTGGCCGGCGCGAACCAGGCAGACGGCGGTGTGATGTAGGTATCAGAGAACAGTACCTTTTCGCGACGCTCGTCGTTGATGGTCATCGACGACATGATCGCGTCGTACTTGCGCGCCATCAGGCCCGGGATGATGCCGTCCCATGCTTGAATGACCCACTCGCATTCGCGGTCGATCCTGGCGCAGATAGCGTTACCCAGCTCGATGTCGAAGCCGGTCAGTTCGCCGTCCGGCGTCTTGTATTCCATCGGCTCGTAAGGCACGTCAACACCGATACGCAATGCATCGGCGGCCTGTGCGCCACCGGCCATCAGGGCAGCACCCAGTAGGGAAATTCCCAGCAGCTTCTTCATGTTGTTCCCTTCCATCATTGTTGTTTGTCGTTCTTGCTGATCAGCGCAGGTGTAATGAGTCTGGCTTATGAGACTACCCAGTGCCGCTGTCAGAATAGTCCACCCCACACTAGCCCAGACTGGCGCTGTCGTGAAGAGGGTAAATGGTCGGATTCAAACGATCGTTAAACGAGATTTATTTCGGCCAAACTAGCAATGAGTAAAGGAAAGCGCTCCATATTGAGCGCTTTCCCAGTTCAGCTTAATGGTCTCAGGTGCGCTAGCAGGCGTTTTTCTAACTGTCTGAAAATCGCGATGATCGTGAAGGTCAGACACAGGTAGATGGCCGCCACGAACAGGAAGGCCTCGAAGGGCGCGTAGAAGCGTGCATAGATATCACGCGCAGCACCGGTGAGGTCCAGCAGCGTGACCACACTACAGATGGCGCTGGCATGTAGCATGAAGATGACTTCATTACCGTAGGCCGGTAGCGCACGTCGAAAAGCGCTGGGCATGATGATACGACGCATCATCTTGCCGCGTGACATGCCATAGGCGCGGGCTGCCTCCATTTCGCCCTTGGGCGTAGACTGGATGGCACCGTGGAAAATCTCGGTGGTGTAGGCCGCGGTGTTGAGCACGAAGGCCAGCATGGCCGGCACGAAGGGATCGCGGAAGTAATCCCAAAGCCAGGTCTGCTGGATGCTTGGGATATGCACGCTACCCAGTCCGTAGGAGACATCGAAGCCGTCAAAGAACACCACGCCGTAGTAGATCAGGTAGAGCTGGATCAACAGCGGTGTTCCGCGAAACACATAGGTGTACAGATAGACCGGCATCTTGATCCAGCGACGGCGCGAGCCGCGCAGAATCGCCAGTGGCACCGCCAGTATCAGGCCGATGATCAGCGACAGGAAGACTAGCTGTACGGTCGTGACCAGACCATCCCAGTAGTGCCAGAGAGTGGTCGCGGTGAAGATGTAGTTCTGACTCAACACATCGTTGATCATCTGACCGAGCTGAGCGATGAAGCCTGACTGGGCCACGTCGTTTAATTGTTCCATGCGCTGGCCTCCCCGAAGCCGGTGTTATAGCGCACCTTGAGGCGTGCCAGCCCCCACTCGGACACGGTGGCAATCAACAGATAGCCTGCGGCCACCGGCAACAGGAAAGTGAAGGGCTCGTGAGTCGCCTTGGCGGCCTCACTGGCCACGCGCACCATGTCGACCAGGCCTATTACCGACACCAGTGCGGTAGTCTTGAGCAGCACCATCCAGTTGTTGCCTAGCCCCGGCAGGGCGTGGCGCATCATCAACGGGAAGCGAATGCGCTTGAATACCTTCCAGTCGCTCATGCCATAGGCGCGTCCGGCCTCTACCTGGCCGGCATCCACTGCCATGAAGGCACCGCGGAAGGTCTCGCCCATGTAGGCGCCAAAGATGAAGCCGATAGTGATGACACCTGCGGTGAACTCGTCGACATTGACGAAGACATCGAAGCCATAGCTCTCGTACAGCCAGTCGGTGACCATGTTGATACCGATCTGGCCACCGAAGAACAGCAGCATCATCAGCACGATGTCCGGTACGCCACGGATGACGGTGGTGTAGAGCGTCGCGATCCAGCGCAGCGGTGTAGAACGCGACATTTTGGCCGTGGCGGTCAATAGCCCCAGCATGATGGCCAGCAGCTGTGCGAGCACGGCTAGCTGCACCGTGACCCAGGCACCCGCCAGCAGGCTTGGGCCATAGCCTTGAAGGTCGATCATGGGAAGTCTCCCGTGAAGCGCTGATACGAGAGGCCATACGGTTGCCCACAATTGGGCCTTGGCAGGCAGTATCAGCGCAAATGCTATCCGTCAGGTATTCAGCAGGTCACAGCGGTAGTGATATCACTGCCGCCAGGAGACTTACTGGCTGGTAGTCGTGGTTTTTTCCGCTGCAAAATACTTGGCGTTCAGGCGCTTGAGAGTGCCATCGGCTTTTAGCTGTTCCAGCGCAGAATCGATGGATTTCTTGAGTGCGCGATCACGCTGTTTCATGGCGATGCCGAAGCCGTCACCGAAGTATTTCTTCGGTTCACTGATGGCGGTACCGGTGTTGACGAAGTTGCCATCATTGGCATTCACCAGCGTGTCCTGTCCGACCGGCTGGTCGAGGAAAGCGGCGTCAACGCGACCGCTATCCATGTCCAGTACCAGGTCATCCAGCTTGGTATAGCGACGCACTTCTGCCACCTGGCCATAGAGATCGGTCACGTAATGGTCCTGCAGGTTACCGCGCTGCACGCCGATCACCTTGCCCTTGAGTGCTTCGCTGTCGAGCGCGCCGGTGACCTTGGCCAACGGACTATCGGCCTTGACGAACCAGCCGGACGGCGGCGTGAAATACGGCGCGGAGAATAGCACCTGACGCTCACGTTCCGGATTGATGGTCAGTGCCGACATGATGACGTCGTACTTGCGTGCCAACAGACCCGGAACGATGCCGTCAAAGTCCTGCTCGACCCACTGGCAGTGAGTAGCGAGCTGCTTGCACAGGGCATTGCCTAGCTCAATCTCGAAGCCAGTCAGCTCACCGCTTGGCAGCTTGTAACCGAAGGGGGCATAGGGCATGTCGATACCGAGCCGCAGCGGGTCGGGCACATCGGCAGCCTGCACGGAGGTTGCGGTCATCGCGAGAGTAGAAAGGCCGAGGGTGATGCCCATCAGAGAACGTGTTACGTACTTTTTCATCACTTGTCATTCCTGAAGTCTTGTCCGCCCCGAGGCCTGCTGTAGCAGATGCACTCGTGGTGATGAATCATGTGCCGGTCACGGGATCGCCGTGCCAGAGAGGATGCCGGTCGGCAGAGTGGATAGATCAGTATTTGGGCGCAAGGAACTGCTTGAGGCGCTCGGATTGGGGATTCTCCAGCACGTCGGCCGGCTTGCCGGACTCCTCGACAAGTCCCTGATGCAGGTAGATCACTTGGCTCGAGACATCGCGAGCGAAGCTCATTTCATGTGTCACCACCACCATGGTGCGGCCTTCTTCGGCCAGGTCACGCATGACCTTGAGGACATCGCCGACCAGTTCCGGGTCGAGTGCCGAAGTCGGCTCATCGAACAGCATCACTTCCGGCTCCATTGCCAGTGCACGGGCGATCGCTCCGCGTTGCTGCTGGCCGCCGGACATCTGGGCGGGGTAGTAGTCGGCACGTTCCAATAGGCCAACGCGATCCAGCAGACTGCGGGCATGCGCGATGGCTTCCTTCTTCGGCTTGCCCAATACGTGAATCGGCGCCTCGATGACATTTTCCAGCAGGGTCATGTGCGACCACAGGTTGAAGCTCTGGAAGACCATCGAGAGGCGGGCACGCATGCGTTCGACCTGACGCCAGTCAGTGGGCTCGCGGCCACGGCGGGTGTTCTTGAAGCCAATTTGCTCACCGTGGACGAGGATATCGCCGCCATCGGGTTGCTCGAGCAGGTTCATGCAGCGCAGGAAGGTGCTCTTGCCGGAGCCAGAGGCGCCGATCAGGGTAATGACATCACCCTTGCGTGCTTCAAGCGACAAGCCTTTTAACACCTGATTGGTGCCGAAGGACTTGGTGATATTGCGGACCTCGAGAGGCAGCACCTCGCTGCTCGTGCTCTCGGTCGCGGGGGAATTCATGGTCATGCTGTCACTCCGGTCCATGCACAAGTCCCGCACCACCGACATTGTGGTGGTTGCCTTCTTGCGCCTTGAGTCTGCCGTATCGAGGCATGACTCAGGGGGTACTTGTTCGTGGTCAACGCGGCGCGAGGCGGCGTCGGGGGAATATCGGCCGTCCGTGACGCGTGCCGTACTAGCTCTGGCATCAGGGTCGCGATCGGGAAAGGGGGCCGATTCTACCAGCTCAACGCAGGGTTAACTGCTGTCGGCGAGTGTCTCCAAGTACAACTTTGGTTGAGGTGATGAGCTGTGACAGCCGACGGAGCTCTGACAAGCGGGAAATGACACGGAGAGGAAGGAGGGCGGGAGAGGTTTGCACTCAGTGGTGCGGACAATCGAAAGAGTCATGAGGGTTGCCTGTTATCGTTATGGGATGTGGCAGATGAATCAGTACAGATGAATCAGGGATAGGGCATTGCAACACCGTCGCGTGAGCAGTACGCGACGGTGTCGTGATCATTCGGAGGAGGTGTGATCTGATGCAAGAGCGACCTGCGGCGGCTCGCAAGCGGCGAGCAGTAGCGCGGCACGTGCCCCGATCTCGACTCGTGCATTTGGGAAGACCACGCTGAGCGGCGTGTCGCCGACGGTGCATGGGCCTGCTTCACCATCTTCAGCTACCACTGTGCCTGGTGTGAAGGTGGTGAAGTTGGCGACGTCGTCATTGAAGCACAGGCGAAAGTCGGTAGAGCGCCGCATCAGCTCTATCTCAACCTTGAAGTAGGCCATTCTCTCCGGTGCTGCACTCGGTGCTTCGATGCCCATCGCCAGTGCCGCCAGCAGCTGAGACATTGGGGCTAGTGCCACCATGTCATTCTCGCCGAAAGGGTGTACCTGCCCCAGCTCGAGCGTGAAGGCATCGGCATCATGGTAATGGCGCGAGTAATGCGAAAAGGTCCAGCTGTGTTGATGTTGATGCAGTACAGCCTGCAGCCCAGCGGCACTGAGATGTGACCACTGGGTAGAGCTGATGGCTGCGCCTTCACTGAACGGCACCACGGCAAAGCGCGGGTAGTGGCTGTCGCGGATCGCGGTATGCATGTCGTAGTGCAGGCGTCGCGTGCCATCGGCCGGCGGGAAGCGGGCGTAGAAGTCATCCACTGCCGCCATCAGCTGGCGGGCGCGTGCCGGCTCATCATCGGCTGGACAGTCATTGGCCTTGCCGGCAGCAGCGTTGCCGGCGTCCACCGAGATGGCGGTCGCCGTCTCGGTACGTCGGAACAGCCGATTGAGGTTGGTCGCATGGAAGCGCTCACCGGTGCGGATGGCGGGCAGGTTGCCCAGAATCAGCAGCAGCGGGGCACCGGCGATCAGGTGGCCGCTCTCGAGACCGGCGATCAGCTCACCCATCAGCTCGATAGGAGCAGTCTCGTTACCGTGGATACCCGCGGAGATCACTACGGGGCGCGCGTGCGGCCCACTGTCATCAGGGCATATCTCGAGTACGCCAGGTGCCACGATTTCGTAGCGTCCGCTGGGGATGCGTCCCATGCCCCGCGCGCTGGCGTGGCCTTCAAGTGTCAGGTCAAGCCAGTCGGCAATCACGAGGGGGTGTGCTCCCGGGGAGTGGCGTTGGTGGATTCGAATATCTTGTCAGCGCTGGCGGCCACGAAGCCTTGATACAGCTGACCGTTGGCATCTGGGTAACGGCGCGCAAATTCGTAGTAGCAGGTGGAAATCTCGTGTTGCTCACCACCGGCGAAGGTGAAGGTCTGGCGGTCGGCGAGTGTAGAGGCCTGCTCCAACAGCACATCGGCAGAGCCCTTGATGCGACCACCGGCAGGGTTGATGCCCAGGCCAAGTGCTTCGACGCGCTCCAGTACCTTGTCGAGCGTGTCATGACGGGTAAGTGCATTGACGCTGATGGTGAAGTGATTGGCACGTAGGCCAATGATCGACAGCCAGGCCGCGTATTCGCTCTCCTCCATCAGACGCTGATACTGCTCGAAGGTCGGCGCGTCCCACAGGCGACCTGACCACAGCACGGAGGGCTGGGTGGCGGCATCCGGCGAGATCTGGCTGACCAGACCATCGATGATCGACTGGGCGCGCTCGGAAAGCTCATGGCATTTCAGCTCGGAGAGGAAGACGCGCGGCATGTCGGGAGACGGCGGCAGATAGCCGAAAGCGCGCAGTTTCTTCTCAGCGAAATCATAGGGAGCAAAGCGGGTATAGCCGAGCGCCAGCAGATGAGGTTCCAGCGCGCTCAGGGTGATCGGCCCGCGGTCGAAGGTCCGGAAGGCCACGTGGTCGTTGACGATGGTCTCGCCGTCAGCCACGAAGGCATCTTGGATCTGTTGGGCCTGGGGCGTCATGGCGACGTAATCATCCCACAGGTCGCTGAAGAACTGCTGGATATCCATGGCACGAGCTCCCTCTGAACTGAGTTGCCCAGTGCAGCGAGGTGTCACTGGCACTGGGCGACGGCATTTGGCGATTGGCAGCAGGGCAGCGCACTCGGCGAGACGCTGCCTCGGCAGATTGTCAGCTCACCATTGGCGAGCCGCTGGCGCGTGGCAAGAGGCAAGGTCGGTTGGATGAAAGCGGCTGTCCGCACCATGTAAACGTCACGTGTCGGTTTAGACCTTGGGTGGAGCCTGCGCCCTGAGCAAGCGCCTGCGTCATCAGCTCTCGCCGTCAGCGACGGGACATGCCTCACCCTGCTCGACCTTGATCAGTGAATCGGTGGCGAAGCCGAGCTCGGCAGCCTGATCGACCAGCGCCTGATAGGTGCCGTCGTCCAGCTGCGGCTCGCGCGCCAGTATCCACAGGTAGTCGCGATCGGCACCGGCCACCAGCGACCACTGATAGTCGTCATCCAGTGCCAGCACGTTGTAGCCACCATAGAAGGGGCCGAAGAAGCTGACCTTGAGGGCCGCGGTCTCGCTGCCCTGCGTGAAGTAGGCTCGCCCTTCGGCCTGACTCCATTCGCCCTTGTCGGCATCAAGGCCGCGATTGATGACGCGCACGCCGCCGTCCTCGCGGGGCGAGTAATCGGCGGTGACGCAGCTCAGTCCCTCCTCGAAGCTGTTGGGCAGGCGGGCGATCTCGTGCCATTGCCCGTAGTAGCGTTCGAGCTGGAACCCCCCGACGGGCTGGGTGCCGGACGGGACACCGGCACAGCCGCCAAGGAGGCTGAGGCCAGCGAGCGAGAGGGCGAGATGCGGCAGGCGTGTCATTGGCGGGCTCCATGAGACAGGACGCCCCGGCGAATCGTCGCGGGGCGTCGTTACGTGATGAAAGGATGCACAGGCATCCTTCTCTCATTGGGGCGTCTGCGGTTGCCTCAAGAGGGAGGGGGCATCATTCGTGGTGGAGGCTCACAGCACCAGGCGCAGCGGGTTGGCCGCGACCACTCGCCCGCGGCCACGTTGCTTGGCTTCATACATGGCACCGTCCGCACGCGCGATGATGGTTTCCGGCGTGGCACCGGAGAAGGGGAACAGACAGACGCCCACGCTGGCGCTGACACCGATGATCAGCGGCTCGCCGTCGACCTCGAGGTGGATGGGCCTGCTGATCGCATCCACCAGGCGACGGGCGAGCTGTTCGGGTCCCTTGCGGCCATCACCTTCACGACTGATCAGCACGAGAAATTCATCGCCACCAAGACGGCCGACAATATCGTTTCCGCGTAAAGTGTTGCTCAGGCGCCCCGCGATGAAGCTGAGCACTTGGTCGCCAATCTGATGACCATGTCGATCATTGATGGGTTTGAAGCCATCCAGGTCGATGAACAGCGCAGCCTGCACGACGCCGGGTGCCTGGATGTCGAGCACCTGATCGAGATGCTCCATCAGGGCGCGTCGGTTGAGCAAACCCGTGAGGGAGTCGCGCATGGCGTGGTCACGCAGGCTGTCGCGTTCGCCAGTGATGTGGCATTCACGCAGAAATAGCAGGCGGCTCTGACGTTCGCGGGCGAAAGCGCCCAGAGCAGCCAGAATATTGGCGATCAGCAGAAAGAAGTGTTGATCAATCAGTACGACAAGCTCCTGATTTTTATCGAAGTTGCTGGTCAGGCTGAATCCCAGCCAGATCAACATGCCACAGGCAAGAGCGTAGACGTACTGCAGCCCGATCAGGGTGTAGCACCAGAACAACATCATGATCAGGGTGATGAAGTAGGCGTTGGGACGATGGTCTATCTCGAGGTAATACATCGTCAGTACACCGCCAGCACTGATCAGTGTGATCAGGCTGAAGATCTGGTTGCTGTAGACCATAAGATGAGGCTGCCACGTCAGTCTGAAGAGACCGAGTACGAGTACCAATACCACGAGGCGTACCGTATGGAGCAGGCTGCAGTCGTCATGCGTGAATAGTTCGATGACGCCGTAGGCGGCGAACATCAAACAGCTCAGAGGTATGGTCAGACGGCTGATCTGGCGGATGGATTCGAGCTGGTGCCGCCGATAGCGCCGCTCGAGAGAGGTATCGAGAAAGCAAAGAGTGATGGGGTTCATGACGCGATTCCTGAATAGCCAAGCTAACAGGATGCCATTGCCTTGCGTGGTCTGCCGGAATGAACCACGGCGCAGAGGAGGTCGTGGTTCAACGTTTACCCATTCAGCGATCGTTCATTGAGTCGTCATTCACGCAGCACTGATTGCTTCGTTTGCCCCTGCATCGAGCGCGTGGCTATCGCTGTGGGCCAGCTCACGCGCTGTGACGCGCAATGCCGATTCCACCATGTCGTAATCGACGTAGCAGCCTTGCAGGTGCCGACGCCCGGTGGTCGGGTCGAAGGACTGGCGCCCATGCATCACGCGGCGGTTGTCGAAGGCCACCATCTGACCGGCCTCGAGCTTGAGGTGCAGGCGGAAGGCCGGCTCACGCAGGATGCTCCAGAACTGGCGATAGGCAGCGTACCAGGCCTGCATCCGTTCCAGCGGCAGGCGCAGACTGTCGCGGATCCAGTTGTTGAAACGCACCTCGATGACCTTGCCGCTGGCATCCAGATGGATGACCGGTTCGCGCACCACGAGATCGGTCCGCTCATCCGCGAAGCGAAAGTCCACCGGCGTCTCGGCCAGCAATTGAAATGCCTGCGGATTGCGCTGACGCAGCTCTTCGGCCACGGCCATGCCATCACCGAAGATCGATTCGCCACCGTCTGCATCATTGGCCAGACAGTAGAGCATCTGGATGTCCGGCGGCTGATGCCAGTTGGGCAGATCCGTGTGCAGTTCCAGCGCGATGGGCGTGTAGGCGGCATTGTTGGGCGCCTTCTTGGAGTAGACCTCGAAACGGCCACCGAAGTTTGTGGCACGGATGGGGCCGATGGTCGCGGCGATCTGATCGATTTCTCCACCTTCACTAGGGCCGTCATCCAGCACGGCAAAACCGTCACGACATAATGCTTCCAGCCAGCCAAGACGTGCTTTACCACCCGCCATGTAGTCACCAAAGGACGTGACATGTGTCTGATGTGACAACTGCCATGCACGGCTTTGTGGCACAGGTGTCTCAGGCAGGGCATCGCTCGGGCGACGCTGATGGAGCCAGCCGGCATCGAAGCGACTGAGGTGGCTATCGCTCCACTCGATCATGAGATTCCCTGACTCGAGAGACAGCTGCTGCACGGTGAGGGCGGCATCGTCGAGCAACATGAAGGTGCGCTCAAACGTCTGAGGGTGGCGGCAGCTATCGCAGGCACAGTGATCGCGCAACCAGATCAGCGGGAAGCTGGCCTGCTCACCGTTTGCCCAGACAAGTGTAGCCAACGACGCGTCATAGTCTCCCTGTATCAGCGGCGTGCCAGTGTGATGCGGCTGATACTCTTTCATATCCCACGGTGTGCGGGAGAGAGAGTCCGTAGCGGGCGTCGCGATCTCAGTCATGAATGCAGTCCTTGTACCGGTGAACCTCCTGTTTGCAGGAGGGGAGAACAAGGCCATCTTCTCGCACATCACTACCGCTGACCAACGCGGAATATGAGGGCCATGACCAAGCTGAGCTAATGTGTCAGGCTGGCGCGCTACAAGCGAATCGTGTTGAGAGACTGCTTGTCGTGAAAAGTCTGCCATGAAGCATCTGCTATGAAGAGTCCGCAATGAATGACACTCCCGATGAACCTCTTGACACCTCGTCCAAGCCGTTGCCGCCACTCGCCTGGCTACAGGCCTTTGAGGCCGCGGCACGGCATCTGAGCTTTACCCTTGCGGGAGAGGAGCTCAACGTCACCCAGTCGGCCATCAGTCAGCGCCTTCGTCAGTTGGAGGATCGCCTCGGCCAGCCGCTGTTTGTGCGCCATGCTCGCAGTTTGAGCCTGACGCCTGCCGGACAAGCCTGGCTGCCCGCATTGCAGAGTGGTTTTCAGCGCTTGCACGAAGGCACGCTTGAGGTGTTCGGCCCTTCGCGCGCTGCGCCCGTCAGTTTGCGTGCCACGCCGATGAGCCAGCAGGCATGGCTACTGCCGCGATTGGCAACCTTCCATCAAGCAGAGCCGGACATTGCGCTGCGACTGGTCAGTGCCTACTGGCAGAGCGATTTCGATGATGCCGATGTTGATATCGAGCTGCGCTATGGCCAGGGCGATTGGCCAGAGGCCGAAGCCATTCAGGTCGGTAACACTGAAGAGTGCATGATTGCGGTCGCCGCACCAGCCCTCGCCAGCAACCTGCACACACCGGCAGAGCTATCCGGAGTCACTTTGCTGCATGCCGCAGGTTTTGCGGTAGGCTGGCGGCGCTGGTTGATGGCGGCAGACCAGCTGGCGCTTGAAAACGCGACGCGCACCATTACTTGCGACACTCAGGTGATGACGCTTGAGATGGCGCGACTGGGGATGGGGGTGGCATTGGTACATGATGGCTTGTTCGCGCGCTGGTGCGCTTCTGGCAATCGTGGGCTTGAGCAGGTTTTTCCACTGGCGGTGCCTGCTGAGCAACACTTCTGGCTGGTGCGTTCGCGCGCACGTCCTCTGCGTCCCACGGCTCGGAAATTGTGGGATTTCCTGCTCGCGACACAGCATCTACCGATCTAGTGCGGTACTGAGCGCTTGAGCGTCGATTGACAGAAGAAGCGTTCCAGCAGGGCATACAGCTCGGGATAGGCGACTTCGAGGGTGTCCGGTGCGGTGAAGAAATACTCGCAGCACACGGCGAAGCATTCGGCGGGGTGACTGGCGGCGTACTCGTCGATGGGAGTGATCTCGCCACGCTCAAGGCGGGCGTTCAGGTCATCCCATACCGCAGTAAAAGTGGTATGCCATTCGTCAGGGGTGATGCCTGCGCGTAACGGTGGAAAGCCATCAGCATCGGTGGCGTTGGCCATGTCGAGCTTATGGGCGAACTCGTGAATGACCACGTTGAAGCCGCTCCAATCACCGCTGGCGGCCAGTTCCTCCTGGCTGATGACCACGGGTCCCTGATACCAGGTTTCACCGGCCCGCGTATCCTGGAAGATATGCACGACACCGGCATCATCGATTTCCTCGACCTCTCGCGTCACGGCCTGCGCGGGCAGCATGATCTCATGCACGCGAGCGCCGGCATCGCGCCAGCGCTCAGCCTCGGGCCAGCCGTTGAGCAACAGCATGGCCTGTGTGGCCAAGGCCAGTGCCTCGACGGCATCCAGTGGTTCGGCACTGGTCAGTTTCCAGTCGTGTAGCTGATGACGCGCGCGTCGCTCCAGACGGGCCAACGACGGCTCATCCAATCCCTCGAGGATAGGCAGACGCTGCATCACAGCCTGCCACAGGCCATCCTCCTCAGCGTGTGAGGAGGATGGCGACTGCTCTTCAGAGACTGGTCGCCAAAGCTGTTGCCACCAGCGCGTCACCGGCTCAGTCCTGACGGCTGCCGGACTTCCAGGACCAGTCGCGTAGGCGCAGGTCGAAGAGATCCTTGCGGCGGTCCTTGAGATTGGTGACCGAGCCTTCGCTGCGCAGCACCTTGAGGCGCTCCAGATCCAGATCCGAGAACATGATCATCTCGGTATTCGGCGTGGTTTCCGCCATCACTGCATCATGCGGGAAGGCGAAATCGGACGGCGAGAACACCGCCGACTGGGCGTATTGGATGTCGAGGCTTTCGATGGACGGCAGATTGCCGACGCTACCGCAGACCACCACGTAGCACTCGTTTTCGATCGCTCGCGCCTGTGCGCAGTGGCGCACGCGCAGATAGCTGTTCTTGGTGTCGGTCCAGAACGGCACCATCAGGATGTCCATGTCCTGATCGGCCAGCAGGCGTGACAGCTCCGGGAACTCCACGTCGTAGCAGATCAGCATGCCGATACGACCGGCATCGGTCTCGAACACGGCCAGTTCATCGCCGCCCTTGATGATCCAGTCGCGGCGCTCCTGCGGGGTGATGTGCAGCTTGGCCTGACGATCGATCTCGCCATCGCGGTGGCAAAGGTAGGTGACGTTGTAGAGCTCATTGTCCTCACCCACCTCCACCATGGAACCGGCCACGATGTTGATGTTGTAGGCCACCGCCATGCGCGAGATTTCCTGCTTGAAGCGCTCGGTGAAGCCGGCGAGGAAGCGGATGCAACGCACCGGGTCACTCTGGTCTTCCAGCAGACCGATCAGCGGCGTGTTGAACAGCTCCGGGAAGACGGCAAAGTCACTCTGGTAGTCCGACAGCGCATCGACGTAGTACTCGACCTGCTTGAGTACCGCCTCGACCGACGCGAACTCGCGCATCTGCCACTGCACGGCACCGACACGAATCATCGTCTTGCGGCTTTCCAGTACGCGCTCGGCCGGCTCGAAGAGAATGTTGTTCCACTCGAGCAGGGTGGCGTAGCCCTGGGAGTCCTCGTCTTCCGGCAGATACTGGCGCAACAGGCGCTTGACCAGGAAACCGTTGGCAAGCTGGAACGACAGGATGGGATCGTGAATCTCGCGGCGCTCTACCTTGTCGATGTACTCGGTCGGCGAGAGCTCAGCCGCGTATTCGTGGTACTGCGGAATACGTCCACCGGCCAGGATGGAGCGCAGATTCATGGAGCGACATAGCTCCTTGCGCGCTTCATAGAGGCGTCGGCCGAGACGATAGCCGCGGTAGGCCTTGTCGATCAGCGCATCCAGGCCATAGAGCGCATCACCGTCAGCCTTGTTGAGGATGACTTCGCGATGACCGATCAGATCATCGTATTTGTGCGGGTTGGAGAAAGCGTCGTAATCCACCAACGCCGTCAATGCGACACCGATCAGCTTGTCGCCATCCTCGATCACCAGCTGTCCATCGGGGAATTCAGCGATCAGACGATTGATGGTGTGCTCAGGCCAGGCGCCACCAATGTCGTCATAGATGCCATCCATCAGGCACTTCAGCTGGGGATAGTCTGATTCCTGTAGATTGCGCAGGTTTAAATGCAGGTCTTCGACGGACATCGGGACTCCTTGGTCGGGAAAAGATAAGGACCGTAACGAAAAGGCGGGTGTCATCTCGACACCCGCCGAAAAAATGGGCGCGGCACCTTGCTAGAAGATGTCCGACAGCGGGCTGACGGTGGTCCCCAGCCCGTCATTATTCGCGCTGTCAGGCGTGGGTGCCATCAATATCCCTTGAGCAATGCTCGGACGCTTGCCACAAAAAAGGCAGTATTCCTCTTTCAATGGGTCCTGCTGTGCATCACTGCAAGGGTGGGCGAAGTCGTGTGAGTCTCACGGGGCACGTCATGTAGGGTAAGACAGCCTCATCGCGAAGGAAAAAGCAGGCCCTTACTTGCAGATAAAGACAGCGTTCTCTTATGGTTGAATGAGTGCTCATTCTACTTGCATTTAGGCGCAACTACGTTCACAACATTGTTCAGGGCAAGGTGTGTGCAGAGGATGAATACGTCTTGTCGATCGACCATTGACACTAGAGGATGTCTGCATGACCCCAGTACTTTATGAACTACGCGGCCGTGACGATCGCCTGCGGTTCTCTCCTTTCTGTTGGCGTGCCCGCTTCGCACTGGCCCACAAGGGCCTGGAAGCTGAACTGTCACCGGTTCTGTTTACCGACAAGAGCCCGATTGAGTTCTGTGACGCATTCAGCGTGCCTGTCTTCAAGGATGATTTCGGTCTGGCGACTGACAGTTACGACATCTTCAAACATCTGGACAAGCACTACCCAGAGGCAGGCATGGGGCCGCTGATAGGAGATTCACTGGCTGAGTCGCGCCTGAATTTCGTCAAGGCCTATGCCGAGCAGGTCATGGCGATAGGCTTCTTCCGCCTCGTCGCGCTGGATCTGGTCAAGGCTATCCATCCGGACGATCGCGAATACTTCCAGAGCGCCCGTGAGGCGCGCTTTGGCATGTCATTCGAGGTCTTCAATAACGTCGAGATCGCGCGCGGCATTCTGGACAGCGCCTTCAAGCCGCTTCGCGGTGTGCTTGGCAATCAGCCGTTCCTCGACGGCGATGCACCGGCAGCCGCTGACTATCTGGTATTCGGCTTCTTCATCTGGGCGCGCATCGTCTCTGATACCTCGCCCTTCGGTGATGAGGAAGATGCTGCTGACCCGATGGTGCAGTGGCGCGAGCGGATGCTCGATCTTCACGATGGCATGGCGCGCAACGCCACGCGTGCTAGCGACATTCCCGAATAACTCGTCACCATCGCCACTGACGGCATAAAAAGGCTCGGATGCTCAAGGGCATCCGGGCCTTTTTATGGTGTTCCGCCAATAGGAGTTCATGATGATTGATCTGTATTACTGGACCACGCCCAACGGCCACAAGATCACGATATTTCTGGAAGAGGCTGGTCTCGAGTATCGCCTCATTCCGGTGAACATCAGCAAGGGCGAGCAGTTCGCGCCTGAGTTTCTGACCATCTCGCCTAACAACCGCATGCCGGCTATCGTCGATCATGCGCCCGCTGATGGCGGCGAGCCGATCCCCGTGTTTGAGTCCGGTGCGATTCTTGAGTATCTGGCCGACAAGACAGGACAGTTCCTGTCGCAGAAGACACGAGCGCGCAATGATGTGTTGCAGTGGCTGCACTGGCAGATGGGCGGCCTGGGGCCGATGCTGGGTCAGGTACATCACTTCAAGCACTACGCGCCACAGCCGGTCGAGTACGCCATCGCGCGCTATCACAAGGAAGGCGAGCGTCTCTATGGCGTGCTGGAGCGTCAGCTGGCAGGGCGAGATTTCGTGGCTGGCGACAGCTTGAGCATCGCTGATATGGCGATCTGGCCGTGGCTCAAGGCCGAGAAGCAAGAAATTGACTTGACGCAATTCCCGGCAGTTGCCGCTTATCGCACGCGTTTGAGTGAGCGCGAGGGTTTCGTGCGCGCGATGGCACGTATCGATGAGATCAATCCCGCGGCCAATGTCGCCATGGATGAGGAAGCGCGTCGCCATCTGTTCGGTCAGCAATCCTGAGTGATAGAGCTCTGAGCGCAGGTCAGGGGATGCAGCGGCGGCGCTGGCACGGCATCATGGGCCGCCGTTCTCTCTCTCCATTGGTTTGGACAGGCTCCCTTTATCCGTTTCATGACCAAGGACGGCACGATGTTTCGATTCCCTTCTACGACACGCTCTCTTTTCTCATTCCACGGAGTCCCGTTTACGCGCTGGATGGCCAGTGGTGTGGTGGCGATGGTGGCCAGCCTGTCGCTGACGCCAGTGCACGCTGCTGAGCATGCTCAGATCCGCGTGATGGCCGCTGCGTCACTGCACGATGCGATGGATGCCATCGAAGCCCGCTATGAGCGTCTGGCCGACGTCGACATCATGCCGGTGTATGCGTCGTCGTCGACCCTGGCGCGCCAGCTGGCCAGTGGTGCACCAGCACAGCTGTATCTGTCCGCCAATGAGCGCTGGATGGACTGGCTTGAGCAGCAGCCCGGCATCGTTGTGACGGGGCGTCATGATCTGCTGGGCAATCGCCTGTCGCTGGTCGCCCCGGGTCCCAGTGAGCTTGATCCTACGCTAAGCAATGGCGCGGATGTCACCAATATCGCAGAGCGCCTGGCCGCCACTGGCGATGACACGCGCCTGGCCGTGGGTGATCCGGACCATGTGCCTGCCGGCATCTATGCCCGTCAGTCACTGGAATCACTGGGGCAGTGGGAGGCGTTACGCTCGCATCTGGCGAGTGCAGAAGACGTGCGTGCGGCGCTGGCGCTGGTCGAGCATGGTGAGGCGCCGTTGGGCATCGTCTATGCCACTGATGCCTCGGTCAGTCATCGCGTGCATCAGATAGGACTGTTGCCGGATTCCAGTCACGATCCCATCCACTATCCTGCGGCATTGATCAGCCGAGGCGGCGAATCGCCAAGTCCCGAGGCTGAAGCCTTTCGCGACTGGCTGAGCACCAACGAAGCCAGCGCCATCTTCCACCGCTTCGGCTTCACGACTCTGCAAGGCGCCAAGCTTGTGCCGGTGGCCAACGCTGACACCTCTTCTTGAAGCTTCTACGTATGCCAGCAATACATCTTTTTAATCAGCTCGTGGGAACGCGCGCACTGGCATGAGTGTCGGATAGAGTCGCCCTCATCGTGATCGCCTCACCATGACGCCGTCACGGGCGACAGATACACTGATGCCACGAGTTGACTGCCGCACGGTGGCCAGCAGCATCTGCACTGATGTGCAGTCGCCTGCGGGAGATGACCATCATCATGTTCGAGGAGAGCCGATGCTGAGTGCCCTGGAATGGGAAGCCCTGAGTCTGAGCCTCAAGGTGGCTTGCGTGGCCGTCGGTGTGAGCCTGATTCCCGGCTTTGCCGCCGCCTGGTGGCTGGCGCGCCGTGACTTTCGTGGCAAGGCGCTGGTCGATGGTCTGTTGCATCTGCCGCTGGTATTGCCACCGGTGGTGGTCGGCTATCTGCTGCTGATCACCTTCGGGCGCAACGGTGCCATTGGCCAGTGGCTGGCCAAGATAGACATCGTGCTGCCTTTCACCTGGCAGGGGGCTGCCGTAGCCGCTGCCGTGATGGCATTTCCGCTGATGGTGCGCGCCATGCGCCTGTCACTGGAGGCGATTGATCCCGGGCTTGAGGCTGCCGCCCGCACGCTGGGCGCCAATCCGCTGCGTGTGCTGCTGACCGTGACGCTGCCGTTGTCACTGCCGGGCATTCTCGCGGGGGGCACTCTGGCCTTCGCGCGTGCGTTGTCAGAATTCGGCGCCACCATCACCTTCGCAGCCAACATTCCCGGTGAGACTCGCACCTTGCCATTGGCGCTCTATACCTTGATCCAGACGCCGGGGCAGGAGAATGCGGCTGCCCGGCTGTGCGCCATCGCCGTGGTGATCGCGATGATTTCACTGCTGGCATCTGAATGGCTGGCGCGGCGTGCGCGGATGCGCATGGAGGGGCGTGATGCTTGATTTCCACCTCAATCGCTTGCAGGGCACCTTCCAGCTGGACGCTACGCTCAAGGTGCCTGCGCGCGGTGTTACCGCACTGTTTGGGCGCTCTGGCAGTGGCAAGACCAGCATCCTGAGGCTGATCGCCGGACTGGAACGTCTGGATCACGGCCACCTGCGGCTGGCCGGTGAATGTCTGGCGGGGGGCGAAGACAATGTCTTCGTCCCCGCGCATCGGCGTCAGCTAGGCGTGGTTTTCCAGGAGCCGCGCCTCTTCCCCCATTACACCGTGCGCGGCAATCTTTGCTATGGCATGCCGCGCGCGCTCACGCCCGGCAAGCGCCAGGAAAATCGCAATCGCCTGCACGAGATGGTGACGCTGCTGGGAATAGAGGACCTGCTTGCGCGCATGCCAGGACAGCTGTCGGGAGGCGAGGCACGCCGTGTCGCCATTGGTCGTGCGCTGTTGTCGCGCCCGCGGATGCTGTTGCTCGATGAGCCGTTGACTGGGCTTGACGGTGCCCGCAAGCAGGAGCTGCTGCAGTACATCAGTCGGCTGGCACGTGAGATCGAGATTCCGATCCTGTTTGTCAGCCATGATACCCGCGAGCTGTTTGCGGTGGCAGACAGGCTGGCGCTGGTGGATAACGGCCGTATCACGGCCAGTGGTGAGATCGGTGACATGCTGTCACGGCTGGATCTGGCGCCTCAGACCGGCCGTTATGAGGCAGGATCACTGCTCAGTGCTGAAGTGTTGTCTCACGATGATGACTGGCAGCTGACGCGGCTTGGATTGGGGGCCGGGCTCAGCCTGCAGCTGGCGCGACTGGCAATGCCGGTCGGGCGGCGAGTACGCCTGCGCCTGCGTGCGCGTGATATCAGCATCGCGCTCAAGACTCCTGAACACACCAGCCTGCGCAATGTGTTGCCCGCGGTGATTCACGAGATAGAAACCGAGCGCGGCCATGCGAGTGCCGAGCTGGTGCTGGGGATTGCTGGCCAGCGTGTGCGGGCCCGCGTGGACCGGCTGGTCTGTCAGGAGTTGGGGCTAAAGGTCGGGCTGGGCGTCAAGGCACTGATCTCCAGTGTCGCGTTGTCCGGGCCTGACGTGATCAGTCTGGATGCGTCTGCTGATGCGCCGGAGCCGTCTTCCGGCTCTGCTGCTCAGGCCGTTTCCAACACCGCATCTGACTCCAGTACTGACTCATCCTTGACTGCAAAGCCTTCTGCGCCAGATACAAAAAACCGCTGAGGCGGACGGCGTGTCGGACGATCATCTTTCTGGCATGCTTCGTCAGCCCCTCTCTTACAAGGAAGATCTCCATGCGATTGACCCATCTGTGGCGCTATCCGATGAAGTCCGGTGCTGGTGAGGCACTCGCGTCGGCCGTGGTTGGTGAAGAAGGGCTGGAGCAAGACCGTCGCTTCGTCGTGGTCGCCGCACGGGGCAAGTTCGTGACGGCACGCACGCATCCGCAACTGCAGCGCCTGAGCCTTCGTGAGCAAGCGGCAGGGCACTGGCAGCTCGCGCACCTCGATCGTCCCGAATATGGCGAGATAGCCTTCGCGACAGACCTTCAGGCTGAGCGTCTCGATATCCAGGTATGGGCAGATCAGTTCACGGCATTGAGTGTCAGTGATGAGGCGGATGCCTGGTTGAGCGAGCAGGTGGGCATGCCCGTGAGATTGCTCTGGCTGGGTGAGCAATCCACTCGCTACCGTGAGGTGATTGACCAGCGTGTCAGCGCGGCTGATGCCTTCCCGTTGTTGCTGGCCAGTGAATCGTCGCTGGCAGCGCTGAATACTGACACGCCAACGGCCGATCATGGCATGAACCAGTTCCGGCCCAATCTGGTGATCAGCGGTGCTGAGGCCTGGGCAGAAGACCACTGGAAGGAAGTGCGTGTCGGCGAGGTCCGCTTCCGGCTGGTGTCATCCTGCACGCGGTGCGCGATGGTCAATGTAGACCCTGCTACCGGCCTCAAGCGTGACGACAAGGAACCGCTGACGACACTGGCGCGTGTGCGTCGTTTCGAGGATGGTCAGGTGCACTTCGGTTATAACCTGGTCGCGCTGGACCCCACAGAGGGCCGCAACACGCTGCACGTTGGTGATGACGTGGAAGTGATGGCCTAGCAGGCCCCTGTACGCTGAACATGCAAACGCCCGTCATCGTGAGGTGATGGGCATTTTTTTGTGCATGGCTCAGACAGAATGGCCAAGAAGGAGTGCTTCAGGCAGGCGGCCCGAATAGTGCCGGTTCACCGTGGGCTTCGCGCCAGACGTCCAATGCCGCGCGGTGCAGCTGGCTATGGCGCCAGGCGAGCGCCTCGATATCGCGGTCGTAGCCCCCACCAATCACGCAAGCCACGGCAGCACCGGTGGCGCGACAGCGCTCGATGACGTGGCGTTCGCGTCGATAAAGACCAGCATTCGTCAGTTCCAGATGGCCAAGGCGGTCGGCCGCATGAGGGTCGACACCCGCATCGAAGATCACCAGCTCAGGGCGTACGCGAGCCAGCACCTCCTCCAGCGTACGTGCCAGTACCTCCAGATAGGCCTCATCTCCCATGCCTTTCGGCAGAGGTACATCCAGGTCACTCTTCTGCTTGCGTGCCGGGAAGTTGCTGCCGGCGTGCAGCGACAGCGTGAACACACGCGGTTCGTCAGCGAAGATCAGTGCGGTGCCGTCGCCCTGATGGACATCAAGATCGACCACCAATACCTGACGTACCCCTTCATCGAGTGCCTGACATGCCGCGACGCCAATGTCATTGAGCAGGCAATAACCACTGGCCGCTTCAGGGTGTGCGTGATGCGTGCCACCGGCCGTGTTGCAGGCCAGCCCACGCGCGAGCGCTTCACGTACGGTGGCCAGCGTACCGCCGACGGCCAGCACGCTGCGCTCACGCAGTGCCTCATTCCACACGAAGCCACTGCGGCGCTGGGCCTGTGTACTCAGCGTGCCGGTCAGGAATTCGTGCACGTAGCGACGGGTATGCACCTGTAGCAGGTCATCCTCATCAGCCGGCTCTGGTGTCACCCACTCTACGGCCTGCGGGTATCCGGCCAGCTGGTGATCCAGCAGGCGCTTGAGCACGCTGAACTTGTCCATCGGGAAGGGATGCTTCTCCGGCAGTGCAATCCGGTAACCGGGATGATGAATCAGCGCCAGTGGCGGGCAGCCTGCCACGTCTGGAAACGACGCCGAGCGTGGTGTCAGGCAAGGCTGGGGAGTCGTGGTCATTCAGATCTCTCGCAGTCGGGCAGTAAAAGTTGGCCAGTGAGACGTTGATCATTGCAGGATGGATCAGCGCCGTGCGAGGAAGTGAATTTCCTCACCGCTGGTCGTGAGCTGGCGGATCGCCGTTGGCCGTCCGTCGGCGTCGAGATCCACCAGCCCGATACCGCAGGCATTCAGCAGTCTCTCACCGTGACTGGCGGCATCATGACGACGTGGCGTGATTCGCATGTTGCGCCGCCGCGTCAGCAGATTGAGGGGAGAGCGGGGCGCATACAGCCAGCGGTTGAGGCGATCGAGCACGTCGAGCAGGCCAACGGGAAAGCGATTTCGGATGCCGCTGCTGGTGATCTGCCAGACGTGCGGGCTCGAACGACGATGCTTGAGGCGCACGTCGTAGGCGAAGGAGTAATGCACATCGCCGGAGAGAATCACGAAGTGCTGCGGCGTGCGTGAATGGCGGAAGATGTTGAGCATCACGCTGGCCGCACCTCGGTGCGCCATCCAGTTCTCTGCATCGACCATCAGTGGCTTGCCAGCGAGCGTGAACAGTTTCTGGATGGATTCGATCAACTTGACGCCGAACATGGGCGCCGCTGACACCAGTACCACGGCGCGATGCTCCACCAGGCGTTGTTGCAGGTCGCACAGTGCCTCCCAGTCCATCAGTCCGGATGGATTGGCGAGGTTGCGCTCGCTGCGCCAGCGACGGGTGCGAGTGTCCGCCACGATCAGCGCGGGCGTGGTATCCAACTGATAGTCCCAGCGCTCACAGCGCTCCAGCTTCGTGATCAGCGCATCCTGACGGTCTGCATCGAAATGATGTTCCTCTGTCGAGCCGATGGCAGATGTTGACGGTGTCAGAGCGTACTCCGCCGGCGTGAGCAAGGCGTCGTTAAACAGTGCCGTCGCCTCCTCCAGCAGGTCACGCAAGGGTTCAGGGCCGTTGCCCGCCCCCTGACACAGCAGATAGCCGGTGAGGGCGTTGCCGATGATACGCCGCGAGAAAGGATGGCCATAGGCGGCTTCTTCCCAGGCGGCGCTGAGATTCCAGTCATCGGTCACGTCGTGATCATCGAAGATCATCAGGCTGGGGACATTGGCCAGCAGGCGACGCACCTGACCAAGTCCGGCGCGGAAGCGCCGCAGATGGCTGGCCTCCTGCGCATGTCGCTGACGGGTGGCCTCGGCGTGACCTTCCAGTGCCTTCGGGTCTTCCAGTTCGATGCTCAATGCCTTCCACGGCACGTCAGACCACACCAGCAGGTACATGGCGATCATTTCCGACAGGCCAATCAGATGATTGTCAGCACCGGTAGAGGTGAAGATGGGCTTGCGCTTGGCACCGAAGAAGCTGGCGGCCAGCCCCTCGTTGGCAGGCATGTCGGGCAGCAACTGCGGACGGTGGTAGAGGTGCGAGGGATGCTGGCGCAGCTCACGAGTATCCGACACTTCGGCGCCCATCAGCGTCTCTTCTGGCAGGCCGAGCCCGGCAATCAGCTGGTCGATGGCGCCCAGCATCGGGCCGGCGACATCGTCGGCATAGATCTGATCCCCCGTGAAGAGCATCACCTCTGGCCATTCGCGAGTGTCATCGCGGCGCTTGGCCAGCCAGTTATCCAGTGCCACCAAGCCATCGCCTGCCGGGCCATCGACGCTTTCGGACTCATTGCCGGGGGTATCAGGATGGCCATTGTCCGTCTGCTGGCGAGCTTCTTTCTCGGTCAGGCCATGATGTGGCTTGCGGCAGCTGCCATGTGCAATGCGTGACAGTGTGGCTGGCAGTCGAAAGCGTGGCAGCGGCTCGCCGGGGTAGCAGATATCGGGCCCCCAGTCGGCGATGCCGTGCCAATCGAGCGTTGTTGAGACGGTATCCGATGCGCGCTCGGCCAATGCCAGTTCGTAGGCGATGGCCGTGTCTACTGGCAAGGGAGTGGCAGGGTGCGCTTCGATCAGCATCAGCCAGGCATGTGCCCCAAGCGGCATCGCTAGATGCTCTGTCAGCGTGCAGCTCGCACGCCTGGGGAGATGATTTCCCCCCAGGTGCAGTGGCTCATCGTCATGTTCGGGCAATAGCCAGACGCGCGCTTGTTGTGGGTGTGATGTCACCAGCCAGAGCATGACCCCTTCAGGTGTGACACGCCGCAGTATTGGTCCAGCCAGTACACGGGGCAGGGTGTCTTTTGTCTCGAGAGGAGTGTAAGAATCAGGCATTGATGAAACGGACTCGGCTGATGGCAAGGGTAAGCACGACGATAGTGGGGGAGTTAGAGACATGGACAGCGTGAGCGAGCATGAGTGCTGTGCTATCAGCATCAGAAGATTGACGAGAAGGTGCTGGCGAATCTTCTTTTACTGCTTCGCGGCACATACTCGCAACATGCAGGCCTGCTAGCGTAAAGTTGGCGCAGCATGCGGGCTTGGCGTTCGCAGAATAGCATGGGAAAAAGGCATGAATGAGCAGTCGACAGGTTACCCGCCACTAGCGTGGAGCGAGTTTGTTCAAGGCTGTCTGCGCCAGACATGCGCATGGCGTGTTTTCACATTCGGGATGGTCATGCTGGCCGGGATGATAAGTCAGACAGCTGCTGCCGAGACGACCTTCATGCCCGGTGAGCGCCACTCTCTTGCGGGTAATGATTGTTTGCCGGCTCCCAAGGGGGCCGTCGTACTGACAATCAAAGGCGCCGTTATTTGTGGCAATGCCGGGACTGTTGACTTGCCCCAGGCACATTTCGACATGGACATGCTGGATGCCTTGCCATCTCGCGTGATGGCCACTCACACTCCCTGGACACAGGGACGTGTCACTTTCACTGGCCCATTGGTACGTGAGTTGATTCACCGTGTGGCCGGTAACGTCACCTTGCTGACTGTCAGTGCACTCAATGATTTTTCCGCCGATATTCCGATCAGTGATATTGAAGACTATGACGTCTTGCTCGCCACGCAGCGTGATGGTCAGCGCATGGCAGTGCGTGATCTCGGCCCGCTGTTCATTCTTTATCCTTTCGATGCTCACCCTGAACTGCTCAATGAGCAGGTGCGCTTCCGTAGTGTTTGGCAGGTCAATGAGTTAAGTCTCAAATGAGAGCACTAGAGCCTCTTTTCCATTCGATGCCATTTCCCTTCAGCACTCCGCCGCAAGACGCTGCAGTGTTGTCGCAGGCGTGCTTGTCAGCTAGCCCTTGAACCGGGAGTCATGCAGTGAAGCGGCAGCCGGACTCATCATTACCTTTACCTGATCAGCAAAAGGAGGCGTCACATACCGCGTCATCACCTGATGCCACGGATGTCTTGACGTCTCCTGCCCCCGCGCGCTGGCCCCTCTGGCTGGGCATGGCCATCAGCATTGCCTTCCTGCTGGCCGCGTTGGGGGTGGGCAGCATCATCTTGCATAACCAGGTGCGGCTGGAAGATCGCACGCGCGATGACGCCGTCTGGACCATCTACAAGCTGGATCGGGAAGCCATGAGTCTGGCATCGACGATATCCCGTTATCCTCGCGCCACGGAGCCTGAGCGTACGTTGATCTGGCAGCAGGTATTACAGACCTACGAGCTGCTCTACAGTCGCACCTATATTTTCCGACGCGGTGACTTCCAGCGCCATCTACTGACGTTACCGGCGGTGCCGCTATTGGCCGACGAGGTGATGAGCCAGATCGATTATATCGATACGCGGCTGGCCCCTTGGCGTGGTGCTGATGCCGAGCCCGATACGGCCAGCGTCAAGGACTTGCAGGTACTAAGCGATGCTGTCAGCCGTTCCACTCAATCCCTCCTGCTGCGCGTGCGAGCGCGATTGGCTGAGGAGCTGACTGCCGAGCGCCATGGGCGTGACCAGCTTATCCGATTGATGTTGCTATTGCTGGGCCTGATGCTGCTGGCTACGTTGATGGTCAGTCGGCAGGTCTGGTTGCAGGCGCGTGGACGTGAGGAGTCTCGCCAACAGTTGTTGATGCTGTCTTCTGCTCTCAAGCACGAAGCGGCGCGCGCCGAGCAGGCCAGTCGTGCCAAATCAGATTTCCTGGCCACCATGAGTCATGAGATTCGCACACCTCTCAATGGGGTGATCGGCATGAGTGAGCTGTTGCTTGCCGAGCCGTTGCAACCCAGTGCGCGTCGTTACGCTAATAGCTTGCGTGATAGTGGTGAAGTCTTGATGGGGCTGGTCGATGACGTGCTGGATTTCTCCAAGATTGAAGCCGGCAAGCTGAGTATCGAGCGACGGCCATTTGATCTCCACCTGGCGATCAATGGCGTGATTGATCTGCTGCTACCGCAGATGGATGACACGCGAGTGGTCTTTGTTGATCGTCGTTCTCCTCTGCTGCCAGAGCACGTGATGGGTGACTCGGTGCGTCTGCGCCAGGTATTGCTCAATCTGCTCTCGAATGCCTTCAAGTTTACCGAGCAAGGCCAGGTCAGCCTGAAGATCGAGGCATTGCCTGCGGGTCGTATTCGCTTTGAGGTGAATGATACGGGCATCGGTATCAGTGATGAGCAAGCCATTCATCTGTTTGAGCCCTTCACGCAGGGTGACTTGTCGACGGCACGACGCTTTGGCGGTACCGGGCTTGGGTTGTCAATTTCACGTCGATTGGTTGAGCTGATGGGAGGCCGGCTGGGCGTCAAGCGGCGCACTGGCAGAGGGGCTTGTTTCTGGTTCGAGCTACCGTTGACGCGGACGTCAAGTATTCTCAAGCAGCTGGATGATTCAAGCACGTTGTCGAGTAGTCACGGCGAGCAGGTGCTGGTAGTGGATGACAACCACATCAATCGCGAAGTGGCGCGTGCAATGCTCGCCGGATTGGGCTATTCGGTGGCTGCGGTTGATAGTGGAAAAGCGGCGTTGGCCTGGTACGCAAGCCACCCTGACGTCGTGTTGATATTGCTCGACCTGCGCATGCCCGAGCTGGATGGCTTTGCGGTCGCGCGTCGCTGGCGCGCATTGGAGCGTAGCGAAGAACGCCCGCCTAGCTTGATTGTCGCCATGACGGCGAATGTCGAAGCAGGTGAGCGTGCCCGTTGTCTGGCCTCGGGTATGAACGATTTCTTGTCCAAGCCCATGCGGCGTCAGCAGCTCGCCAACATGCTGGTACGTTGGCAGGCTGCTGGTAATGAGCCGGGAGTCTGGCGGGTTGAGCCATTCGAGACCGAACGTTATGCAGCAAGGTATTTCGAGAAAGAGGGCTTGGAAGCCTGGCGTTACGAGACAGGACACTGGGAGGAAGAGAGTTCGACAGTGGGTCGCTTTGAGAAAGGATTTCCGAGGGTAGAATCTTTTGAGAAAGCCTCACCCATCTTGAGCAAGGCCAAGACAGCGGCAGCGCCGTACACAGCCTTGCCGCACCAGAGAAATATGAGCACCTCACCTGCTGGGGGGCTGCATGATGAGCTGGATGCCGATAGCATCGCAGCGCTGGAAAAGGCCTTTAGCGAGCAGCTGGATCAGCAAATAGGGCGACTCCGACGTGCACTGGATGGCATGGATCTCGCCCAGCTTCGTCATGAAGCACATTTGCTGAAAGGGAGTGCAGCCACCTTGGGTTACGGGCTTCTGAGCGATGCAGCCCAGCTATTGGAGCAGCAGCTCGCCGTGCATGCACCACGTGCACGTATCGAGGCTGCCGCCACTGCCTTGCTGGCCGAGATTCGTGATCACCGTGTGATGGACAATGCCTGATGCTCACTAACCCCTTGACGCGATTGGCGTTGGTGGCCTTGTCACGTGACGGCCTGGCGTCTGCGTAGCTCACGCTCGACCAGAGTCACGCCAGGCGTGGTTTTTCCTTTGATGGCCTGCAGTGCGAGCGTCAGTGTGGTATCGGCAATGCGTTGATGGCACTGGGGAAGCGAGTGGATTGGCAGCGGTAGGAAGTCCAGCAAGCGGTCATCGCCAAAGCTGGCCATCGCCTTGGGCGGGTTAGCCGGTGTGCCGTGGCTGAACAGTACATCGAGTGCGCCATCCATCAGCGTATAAGAAGCCGTCACGATAGCCTCCGGCATTGGCGAATGCTCAAGATAGGCTTCCAAAGCCTTGGCGCCGGCATCGCGTTCATAGCGCGCGGCATGTAGCGTCGTTTCTGTTATCTCCGCACCTTCTGCCTCACGGTAGGTCTTGAGAGCCGCTTGCATACCTCGGGCCCGCTCCTTTGAAATCTCCATGTCCGGCAGTGCGTCCAGCCACAATAGTCGCTCGGGAGAGTGCTCCAGTACGGCAGCGGTCAGCTGACGTGCGGCGTCTTCATTGTTGCTGACGACGCTGGCGAAGTGACGCGTATCCAGTGCACGGTCAACGCCGATGACCGGGAAGCCATCCAGTCCTAGTTCACGATAGAAGGGATCATCCGGTGCCAGGCAGCTGGCCGTGATCAGAGCATCCACTCGACGTGCCTTGAGCATGCGTGCCAATTCGCGTTCGGTGTCCGGCATATCATCAGAGCAGACGATGAATAGCTGGTAATCACGCTCGCGTGCGCCACGCTCCAGCAGCTTGGCCAAGCGTGCGTAACTTGCGTTTTCCAGGTCTGGCAGCATGAAGCCCAGTGTGCGGCTTGCACCACGTCGTAGCGCCGCTGCTTGCGCATCAATACGATAGTGATGGCGCTGCACCACGGCCATGACTCGCTCCACCGTTTGTGGGCTGATACGTCGGGCCTGTGCCTGTCCATTGACCACGTAGCTGGCGGTGGTTCTTGAGACGCCTGCGAGACGAGCGATTTCTGCCAGGGTCATGCCGCTATCCTTGCTGGGAAAGTGGGTCGCCTGCCGCGACACCGTTCACAAGATGATGCGTATTTGTGAGGCTTGGTGCAAATCATTGGCGCCATCCCCCACCACAGGCGGGTCTACGGCCAATGTATAGTATGAGAATAGCGGGTTCTAGCGGCTTTCTACTTGATAAAATGTCGTAAACCCTCCAGCATGAAATCTATTAGGTGACACGATTCATCTAGTTGTCACCATCATGCGCGATTCACGCCACCCCATTAGCGCCCGTCTGTGAGAGGGGCCTCAAGGAGCCTGCCATGCTCAGCCTCGATCGAGAGGATATTCTCCTCGCCGCCCATGCCACTGACTGGCGTGATGCCTTGCAGCAGGCTGCCGATGCGCTGGTGGCGGGTGGGCGTGCAACAGTGGCCTATCGTGAAGGCCTGTTGGCTCGCGAAGCGCAGTCTTCGACCTATCTAGGACAGGGAATCGCGATTCCTCACGGTACGCCGGACAGTCGTGATGCGGTGTTGTCCACCGGAGTACGTGTGCTGCAGTTTCCCGACGGCGTTGAGTGGCACGATGGCAATCGTGTCTTTCTGCTGGTCACGATCGCGGCGCAATCCGATGAGCATCTCGACATCCTGCGTGCTCTGACGCGTGTACTTGATCGTGACGGCGTCAGTGAACGTCTGGCGACCGCCAGTGAGCCGGAGCAGATTCTCGCCGAGCTGGGCCAAGAGGTGAAGCCGGCGCGACTTGATGCCGATACCGTGCTGACAGGCTTCCCTGCGCGTGATCGTGATGAGCTGGTACTGGCGGCGGCGGCACGACTGCGTCAGGCCGGCTGTGTCGGCGATGGTTTCATCAGCGCCATGTTATCGGCTGAGCCGCGTGCACTGGGTCAGGGCATCTGGCTGGTACAGTCAGATCAGGACGTGTCGCAGGCTGGGCTTGCTGTGGTGACGCCCGAGAAATCGCTGGAAACGCGCCACGGGCGTATCAATGCACTGGCCTGTCTGGCGCGTGTGCCTTCACAAGGGCAACACCACAGGCCGCTGCTCGAACGCTTGTTGATCTTGTTGGAAGACGGCGGCGGTGACCGCCTGCCGGGCCTCTCTACCGCTGCACTGTTGGCCCGCCTGTCGGGAGAATCAGCTACGGCACAGGTGGTGCGCGTGACGCTGCTTAACGCGCATGGACTGCATGCGCGGCCCGCCAAGCAGTTGGTACAGGCTGCGCGAGATGCCGGTGAACGGCACGGTGTCATTCCCTCGCTGCGCCTTGAAGAGGGTGGTGATGGTGTCGTCAGTGCTGCGAGCTTGACCAAGGTGTTGGGGCTAGGGGCGCGTCGTGGTCAGGCGTTGGTATTCAGTGCCGCGACTGAGGATCAGGCCAAGGCCGAGGCAGCACTGGCCATGATGGTGGCGGCTGTACAGGCCGGATTGGGAGAAGCGGTCGAGCCATTGGCCGACCAGCGCCCGACGGCAGGCACTTCCGTGATTGAGTCAGCAGGGCAGACGTCTGATGTCGAGGCACCGACTGCGGATAGTGTAGTGCCTGCGGTGGCCGCATCGCCGGGCATGGCGATTGCCCCTTGCTGGGTGATGCGTCTACCGCGCTTTGATTACTCTGCGCGCAGTGACGCGGGCGCTGACAATGAGGTCGCGCGCCTTGAGGTCGGAATCCAGGAGGCTCGCCTGCAGCTGCAGGCGTTGGTCAATCGTGCTGAAGGTGCCGAGATGGCCGAGATCCTCTCGATGCACGAAGAGATGCTCGGTGACCCTGAGCTGTTCGTCGCCGCGCGTGAAAGCCTTGAAGAAGGCAGCAGTGCGGAAGCGGCCTGGTGGTCGGCCATCGACAGTGCCGCCCGCGCGCAGGAAAACCTGGCAGACCGGCTGCTGGCCGAACGTGCCGCTGACTTGCGGGATGTCGGGCGTCGCGTACTGGGCGTGCTGACAGAAACCCCGTTGCCGAGCGCGCCGGAAACGCCGCACGTGCTGGTGACGGAAGATATCGGCCCCTCCGATGTTGCACGGTTGGACACCACGCGCGTGCGCGGGTTGGTGACGGCATTGGGCGGCGCGACCTCGCATAGTGCGATCCTGGCGCGTTCACTGGGCATTCCGGCGGTGGTCGGGGCAGGGCAGAGCGTGCTGGCGATTGCCGATGGTACTGAATTGATCGTCGACGGTGAGCGGGGTCGTGTCAGCGTCGCGCCTTCTGCCAGTCGCCGCGCCCGGGCTGAAGAGGCCATCGCTGGCCGTGAGCAGCGTCAGGCCGCCGCGTGGGAATCCCGCATGGCGCCGGCAATGACACGTGATGGTCATCATGTCGAGGTCGTGGCCAACCTTGGCAACACCGCGCATGCCGGTGATGCGGTTGAACGCGGCGCAGAAGGGGTGGGTCTGCTACGTACCGAGTTCGTGTTCATGGCGCACCCGCAAGCGCCGGATCTCGCGACTCAGATCACTCAATACGGCGAGGCGTTGGATGCGCTTGACGGTCGTCCGCTGGTGGCACGCACGCTGGATGTGGGTGGCGACAAGCCGCTGTCCTACTGGCCGCTGCCGCGTGAAGACAATCCTTTCCTGGGTCTGCGCGGCATTCGCCTAGCGCTGACTCGCCCTGAAGTGCTCGAGACACAAGTGCGGGCGCTGTTGACAGCGGCGGGTTCGCGTCCGATCCGGCTGATGTTCCCGATGGTAAAAGACCTCGCCGAGCTACGTGCTGCTCGTGTGATCGTTGATCGCGTGCGGGATGAGCTGGACGCGGCACATGAGGCCGAGCATGGTCAGCCGCCTCAGCGTGATGTGCAAGTGGGGGTGATGATCGAGATCCCCTCCGCTGCCTTGACGGCGGCGAGCATCGCGCCGGAAGTCGATTTCTTCTCCGTTGGCACCAATGACCTGACTCAGTACACCTTGGCGATCGACCGTGGCCACGCCACGTTGTCAGCACAGGCCGATGGCTTGCATCCCGCAGTGCTGCGTCTGATCGAGATGACCGTCAACGCTGCCCATGCCCACGGCGCCTGGGTAGGCGTCTGTGGTGAGCTGGCAAGCGATGATCAGGCGGTGGGGGTGTTGGTGGGGCTGGGCGTGGATGAGTTGTCGGTATCCAGTCGCCAGATTCCGCTGGTCAAGGCACGTGTCCGCGAGCTGGATTTGGCCACCGCGCGTGAGCAGGCGCGTGTCGCGCTGATTCAACCGACCTCCGAAGACGTGCGCAGTGCGCTGGATGCGCTGCTCGATCATGCTGACACCGCACAGGGCACGTCACTGGATACTCTCAATCAGGAGTCGGTGTGATGGCTGGTGCAGCGAAGAACATGAGCAATGGCACGGCTTCACTGACAGGTGCAGTAGATGAGTTGACAGGTGAACTGACAGACAAGCTGGTACGTGATGCGGGCAGCTGTCCGGTGCTGTGCGTGACGCTCAATCCGGCATTGGACCTGACCATCACACTGAGCAGTCTGACGCTGGGCAAGGTCAATCGCG
Source organism: Cobetia sp. QF-1 (assembly GCF_002213105.1). Taxonomy (NCBI): domain Bacteria; kingdom Pseudomonadati; phylum Pseudomonadota; class Gammaproteobacteria; order Oceanospirillales; family Halomonadaceae; genus Cobetia; species Cobetia sp. QF-1. The sequence continues at coordinate 75,639 of NZ_NBVS01000002.1, forward strand.
CAGATGGTAATCAGTTGGAAGCTGCCGGCAAGGGCATCAATGTGGCACGGGTACTGGCTTCTCTCGGGCATCCGATCACGCTGACCGGCTTTCTGGGCCGCGACAATCAGGCCGATTTCACTGCCGCCTTCTCGACCTGGGGCCTGACAGACGCTTTCGAACGTGTGTCAGGCGCAACGCGTATCAACGTCAAACTCGGTGAAACCAGTGGGCGTGTCACCGATATCAATGGGGCCGGCATGCAGGTTGATGCTGATGCATTCGCGCGTCTTGAAGCCCGCATTGATGAGTGGATCGCTCAACGAGACAGTGTTGATGGCGTTGCAGTGGTCATCGCGGGCAGCCTGCCGCCGGGTATTACGCATATGCAGTTGGCGTCGCTGGTGAGTCGTGTACGCGCTCAGTCAGTTGATTGCTGGCTCGATACCAGTGGTGCGGCGCTGGAAGCGGGTCTTGCGGCATGCCCGACGGCGGTCAAGCCCAACGAGCAGGAGCTAGCGTTGTGGGCAGGTGAGCCATTGGACAGCGACGCCGCCCGTGAGCGTGCCCTGATGCAGCTTGTCGATCACGGCATTCGTGAAGCACTGATTTCCGCTGGGCCAGAAGGCGTGCTGTGGACCCGCCCCAATGCGGTAACGCTACGTGCCCGTCCGCCACGCATGCAGGTAGTCAGTACCGTGTGCGCTGGCGATACACTGCTGGCAGCCATGCTGCATGGCGTGCTGTGTCATCCCGTGGCCTCGCCCGCCACGCGCGAACGGATACTGCGCTTTGCGACGGCCTTGTCGGCCGAAGCAGTGACGCACCCGGGGCCGGGCAATCCGCTCGCTTCCCAGCTTGAATTCCTCCAACAACACACCAGCATCGAGACACTGGCGCCTGCCGATGTCGAGACAGCCGGAGAGTCACGCCAATGAACGTCATTATCGTCACCGCCTGCCCGAGTGGCATGGCGACTACCTTCCTGGCAGCGCGCCGTCTGGAACAGGCCGCGCGTCGTCATGGTTGGAATCCTGTCATCGACATGCATTCCGAGCTTGAGGCTGGCATCACGCTGAGCGAGTCTCAGCTGGACGCCGCCGAGCTGGTGATCGTGGCAGCGTCGCCTGTCGCGAGTGCCGGGCTTGAGCGCTTCGTGGGTATGCAGGTGCATGTTGCCTCCATCGAGGAGGCCTTGCCGGACCCCGAAGCCTTCCTCGCGATGGCGGAGTCGCGTGCTCGTCGGCTGGAAAGCGCGGATCTGGGCAGTACTGATCTGACGAAATCTGGTCTGAGCAGCGCCGTGCCTGAAAATGTAGGGACGACTACTCAGACAGCCGCCAAGTCCGTGCCGTCCATCGTGGCCGTGACGGCCTGCCCGACGGGGGTAGCGCATACCTTCATGGCGGCAGAGGCGTTGAGCGAGGCAGGGCGTGCATTGGGCTATCCGACGCGCGTCGAGACCCAGGGCTCAGTTGGTGCACAGGACGCGCTCACCGAGCAGGAAATTGCGGACGCCGATGTCGTGATTCTGGCCTGCGATATCGAGGTCGATCCGACCCGTTTTGCCGGTAAACGCGTCTGGCGCACCTCTACCAGCACGGCGCTCAAGAAGCCGCGCGATACCATTGAAGAGGCCTTCGAAGGCGCACAGGTACAGCCGGCAGGCGGTGAAAAGCAGGGCAGTGGTCAGCAACAGGGCGAGAAGCGCGGCCCTTATAAGCATCTGCTCACTGGCGTGTCCTTCATGCTGCCGATGGTAGTGGCGGGCGGCTTGATGATTGCGCTGTCCTTCATCTTCGGTATCAAGGCCTTCGAGGAGGAAGGGACACTGGCGGCAGCACTGATGCAGATTGGCGGTGGTGCAGCCTTCAAGTTGATGATTCCGGTACTGGCCGGCTATATCGCCTATTCCATCGCTGACCGTCCGGGCATCACACCCGGCATGATTGGCGGCTTGCTGGCCTCCACGTTGGATGCCGGCTTCCTCGGCGGCATCATCGCTGGTTTTCTGGCGGGCTATACCGCGCTCGGCCTGAGCCGTTACGTCAAGCTGCCGCAGTCGATCGAATCGCTCAAACCGATTCTGATCATCCCGCTGGTGGCGAGCTTGATCACCGGTCTGGTGATGATCTATGTCGTCGGGACGCCCGTGGCAGGCTTGATGTCGGCACTGACGAATTATCTGGAATCGATGGGTTCGGCGAATGCCGTGCTGCTGGGCATCCTGCTGGGTGCGATGATGTGCTTTGATCTGGGCGGACCGGTCAACAAGGCTGCCTACGCGTTCGGTGTGGGCCTGCTGGCCAGCGAAACCTACGCGCCGATGGCGGCCATCATGGCGGCAGGCATGGTGCCGGCACTCGGCATGGGGCTGGCCAGTTTCATCGCGCGCAACAAGTTTGCCGTGCCGGAGCGTGAAGCTGGCAAGGCCAGTTTCGTGCTTGGGCTGTGCTTCATCTCTGAGGGTGCGATTCCCTTCGCTGCCAAGGACCCGTTGCGCGTGATTCCGTCCTGCATGGCCGGTGGTGCAGTGACTGGCGCGCTGTCGATGCTGGTCGGTGCCAAGCTGGTCGCACCGCATGGCGGCCTGTTTGTACTGCTGATCCCCAATGCCATCAATGTGCCGTTGCTGTATCTGGGAGCCATCGTGGCCGGCACCCTGATTACCGGCATCGGTTATGCCATGCTCAAGAAGGGCGCACAGCAGGTCGAGACGGCTGCCGTGAGCTGAGAAGGGTGCTTGCAGCTGAACACTAAAAAGCCCCGCTCGGTTACCCGAGCGGGGCTTTTTAGTGTCTGAGAGCCCGCAGAGGTTTCCCCTGTGGGCTCTCAGGTAGCGCAGTCCTTATCAGGACTGCTTGCCGATCACGCCCGGCATTACAGGTGCTTCATTGACCGTATCGTGACGCACGAAGGCCAGATGCTGCTGGTAGGCAGTAACCACTTCATCCAGTACCTGAGCGCGCGACAGGCCGTTGAGTTCCTGACCGCTACCCCCTTCGGAAAGGTGGACTGCCAGACGCAGGTAGTAGTCGTCATTGGCATCGATGAAGCTCGGTGTCTGCTGACGTATGGAGCGCACCTGATAGACGAAGTTGGAGGCGTCCTCGAACTCGACTTCCAGCATCACACGCGGCAGCGGTTCATCGTCACTTTGCTCTTCCGTGACGGTCGACACCTGGCCACGTCGGGTGAGCTCTTCGGCCAGCTGGTTGAGTGCCGGACGGACAGAGCGCTTGAGTGTCGCTTCAGCGCTGCCGCTCTGGGCGAAGTCCAGCACGTGATCCAGACGTTCATGCCAGTCGACACCTTCATAGACGCAGCTGTTGTCCTGGCGCACGTTTTCCTTGCGGTCTTCGATCATCAGTGCCTTGTACATCCCGATCATCATGAAGATCAACACGATGGAGAAGGGTACGGCGGTGATGACCACGGCACTTTGCAGCGCCCCGAGACCTCCGACCATCAGCAGAGCGAGCGTCAGCAGACCGATGATGGCGGACCAGAAGATACGCAGCCAGATCGGCGCATCGTGGTTCACATCCTTGAGAATGGAGGTGAAGTTAGCCAGTACCAGCGCACCAGAATCAGCTGATGTCACGAAGAATACGATGCCCAGAATCGCCACGACTGCGGTGGTGATGCCTGACAGCGGCAGCTGCTCCAGGAAGGTATAGATGGTGTTCTGCGGTGCATTCAGTGCTTCGGTGGCCAGTGAGGTGACGCCTTGGTTAGCGACCATGTCGATGCTGGCGTTACCGAACACGCTCATCCAGACCATCATGAAGCTCAGCGGAATCAGCAGTGCACCGAAGACGAACTGGCGAATGGTACGACCACGTGAGATGCGTGCGAGGAACAGGCCGACAAACGGTGTCCATGCGATCCACCAGCCCCAGAAGAACAGGGTCCAGGAACTCATCCACTCATCGGTATCCGGCGTGTAGGCGTAGGTGTCGAAGCTCTTGCTGACGAACTGGGTGAAGTAGTCGCCTATGTTCAGTACCAGCGCATTGAGTAGCTGGGAGGTATCGCTGACAGCCAGTACGAAAATCAACAACGCGGTGGCGAGCAGCATGTTGAATTCAGACAGCAGACGGATGCCTTTCTCGACACCGGTAACCACCGAAATGGTTGCCAGTACCATCACGCCCACGATCAGAGCGGCCTGGACGGCGATGTTCTCGGGGATGCCCAGCATGAACTTGAGACCGTAGTTCAGCTGGATGACGCCGATGCCCAGCGAGGTGGCGATGCCGAACACGGTGGAAATGATCGCGAAGATATCGACGGCGTTACCGATCGGGCCATTGATGCGGTTCCCGAGCAGTGGATAGAAAGCCGAGCGAATGGCCAGCGGCAGGCGATGGCGATAGCTGAAGTAGGCCAGTGACATACCGGCAAGCACATAGATGCCCCAGCCGGAGAGACCCCAGTGGAAGAAGGTCTCGACCATCGCATTGCGAATCGCGACCTGGGTCATCGGGTCTCCGGTGACTGGCGCAACGTAATGGGAGAGCGGCTCCGCGATGCAATAGAATAGGATGTCGATACCGATACCGGCGGCAAACAGCATCGCTGCCCAGGACATCAGCGAAAACTCGGGGCGCGAGTCATCCGGCCCCAGGCGTATCCGTCCGAAGCGTGAGCAGGCAATCAATACGCCAAATACCAGATAGGCGACGATGGCCAGCATGTAGAACCAACCGAAGGTGTCGATGGTCCAGACCAGTGCGCTGCCGATCCACTTGTCCGCTTGCTCGGTGAACAACATCGCGAAGGCGAGAAAGCCCAGAATACCGATGATGGAGCCGTAGAAGACGGTAGGGTTGATGCGACTCGAGGACGGAGATGCGTTCTCGGCGGAAGCAGGTTTCTGCATGAGGAACTCCTGTCAGAGGGAAGTTTCACTCGTGCGTAGTGCTTTTTTGATCGTTCTTCCAATGACATCGTTGTCTGGAAAACGCCAAAAAAAGACGGACACGAACGGCACGCACCGTGCTTCGCTCAGGCTGTGGCCGAACGCGAAACGACGGTGGTGGCGACCGATGCGGCATGTCTGCATGACGTATCGGTAAGCGAGAACTGCAAATGATGAGCAATTCGCGGGCAGCGTCGAAACGCTGGAAAGCAGAAGTAGCGCCGCTATCACGTGGCTGTGGGGAAGTAGCCAGGCCCGTTACCTTGAACGCTCCGCAAGTGTTATTGGACGTCTCTATGCTTTTCGTTACGGCTCACTGCGTCTTGCTGCAGAGAGAGGCGCATTGGAAAGCTGTCGAGCTTCAGAATGTGTACGCTTGCCAGATGGAAAACGACATATACAGCATTCTGGGTCCGCTTTCCTGTGACGGTTGCATGCACCTGCCCATCTACCTGTCTACCAGGGGCTCAGCAGTCAGGAAAGCGTGACTCCACTATCACATTGCGTAATGCTCAAGGCCTCGCAGAATTATTTTAATTGATTGTTCAATGAAAATATAACCCCTTGGGTGGAAATGTGTAGGGTTGCATGTTGGTTTTTCTTATATATATGTCGTTTTCAATGCAATTCCTGTCCGAGTAAAAAGCGTGATTACCGCAAGTAAAAATAGTCTATAACCCGCATGACAGCGGCTTTTGGGCAGTGCCTTCAAGTGACGGATGAGGTTTGTGAGATGATCACTGAAAACGACGACGCCCCGAGCACAAAAAATGTGCTCGGGGCGTCGTGGGTTAGGCGAAATAGCGCTCGACTTTTCAGATCATGCCGTCATGTCTGCTGTTGGAACGCGAGTCGCTTACTCGAGATGCACTCGATATCGAGTCGCGTAAGATAGCGACTCAGGCTTCAGGTGCCTGCTCTACTGACTGGGTAGCATGCCCGCCATTTGAATGCTTCTGTCCAGCGTGATGGCGCATGCCGTTATCCATGAAGGCTTCCAGTGCATCCAGCTGCTCGGAAGACAGGACATCGGCCAGTTTGTCACGGCCTTCCTTGCGTAGTTCAAGACCGGCTTTACGCATCTTTTCATGCTGAGCCTTGCGACCTTCGGCCACTTCACCCGCCTGCTTGGCTTCCTGCATGTCAGCGCGTGCCTGCTTCATGCTGTCACGCATGTCGTCGCGCATTTCATCACGAATGTCCTTGAGCGCTTGCTGCTGCTCATCGCTCAGGTTCCAGCTAGCCAGCAGCGCCTTCATACCTTCTTTCTGCTGACGCTCTGCCATCTTCGGCCCGCGCTTGTCGCGCTGGTGCATGAGATCCAGCACCTTGATCTGGTCGTCGTTGAGTACCTTGCTCAAGCGCTCATGCTGAGTATCGCGAAGTGTCTTGAAGGCAGCCTTGCGTGCTTCACGTGAGTCGAAATCAGTGTCCTTGAGCGCCTTCATATCCTCGCGCATGGACGTGAAGGAATCCTTCAGGCTGTCGCGCTGGCTGTCATCCAGGTTCCAGCTGTCAAACAGTGCCCCCATCAGCGCCATACGTTGTCCGTCGTTGTCGACCATATGCTTGCCACCGGCCTTGCCGCCGTCTTTCTTGTGGCCCTGCTGCTTGCCATCGTGCTTACCGCCGCCATGTTTACCGTCGTGCTTGCCGGCATTCCAGTAGGCAGTGAGCACCGTCATCTGATTCTCGTCGAGAATCTTGGCCATTTCAGCGGCACTCTGGTCGCGTTGTGCCTTGATGGCGGCGCGACGATCTTCACGAGAATCAAATGTCTGGTTTTCAATCTGCTTGCGGCTTTCCATGCGCTGCTGCTGGAGCTCATCAAGCTGTTGCTGCTGTTCGTCGCTGAGGTTCCAGCTGGCTAGAATCTTTTCCATGCCTGCTTTACGGCTGGAGGCGTCGTGCTCGGATGTCTTTGCATTGCTGGCGGCCATAGCGGTCATCGGCAGTGCCAGAGCGGTGAGAAGACCTGAAACGATGAGCTTGCGAGAGATGCGGTTCATAGCGTACTCCGTGTGTCGAAAGTCAAAGGCCGAGCATCATTCAGTCATGTCACTGTCGTACGTAAATAGAGAGAAATCGTGCAGTGATGTGACGAACTTCGTAGCGTGATGTCGTGCCAGTACTTTTTACAGAAGCCTTGAGGAGGATCGTGCTGTCCTCTTGGCGGGATGGCCGCTGTGTTGCGGCAGTGACGTCAGTATCTCTACACAACAGGTACGAAATCGGCACTGCAGGTGCAACAAAAACGCAACTGGCGTCTGTGGTCACAGACGCCAGTTGTCATGTTTCTGCAAGGTTGTTGGTCAAATGCTCGTGACCCAACTCTCCAGCGTCAAGGTGTTGGTAACGGTGCGATCACTCCAGCACGTCAGGTTCAAACTTGTAGCCAACGGCATAGATGGAGCGGATGACGTCACGTTCCGGCCAGATGCTGGCAATCTTGCGGCGCAGTTTCTTGATGTGGGAATCCACCGTACGCTCGGAGACGATGCGATGGTCACGGTACATGTGGTCCATCAGTTGGTCGCGGGAGAAGATACGCCCTGGCGACTGCATCATTACCTTGAGTAGCTGGAATTCGACGGCGGTCAAGCCCAGGTCCTGATCATCGGCCAATGCTTGCCAGCCATCTTCATTGAGGCGCAGCTGGCCTTTGTCGGAAGTGTCGGACAGGGTTTGATCGAGTGCCTGGCTGCGACGCAGGACAGCCTTGATGCGGGCGACGACTTCACGCGGGCTGAACGGTTTGCAGATATAGTCATCTGCGCCCAACTCCAATCCCAGCAGGCGGTCAACTTCCTCGACACGTGCCGTCAACATGATAATGGGCAGCAGGCTGTTTTCAGCGCGCAGTTGGCGACACAGCGTCAGGCCATCAGTGCCCGGCAGCATCAGGTCAAGCAGCACCAGCGCAGGTGTCTCTTCACGGACGGCAGCGATGACGGCATTGCCATCATCGATGTGACGCGTGAGATAGCCGCTGCCATTGAGATAGTCGCAGAGCAGACTGGCGATCTTGGGCTCATCTTCGACCACCAGAACCAATGGTTTCTGAGTCTGTGACTGGGCATCGTGGGTGTCGGTGTGAACGTCGCTCATGCTCAGGAATCCTTGAAGATAAAAAATGACGGGGCGTGGGAAGCAGCGGTGATCAGCTGGCCAGTAGCGGCAAGCGAATATCCCAGCGCAGTCCGCCCAGTGATGACTGGCCCGGGATGAGCTGTCCATCATGTGCTGCTACCAACGCACTGGCGATCGATAGTCCCAGTCCTGAACCGCCGCTGGTGCGATTGCGCGAGTTCTCGACGCGGTATAGGCGCTCAGTCAGGTGAGAGAGTTCCGCCGCTGGTACACCGGGGCTTGAATCCTCCCAGCGCACCACCGCCCAGCCCGGATGGCCTTCGCCATCTGCAGTACGCGCGGATTCGCGGTGCAGGCTGACCTTCAGCACCCCTGGGGCATCGGTATAGGCGCGGGTATTACTGGCCAGATTGCTCCACAGTTGATGCAGGCGTTGTAGGTCACCGTTTATCTGCAGCGGCAGGTTGATGTCGGTCTCGAGGTGAATGCCGGCATCATCCAGCCAGCCACTTAAATCGTCGAGACTATCGACGAGCTGGCTGTCGAGCGCTAACGGCTCCCGCCACGCATTAAGAGTGCCAGCATCGCTCTGCGCTAGCAGGCGTAGATCAGAGACCAGTCGATTGAGAGCATCGACTTCTTGAACAAGTGACCCGAGGCTACTTTGACTCATCGGACGGAAGCCATCCTGCATGGCCTCGATCTCGCCCTTGAGTACCGCCAGCGGCGTGCGCAGCTCATGCGAGATATCGCTGACCCAACGCTGCCGTGAGTCGCGATTGGACTCAAGTGTCGCGGCCAAGGCATTGAAGTCGCCTGCCAGGCGCGACAGCTCATCCCGTCCACGCACTGGTATACGCGTGGCGTAATCCCCCGCGGTCAGGCGGCTGGCACCACTCGCCAGGTCTCGTACGCGATGCCCCAGCCACCAGGCGATGCCAGCTGCGGCCAGCAGAGAAGCGAAGGTGGAGGACAGCATGATGATCGCCAGATTACGCGATTGACGATCAAGGTATTCGTCCTTGCTACGCCTCAGTACCACGCCGATCGGAAGATAGCCCAGCTCGCCGACCTTCTGGCCATTGACCTTCAGCGGGACGAAGCGCATGCCGGGCAAGGGCCGAGGTGGGCCATTCAGGTGCTTGCCATTAGCATTCAGCAGCATGTAATCCTGCGGCCGACCGACATCTTCCGCGGCAGGAGGTGGCATGGGCATCGTCGCCTCGGAATGGATGATGCGTCTCCAGGCCTGGCGGTCCTTCACCCACTGCCAGTCACCTGACAAGCGGTAATTGTTGATGAGCTCATTGGAGACGACCTCGACGCGCTCCTTCTGAGTGCGTTTCAGATAATCCACGAAACCCTTGTCCATGCTGTGCGAAACAAACATGTAGATGCTGGTACCGATCACGGCATTGGCGATCAAGAGTGTGACGAAAAGACGTATCGACAGGCGCGAACGCATCGAAGCCAGGCGTTGAATCATGTGGAGTGCTCCTCCTGCCGATCAGTACGTGGCGCCAGTCCCAGCAGGCGCCGCAACATGTTCTGTGCATCTTCAAGCAGCAGGTACAGCGACGGCACCAGTATCAGCAGAATCACTGTCGCGAAGAGAATCCCGAAGCCAATGGAAACCGCCATGGGAATCATGAAGCGCGCCTGACGCGAGGTTTCAAAGATCATCGGCGCCAATCCGAAGAAAGTCGTCAGGGTAGTCAGCAGGATAGGACGCAGCCGTCGCGTCGCGGCCTGTAGGATCGCCTCACGAGGGCTGGCCCCTGCGAGACGTTGTCGGTTGGCATAGTCGATCAATACCAGCGCGTCATTGATGACGATGCCGGACAACGCCAGCATGCCCATCAAGCTGATCACCGACAGGCCATACCCCATCAACTGATGACCAATGACGGCGCCGATCAAGCCAAATGGAATGGCGGACATGACTAGCAATGGCTGCAGATAGCTGCGGAAGGGCAATGCCAGCAGCAGGTAGAGCGCCGCCAGTGTCAGCAGCAGCGAGATCTTGAGTGACCCCAGATTATCGGCAGTCTCTTCCTGGCGACCACCATAGCCGATGCTCAGGCTCGGATACTGGCTTTCCAGCTGCGGATACACTTCCTGCTCCAGACTGGTAATTACCTGACTGACGGCATCCGAGGGGGTGACGTTGGCAGTGACTTCGATCACGCGGCGTCCGTCGATACGCAAGATGCTGGAGGCCGCTCGGCCCTGCTGTATATCAGCGACCAGCCCCAGCGGCACGCTGACGCCATCGCCTGTCTGGATACCGAAGCTCTCGAGCTGAGCCAGGCTGGCACGCTGTGCTTCTGGCAGCAGCACCTTGACTTCCACCTCATTGCGGCCCTGTTGCTGTTTGAGCGCAGTGGCCCCTGAGAGCGGGCCACGCAGCTGCTGAGACAGCGTCGCACCATCCAGTCCCAGTGAGCGACCATAGGCATTGAGCTTGAGATAGATCTCGCGCTTGCCATCATCCAGGCCACTATCGATATCAGAGAGTGAGCTGTAGTCACCCAGCGCCACGCTCAGCGCGTGTGCTGCATCCATCAAGACAGTGTCGTCGGTGGAAGACACGCGAATCGTCAGCCCGGCCCCACGGCCGGGGCCACCGATATCGGACTCGAACAGTAGCGAGTCGGTATTGGCGATGGCGCCGGCTTCCTTGCGCCATGCTGAAATCACCTGCGAGGGCGACCAGTTGCCTTCTACCGTGGTGTCCAGATTGGCAATGATGCTCAGCGAGTTGCCTTCGATCTCGGCACTGGTGGAATAGATGTCGGGACTGTCTTCACGAGCACGTACGCGATCAAGTGCAGAGAGCAGCAAGGTGCGAACTTCGCGGTCCTGATTGATTGGACTGCCGACCGGGAGGTTGGCGGTGACACCGGCACGATTGGACTCTACGCGCGGCATCAGTGAGAAGCCGAGTCGTCCACTGGCCATCCACGCGAGCGCCAAAATCAGGAGTGCCAGTCCGCAGATAGCGGTCAAGCCACGATAGTCGAGACAGCGCTCCAGAAACGGTTGGAAGCGATGGCGAGTGAAGTGCTCCAGGCGCCGCTGTACGCCGTGGCGAACGCGATCGAGCGGTGCCAACCAGCGAATCGGTTTCTCACTGGTGTGCCCCAGATGCGCCGGCAGGATGAAGATGGCCTCGATCCAGCTCAGCGCGAAAATGCTGATGACCACCAGCGGGATGATGCCGAACACCAACCCGAGGAAGCCAGGCAGGAACAGCAGCGGAATGAAGGCCACGATGTTGGAAAGAATCGAAAAGGCCAGCGGTACCGCAATCTCACGCGCTCCCAAGATGGCGGCCTCACGCATGCTCGCGCCACGTTCACGATGCGAGTGAATGTTCTCACCGACGATGATCGCGTCATCCACCACGATGCCCAGCGCGATGATGAAGGCGAACATTGAGATCATGTTGATGGAGACGCCCACCAGTGGCAGGAACAGCATCGCACCAAGGAAGGCGGTCGGAATACCCAGTGTTACCCAGAAGGCCAGGCGCGCTTCCAGGAACAGCCCTAGCAGCACCAGCACCAGTGCCAGTCCCATCCAGGCATTCTTGAGCAGCAGTTCCAGACGATCCTGATAGATCAGCGAGTCATCGTCCTCGACGCTTAAGGTCAGTCCGCGCGGCAGGCTGGTAGTCAGCTCCGGCAACATGGCCATGGTCGCCTCGGAGAGCGAGGTGGGGGTCTGCTTGCCGACCTGATAGATGTCGAGGCCAATGGCGGGTTCACCGTCGTAGAGCACTTCTTTATCGCTATCGGAAAAGCCGTCACTGACGATGGCGATATCGCCCAGTCGAATGACATTACCTTCCTGGCTCGAAATGACGGGCAGCTGCGAAAACTCGACCGCACCGTCGCGACGTGCTTCATAGCGCACCAGGTACTCGCCCTGCTGGGTGTCCAGACTGCCGCCGGCCAGGTTCAGGGCCTGATTGCCGATCAGGCTGGCAACCTCCTGATGCGACAGGCCGTAGCGACGTAACGCGCCTTCATCAAGCGCGACATGAACTTCACGATCACGGATGCCCGTCAGTTCTACCTTGGTGATATCACTGCTGTCGAGCAGGCTCAGACGCAGGCGCTCTGCTACATTGCGCAGTGTCTGATCATCAGTCTGGCCATGCAGCTTCAGCTCCATCACGCTACGTGAGCGGCCAGCGAGTGAGTAGACCGGCGGATCAGATTCATCCGGCAGGGTAGTGATGCTGTCGATGGCCTGCTGAATGTCCTGATAGGCGCGCATGGTCTCGATGCCGTCCTGAAGCTCAATGGACAGCGAACCCAGGCCCTCCTGGGCCGTGGCGGTGATCTCATCGATACCTTCCACGTCCTGAACTGCGGACTCCATGGCCTGCAGCAGGCTTTCGGAAACCTCATCCGGCGTCGCGCCGGAATAGCTGACACTGACGTTGATGATCTCGAGTTCGAAGGAGGGGAAAACCTCTTTCTTGATCTGACTCGACATCAGAAGACCACCGAGGATCAGGCATAGCATCAACAGGTTGGCGGCGACACCGTGGTCGTGCATCCAGCTGATCGGGCCCTTGAGGCGAGACGGTACCGTCATGACTCGCTTCCTGTGGTCGAGGTGGTGGCTGACTGGCCACCCACCGGATTCTCGGCTCGCTTGCTGGTTTGTTGATCAGCGTCCGGTGTGGGCTCGGGGTCTTTCTTCTCATCACCACGGGCACGCAGCGCCATACCTGCCTCGACACTACTCAGCGCACTGGTGATGACGCGCTCGCCGTCTGTAAGGCCGTCGGCGACCAACAGGCTGTCATTGCCGAGATGGCGCAGTTGAATACTGCGCTTCTCGAGATGGTCGTCAGGTGTCAGCACCCAGACTTCACGATTGCTGCGCAGCGCGCTGATCGGCAGTTCGATCAATGACGCTGTGCGTGTCGGGCTTAGACTGGCTTCGACAACATCGCCAATACGCAGTGCTGGGGTGCTGGTACGTGCCTCATCAGAAACTCTCAGGGCCAGCGGGTCATCTACGGCCACCATCACCTGGGTCAGCAGACCATTGTCTTCCAATGACGGCAGTACGCTCCAGACCTCGCCGAGTCGATGCTGTCCCTCGGGCCATGCCTTGCTGGAGATCAGTACTGGCGTGCCCTGACCATCACGCGCGTGAGTCGAGAGCCATTCCATGTCGTCCTGCGGCAAGTTGAGGCGCACCCAGAAACGGTCTGAGGCGACCAGCGTCAACAAGTCAGTGAAGGCGTTGAGATCACTGCCTTCACCTACCAGCCGCTCACTGATCAAGCCATCGAAAGGCGCGCGAATATCGGTGCGCTCCAGATTGGCTTTCGTTTGATCACGATTGGCGCGAGCACTTTCCACGGCTGCCACGGCTGCCTTGAGCTGTGGCTCGCGCAGTACCAGCGCTTTTTGCGCCGCAGGGAGTGAGCGGCCGAAGGTCTTGTACTCGGATGCAGCGCGGATCTGTTCACCGCGTTCGGACGCCAGACTTGCCTCTGCGGTGGTGAGATCTGCCTCTGCCTGTCGCAGTGCCAGCTGGTAATCCAGCTTGTCGAGGCTGGCCAGCAACTGCCCCTTTTTCACTTCTCGTCCCGCTTCTACACCGTCTGCGAAGGGGGCAAGGCGACCGCTGACTCGGGTCGAGACCGTGGTTTCGCGGTCTGCAATGACCCGACCATAGCCTTCAAGCAGCGGGGCGCTCGACTGATGGTTCACCGTCACTACCTCAACCGTCGGGACAGGTGCCTCGACGGCTGCGCGCTTTGGCGCGCTGGGGCTATGCGTCATCCACCAGCCAGCGAGCGCCACGGCCAGTGCGAGAATGATCACGGCTAGCAGGCGCAGCCACATGAGACGCCGCGATGTGGGGGGTGTCTTTTCGGCAGAGACGGGCGGTGAAGAAGGCGTAGACGGTTCAGGGCTAGTGTCCATGCGGACTCCGGACAGAAAAGGGCCAGGACCCATATGCGCACTTATCGAGCGCACAGAGGCAGGCGATCATGCGAAAGGAAACAGGCGGAATAATGAAGGGTGCCATGATGCCATTATCTTGTCGTTTTAATCAGGGAAATAGCGTGCAACATATGAAAGCATGCCTTTCATGAAGGCAGAAAAGAGGAAGCAAAGGAAGGGAGGAAGCGAGGGATTGTCGTTGATTGAAACCAAAAGACTGCCACGCAAGGTGACAGTCTTTTGGGAAGAGTTCAGGCGGACTTTAGTTGAGCCCAGGCGATCTTTGGATACCCGATGGGAGTGCCTGAAGACTGCTGAAGGTGCTAGAAATTTATACGAATAGCCCGATCAGTAGTGCCATCGAGACGCCGATCACCCCGATCAGGGTTTCCATCACTGTCCAGCTCTTCAATGTTTCCTTTTCAGTCAGTCCGAAGTAACGACTGACCAGCCAGAAGCCGGAGTCATTGACGTGGCTAAGGACTGTCGCGCCGCTGGCGATCGCGATCACCACCAGGCCCAATACAGGGCCGGACAGACCCAGCGTACTGATCACCGGTGCCATCAAGCCTGCAGCAGTAATCATTGCCACGGTCGCAGAGCCCTGGATCACACGGACGGCAGTGGCGATCAGGAAGGCCAACAGGATAGGTGGCAGGTTGCTGTCGGCCATCAGGTTGCCGAGTACATCACCGACGCCAGAGTCGATCAGCATCTGCTTGAAGACACCACCGGCACCGGTGACGAGGATGATGATGCCGGCCGGCTCGAGCGCCTTGGTGGCGACTTCCATTACCTGTTCACGTGTCATGCCGCGACGGGTGCCGAGCAGAGTAAAGGCCATCAAGGTCGCCAGGCTCAGTGCCACGAAGGGATGGCCGAGAAAGCCCAGCCAGCCGACCAGTGGGCTGTCTTCACCGAAGATGGCGCCCGACACGGTATTGAGTACGATCAATGCCAGCGGTAGCAGCACGATGGAGAGAATCAGTCCGAAGCCAGGCGCGCGGGTCTCGATGTCTTCATCGCTCATCGCGCTGCCGGTGTTCTCCATGTATTCGGGGATCTTGGCATCGATACGCGCCGCGATGAAGCGGCCGAAGATCGGGCCGGCCACGATCATTGCGGGCAGGCCGCACAGGGCGCCGAACAGGATGACGTAGCCGAGATCAGCGCCGATCAGCTTGGCGACCGCGATCGGCCCCGGTGTCGGCGGGATGAAAGAGTGAGTGACGGCCAGGCCAGCCAACAGCGGGATACCGTAATAGAGCAACGAGCGCCCACTGCGACGCGCCAGTGCATAGACCAGTGGCACAAGAATGATGAAAGCGACATCGAGGAAGACGGGGATTGCGACCAGAAAGCCGGTCAGCGCCAGCGCCCACTGCGAGCGCGAAGTGCCGAAGCGGCCCAGCAGGGTGTTGGCCATGCGGTCGACGCCGCCTGAGACTTCCAGCATCTTGCCGAACATGGCGCCAAGGCCGACCACGGTGGCAACAAAGCCGAGAGTATTGCCCATGCCGTTGGTCACGGAATCAATGATGGCTTCCGGCTGCATGCCGGTAGCAAGGCCGACGCCAAGACTGACGACCAGCAGTGCCACAAAGGCGTGCAGGCGCAAGCGCATGACGAGATACAGCAGCAGTAGAATGCCGCCGAGGGCGGCCAGGACGAGGGTGCTATCTGGGGACATGATGGCGAACTCTTGCGGCTGGCAATGACCCGGGAAGTGGTCACTGCCCAAAGGCGTATTGTGGAAGGCGTGTTTCATCGTGCAGGATGAAAGTTACCGGTAACATAAGCGCCTGCGCAATGATCCGAAAGGTGCATGTCGCTGTAAGCAAACGGCATGGATGATTCTCGATCTGCGTTATTCTCACGTATGACCCATGGTATTGCCCTCATCGAAGGGCATGGAACCCTCTCAGGGAGAGCTCGTTACATGCAGCCGCAAGTAGACCCATCATCATCCCTCTCATCGATGTCTGAGCGTGATCGTTTGCCCGCAGAGGGTGTGCGATTGATCGTGATGGGCGTCTCCGGCTGTGGGAAGTCGCATATCGGCCAGCAGCTGGCGGCACAACTGGAGGCGGAATTCATCGATGGCGATGATTATCACGGCGAGGAAAATGTGGCCAAGATGGCGCGAGGTATCCCATTGGATGACGATGATCGTCATGGCTGGCTGGCGCGGCTGGCCGAACTGATCGAGGATGCCCGATGCGAGAAGCGCAGCCTGGTACTGGCTTGCTCATCGCTCAAGCGTCGCTATCGCGACCAGTTGCGTGGTGGGGATGATGCGCTGGGCTTTGTGTTTCTTGATGGCTCGCGGGAGCTGTTGCTTGAACGCCTGGAAGCGCGTCAGGACCACTTCTTCCGTGGTGCCTCGATGCTGGATAGCCAGTTGGCGACCCTCGAGGCACCGAATGGTGAGGAGGAGCGTCTCTATCAGGTGGATATCAGTGCTAGCCCAGATGAACTGGTCGTGCAGCTCGACGCGCGTATCCGGGCTCAGTCTCACACGGTGGTGGATGCGTAAGCTGCACTTCGTACGTTGCACTTTGCGCTATATGCAACGGGAGGCTAGAGGCTTCCGCCGGTCTGCAGGCTGAATCCCAAGTCTTCCCAGTGTCCGCTGGGCGTGGCGTCAGCATCGCCCTCAAGGCGCGCCAGCATGAGCGCGGCAGCGCGGGCACCGATGTCTCGCCGCGGTGTCACCACGCTTGCCAGCGGTGGGCAGGTGCTACGCGTCATTTCCAGTCCATTGAAGCCCGCCAGCGCAATATCTGCAGGTACGGCGATATGACGGCGCTGGCATTCGAACAGAGCACCGGCCGCCAGGTCATCGTTGCAGCAGAAGATGGCGTCCAGTTCTGGCCAGCGTTGGAGCATCTCGGCCAGTAGCTCGCTGCCTAGCTGGACGCTCGACGGCGCTGTCGTCGTCATCAGGTAATCCTGAGTGAGACCGGCTGCCTCAAGCGCTGATTGCCAGCCGCCAAGGCGTTGCTCAACGCGCTGGTCCATACGTGCTGCCATCAAGCCAATACGCTGATGTCCACGCGTGATCATGGCCTCTGTCATGGCGCGGCCGGCGGCGTGCTGGTCCAGTCCTACTGCCATGTCGAGCGGTGCCTCACGCTTTTCCATACATTCCACTACTGCACAGCCTGAGCGGGCAATCATTTCAATGGCGCGCTTGCTATGACGGCTGCCGCAGAGCACCAGCCCATCCACGCCGAACGATAGCCAGGTCTCGATCAGGCGCTCCTCCTCTTCCATTGAATAGCCGGTGTGGCCAATCAGTAGCTGATAGCCTCGGGCAGCTAACGGAGCTTCCAGGCCGCGATGCAGCTCCGAGAACACCGCATTCGATAGCGAAGGGATCAGTAGCGCGATCAGCTGCGAGCGGCCGCTGGCGAGGCTGCCTGCCTGTCGATTGGGCATGTAACCCAATTCATGGGCGCACTCGCGCACCCGCTCGCGCATGACGTCGGAGACCTTCTCGGGCTGATTGAGTGCGCGCGACACCGTAACCTTGGTCACGCCCAGACGGGCGGCAATGTCGGCGAGTGTCACGCGTTTGAGGCGTGGTGATTTACTGGGCAGAGGCGGCATGGTCGCTCGTGCGGCTGGGAAAGATGGCATGAGTGTTACCGGTAATGATGCTCATGAGCAAGCCGACGACTCATCGCAAGCCGCCGGCACTTTCACTGCGCGCCGGTTAGGTGCCGCTTAAGGAAAGCAGGAATATGATCATGGGGGGGGAGGCCAGCGAGAGCAGGAAGCCCGAAACCACGGCGACCGGCACGCACGCCACGCCACCGGTTTGCTGGATCACCGGCAGGGTGAAGTCCATGGAGGTCGCGCCGCCGAAACCAATGGCCAGCGGCGTGAAGCGGTGAATGGTCAGTGGAATCAGTAAGAAGGCCAGCAGCTCGCGGCCAAGGTCATTGAAGAAGGCTGCACCGCCCAGAATCGGGCCGAGCTGGTCGCCGACGAGAATCCCTGACAGCGAATACCAACCAAAGCCGGCAGACATGGCCATGCCCTGATTCCAGTCGAGTTCAAGCAGTGGCGCCGCCAGTACGCCCCCCAGCAGCGAGCTGGCCATCACCGTCAGCGCGATGAACAGGCCATGACGATTGAGTAGAATCTGACGCAGGCTCATGCCCGAGCTTCTCAGCTGACAACCGATCAGCGCCAGCAGCACGTAAAGCGCCCACTCGGCGAGAGTGTCGGTGTCGAGTTGTATGTCCATCATGTTCAGCAGCACACCACCGCCTACCCCAAGCGCCACGACCGCAGCGAGTGTCAGTGAGCCGGACAGTGCCTGCCAGCGCGTCATCGGTGCGCCTTCGACCACACGAGAAGGGTCTGCGCGTAGTGAGCTGTATTTTGACAGCCACCACAGCGCTAGCAGATTCAGCGGCGTGATGATGGCAAACAGAATTAGCGCCTGACGGCTCATGGCGGCCATACCAGCACCGAGATGCTCCAGCGCTGCCAGCCCCATGCCCATCAGGAACAAGATGACGTAGATCGAGGCGTTGACGGTGTGATTGATCATCGCCAACCGGGCAGGCTGCTCGACATGAACCAGATAGCCGAGAATCAGTGGCAGCAAAATAAAGACAAGACCCGAAAGCATGACCCTTCCTTGGTAAGACTGGCCCGGTGGGCCGCAAGACATCGATAAGCGGTATTGGCCGCAGGAGGGCCTACTGTAGCGATTGCCGGAGATAGAGGGTATCCCCGGCGCCATGTTAGGGAGACAGTTCTGGTGATGACGGATTAGCGATACTTATGGCGGTGCTAGCGACGTGAGCTACTCAGTTGATTGAGCACCAGGTGAGCGGATACCTCCGGCTCCTCATCGGCAGGGCTGTCTTCGTAGTCAAGGTAATCCAGCGCCACCATCAGCCCCGGCCAGCGAGGAGCCAGCCATATCCGATAGTGTTTTTGATCACGATGTTCACGCCAGGCATCGAGTCGCAAGGTGCGGAAGGTCTGATCGGCGGCCTGCAGCGATTCTTCGGCTTGAACTTCGTAGACCAGAGTGCGCGTGCGGCCCTTGTGGTCCAGGTAGTCGATGGAGCAGGGCACGGCTTGCGTGCACTGGCCTTGCGCCCACTGCGCATCCGCCTGCTGGCCCAGGGCAACAAGCAGGGTCTGGCGATCTGGTGGCACCATTTCCTGCGCGTTCGGTGCTTCACGCGTGTAGTCCTTGCCGATGCCGGCCAGGCGATAGCCTGAGCGATAACCTGCCGGCACAATCGTGTCATCGTTGAGCGTGAAGCGGCCCTGTTCGTAACCGCTGGCGACCTTGATGGAGGCCTCCATGCTGGCAATGAACAGTTCACCACTCTGGCTGACACGCTGGGTGATCGGCACATCAGGCCAGCCATCCAGCGCCAGAGTGTATTGCGCGGTAAAGGGGACGGGAGGCATGAGTGACGACGCGAGAGTGCTGTCGTCGGCGTGGACAACGCCCGTCATCAACATCAGTGCGGCTAGCCAAGCTCTGCCAAGGCCTTTGACGCTGAGGTTTGTAAGACCTGGAAGTTTGAAACTGACGGCGCGGCGCAGTCGAGGCTGACAAGGCAAGACAGGAGGGTTCGCAAGCATGGTAACTCCTGTGACCGGTGGTCAAATCCGTGACCGGCAGGATGAATGGGGTGTCGTGATAGAAAGGGGTGATGATTTGGAAGCATAAAGCCCTGCAAGGTTCCCTTGAGACTGCCTATTTGCGCCAAGACGGTATTTCAGCGCTTGCTCATGCGAAATGGGTAGGTAACCTGTAGAAGCCCTGTTCGTGACCTGCACTTGTTTCCCAGGAGCCGCGCACCTTCTTCAAGCGCCGCGTAGTGCTCTACTCCCTCATTTGATTAATCAGGAGATCATCATGGCCAGCATTGTCATTATTGCCGGAGATTTTGTAGAGGATTATGAACTGATGGTGCCTTTTCAGGCACTGCAGGCGATGGGGCACCGTGTAGATGTGGTGTGCCCGGACAAGCGCGAAGGCGATATCGTCAAGACGGCGATTCACGACTTTGAGGGCGATCAGACCTATACCGAAAAACCGGGTCACAACTTCGCGCTCAATGCCAGCTTCGTTGACATCGATGCCGCAAGCTATGATGCGCTATTGATTCCTGGTGGACGTGCGCCAGAGTACCTGCGGCTGGATGAACGTGTACTGACGTTGGTGCGTCATTTCGTCGACGCTGACAAGCCGATAGCGGCGGTCTGTCATGGGCCACAGCTATTGGCAGCGGCGATGTCGCTGGCTGGCCATCGTGTCAGCGCCTATCCGGCTTGCGCGCCAGAAGTCACGCTGGCTGGCGGCGAGTTTGTCTCGCTCGAGGTCACCGACGCAATCACTTCTGGCAAGCTGGTCACGGCACCTGCCTGGCCGGCGCATCCTGAATGGCTGCGTCAATTCAATGCCCTGCTGGTCTGATGCATTGCATGCCACTCGCGTAGTGGCTGCATGATGTAGTAGCGGCATGATATAGCGGTCATTGCACAACACCCTGCCTATCGGCGGGGTGTTGTCGTTTCAAGGCAAGGTTCAGGAGCGAGCAGTCAACGACTTCAGCCACTGACGATGCGGCGCGAGGCGTACTTGATGTTGTTCATGCCATGCCTGATTACCGAAAGTAGAGGCGTAACGACTGGCCGAGTCGCAGGCCAGTATCAACCAGCTACCGCGAAGAGACTCACCGCGCATGCGACGCGCTTCCAGTGTCTGTAGCAATCCGGCGAACGCGGTGCCGGTGGAGGGCCCGGCCGCCAACTCCTCCTGTTCGGTACGTTCTGCATGCTCCGCTAGCCACAGTGCTGCCGCCTGACTGCGGCTGTCTTCGATAGAGAGATAGTCATCGAAGTCCTCTGGGCGGAAAGCTTCCAGTACGCAGGGCCGCCCGATGCCCTCAATGGGATTGCTGGCACACGGCGGTGTCAGCGCGGTATGACGCACGCCATGAGTCTGAAAGTGCTGCCAGCAAGCGGTATAGACGGAGTGTTCCGGATCGACACCGATTACCTTGGCGCGCTCCCCCTTGAGGCGTAGATGACGCGCGAAGGTGGCAGCACTGCCGCCGGTGCCAGCGCCCAGAAATACTGCCTCCAGCGGTGGTAATCCGTGTGATGCAAGTTGGCTCAAGCATTCTCCGGGTAGGCTTGTGGTGCTGCGCCAGTCGCTGGCGGTGGCGGCATGACGGAATTGATCAATGAAGTGGCCACCGCTGACATCGGCCAGTCGCTGAGCGTGCTGACATAGCAGTGCGGCGTCATCGACTTTCACGACCTTCCCACCTTCGGCACGAATCGCTGCCAGCTTGTCGGGAGCGGTAGTTGTGGGTATCACAGCGATGAACTCAAGCCCCAGCTGGCGCGCCAACCAGGCCTCAGATACCGCTGTGGAACCTGACGAAGCCTCTATGACTGGCCGTCCCGGTTTCAGCCAGCCCTCGACCAATGCTTGCTCGAACAGAGACATGGCCAGCCGATGCTTGAGTGAGCCACTGGCATGGGCGCGCTCGTCCTTGATCAATACGTGAGCCTCGGCGAAGCCCGGCAAAGCGAGCACTCTCAGCGGTGTCCGCGGCGTGGCTGCCTTGAGGGCGGCCAATGTCATCAGGCTGCACTGTTGCCAGACGCGTAGTGATGTCTGTGCAGCGTAATCGGCTGATTGAGCGTGCGATGACGGCGTGACACTAGGGGAGGGGGCATCAATTGACGTCATCTGAGCGCTTTCCGTTGCTGGGGAGAGTCTCAATGGTACGGCGAGTGCCAAAGCAAAACTTGCCAGTTGGGATGCTTAAGGCCATGTTTCAAAGCAAGAGATTATTGCAAGGAGCGGAATGTGGAGAAAATTATGCTCGACGCTACCGATCGTGCCCTGCTGAGATTGCTACAGCGTGATGCCAGTCTGTCCTTGGCGGCGCTGGCGGAGGCGGTGCACCTGACGACTTCGCCGTGCTGGAAGCGTCTCAAGCGGCTGGAGGAGTGTGGCGTGATTACCGCGCGGGTAGCGTTGCTCGATGCTGAACGCGTCGGGCTAGGATTGACGGCTTTCGTACAGCTCAAGACTTGCGACCATTCTCGCGATTGGTTCGAGCGCTTTGTGGCCATCATCGAGAGCTTTGAAGAGGTCACCGAGTTCTATCGCATGGCAGGCGATTACGACTACCTGCTCAAGGTGCAGGTCGCAGACATGAATGCCTACGACCATGTTTACAAGCGGTTGGTGAATTCCATCGAAGGCCTGAGCGATGTGTCGGCGCGTTTCGCGATGGAACGCATCAAGTCGACGACGGCGCTCCCGATATGATTGTCGCGTTGATGGGGTCGCGTTCGCACTGACGGGGTTATGTCACTCGAGTCATGCCGTCCGGATCGCTCAGTAGCCATTCTCGCGGCTGATACCAGTGAGCGTCTCGCCACGTTGCACTCGCCGAATGTTCTCCGCCAGCTGATCAGCAGCTTCGGAAATTGGTGTAGGCGCTGCCGAATGTGGCGTGATGATGACGCGCGGATGGCTCCAAAGTGGGCTTTGTGGCGCTAGCGGCTCATGTTGGAAAACATCGAGTAACGCGCCACGTAGCTGGTTGGCCTCAAGCGCTGCCACCAGATCCGTCTCCACCACGCTGCTGCCACGTCCCGGATTGATCAACACGGCATCATCAGGTAGCGCCGCGAACACCGCTGCATTCAATACATCGCGTGTCGCTGGGGTGTTGGGTAGCAGGTTGATCACCGCCTTGAGGCCGAGCGTGCTGTCGCCAAGCACGTCATGCAACGTACGGCCATCTTCGCCTTGCTCATGATGACAGGTGATGCCCTCAAGCTGACGGGCGCTGCGGCTGAAACCATGCACCGGATAACCGTCTTCCGCCAGGCTTTGAGCGATCTGTGCACCGATCGCGCCCAACCCCAATATCGCGACGGGATACTGGCTGGGGCGTACTACGCGATGTGGCGCCCAGTCGTGACTGTCTTGTTGCACGGCATAACGATCGAAGTCGCGGCGGAAGTGCAATAAGCCGTAACGTACGTAATCAATCATGTAATCAGCCATGCCGGCATCACTCAGCTTCAGGATCGGGACATCCTTGGGCAGCGCCGGATTGCTGAGCAGGCCATCGACACCAGCGCCCAGATTGAGGATGGCTTTCACGTCGTGATCGCGGTGGCGCTCAAACAGAGTTGCGGGTGGCGTCCATACCACCAGTATGTCGCCCAGCTGTTCGCCGTCATCGGCTACGATCTCGATGCTTTCCTTGTCCAGAGCTGTGCCGCCCAGACGTTGACGCAGCGCATCGCACCAGCGCTCGGCGCGCTCATGATGAACCAGTATTCGCATGTTGTTCTCCCGTGTAGGTGACTGGACTTTGGGGCGTCGTTGATGTCCAAAAGCGACCGTGAGCAGGCGCAGGCCTTGCAAGGGCTTCGGCGAAAGGTGACAGTGCCAGAGCAGTCTTTGACCCGCTGACAGCAGAGTGACAGACTCGAATCAAGAGGGGAATTCGTATGTACGCATATACGCTGCCTGTGCTGATTGTCTGCGCAGTGCGTATTGCTCCGCCCCGACGTGCTGCTTGCCTCTAGGCCTGATTGAACAGGAGCGCTGCATGAGCCAATTCCCGTCCCATTCGCACGTTATCCAGCCTCCTTTCGCCGGACTCAATACTCTGCCGGCCAACGAGGCACAGGGTGATCCTGACGGTTGGACGCCACGTGCGCTGTCAGCCGGACGCCAGGCTTTCACCATTGGTGAGTACCGTTCTCGCATTCAGCGGGTACGCGAGGCCATGGCGCGTGCTGGGCTCGATGTGATGGTAATTTCTGATCCCTCCAACATGGCGTGGCTGACTGGCTATGACGGTTGGTCCTTCTATGTTCACCAATGTGTGCTGCTGGGGCTCAGCGGTGAGCCGGTGTGGTACGGACGTCGTCAGGATGGCAATGGCGCACTACGCACTTGCTGGATGGCGGAAGACAACATTCAGTGGTATCCGGATTACTACGTGCAGAATCCGGACATGCACCCGATGGAGTTTCTGGCCCAGTCCATTCTGCCCCAGCGTGGCTGGCACGATGGTGTGATCGGCGTTGAGCTCGACAACTACTACTACTCGGCGCGAGCGCACTTGGCCCTGGTCAAGGAGTTACCGCACGCACGGTTGGTGGATGCCAATTCACTGGTCAATTGGTGTCGCGCGATCAAGTCCGAGCAGGAAATCGCCTACATGCGCGTGGCCGGACGCATCGTCGAGCGCATGCACTCACGCATCCTTGAGCTGATCGAGCCGGGTCTGCCCAAGAGTGCGCTGGTGGCGGAGATCTATCGCGTCGGCGTCGAAGGGGTGATCGGGCCGCAGGGCGAAATTCTCGGCGGTGATTATCCTGCCATCGTGCCGCTGCTGCCCACTGGCAGTGACGCGGCAGCACCGCATCTGACCTGGGACGACACTCCCTTTCGTGAGGGAGAAGGCACCTTCTTCGAGATTGCCGGCTGCTATAAACGCTATCACGCCCCCCTGTCGCGCACGGTATTCCTCGGCCGCCCGCCACGCGATTTCGTGCGTGGTGAGTCTGCGTTGCTGGAAGGCATCGAGAGCGGCCTGGCCATCGCCAAACCTGGCAATCGATGCTGTGATATCGCATTGGCACTGGGTGCTGCGATGGACAAGTACGGTTTCGACCGTGGTGGCGCGCGCTGTGGTTATCCCATCGGCTTGAGTTATCCCCCCGACTGGGGTGAGCGCACCATGAGTCTGCGCCCGAGTGACGAGACAGTGCTGGAGCCAGGCATGACTTTCCACTTCATGCCAGGCATGTGGATGGATGACTGGGGGCTTGAGATCACCGAGTCGATCCTGATTACTGAAAATGGTGCCGAGCCGCTGTGTGACGTGCCGCGCCAGCTGTTCGTCAAGTAAGTAGTGCCGAGGCGTTCTTTGATTAAAATAGTGCCGTCCGTTCATCAAGTGGCACTTGCGGCTTGTGAAGTCACTCGTGAAGTAACGTTTGCAGCGCGAGCAGCCCGTCCGGCCAAGGAGGCCCTGTATGCGTGAATCTCCCATCAGTCTGACCATTGATCTGAACGCCGATGGTGTTCGACACGGCTTCTTCAAATTGCCGATTTCCACCGATGACTCGGCGTGGGGCGCCGTCATGACCCCGATCAGCGTGATTGCCAACGGCGAAGGGCCGACGGTGCTGCTGACCGGCGGCAATCATGGGGATGAATACGAAGGCATCACTGCGCTTTACAAGCTGGCGGCGCGCCTGACAGTGGAGGAAGTGCAAGGTCGGGTGATCATCGTGCCGACCATGAATGCGCTGGCGGCGAAGGCGGGTCGTCGCTGCTCACCGCTGGATGGCGGCAACCTGAACCGTAGCTTCCCCGGCGCCCCGGGCGGCGGCCCCACGCAGCAGATCGCAGACTACTTCACTCGCGTGCTGGTGCCGCAGTGTGACTTCGCGCTGGACCTCCACTCTGGCGGGCGCACGCTGGATATCCTGCCGTTTGCCGCGGCGCATCGTCTTGACTACCTCGAGGAATCGTTGGGCGTCGAGCAGTGTCGTCATCAGGAGGCGGAGAGTCTCGCTGGCGCGCTGGCTTTCGGTGCGCCTTCCGCGATGATGATGTTCGAGCTGGATGCCGAGGCGCTCTACGACACCGCCGTCGAGCGGCAGGGCAAGATTTTCGTCACGACGGAACTGGGTGGTGGAGGTTCGACCACACCGGAGCGTCAGGCGATAGCGGACCGCGGCGTCGATAACTTCCTCACCTTCAGTGGTGTGCTACGCACACGCAGTCGCGCTGACCTTGAAGAAGAGCTTGAAGGTCAGCGGGCGAGCCAGACGGCATCCCCTCTGCTGATCGACATGCCGGACGCCAGTTGCTATGTGCAGAGTGAGCATGAGGGGCTGCTGGAACTGTGTGTGGCGCTCGGTGAGCAAGTCGTGGCAGGCCAGTGCGTGGCACGGGTTTATCCCTTGGGCCGAGCTGGGCAACCGGCGGTGGAGTATCGTGCCGAACGTGAGGGTGTGCTGGTCGCGCGTCGTTTCCCTGCCCAGGTCGCGTTGGGTGATACGCTGGCAGTGATCGCGGAGGTGGTGGATAACCTCGCGCGTGATGCCACATGAGCGCGAGTCACCCCCGCATGCTGCCTGCACCGAAACTCGATGCGTTTGATCTCAAGATTCTGGCAATTCTCGAACGGGATGGCCGCATCACCAAGTCGCGGTTGGCGGAGGAGATCAATCTCTCGGTCAGCCCGTGTTGGGAGCGCGTCAAGCGTCTGGAACAGGCTGGCATCATTGAAGGTTATGCGGCGCGCATCAATCAGTCGCTGTTAGCAGGAGAGGGCCCGCTGGCAGCAGCACCCCGCACGCCGGTGTGGGTCGAGATTCATCTCAAGCACCATGATGCCGCAAGCTTTCAGCGCTTCGAGAAGGCCATGCGCGAGGCGGATGAGGTGATCGAGTGTGTCGCGGTCGGCGGCGGTGTGGATTATCTGTTGCGACTTGAGACGGCGAGCATCGACGCCTATCAGCGATTGATCGATCGCTGGTTGATCTCGGAGCTGGGGATTGATCGCTATTTCACCTACATCGTCACCAAGCAGGTAAAATAGCTCGCTGTTCATGTCAGCCTTCTTCCTCCGTGCTGCGAGATTTCAACATCATGGCGTTTTCTACCGCCCACATTGCTCATGCTGTCACTCTGTCCGAGGGGGGGGATGGCCAGCCAGAAGCTCCCGTGCTGGTCTTTGATTCCGGCGTAGGGGGCTTGTCGGTCGCGGCGGAAATTCGTCGTCACTGGCCAGCCCTGTCACTGGCCTATGTCTGCGATAACGCGGCATTGCCTTACGGCACCAAGGCGGACGACTGGCTGGTGACGCGAATTACTGAGGTCTGCGTGGCCGCGGTAAAGGCCAGTGGCGCACGTGCCCTTGTCGTCGCCTGCAATACCGCCAGTACACTGGCGCTGACCTCACTGCGTAAAGTGCTGAAGATTCCCGTGATCGGTACCGTGCCGGCGATAAAGCCAGCCGCGGCGCTGGCGCGTGTTCGTCAAAGCGATATACGTCGTCAGCAGGGAGCGCCGCCGGTATTTGCACTGCTGGCAACTTCCGCCACCGTGAGGCGCAGCTATACCGAGCAGCTGATCCATGATTTTGCATCCGACTGCCGAGTGATTCGCGTCGCCGCTGATCCGCTGGTCGCGGAGGCAGAACGACGCCTGCGGGGGGAGGTATCACGCCCACAGGTGGTCACTGATAGCCTGGCGGATTTAGCCGCAGTGGAAGATCTGGAAGTGGTCATTCTCGGCTGCACGCACTTTCCGCTACTGAGTGCAGATATCTCCGCGGCACTGACCAAAGGGGCTCAAGGGGTGCAAGGAGACCAGGTTCGTGTGGCACTGATAGATTCCGGCGCCGCGATTGCGCGGCGTGTCGCCGAGGTGTTGGCGCTGAAAGTGTTGGCAGCTGATACGCATGAGCAGACTGCCACGGGTATCGCATTGGCCACAGATACGGGGCAAGCGGGACTGTCCATCGCACTGGCCAGCCAAGGCTTTGCGCCAGCGCGAGCGCTGATATTGGAAAATGCTGTATAGCGTTAGTGTGATTGGCCCGCTAGCGACGATCAGCACGTATTGTCTGTATTCCTCTCATCTCGCACTTGAGCTTCGCGCTGCCGGTGGTAGGCTAGCGCGCCCAACCTCTAAATGGACGTGTCTGGTGCGTCATTCGATGACGCTGACTTGCGTACCTTTATTCATCGTTTCAGTGCTGCGGTATGCCCGCAGGCAGGAGTTAGTGTGGCCATACCCGTCGTCGATTCAAGTCAGTACGAGAGCCAGCTTGCCGAAAAGGCTGAGCAGATCAAGGCGCGTTTTTCGGCCTTTGATACGCCGGAACTTGAGGTGTTTGCGTCGCCGTCGAGCCACTACCGCATGCGCTGCGAATTTCGTATCTGGCACGAAGACGATGATCTCTTCTATGCAATGTTCGAGGTCGAGATCGACTCTGAGGGCGAGAAGCAGAAGACCGTCGTCCGCATGGATCAGTTTCCGGTGGCCAGTCAGCGCATCAATGCACTGATGCCGCTGCTGCTTGAGCGCATCAAGGCAAGCCCGGTGCTGCGTGAGCGTCTATTCCAATGTGATTTCCTTACTACGCTGAGTGGCGAGGCGCTGATCACACTGATCTATCACCGCAAGCTCGAAGAAGACTGGGAAGTCGAAGCGCGTGCGCTGGAGAAAGATCTCGGCATCATGATCATCGGTCGCTCGCGCAAGCAGCACATCGTGTTGACCCAAGATCACGTTTTCGAGCGCCTTGAAGTTGATGGCAAGGAGTATGTCTACCAGCAGGTCGAGAACAGCTTCACTCAGCCCAATGCCGAGATCTGCTGCTCGATGCTCAGTTGGGCACGCGACGTGACCCATCCAGCCAAGGCGATCGAGGAAGGCCGAGAGCAAGGCGACCTGGTTGAGCTTTATTGTGGCAATGGCAACTTCACCATCGCGCTAGCCGAGAATTTCCGCCGCGTGCTGGCGACTGAAATCTCGCGCACCTCGGTGGCATCGGCGCAAATCAATCTGGCTGCCAATGGCATCGATAATGCTCAGGTAGCGCGCATGTCAGCGGAAGATTTCTCGTTGGCGCTGGCGGGTGAGAAGGACGGCCGTCGTGTGGCGGAGATGGACCTCGAGAATCACGACTTCCGCACCGTGCTGGTAGACCCGCCGCGTGCGGGTCTTGACGATGACAGCTGCGAACAGACCGCTCGCTACGAGCGTATTGTCTATATTTCCTGCAATCCGCAGACGCTGTTCAACAATCTAGAAGTGCTGTGCCGCACTCACCGCATCGAACGCTTTGCGCTGTTTGATCAGTTCCCCTACACCGATCATCTGGAATGTGGCGTTTACCTGGTCAAGAAATAAGCAGTTCGACCACTTAGCTTGGTGCTTGAAATCAAGGAGCCTCGTTGCCATCTGCCTAACAGGTGATCGGTAGCGGGGCTTTTTCGTGGGTACTTTTTATCCGCATTAGACTTTCGTTTCATGTGCTGGCGTGCAAGTCAATACCCGATGCACAGATGTAATGCTGCATGACCAATATGGAACAGGCATGTAGCAGAGGCACAGACTGCGCTAGTCTGTGTTGCACTGAATGAATCTATAGTGTGATGCCTGATTAACAGGCGGACGCGGATTCTCTATGACTATTCTTCCTGATACTTCCATCAGGTCAGTCGAGGTGATCGATGCTACACGTGGCAACGGACGGCAAGCAGGAATTCCTTGCGCAGCTTGAAGAGCAGCTGAACAAGCGACTTCCCAAGGACAAGGTGCAGGAAATCGCGGCCTTTGCGCGCGATTACCACGCGACGGCTTCCTTCGAGGACATGGCCGAGCGCAAGCTGGATGATCTTTACGGTTCCACTCTGGCCGTATGGCACTTCCTGCAGAGCCACGATGCTCCCAAGGTGCGTGCATACAATCCTGACTTCGAGAAGCATGGTTGGCAGTCGACTCATACCATTATCGAAGTGCTGCACACCGACATGCCGTTCTTGGTCGATTCGGTCCGCATTGAGCTCAATCGCCGTGGCATCACCGTTCACGCCATCCACAACGCTGTGCTGTCTGTCGTGCGTGATGCGGCTGGCAAGCTTGAACGTGTCACATCACCGCGCGCTGACAAAGCCCCCGAGACACGTGAGTCACTGATCTACATCGAGGTGGATCGCCACACTGATCAAGCGGCGCTGGAAGATCTCGAAGCCAGCCTGCGCGAAGTGCTGGCAGAAGTGCGCGTCGCCGTGGCCGATTTTGAAGCCATGCGTGGTCAAGGTGCCCAGGCGCTGCAGGAGCTGCGCGACAATCGTCCGCCGACCGTCTCCGAGGCTGACCATCAGGAAGCCTGTGACTTCATGACGTGGATGGGTAACGACCACTTCACCTTCCTGGGCTATGACGAGTACACCGTCGACGAACAGGAAGATGGCACCCGCGTACTGAGCAAGGTCGAGGGCTCAGAGCTGGGTGTGCTGAAGCTGGATCTGGAGCGTTACCACGAGCAGTCCCGTCACCAGAAGAGCGTCAACAGCGATCAGTACGTGCTGATTCCCGAACTACTGTCGTTCGCCAAGAGCGCCTTCCACGCCCGTGTGCATCGTCCGGCATATCCTGACTACATCACCGTCGAACGCTTCGACGCTGAAGGCCGTGTGATCGGTGAGCGCCGCTTCCTGGGCCTCTACACCTCTACGGTGTACAACCAGAGCCCGCGCAACGTGCCGATTCTGCGCCGCAAGGTGCAGGCTGTCATGGAAGCCGCCGGTGTGAACCCGAAGGGCCACAACGGCAAGCATCTGTTGCAGATTCTGGAAGTCTATCCGCGCGATGACCTCTTCCAGATCTCCACCGATGAACTGACGCGTACCGCGACCAGTATCCTCAACATTCGTGAGCGTCGTCGCGTACGCCTGATCGTGCGTGAAGACCGCTTCGGCAAGTTCTTCTCCGTGCTGGTCTTCGTGCCACGCGATGTCTACTCCACCGATTTGCGTGTCCGCATCCAGAATCTACTCTGCGAAGAGTTGGATGCCACCTTCGGTGACTTTACGCCGTACCTCTCCGAGTCAGTATTGACGCGTATCCAGTTCATCCTGCGCTTCAAGGGTGATGAACCGGGTCAATACGACATGCGCGCGCTGGAGAACAAGATTGCTCAGCTGGCACGTAGCTGGCGTGACGAGCTGCATGAAGCGATGGTCGAAGGCTTTGGTGAAGAGCAGGCCAATGAGCTGATGACACGCTACCGTGACGCCTTCCCGGGCAGTTACCGTGACGATTTCTCGCCGCGCACCGCCGTCTATGACGTGGGTCACCTGCGTGCGCTGGACGAGGGGGATGCAGTGGGTCTGAGTACCTACCGTCTGGTGGAAGACGACAATTCTGGCGTCAACCTCAAGCTGTTCCACAAGCACAAGCCGATTCCGCTGTCTGATGTGTTGCCGGTGCTCGAGAATCTGGGCCTGCGCGTCATTGGCGAGCGTCCTTACGAGATCGCGCGTACTGATGCCAATTGCTGGGTGCATGATTTCGATCTTGAACATCACGGCAAGGGCGCAGTTGAGCTTTCTGAAGTGCGCGAGGGTTTCATCGAAGCCTTCAAGAAGATCTGGTCTGGCGACGCGGAATCCGATGCCTTCAACCGCCTGATCATCGGCTCCGGCCTTGATTGGCGTGAAGTGGCGATGCTGCGTGCCTACGCGCGCTACCTGAAGCAGATCCGTTTTGGTCTGTCTCAGGCCTACATCGCCAATGCGCTGGGTAGCCATCCGGACATCACCCGCGAGCTAGTGCAGCTCTTCAACCTGCGCTTTGACCCGCAGGGCCAAGGTGTTGAAGACGATGTCAGCGCCTGTCGTGAGCGCATCAATGGTCTACTTGATCAGGTCTCCAGCCTGAATGATGACCGCCTGCTGCGTCGCTACGTAGACCTGATGATGGCTACGCTGCGTACCAACTTCTTCCAGCCGGCTGCCGATGGTCAGGCCAAGGACTACATCAGCTTCAAGCTCGACACGCGCAAGATTCCTGACGTGCCGAAGCCGCGCCCGATGTTCGAGATCTTCGTCTACTCGCCGCGCGTCGAAGGCGTGCACCTGCGCGGTGGCAAGGTCGCACGTGGTGGCCTGCGTTGGTCTGATCGCCACGAAGATTTCCGCACCGAGGTGCTGGGTCTGGTCAAGGCGCAGCAGGTCAAGAACGCAGTCATCGTGCCGGTCGGTGCCAAGGGCGGTTTCGTCTGCAAGCGTATGCCAGAAACCAATGATCGTGATGTGATCCAGAAAGAGGGTATCGCCTGCTACCAGATCTTCATCCGCGCACTGCTCGATATCACCGACAACCTGTCGGGTGGTGACGTCATGCCGCCACCGTCCGTCGTACGTTACGACGAAGACGACCCCTACATGGTGGTCGCTGCCGATAAAGGCACTGCGACCTTCTCCGACATTGCCAATGCCATCTCCAACGAGTATGGCTTCTGGCTGGGCGACGCCTTTGCTTCTGGCGGCGCGAATGGTTACGACCACAAGGGCATGGGCATCACCGCCAAGGGTGCCTGGGTCGGTGTGCAACGCCACTTCCGTGAGATGGGTATCAACATCCAGGAAGACGAGTTCAGCGTGGTCGGTATCGGTGATATGGCTGGTGACGTCTTCGGTAACGGCATGTTATTGTCCGAGAAAATTCGCCTGGTCGGCGCCTTCAACCACCGCAATATCTTCGTCGATCCGACTCCGGACATCGCGAAGAGCTTTGCCGAGCGTGAGCGCCTGTTCCGTCTGCCGCGTTCCAGCTGGGATGACTACGACAAGAGCCTGATCAGCGAAGGCGGCGGTCTCTTCTCACGCGATGCCAAGACCATCGCCATCAGTGCCCAGATGAAAGCCGTCTTTGGACTCAGCGAAGACCATCTGACACCGAATGAGTTGATCAATGCGATGCTCAAGGCGCAGGTTGATCTGGTCTGGAACGGCGGTATCGGGACTTACGTCAAGTCCTCCGCCGAGACACATGCCGATGTCGGTGACAAGGCCAATGATGGCCTGCGCATCGATGGTCGTGACCTGCGCTGCAAGGTGGTAGGCGAGGGTGGCAACCTGGGGCTGACCCAGCGTGGCCGTATGGAAGCGGCATCCAAGCGTGGCGTGCGCGTCAACACTGACTTCATCGACAATGCCGGTGGTGTTAACTGCTCGGATCACGAGGTCAACATCAAGATCCTGCTGGACGATATCGTCGCCCGCGGTGATCTGACCGACAAGCAGCGCAATCAGCAGCTGGCCGAGATGACAGATGAAGTCGGCGAGCTGGTGATCAAGGACAACTATCGCCAGACCCAGGCACTGTCGCTCTCCGAGCTTCAGTCCAAGGAAGGCATGGGCGTCTTCCGTCGCTTCATCAATGAGTTGGAAGCAGCGGGCACGCTGGACCGTGAACTCGAGTTCCTGCCCTCTGATGAAGCGCTGATCGAGCGTGGCAATGCTGATGAAGCGCTAACGCTGCCGGAACTGTCCGTGCTGGTGTCCTATGCCAAGAGCGATCTCAAGACCAGCTTGATCGCTTCTGATGTGCCGGACGATAGCTATGTGCAGCAACATCTGGAACGTGCCTTCCCGCGCGTCCTGATGGAGCGCTTCCCGCAAGAGATGTATCAGCACCGCTTGAAGCGTGAGATTGCCGCGACCCAGATCGCCAATGACCTGGTCGATCACATGGGTATCGCCTTCGTACGTCGTCTTGAAGACACTACCGGTGCAGGCAAGGCCGAGATTGCACGTGCCTACATCGTGGCGCGTGACAGCTTCAACCTTGAAGCGCTGTGGGTGCAGATCGAAGCGCTGGATCACCAGGTGCCGGCAGAACTGCAGTACCGCATGATGAGTGATCTGATGCGTCTGATGCGTCGTTCGACTCGCTGGTTCCTGCGTCAGCGCAGCGCCATGAGCGTCAAGGAGTGCATCGGTCACTTCGCGCCGCGTCTGGCACAGTTGTCGGAAAGCATTGGCGAACGCCTCAAGGGCGAAGCCCGCGAGAGCTGGGAAGCTCGTCGTGACAGCTATGTCGAAGCAGGCGTGCCGGAAGCGCTGGCGAGCACTATCGCGGCGACCTCAAGCCTGTATGCCGGTCTCGGTATCATCGAGGCTGCCAAGGTGACGGGTGAGAAGATCAATCGTGTGGCAGAAACCTTCTATGGTATCGGCCATCGCCTCGAGCTACCGTGGGTCGGTGACAAGATCAGCGGTCTGGACGTACAGGACAGCTGGCAGGCCCAGGCACGTGAGAGCTTCCGCGATGACCTCGATCGCCAGCAGTTGGCACTCACCGTCAGTGTGCTCAAGCAGGACAATGCACCGCGTGAGATCGATGAGCGTGTCGATCGCTGGATGACGAGCCATGAGCACCTGGTGGGTCGCTGGTGTGCACTGCTCGGTGAAATGAAGAGTGGTGCTCCGCTAAGCTTCCCGCTGTTTGCTGTTGCACTGCGTGAGCTGGTGGACCTGGCGGAATCCAAGCGCGAAGCCTGATTGCTGGAAATGACAGGGCGATGATCAATCGCCCTGATCCCGCTGCCTTTGCGAAGGCGGTGGGGTGACATGAAAAGCCCTCACCTCCCGTGAGGGCTTTTTTTATCGTCATGCATCAGAAAAATGTAGTTTGCCAAAGCATGCAGTAAGGTAACTGTCGCCAGCGGTCTGGTATGCTGAAGCCACAGCTTGTGTAGACCTTAATGACACGTCTTGAGGGTTGCTGCGGCAACACTCAAAGGCAGATGTTTTCAAAGCTCCAGTACAACAAGGCAG
Organism: Cobetia sp. QF-1; assembly: GCF_002213105.1. Classification (NCBI taxonomy): domain Bacteria; kingdom Pseudomonadati; phylum Pseudomonadota; class Gammaproteobacteria; order Oceanospirillales; family Halomonadaceae; genus Cobetia; species Cobetia sp. QF-1. The sequence goes on from NZ_NBVS01000002.1 coordinate 110,019, forward strand.
AGACACCATGTCACATCGTGCGTTACCCCTTGCCTGCGCCCTTGCGCTCGGCCTTTCCACATTGACTTTCCAGGTTGCGCTGGCAGACGGTAGCCCTGCTCAGCAGCGCGCTGAAGCGGCTGCGGGCAAGCTTGATGTCTCCAAGTTCCTCAAGCCACGCAGCGATGCCCACAGCCAGAACTTCCAGTTCGGTGGCACCAGCGTGCATCAGTTCACCATCAAGGAAGCGGGCCGTTACGAGATTGACGGCAATGCCAACTTTGACGTGACAGATCCCTATACGCTCAAGGCGACTCTTGAAGACGAGCAGGGTGCGACCGTCGTGTCAGCAGAGGGTAATCGTGCTTCTGATGGCTTGAAGATCAGCACCGAACTTCAGCCGGGCACTTACAAACTGCGTGTGCGTGGCGACAAGCTGAGTGCAGGCAAGTCAGGTGGCAACACCTATGAAGTGAATGTGGTAGGTCTCAACGAGAGCGGTGAGAAGCTGTCTGCCGAGGACAGTGGTATCGAGACTGGCGATGGACTGGTCTTCCTCGATACTGATGGTGATGGCCGTCGTACCGCCTTCGTCAATGCTGATGATGAAGTCGCTACCATCAAGCCGGCGACCGTCGCAGCAGCAGAGCAAGCGGCACGTGAGAGCAAGACTGCCGAGACAGGCAGTGCAGCGGCATCAGGTGCCATGGGGGCGACTGAAGGTGCTGCTGATGCCGCTGATGCTGGTCAGACAGCGGCCGCCACCGGCAGCGCAGCCGTTACTCAGTCAGAAGCCGAACCGCAGGATCGTCGCTTCGACGAGATCGTTACCGATGTGCGTATCAACGAGAAGGGTGAGGTCTTGACCTTCGATGTCGGCGAGCGCGGCACCGTGACCATCGATAGTGAAACCTTCCCGGGTAGCGAAGGTACCTACAAGCTGGAGATGCGCTTGCTGGATGCCAGCGGCAATGCAGTCGCTAGCGACAAGGGCAAAGGCTTCCAGGGAGACTTCCATCTCAAGACAGTGCTTGAGCCGGGCCGTTATACCGTATGGGTCAGTGGTCGCAAGTACGGTACGTCCATGGAGGGTGTCAATAACTACACCGTTCGTGTGCAGCAGCTTGACGTGAAGTGATCTGGACAAGGAGGCCATTCTGGAAAGCTTCTCGCTAACGGAAGTCCTCACCGGATAGATCAAGGACGGCCCCTATACGGGGTCGTCCTTTTTTATGCTCATATTGGGAGGGCAATCTGTCCTGCGGTGTCTGTTGTACGAGGCTTCGGGTATAATCCGCGCCCAGTCTTGCTCGTGGCCTAGTCTTGCTGCCATGACCCCGTCTGCCGCCTGGAGATTGCCATGTACTCGCTCGCTCGTTCTCTACTGTTCAGACTCGATCCGGAAACGGCCCACAGTGTGACACTCAGTGCGCTCGATATGGCGCATCGTCTAGGGATGGCACGTGGACTTGGCGGAGAAGCCCCGCAAGATCCCATCACACTGATGGGACTCACATTCCCCAATCGTGTTGGGCTCGCCGCAGGGCTCGACAAGAATGCCGATCATCTTGAGGCTCTTGGCGCGCTCGGTTTCGGGTTTGTTGAAGTCGGTACGGTGACACCGAAAGGGCAGTCTGGTAATCCCAAGCCGCGTCTTTTCCGGCTGCCGGCGCATCAGGCGATCATCAACCGCATGGGCTTCAACAATGCAGGTGTTGAGCATCTGGTCGAGCGCGTCAAGGCAGCGCAGCAGTCCGGAAAATCCCGATACCAGGGCGTATTGGGCATCAATATCGGCAAGAATCTGACGACCGCTGTCGATGATGCGTTGAGTGATTACCTGCTGTGTCTGGACGCCGTACATGCTCACGCCGACTACATCACCGCCAACATCTCATCGCCCAATACTCCCGGGCTGCGCAATCTTCAGTTCGGTGATCACTTGAGTGAGTTGTTGGCGGGTTTACGTCAGCGCTGCGATCAGCTGGATGCTAGCCGTGGCAAGAAGGTGCCGCTGGTGATCAAGATTGCACCGGACATGGATAGCGACGAAATTCTCTTCGTGGCTCGCGCCCTGGCTGACAATGGCATTGATGGTGTGATTGCCACCAATACCACCATCGAGCGCACTGCAGTGGCGGGTAATGTTCATGCCAATGAGGCCGGTGGGCTGTCAGGAGCACCGGTACGTGAGTCGTCTACCCGCGTGATTCGTGGCCTGCGTGATGCGTTGCCGCAGATGCCGATTATCGGTGTAGGAGGAATCACCGATGGTGAGAGTGCGCGCGAGAAGATTACTGCGGGTGCTGATCTGGTCCAGCTTTACTCCGGCTTGATTTATCGTGGCCCGTCACTGGTCGGTGAGTGCGTACGCGCGCTGGATAAGGCTGATACTCTGATTCGGGTGTAACGGCCCAGGTGATAGCCAGATAAGATCATCGTGTCAGCTGGGCACAAAAGCAGACATATAATAGAAAAGCCGCCCCCTGTTATCAGCAGGAGGCGGCCTCGGTACCGGCGTGAAGATGAAATGGCGATGACAGTATATTTTCGTGATCTGTCAGCGCCGTGTTGGCTGCCATGTCCAGCCAGCGTGCACGATGCGAAGCGCTTTTCCGCCAAGGATGACGGCTTGGGTAAGACCCATTGAGCTCATCGGGCCGTGGTTAGTGAATGCAGGCGTGAAGCGTATTGCAGCTTCTGACGAACCTGCGGATGCAGTCAAGTGAACGTATACCCGTGCCGTACTCCGCGCTGGACCGTCGCCCCCGCAGGCCGTCGCCTGCCGCGCTTGTTGATAGAGCATGATGGCAAGTGCCGTGACACGGGCGCCAACATCGCGGCCATCAAGGTAACTACAGGTGCAGGCCCCATTGCCTACATCTCAGTCATCCTGTCTGTGCCGTGCGTCATCAAGGTAGAAATAAGGCGTTACCTCCCTGGTGGTCAGGCTTGTCGCACTGCGACATCCTTGGGATTTTTCCGGGTGAAGTCGGTATTGGCCGACTCACCGTGAACACCTCGAGTCCTCTCTATACGTGCCTACCGGGGCCTGGTGAGAGGTTTGCCGGTGGCGTGATGCCGGAATCCGCTTGCGCAGCGCATCAGGCTGCGTGGGCGGGGTGAATGGCGCGATGCGCCATCATGCCGGAGTCATATCCATCATGTGATGATTCTGTATATGACTCCGGTGTATTACGTCGACTCCATCTTGCTTGGCAGGGAACAGTACCTTAGGACAGCACCATCGGATTCTTGTGTATGCCAGAAACGCCGGTCATACCAGACCACTGGTCTCCACGTCCTTCACGCCAGCCACTCATCCAGAATTCACGCATATTTACATCGATACTGGGACATTCGTCACGGGAGCGGCCAGTTACTCCGGCCTTGTAGCCGTGAACATAGGCACGCTGAAAGCGATCACGTTTCTGTCTCTTCATGGATGACCTCTATGTGAGAACCCATCGGCGCTGTGAGTCACTGCCTGCAATGATGTCTCGATGAGGCGTGGCCTGATCGCAGACGCCAGATGCAGCACGATGCGCCGATTGAGAGAGTAGGCCGATGCCCTGACAGGCACCTTCGCCTCATGCTTCATCATCTCGTTCTGTTGACCAGTCATGTCGGAAAAGGTCGCGGGTGTGAGATGATTGAGAGTCTTGCTTGAATACGCTCGAGTGTGATGATGGAAAGGTCACTATTCTCCTGTACCGACACTATTGATACCTGTGCGGGTTTGGAAAATTGCCCGAATGAGGGTTTCGCTCCTTGACCCTCGATTTCGCATGGCGTGTTACCTGTCCGAATTCGTAGCTACACCTATAGTTTTTAGAACACTGCCTCTGGCTTGTCGACAGCCGTATAGGAATATCGCTAGTGCCAGAAGCCAACTCACAGGAATAAGTCCGGCATTTGCCGGTGAGAGATTCATGACTGACACAACCTCTGCGACCTCGCCCCGTGCGCCCAGCAACCCGCTATCCACCTGGTTTGCGACCTGCCCGCGTGGCATTGAAACGCTGCTGGCTGACGAGCTGACTGCCTTGGGTGCCGAGGTGACTGGAACTACCGTCGCTGGTGTGCATTTCAATGGCAGTCAGGAAATGGCCTATCGCACCATCCTGTGGTCACGCCTGGCTAACCGCATCATTCGCTTGCTGACTCGCGTCGGTGGTGTGGATACCGGTGAGCAATTGCGCAAGGCAAGTGCTGGGGTCGATTGGGCGATGGAATTGCCTGATCGTGCCTCTATCGCCGTCGATTTCCACGGAACGTGGAAAGACATCCGGCATACTTTCTTTGGCGCTCAGACCGTCAAGGATGGCATCGTCGAGGCGATGTTCGAGGAAGGGCGCAACAAGCCGACGGTCGATGGCAAGGGCGCTGATCTGCGTATCTATGCCCATCTGCATAACGGTTACATCACGCTGGGTATTGACCTGGTCGGGCGTAGCTTGCATCAGCGCGGCTATCGCCCGGATATTGCTCACGCACCGCTCAAGGAAAACTTGGCCGCGGCCCTGTTGATGCGCGCTGATTGGCCGGCACGTGCGGCACGTGGCGAAAGCCTGGTCGACCCGATGTGTGGTTCCGGTACGCTATTGATCGAAGCGGCACTGATGGCGGCTGATATCGCACCGCAAGCGCTGTGCGAGCAGTTTGCCTGCCGTCACTGGGGCCGCCACGACGAGCGTATCTGGACGGCGCTGCGTGAAGAGATGGAGCAGCGTGCCATTGCCGGGCGTCGTCAGGTTACGGCGCGTCTCTTTGGACGTGATTACAGCCCGCAGGCGATTTCGGCAGCACGTGCCAACGCCATGCGTGCTGGCATTCCTGCATTGATCGAATTTGAAGGTGCTTCCGTCGCGGAACTGACCTGCCCTGAAGGCGCCACGGCTGGCCTGGTGATCACCAATCCGCCTTATGGTGAGCGCTTGGGTGAGTTGCCGGCGTTGGTGCCGCTCTACGCGAGCCTGGGCGAGCGTATGAAGCGTCATTTCGGCGGCTGGACGCTGGCGATGTTCACCGGTAACCCTGATCTGGGTCACCGCCTGGGACTGCGTGCTCATCGTCAGTATGCTTTCCGCAATGGTCAGCTCGAATGCAAGCTGCTCATGATTGACGTGACCATGCGTGAGCGTGCGGCTGATGAAGACAGTGTGGTCGAAGATGCCCGAAGTCAGCCTGCGCTGAGCGAAGGCGGTCAGATGTTTGCCAATCGCCTGAAGAAAAATCAGAAGGCTCTGGCCCGCTGGCTCAAGCAAAGCAATACCACCTGCTATCGTCTCTACGATGCCGACATGCCGGAATACGCGCTGGCCATCGATATCTATGGCCGTCACGTGCACGTGCAGGAATACACGCCGCCCAAGTCCGTGGATGCAAGCCAAGCGCAGCGGCGCCTGATGGATGCCCTGGCCGCGATTCCCGGTGTGCTGGGTTGCTCGCCGAATGACATTCACATCAAGCAGCGTACCCGTCAGGCGGGCAAGGCACAGTACACGCGTCAGGATACCTCTGGTCAGCGCATCGAGATGCAGGAAGGCGATGCCAAGCTATGGGTGAATCTCAAGGACTATCTGGATACCGGGTTGTTTCTGGATCATCGTCCGGTACGCAAGCTGCTGGCGCGTGAAGCGGAAGGCAAGCGCTTCCTCAACCTGTTCTGCTATACCGCGACGGCCAGTGTGCACGCGGCATTGGGCGGGGCCAGTGAGAGTATCAGCGTCGACATGTCCAATACTTACCTGGATTGGGGGCGTGAGAACTTCAAGCTCAACGGCATCAATGAGAAGCGCCACCAGCTCGTACGGGGTGACTGCCTCAAGTGGCTGGAGCGCTCTCGCGAGCAATTCGACCTGATTTTCATGGATCCGCCGACGTTCTCCAACTCCAAGAAGATGGAAGGCACCCTGGATATTCAGCGCGACCACGCACGGTTGATTGACTTGGCGGTAGCGAGTCTGGCACCCGGCGGCACGCTGATTTTCTCCAATAACCATCGTCGTTTCGTGCTGGATGACAGCGTGAGCGAGCACCTGGTAGTGGAAAATCTATCGCGTAAGCTGCTGGATCCTGACTTCAAGCGTCGTCCGGATATCCATCACGTTTACCGCATTCGTCGTGTTAACGACGTGAAGGGCTAAATAATGGGTGCTTTGGTGCCACTGCAGCTTTTCACCACTGCAGGCTGCCATCTGTGCGGGCAGCTCGAGGCAATGCTTGTGCAGTCAGGTGCGCAGGTGATGCTGGAGAAGGTCGAGATTGCGGATGACGCAGCGCGGGTAGCGCGTTATGCCACCCGTATTCCGGTGCTGAGGACGTCTGCAGGCGAGGAATATTCTCTTGCAGACACTTCCCAGACGCTGTCGGAGTGGCTGACCATGCAAGGTGTCGAGCTATCCGTGCCAGGGTTGGCATTGGCGCCACCACAAGATGCACTCGTCTCCAGGACGGCTGTCATGCGCAATGGACGCCGTTTTCTCAACTGAGGTCGAGTCCTCGGCTGAGAGAGGTGCCGCACATCAAAAGACCGCCCATGCAATCATGCACGAGCGGTCTTTTGGTATGTAGCGTTTGATATATGGCGCACGCCAGTATGTTTATGCTGAGAAGTCTAGCCTTCCAATAGCGACATCTGATGCATGGCGTCTTCAGCCTCGGGACTGTCGGCGGTTGCCTCAAGTACCTTGGTGAAGCCGCGTGAAGCCTGGATATGCGCAAGATCGCTGACCCAGGTCATGGCTTGTTCGTAGTTCTCGGCAAGGTCATGTTTCAGCCCGCCGAACTGGGTGCCAATCTGGCCCCAGGAGCGGCTGACGATCCAGTCGCCGAACATGTCCTGATGCACATGGACCAGAACGTAATCGTGGTGGCTTTCCCAGCGGATGATCACGCGTGACTCCCGAAGCGAGACTGTGATGGCCTGACGATTGTCGCAAGCTTGTGACGCCCACGACGTGCGCCTAAGATGGCACGGCGGCGGGCAGGAAATCATACCATTGTAATCTTCGCGAGCTTTGCGACAAGGTATGAGGCAATAAAAGCCGATACGTCAGTGTAATATGCCCGCAGCGCAACCCATTGCCACAGGAAGGAAAAGGCAACAGATGCACATCATCGTGGATGATAACGTCCCCTTGGCAGATGAATTCTTCTCCGAATTGGGTGAAGTGACCTGTCTGCCCACCAGTGAGATCAACAACGCCGTCCTCAAGGATGCCGACATGTTGATCTGCCGTTCCACGCTTCGAGTGGATGAGGCGTTACTGGCGGGTACTCGCGTACGCTTCGTTGGTTCACCGATCATCGGCACCGATCACGTTGACCTCGACTGGCTCGAGTCTGCGGGAATCCATTTCACCAACGCACCAGGTTGTAACGCCGATTCGGTGGTGGATTACGTGCTGTCGTCGTTGTGGCATCTGGCCGAGCAGGAAGGCTTTGATCTACAGCTCAACCGCCGCTTTGGCGTCATCGGTGCCGGTCAGGTGGGGTCGCGGCTGATCAAGCGGCTCGAGTCCCTCGGTGCTGAGGTACTGGTCTGCGACCCGCCTCGTACTGAGGCCGAAGGGCAGGGCGATGAGAGCAAGAATGCGCCCCGCTTCGTTGATATCGATCAGCTGGTCGCGGAGTGTGATGTCATCTGTGTGCATACGCCGATGATCACTACTGGCGAGCACCAGACACATCATCTGATGAATGCGGAGCGCATCCATGCTCTCAAGCCTGGCAGCGTACTGTTGAGTGCCGGGCGCGGAGGCTGCGTCGATACTGCTGCGCTCAAGCAGCGCCTGCAGGAGCGTGGTGATCTGCTGACCGTACTTGATGTGTGGGAAAACGAGCCGGATATCGATGCCGAGCTTGCCTCGCTGGTGGATATCGCCACTCCGCATATTGCGGGTCACAGCCTGGATGGCAAGATGCAGGGTACTGAGATCATCTATCAACAGGCCTGCCGCTATTTCGGCTTGCCGGCACGTCGCAAATTGGGTCAGCTCAAACCTGATCCGTGGTTGCGCAAGCTGGTGTTGACGGGCTGGGCACCGCCCGAAGAAGCACTGGGTCTGTGCGTACGGGCCTGTTACGACGTGCGCCGTGATGTGTTGGGCCTACGTCGTTATCAGCGTCGCTTCGGTACTGCCGAAGGCTTTGTGCGCTATCGTCGCGAATATCCGCTGCGTCGTGAGTTTTCGACGTTGCGTGTTGAGCTGAAGAAGAACGCACGTGAACTGCGCGATGTTCTCGAAGGTTTCGGCTTCTCGCGCGTCAAGCTGGTGACCAAATGATGGGCTGAGCATTGCCCTCGGTCTTCAGTGTCTGTTCGTCTCGGCGCTACCCTTGTGTCATTCGCCCCTGTCGGTCATGCCGGCAGGGGCGTTTGCGTTTTGGCCGCGAGAAATGGTCGTTACGCTAGACGTTTCGGTCCGCGACCTTGGTCGATATAATGGCGCGCAATGTGCGACAAAGGTCGATGCTGGTCTGCAGTGACTGTTCCCGAAATACTGCAAGGCGACGCCTGAGCATAATTTGAGCGACCTTGCGGGCAAGTCATGCTGTGCCTGTCCCCGTATCCTATTCCTTCCGCCTGCCCTCATGTTTGTCCAGACGGTGCGTGACGGTATTCCTTTTTTCTGAAGATGGTTCCTTGCATGCAACAACAATCCGATAAGACCGGCGAGGGCAGCGTCTGCCGGCCTCCTTCTCTGCTGGATGCCCTGATTCCCATCGTACTGGTCATTGCCATGCTGGTGCTGGCGGTGGTGCTGTTCGGTGCAGATGCGTCGTGGGGCCCGAATCAGGTCGCGCTGCTCAGTGGTGGCATGATTGCGGGCTTGATAGGCCTCAAGAATGGCTATCGCTGGAGTGACATCGAAGACGGTATCAACAAGGGTATTCAGATATCGCTGGGCGCGATTCTGATCCTGCTTGCCGTGGGTGCCATGATTGGTACCTGGATTCTCGGGGGTACCGTGCCGGCGATGATCTACTACGGGCTGGATGTCATCGCGCCACAGTATTTCTATGCGTCTGCCTGTCTGCTGTGCGCACTGGTCGCACTGTCGGTGGGTAGCTCGTGGACGGTGGCAGGCACCATCGGCATCGGCTTGATCGGTATTGCGGATGGCCTGGGGCTGTCAGAGGCCATTACGGCAGGCGCGGTGATTTCGGGCGCCTACTTTGGCGACAAGCTCTCTCCACTGTCCGATACCACCAATCTCGCGCCTGCTGCCGCAGGCACGACGCTATTCGCCCATATCAGGCACATGCTGTGGACGACGGTACCGAGTCTGGTGCTGGCGATGCTGGGCTTCCTGTGGCTTGGCCATGACGCTGTCGCAAGCCTGCAGACACCTGAGCAGGTCGAGACGCTGCGTCTCCAGCTGGCCGAGCAGTTCAATATCGGGCTGCACCTGCTGATTCCGCTGCTGGTGTTGCTAGTCATGGCCGTGCGTCAGATGCCGGCCTTCCCGACCATCTTTCTTGGTGCAGTGCTGGGCGGTATCTTTGCAGTAGTGTTCCAGCCGCAGGCAGTGGTAGGGCTGGCCAATGTGGCGGACATGTCGACTGCCATGGCATTGCTCAAGGGCGTATGGATGTCGATGTTTGATGGCTACGTGTCGGCGAGTGGCGATGAGGTGATTGATTCACTGCTCACCAAGGGTGGCATGAGCAGCATGCTCAATACCGTGTGGCTGATCCTTTCGGCGATGACCTTTGGCGGTGTGATAGAGCGTCTCGGCCTGCTGGAGCGACTGGTGCAGAGCCTGCTGGGGGCTACGCGCAATGCCGGCTCACTGATCATCACGACATTGGGCACCTGTCTAGCTTCCAACGTGGTGACGGGCGATCAGTACATCTCCGTCATTCTGCCCGGGCGCATGTATCGTGCCGAGTTCCGTCGTCGTGGCCTGGCGCCGGTCAACCTGTCACGTGCACTGGAAGATTCGGGCACCATCACCTCGCCGCTGATTCCGTGGAATAGCTGCGGTGCTTACATGGCGGCCACCCTCGGTGTCGCGACCCTGAGCTATCTGCCGTTTGCGCTGTTCAACCTGATCAATCTGGCGCTGGCCATCATCTACGCCATGGTCGGTTTCAAGCTGGAGCGCCTCGAGGAAGGTGAGCTTGAAGAGGAGGTGGAGCCGACGTCGCTGGCAGAGTCGCTGGTGTTGGAGACGCCGCATGAGCCGGTGACAGAGATGCGCTGAGTCGATTGTTCCTTCGGCACATGAAAAAAGCCCGGCACGTGCATCACGTGGCGGGCTTTTTCGTTTTCCGGCGATGAACACAATATTTACTTGTCAGCTGCCGCCTTGAGGGCTGCGATACGATCATCCAGTGGCGGATGACTCGCGAACAGCTTCTCCATCAGCTTGCGGCTCTGCCCCGTCGTGATGGCGAGCGCAGTCATGCTGTCTGGCATCTGGTCGGGTAGCGAGTGTTCCTGCTTGAGGCGTGCCAGAGCATTGATCATCGCCCCACTGCCCGCCAGACTCGCGCCGGCGGCATCGGCACGGTATTCACGCCAGCGCGAGAACCAGGCCACGATCATCGAGGCAGCCAGGCCCAGCACCATTTCCAGTACGAACACCACTGCCATATAGCCGAACATGCCTAACCCGCCATTGTTATTGCCCCGTTTCAGGAAGGCGTCGATGGCGTGTGCTGCTATACGCGCGAAGAACATCACGAAGGTATTCACCACCCCCTGAATCAGCGTCAGGGTCACCATGTCACCATTGGCGACGTGACCGATCTCGTGAGCGAGTACCGCACGTATTTCTTCCGGGCGCATACCATTGAGCAGGCCCGCGGAGACCGCGACCAGCGCGTCGTTGCGATTCCAGCCCGTCGCGAAGGCATTGGACTGTTGTGCCGGGAAAATGCCGACTTCCGGCATCTTGATGCCTGCATCACGCGCCAGTTCTGCCACGGTATCGAGCAACCAGCGCTCGGCATCGTTCTGCGGTTGTTCGATCACTTTGGTGCCGGTTGATGACTTGGCCATTCTCTTGGATAGAAACAGCGAAATCACCGAGCCCGCCATGCCGATGATGAAGCAGAAGATCAGCAGTGCGGTGTAGTTGATGCCATTGGCTTCCATATAACCATCGAAGCCCAGCAGGCGCAGCGTGATGCTAGCCAGCAGTACCACCGCCAGGTTGGTGATCAGGAAGAGGGCTATCCGCATCATGGGGTCAGGTCTCCAGTGCCAAGGGTTCGGTAAGGCGCAATTATCTGCCCGTCAGGCTGACAGTGATATGAATCACTGCCAGTGTGGCGGCCAGGAAAGCGTATATCGAACAGTGCGCCAATCGCTACTCGCGGGAGAGGCAGGCGTTCAGGTCGTGCCGAAGACTCGCTCAGGCCTTGCGACGACGGGCAAGGAAGCGCGCCAGACGATCAATCGCCTCTTCCAGCTGGTCAGCGTAGGGCAGGGTGACGATACGCAGGTGATCAGGGGTCGGCCAGTTGAAGGCAGAGCCCTGTACCAGCAGCATCTTTTCTTCCAACAGCAGTTCCAGCACCAGCTGTTGATCATCCTCGATGGGATACATTTCAGGGTCGAGACGCGGGAACATGTAAAGCGCTCCCTTGGGCTTCACGCAGCTGACGCCGGGAATCTCATTGAGTTTCTTCCAGGCCACGTCGCGTTGAGCCAACAAGCGGCCGCCCGGCAGCACCAAGTCATTGACGGACTGATAGCCTCCAAGTGCGGTCTGGATGGCATGCTGGGCAGGGACATTGGCGCACAGGCGCATGCTGGCCAGCATGTCGAGCCCGGAGATGAAGTCAGCGGCAGGGCGTTTGTCACCGGAAAGAATCATCCAGCCGGAGCGGAATCCTGCGCAGCGATAGCTCTTGGAAAGGCCGTTCATGGTCACGACCAGCAGATCATCAGCCAGCGCGCCAGTCGAGACGTGCTCGACGTCGTCATAGAGAATCTTGTCGTAAATCTCGTCGGAGAACACCACCAGGCCATACTCGCGCGCGACCTGCAGGATGTCTTTCACCACTGACGGTGGGTAGACCGCGCCCGTGGGGTTGTTCGGGTTGATCAGCACGATGCCCTTGGTGTGGGTCGTCACCTTGGCGCGGATATCCTCGATGGAGGGGGCCCAGTCCTGTGCTTCATCACACAGATAATGTACGGCACGGCCACCCGCCAGATTGGCAGCAGCGGTCCACAGCGGATAATCCGGTGCTGGCACCAGCAGCTCATCACCGTCATCCAGCAGTGCCTGCATCGCCAGCACGATCAGCTCCGACACGCCGTTGCCGATGTAGATATCTTCGATACCGACACCTTGAATGTCCTTGCGCTGACATTCCTGCATGATCGCCTTGCGTGCCGAGTAAAGCCCTTTGGAGTCACAGTAGCCTTGCGCCGTTGGCAGGTTACGCATCACATCTTGAAGAATCTCTTCCGGCGCCTCGAAGCCAAACGGCGCAGGATTGCCGATGTTGAGCTTGAGAATGCGATGACCTTCATCTTCGAGACGCTTGGCGTGCTCAAGTACCGGGCCACGAATGTCGTAACAGACATTGTCCAGCTTGTGAGACTTGCGAATTTCGCGGGGCTTTCTTTGCTCGGTATCCATGATGCTTTCCGTAGATCTCCGTCACGTAAGGTGTAGGGGCGAGCGCCCAGCATATCGTGGTGCCCGCCCGTAGCGCCACGGCAAAGGGGTAATAGCGTGGTTAAATTTGTGGTTTGAAATATTCAGGCAGAAAAAAATCCTGCCAGAGGTTGCCTGGCAGGATTATTCACTGGCTTTAAGGCACCTCGAATGAGGTGAGATGGAGCACCGTGATGATTAGCGCGCTGTTTTCATTGCCTTATTGTGCCGGGCTACCGTCATTTTCAGGGCTGCCTGCCTGGGCAAGCCCTTCTTCCAGCTCACCGTTAGCTTCAGGAGTTGGCTCGGCCGGGATGTCAGCCGGGGTTTCAAGTGTCATGCGGCCCAGCTTGCCGTCGCGCAGCTCATGTAGCAGCACTTCAGCTCCACGATGCAGGTCAAGGCTCCCGCCCGCGCGCAGACCACCACGCTTGCTGGCAATCTCTTCCAGAATGGCCACACCATTGAAGCCTGACAGTGCCATCAGGTCCAACTTGCGCGGTCCATCACTCTCGACACGCTCAGCATCCGGATGAGCGGTGTAGGCCGGCAACGACTTCAGTTTGTAGCGCGCGGTCAGCTCGGTCGGGTAGCGCTTGGCCAGCTCAGCGGCCACGATCACCGCCACATCGGTGTAGTCGATGGCGGTGTCGCGAATGGCGCCGCTACCGGCAAGGCGATAGGCACTCGCCTGATCTTCTATCTTGGGCCACATCACCCCGGGGGTATCGATCAGTGCAATGCCCCCATCGATACGAATCTTCTGTTGACGCTTGGTGACGGCGGGCTCGTTGCCGGTCTTGGCGATCTTGCGTCCCGCAAGGCCATTGATCAGCGTCGATTTACCGACATTGGGAATGCCCATCACCATCACGCGCGCATCGCGGTCGACACGGATATGGCCGGCCATCTCGCGACATAGCCTGGGGATCTGCTTGAGGTCTCGGGCATCCAGTGTCGTGATTGCCAACGCGCGAGTATTGGGCAGGGCGTCAAAGTACTCGACCCATTCGCGTGTACGTATCGGGTCCGCAAGGTCAGCGCGTGATAGTAGCTTGAGCACCGGCTTGTGGCGGGTTAGCTCAGCCAGCACAGGATTGGTGCTGGAGTAGGGGAGGCGGGCGTCGAGTACCTCGATCACCACGTCGATCTCCGGCAAGGCGTCCTTTATCTGACGACGTGCCTTATGCATGTGCCCCGGGTACCAGCCCAGCATGTTGTTTCTCTCCTGCCGTCATGGGAAAAGACGGCTGTCCTGTAACCTCTGTCCTGCCCCTTCCCCTGATGTAAGGAAGATGGTGCAGAGACGCGTATGGCGACGCATTCTACCAGAGGCCGCCATCTCATGGGTTGGGCGACGCATGTCCATGATCCGCGGTGCCATGGCTTGGTATCAGTACTTCAATCGCGAACGGGCTTGAAGCGTAGCGAGATGGAGTTGATGCAATAACGCTGGCCGGTCTCGGTCGGACCGTCCGGGAATACGTGGCCTAGATGGGATTCACAACGACGGCAGCGCACCTCGACGCGACGCATGCCCATGCTGGTGTCGAAGTGTTCTTCGATGGCAGCGTCCTGATAGGGGCGATCAAAGCTCGGCCAACCGCAGCCAGCATCGAATTTGGTGTCGTTGTCGAAGAGCGTCGCGTCACAGCCGATGCAGTGATAGGTGCCAGCGGTCGGGCTGACTTCATGATCGCCCGTGAAGGGACGCTCGGTACCGGCTTCGCGGGCGACGCGATACTGTTCAGGCGTCAGGCGGGCGCGCCATTCATCTTCACTACGAGTCAGTTTGTCTTGTGCCTGATCAGCGCTAGACGGTTGATTCTGGGAGTCGTGCTCGTTCATGGGGAATCCTTCTCGAAAGATATATTTCGGGTCTGACCATCATGTACCGGACTTCCGTGTTTAGGAGGATGGGACCGAAATAGGTGGATGTCGTCATGGGTGACAACATATGTCTTAAGAATGCGGGCGCAAGGACGTGACCACAAGCCATGTATCCAATATGGGAAAAATCCTGTCGAAGCAGGGGGTTGACGAAAGGGAGGGCGCTTTGTAATATACGCGCCACCTCAACGAGGCAAGAACGTTACGTCCCATTCGTCTAGTGGTCTAGGACACCGCCCTTTCACGGCGGTAACAGGGGTTCGAACCCCCTATGGGACGCCACTTTTTTGCAACGTAGAGACCGGAGTGCGGGAATAGCTCAGTGGTAGAGCACAACCTTGCCAAGGTTGGGGTCGCGAGTTCGAATCTCGTTTCCCGCTCCAGTACGTCCCATTCGTCTAGTGGTCCAGGACACCGCCCTTTCACGGCGGTAACAGGGGTTCGAACCCCCTATGGGACGCCATTTTCGGTCTTGTGTGGTTGCATGATCTGCTTGTGTTGCGGGAATAGCTCAGTGGTAGAGCACAACCTTGCCAAGGTTGGGGTCGCGAGTTCGAATCTCGTTTCCCGCTCCAGTACGTCCCATTCGTCTAGTGGTCTAGGACACCGCCCTTTCACGGCGGTAACAGGGGTTCGAACCCCCTATGGGACGCCATGTAGAACATGTAGGCGTGGCATGCCAGCAGTAAGACAGATGTTATGAGCGCAGGTTCATGACACCCGGTGCGGGAATAGCTCAGTGGTAGAGCACAACCTTGCCAAGGTTGGGGTCGCGAGTTCGAATCTCGTTTCCCGCTCCAGTACGTCCCATTCGTCTAGTGGTCTAGGACACCGCCCTTTCACGGCGGTAACAGGGGTTCGAACCCCCTATGGGACGCCATTCTGTTTTGCAGCACAGTTTTTCGACAGGCGGGAATAGCTCAGTGGTAGAGCACAACCTTGCCAAGGTTGGGGTCGCGAGTTCGAATCTCGTTTCCCGCTCCAGTCGTATGTGAAGTGAAGATTGATATAGCAGCATGCCATCGCCTGACAGACACAGTGTTTATCGTGTTCTCGTCATCGGCGATTTTTTTGTGTCTGTATTTCCCCTGATATCCCCGCAGTACTCGGCTTTTTCTGACGACTTCTGATGTGTCTTGCTCCACGACTTCTGCGTCATCGACTGTCATGTCGCTCTGTTTCTCTCTTTGCACCAATGCCATGCCAGCAACAGGTCTGATACCGGTGTGTTGGATGCGTTACCATGCACCTCTCATTCTGCGTGCCTTTTCTGTCGCCTTCGTGGCTGGCAGGCATGCTTCTTCTGACTGTCTTTTCATGACAGTGCACATTGATAAAATAGGTGTCTGATGTCACGACCTGCCTTGTCCATCCGTGGTCTGACCAAGGTTTACGACAACGGTTTCGAGGCGCTCAAGGGAATAGATCTTGATGTGCCCGAGGGCGATTTCTTCGCGTTGCTCGGCCCTAACGGAGCCGGAAAGTCCACGACACTCGGTGTGGTGTGTTCGCTGGTGCAAAAAACGGCGGGCAAGGTCGAGGTCTTCGGGATTGATATCGACAAGGACTTCTCGAAGGCCAAGTATCACCTCGGCGTGGTGCCGCAGGAGTTCAACTTCAATCAATTCGAGAAGGTCCAGGACATCGTGATGACCCAGGCGGGTTATTACGGCATGCCCATGAAGGAAGCGCGGCCGCGTGCCGAGCGCCTGCTCAAGGATCTCGGGTTGTGGGACAAGCGCGATACGGCTTCTCGCACGCTCTCGGGTGGCATGAAGCGTCGTCTGATGATCGCTCGCGCGCTGATTCACAAGCCGCGCCTGCTGATCCTCGACGAGCCGACCGCAGGCGTCGATATTGAACTGCGTCGCTCGATGTGGGACTTCATGCGCCGTATCAATCGTGAGGAAGGCACCACCATCATTCTCACCACGCATTATCTGGAAGAGGCCGAGAGCCTGTGTCGCAATATCGCCATCATCAATCATGGTGAAATTGTGCATAACACCAGTATGCGCAAGCTACTCAAGCAGCTGGATATTGAAACTTTCCTGCTCGATACGCGTGAGCCGCTCTCGGTGGTGCCGGCCATTGAAGGCTTTGAGGTGTCGCTCAGCGAGTCGAATCAGCTGTCGCTATCCGTGCGCAAAGGACAATCGATCAATGACGCCTTTGCTGCCCTCAGTGCTGCAGGCATCACGGTTGTCTCGATGCGTAACCGTGCCAATCGACTTGAGGAGCTGTTCGTCAATCTGGTCGAACGCTCCAACGCTGAAAGCGGTATTGCCTCTAACGTCGCCAAGGAGATCGCGCAGTGAATCCCCGTCAGTTGTGGGTGGCGCTAACCACCATCATCGTCAAGGAAATCCGTCGCTTCACGCGTATCTGGCCGCAAACCCTGTTGCCGCCGTCCATCACCATGACGTTGTACTTCGTGATCTTCGGTAATCTGATTGGCTCGCGGATTGGCACCATGGATGGCATCAAGTACATGGACTACATCGTACCGGGCTTGATCATGATGTCGGTGATCACCAACTCTTACTCCAACGTGGCCTCGTCATTCTTCTCCAACAAGTTCCAACGCAGCATCGAGGAGCTGATGGTGTCACCGTTGCCATCGTGGATCATTCTGCTTGGCTATATCATTGGTGGTGCAGCGCGTGGTTTGGGCGTAGGTGTCATCGTGACGGCGGTAGCTTTCCTGTTCACTGATCTCGATATTCATCACCCATTGCTGACTATTGCTGTCGTGGTGCTGACGGCACTGCTGTTCTCGATCGGCGGTTTCATCAACGCACTGTTTGCGCGCAAGTTCGATGATATTTCCATCGTGCCGACCTTTATCCTCACGCCGCTGACCTATCTGGGTGGGGTGTTCTATTCCATCAACATGCTGCCGGAGTTCTGGCAGAACGTATCGTTGGCGAACCCGATCCTCTATATGGTCAATACCTTCCGCTACGGTATTCTGGGGGTGTCTGATATCAGTGTAGGGCCGGCACTGGCTGCCATCGCGGCCTTTATCATCGGCATGTTCAGCTTTGCGCTGTGGCTGCTGGAGCGCGGCAAGGGCATTCGTAGCTGAAGATGAAAAGTCGCAGAAGATGGTAATATGCGCGCCATCGCGCCAGTGCACGAAACGCCGGCTCATTGCCGGCGTTTCGCTGTCTGCGCCACGCGTTTTCACGCGTGCTCATCCTATTTCCGTCTTTTACTCCTGGAGTGCTGTCATGGCTCATCCCACTGCCGTCAATGTACCTGACGAGGTACGTCCCGAGACTCTCAAGGATGCACCGCTCGGTCGCGAGTCTGCCTATCCTGAGCAATACGATGCCAGTCTACTGTTTCCGATTGCGCGCGCGGCCAATCGTGGCCCGATCGGTATCAGTGACACGGCACTGCCGTTCGTCGGTGAGGATGAATGGCACGCCTTTGAGGTCTCCTGGCTGGATGAATCCGGCAAGCCGTGGGTGCGTGTGGCCCGTTTCCGCCTGCCGGCGGCCTCTCCGAATCTGATCGAGTCCAAATCCTGGAAGCTCTATCTCAACAGCCTCAATCAGAGCCGCTTCGCCGATCAGGCGGCCGTGCAGGCGACGTTGGAGCGGGATCTTGCCGCCGCGGCGGGCGCGCCGGTCGAGGTGCATCTGCTGGAACTGAATGATGCCGAGCTTAATGTGGGGCGTCTGCCGGGGGAGTGCCTCGATGACTTGCCGGTCACCGTCGAGCACTACACGCCGTCGCCTGAACTACTCGCGGCAGATGAAGACGATATCGTCAGCGAAGACCTGCACAGCCATCTGCTCAAGTCCAACTGCCCGGTCACCGGTCAGCCGGACTGGGGCAGTGTCTGGATTCGCTATCGTGGTCCGCGTATCGACCGCGAGCGTCTGCTGGCCTACCTGATCAGCTATCGCCAGCATCAGGATTTTCATGAGCACTGCGTCGAGCATCTATTCGTGGATCTGATGGCGCGCGTGAAGCCTGAATCGCTACTGGTGATGGCGCGCTATGTGCGGCGCGGCGGATTGGACATCAGCCCGTGGCGTGCCACTGCTGATCTCGAAGGCGAAGCGCGTGCCAGCCTGCCGTTGCGCTTGTCGCGTCAGTAATGCACTGCGTGATAATATGAGAATCATTCTTATCTGATCTGTGCGAGGGGAGAGCCAATGGACGCGCTGACGTTACTGCATGAACGCAATTCAATGGGCAAGCTGATGGCGCCGGCTCCGGATGCCGAACAGATGGAAGCCTTGTATCAGGCTGCGCTGCGCGCCCCGGACCACGCCGAGCTGACACCGTGGCGCTTTATTGAGTTCACGGGAGCGGGCCTGGAGCGCCTGGGCGAGCTTTTTGCCAAGGCCGAGCGTACAAAGTCTCCCGCTGGCGATGAGGCTGCTCAGGCATCGGCAGCCAAGAAGCCATTGCGTGCACCGATGGTGGTGGCAGTGATCGCCAAGGTGACGCCGGAGCATCCCAAGGTGCCAAGAGTTGAACAGGTTGTCAGTGCTGGTTGCGCGGCACATGCCATGCTGTATGCCGCACAGGCGCAAGGATTGGGCGGTATGTGGCGCACTGGTGGTTATGCTTTTGATGCCACCGTGCATGCTGGGCTTGGCATGGAAGAACACGACGAGTTGGTTGGCTTCCTGTATCTCGGCACGCCGGGTGGGCGCTTGAAGCCACTGGCCTCACGTGTCAGTGCCGATTTTGTCGAGCGCTGGCAGTAGCATGAGTCGTCAAGGCGGAGAGGCTTTTCCACCGCTGGCGCTGCCTTGCGGCTCCGACGGTCAGCTGGGGCGTGTGATGGCACCCGTTACCGAAGACCTGGAGCAGTTTCGCGACTGGCTGACGTGTGCGATTCCACTCGCTGGTCAGCTCGGGCTCAAGAGCATGTGCTGGTCGCAGCCACAGCAATCTGAAGGGCGGCTCGACTGGCAGCTAATGCTGGCGCCTAACCTCAATGACAAGGGCACGGCGTTTGGCGGTGCTATGAGCCTTGAAGCGACACTGTGTGGTTGGAGTTGGCTGACGCTGTGGCTACGCGCACGCGGTATCCAGCGCGATATCGTCGTCTCACGTGCCAGTCAGCAATTTCTGGCGCCCGTTAGTGGAGAGTATCGACTGAGCTGTGCTCCGCTTGATGAGCAGGCGCTTGTCGGAGTCAGTGAACGGCTTGTGGCAGGACGGCGTGCGCGCCTGACGTTGGTCCAGCAGCTGTGGTGTCAGGCTGAAGAATCAGCGTTGCCGACACTGTGCTTCGAGGCGCAAGGTGACTACGTGGTGCTGGCACCATCAGCATGAATGGAGGTAGCGGTGAATGAGAGAGATTGACGCTATCTATATGAAAGATTTTGGAAAAGTATTGCAATGCATCCAGCGGCTCGATAATATACGCCGCGTTCTCAAGGGAAACACGGCGCAGCCGAGTCACTCGTGAGAATACTGATCTGGAGGAGTGTCCGAGTGGTCGAAGGAGCACGCCTGGAAAGTGTGTAAGTCGCAAGGCTTCGAGGGTTCGAATCCCTCCTCCTCCACCAGATTAAGAAAAGCCCGCATCCTAGGATGCGGGCTTTTCGCGTTTCTGAGGGGGGGGGTATGGTCGAATTGCCTGTCCCTCTCGTGATTCCCTTCGTCTACTGGCGCCTCAGTCTCCTGTCATTCCTCCCTCATTGCTCGCGCCAGCATATCCACGACAGGCTTGCCGACATAACTGGCGAAGCTGCGCTCACCGGTACGGATCATCACTTCGGCAGGCATGCCGGAAAGCAATCGCATGCTCTCGGTCATGTTGCTCTGGCCGGTCCTGGTGACACGAATCCGCGCCTTGTAATAACGGGCACGAGTCGCTTCATCCTCGAAGCTGTTGGCACTCACGTGAGTGACCTCACCATCGATGATGTTGGATAACCGCTGATTGAATGCGCTGAAGCGAATCTCTGCGGGCTGACCGAGGTAGAGGTGGTCAATATCATGGTCCGGGACCCTGGCCTCGACGATGAAGCCGTCGCCGGCGGGCACGATATCGAGCAGGGGGTCGCCACTACGAATCACCGCGCCCAGCGTATGGACCTTCAGGCCGACCACGGTGCCGGCCACCGGTGCGATGACCTCTGTACGCCTGAGGTTGTCATTGAGCGCGACCAGTCGTTCTTCCGCATCGGTGACTTCTGCCTGAACCTGACGTAGAGACTCGCCGATCTGTTGCTGAAATTCCTGCAGGCGAATCTGTTTCTGCAGCTCGTTTTCGCTGATCTGGGAACGCAGCCGTGCGACCTCGGCAAATTGGCCGGCATTGTCGCTCTGGTATTCGAGACTCTCACGCTCCATTTCACGCAATCGCTGGTTATTGATCAGACCATTTCGGAACAGCTTGCGATGGTTGGCAACGTCATCATTGAGAGAGTTGATGCGTCGCTTTGTGATAGCTTGGGTATTTTCGAGACCTGCGATCTGCTCGTTCATCTGCACGACCTGCTCATCCAGGGCTGCCATGGCACCGTTCAGCGATTGACGACGTACCTCAAAGAGCCGCTGCTGTACTTCAAGGACCTCCAGCACACGAGGATTGGTCGACTGTCTCAATGATTCCGGGAAGGTCAGGGTGTCGGCGTTGCTGTACTCGGCAAGCAGGCGTATCTCACTGGCTCTGGCAATCAGGTATTCAGCCTCGACGATCTTCTGCTGAGAGCGTGCCTGGGTGTCATCGAAGACGATGAGCACGTCGCCGGCCTCGACATGATCGCCATCCTCCACGCGAATCGACTCCACGATGCCTCCCTCGAGGTGTTGGATGGTCTTCGTGAAGCTCTCTACCGATACCGATCCCGGTGCCACCACGGAAATTGCCAGGTTCGCCATGACTGACCAGCTGCCGAATCCGCCGACTGCGATGAGCAGTACGGCCAGGCCCAGGCGTCGATAATTGTGGTCGCGTAGCGGAAGCTCACTGTCAAAGCCGCCATTCGTGGATTGGGAGGTGGTCATCTCGGGCTCTCCTCACCGCCTTCATGGCGGCCTCTGGCACTAGGTTTCAGCTCGGTGACACGCTGAGCGTTCATGGACGGAGTCGAGTGCCCTCTCCCTGCCACGGCCCGTGCAATGGGTCGTCCTCGCGTCGGCGGGGACAGTGAAGCCACCTGGCCATCCTTGAGGGCCAGGATGCGGTCGACCTGCTGCAGAAGACGTTGACGATGGGTGATGATGATGGCCGTGGTGCCTGCCTGGCGCAGTTGCATCAGACACTGGGCCAACGCCTGCTCACCACTTTCATCCAGGTTGGCGTCCGGTTCATCGAGCACTACCAGCACCGGTTTTCCATAGAGTGCCCGTGCCAGGCCGATACGTTGTCGCTGACCCGCGGAAAGGGCGGCTCCACCGTGGGACAGCCAGGTGTCATAGCCTTGCGGCAGGCGAAGGATCATTTCGTGGACACCGGCGCTCTGGGCGGCTTGCACCACGAGTTGCGCTTCGACCTCTTGGAAGCGAGCGATATTATCGGCGATGGAGCCATCGAACAGCTCGATATCCTGCGGCAGGTAGCCAAGATGAGGCCCTAGCGCGGTCCGCTTCCACTGACTGACGTCCACGCCATCGAGTCGTACGCACCCCAGCTGTACTGGCCATAGGCCGAGTATCACCCGTGCCAGGGTGGATTTGCCGGCGGCGCTGGGGCCTACCACGGCGATGTGCTCACCCTTGGCAAGTGTCAGAGTGATGTCCTTGAGTGTCGATAGCCGCTCGCCTGGCGGCGCGGCGTTGACTGCCTCGAGTGTCAGTCGGCCTTTGGGGGCCGGTAGTGGCATTGTGGGTGCATCGGCAGGCACGGCCTCGAGTAGCTCCTCGAGGCGGGCTCGTGAGGTGCGTGCACCGCTGAAGCCTTTCCAGCCGGTGATCATCTGATCGATCGGCGCCAGCGCCCGCCCCATCAGGATCGAGCCGGCAATCATCATGCCGGGCGTCAGGTCGCCGGTCAGCACCAGATAGGCGCCAAGACCGAGGATCAATGACTGGAACATCAAGCGCAGTACCTTGGAGGTGTTGGTCAAGAGACCTGCGCGGTCGCTTGCCTTGGACTGCAGCACCAGATACTCGCGGTGGCGCGCCTCCCACCGATTCTGGATGCCCGGCAGCATGCCCATGGCGTGGAGCACTTCGGCGTTGCGCAGATTGCTGTTGGCAAGATCCTGGGACAGGACATGTTGGCCGTTGGCATCGCTCAGCAGCTTCTTGGTGGTCTTCTCGTTGATCAGCGCAATGAGGGTCAGAACAAGGCCCGCGCCCAGGGCGAACAGACCAAACCATGGATGAAACAGTGCCAGCACGCCGATGTATATCGGCACCCAGGGCGCGTCAAAGAAAGCGAACAGGCCGTTGCCGGAAAGGAATTGGCGAAGGGTGGTGAGGTCGTTCAGCGGCTGTGCGGAGGGCTTGCCCGGCGTCATCAGGGAGTGCTTGAACATGGCACTGTAAAGTCTCGGGCTGATCAGTACATCCAGTCGATTCCCGACTCGGACCAGGATTCTTGAGCGAATCAGTTCAAGAGCCCCCATCACCATGAAGAGGAACACGACCACCAGAGTCAGCATCAGCAGTGTTTCCTGGCTACGTGTCGTGATGACTCGATCATAGACCTGCAGCATGTAGAGCGGCGGCACCAGCATCAGCAGATTGATGAACAAGCTGAAGAGTCCGACGTAGACAAAGCTGTGCCGACAGTGGTCCAGGACCTTTTGCAGGTCATTACCTTCCCGGGAGATGGCCATGGTGTCGTTCCCTAGCGTCGTTGTTGTTCTTTTTATCCAAGTCACCGTCGTTGACGGCTGCCCTGAGCTCGGATTTTTCACGTTGTCTTGCTTGGCTATGGAGTAGACGCCATTGCTCTGTGGTTAATATTGCCCATCTATTTATTAGATTATTCTGTTTTGTTTCTCTGGTTTACTGTTGAAATATTGCTGCTGATTGATCGGCGAGCAAGTGAATATTTCAATGATCAATAAAAAAATTCCAAGGCTTTATTTTTCTAGTTTTTGCTGTTTATTTTGCTCATGTCTGATGTTGAATATCCATATGATTTACGTTTTTAAAAAGCATGATAGTTCTGGCTTTCTGCAAGATTATCTTCTCTGGTATTCAGTATTGTTTTTCTCATCATCCAAGTCGTTCCGAGGGTTTATAGGGGTGATATTTTACTATTTTAAAACAGTAAATATGTTGTTTTTATTGATTTTATTTTGATATGAAGATCAGTTGCATATTGCAATTCTGAGGGTGAATAGAAAAATCTCTTGTCTTGCGATAGGCCGTGTCTAGACTCGTTTTTGACGGGGTTAAGAGTCTTTGGCCGGTCATGTTAGAACTCTTTGAGAAAGCGTTGGAGAGTGGAAAGTCACCGGGGATTCATTGCCGGTGAGGGCGTCGTGTCGTGAGGTCTCAAGATGGCGTAGAAATCGCCACTAAAAATTATTCGAGGGGTAGGGAAAATGTATTCCATGTCATTCGTATCGAGTCGTCTTGAGTCCATGGCATCACGTATCAGGAGTGGTGATCGTCTTGATGAAAAGACGTTCCAGGATCACGAAATAATGGTCACGCCATTTCCCTCAGTGTGGGGAAATTCCATCAAGTCAATGCGAATGACATTCGAGGATGCGCAGGATCGACTGTCGGTATTTGAGCGCTTTGAGCGTCCCTTTGTCTTTGATCATCTGCCTACCCCCCTATCAGGCAAGCTCAAGATGATGATCGAAGCGTTGGACGAAAGAGGCGAGGTGCTGCCTGGGTCTGGTGAGCAGTTCGGCTTCGAGATCGAGTCACCGGATGTCGTCGCCGAGGAGGTGAGTGACCAGGAGGTGAGTGACCAGGAGGACACGCCGCAAGCCGCCCAGGCGCTACTGACCAGTAGTGATGAACCTGCTGCGGGCACAGGACCTGCCTTGCTGGCCGAACCTGCCCCTCTGGCCACGGCGGCGCTCATCGCACCGGAAAGCTTCACTACCCTTCGTATCGAGGCCGAAGACCTCAGCGATGACGACGGAGATGGCAATGCATCCTCCATCGGTGGGGCCGGTATCGAGGTGGTGACAGGGGGGGATAATCCGTCCAATACCGCCAATGCATCAGGCACTGCCTACGTGGACTTCGGCGGCGCGACCGGCGAGACGCTGACCTTCACCTTCAGCGTCACCGAGGCCGGTGAATATGAACTCGCGCTGGGGTATGCGCTTAGCCAGAATGGCGATGGGTCTGATCGCAACCGCCCATTGCGCCTGGACGTCAATGGCGAACTTCAGGATCGAATGTTTGATCTGCCGAGCACGACCCTGACCGGCGACGCCACTGATTTCAGTGAGTTCGGCGAGCGTACCATTCGCGTTCAGCTGCAGGCGGGCGAGAACACGGTGTCCTTCACCTCCAACGGGGCCAGTGGCCCCAACGTCGACTATCTGGAAGTGCGTGCGCCGGACCCGGACGTCTTCGTCATTCAGGGTGAGGATCTCGATATCGGCTCGACGTCTGATGTCGCCGACGCTGGCACCAATCGTGTGGTGACTCTCGACAATATCGCCAGCTTCACCAATGGCAGGGAAACCTTCCGGGTCGGCGCCGAAGGCGCCAGCTATCTCGACTGGGCATCGGGCAATGCCGAGGCCTACGGTGACTTCACTCTCGAGGTGGCTACCGCCGGCACGTACAGCGTCACCGTGACCTATGCCAGCAGCTCGGCGCGTCCCATTGGCCTCTTTCTCATCGATGAGGGGACGCCAGGCCAGATTGGTACCT
This sequence comes from Cobetia sp. QF-1, assembly GCF_002213105.1. NCBI lineage: Bacteria > Pseudomonadati > Pseudomonadota > Gammaproteobacteria > Oceanospirillales > Halomonadaceae > Cobetia > Cobetia sp. QF-1. The sequence continues at coordinate 135,296 of NZ_NBVS01000002.1, forward strand.
TCCAGTTCGCAGCGGTGACTGCGCCGAATTACTACCCCGATGATGTCGATGATGTGCCCGCGGACAACCAGCCAGGCAATGGCGGGCCTTCCGCGTGGGAGGGCTGGTCGACCGAGACGCTGGAGATCACGCTGGCCGCGGGCAGCAATACCCTGCGTCTGGGCGGCGCGACCAACGGGCCGAACATCGACAAGATCGAGGTGGCGCTTCTGGAGGCCGCTGCGGTGGAGCCTGTCGATCCGGTGATTGCGCCAGTCGTGATGCAGGCAGAGGATGCCGTGCTGGGCGTCGACAACGGGGCCGCCACCGTGGTGCGCGACGCCGCGAATCCCGAGGCCGGTGGCTTTGTCGGACTGCGCCCGGACTTTTCCGGCACCGGTTACGTGGATTTCGGCAGTGCGCCGGGTGACAGCCTCACCTTCACCGTCAATGTGGCCGAGGCGGGCGACTACGACCTCAACTTCCGCTATGCCAGCAATGGCGCGCGTCCGTTGGCTCTCTCGATCAATGACGGCGAGTCCTCCGAGCTCGCCTTTGTCGGGACTGACCCCAACGCCGGCAACGTCGACCCTGAGGGCTTCGATGTCTGGAGCTACCACACCCTGACGACGAGTCTGGAGGTCGGTGACAACACCGTCACGCTGACGATCCCTGATGGGCGCAGCAATGGGCCCAATGTCGATCGCCTGGAGGTCACCACGGCGGGCACGGGCCTGGTAGGGGATGTCGTGGCGGATGCCGATGCCTCTGTGCTGATCTTTACCGCCGTAGACCCCCTCCTCAATGGCGCGACCGTCGGTGAAGCGGGCTTCAGCGTCAGCGGACTGGATGCCGACATCACCTTCGTCGGCGTGACCTTCGATGAGGGAATCACGGTCCAGGAGGTGGTGCCGAACCCGGATGGCAGCTTCACGCTGGATCTGTCGGGATTCGCTGATGGCGATCTGTCGGTCACGCTGATCGCCATGGATGCCTTCGGCAACCGTGCCGAACAGAGCCTGGCACTGACGCTGGATACCACCGCCGATGAGGGGGGCGACCTGGCACTCGAAGGCCCGCAAGATGCCATCGAGGCGGATGACAGCGCCAGCGTGGTATTCGGTGTCGCGGGAATCGATGACGGCTCGACTCTCGAGATCAGCTTCGACGGCGGCGTGACCCGTCAGTCCGTTGTCAGCGATGGCGACACCTTGACGGTCGATCTCTCCACACAGGCCCCGGGCGATGTGATCGTGACCCTGATCGTGACCGATGCCGCCGGCAATGAGGCGAGTGTCGCGGAGGCGGTCACGCTGGCCGTCGTCGGCAGCGTGACGCTGGATGTCACCTTCGATGACGCCACGATCAGCGCCTACAACACGACCCAGGACAATCCCTCCGTTGGCACGGGGGCGGTGGTGGAAGACGACGGTGGCACTCTGACGTTGAACGACAATGTCTGGAAGCGGGCAGCCCTGCCGGAGGACTACACGATCACCAGTGGCAGCATCCTGACCCTGGATGTGGCCATATCCGATTCGCCGGTCCCCGAGATCGTTGCCATCGGCTTCGATGCCGATTCCAATCCGTTCAATGGCGGAAACAGCGTCTATCAGCTGGGCGGCAGCCAGACGCAGGGTGGCTTTGTCGATCTGCGTGGTCAGGGCATCGACAATGGCGATGGCACCCTGCGCTTCACCATCGATCTCTCGGCGCATGCGGGCATCACCCTCGATTCGCTGGTCTTCGTCAACGACGATGATGTGGGCGCCAAGGGTAGTGCGAGCTTCAGTGGCGTAAGCCTGTCAGAAGCCGATGTCGATGACACCAACAGCGCACCGCGCGTGGTGGGGGGGGGTATCGCTGATCTGAGCCTCGACGAAGGCGCGAACCTCGAGGTTGACCTGCCCTTCGTCGATGACGATGGCGATGACCTCGCCTTCAGCTTCCGAGTCACCGATGGCGATGGCCTGCCGGTCACCGTGGACGGGCTGAGTGTCAGCGACAATGTGCTGTCCGGGAGCCTCGCTGGTCTGGTGCCGGGCGATTACACCATCACGGTGACCGCCGATGATGGCACCGCCAGTACCGATACCGACTTCGCCTTGAGCATCGAGAACGTCAATGACGCCCCGGTGGCGGAGCCTGCCGCTCTCGAGCCCTACTTTGGAGAGGTGGGCGAGAGCTTCCTCCAGATTCCGCTGGCGGACTTCGCCTCGCTGTTCTCCGATGCCGATGGCGACAGCCTGTCATTGACGGCCGAGGATCTGCCTGCCGGACTCGAGGTGATCGATGGCGTCATTCAAGGCACGCCAAGTGAAGGGGGCACCTTCGATGTTGTCGTGCGCGCCACCGACCCGAGTGGTCTGTCAGCGACCCAGTCGCTGAGCTTCATCATCGAAGGCACCCAGGTTGGCGATAGCATCACGATCGAGGCGGAAGATTTCACGGATCTCGACGCCGGTAACCTGATCGTCACCGGCAGTGCGTCGGCGTCCAACGAACAGCTGATTCGTCTGACCAGCAATGCCCCGGCGACGATCGGCACTGATCTCTCGGCGGGCGGTGTGGAGCCGGGCTGGTACATCGCACGCCTCTATGTGTTCGATGAAACCGACGGTGAAGGCACCTTGACCCTGACCATCGGTGACACCGTGCTTGAAGCGCGCAACACGACAACCGATAGCCTGAGCGCCGACGTGGTATTGAACGACGACTTCGGCACCTTCGTCGGCAGTGGCGCGCGCGGAAATGCAGGCCAGAGCGGCAACCGCAAGGAAATCCTCTTCGAGACGCCCTTCGAGGTCACCGCCGGTGATCTGGCAAGCCTCGAACTGCGTGGTGCCGGTGGCGAGCTGATGCGTATCGACTCGCTTGAATTCGAGCGTATCGATGAGCCGGTCAATACTGCCCCGACCCTTGCGGGACTCGGTGCCGCGATCAGTGTCGACGAGAACAGTGCTGGCGTGGCGAGTCTGGTGCTTGAGGATGCCGATGGCGACAGCCTGACGGTGACGCTGTCCGGTGCCGATGCCGCGCTCTTCACCTACGACGTGGCGAGTGGAGGAATCGCCTTCCTCAATCCACCGGACGCGGAACTGGCCGCCGACAGCGATGAAGATGGTATCTACGAGCTGACCGTGACGGTGACCGATGGCGAGGACAGCGTGTCACAGGACACCCTGATCACCGTGGCAGATCTCAATGAGAGCATCGCCATCGACCAGACCGCGTTTGCAGTGGATGAGAACCTGACCGAGATTGGCGCGATCCCGCTCGTCGATGAAGACGGGGGGACTCTCGGCCTCAACGCGCCGGTATTCGCCATCACTGGCGGGGCCGACTCTCCGCTGTTCACCATTGACGCCACCACCGGCGTGCTGAGCTTCACCAGTGCCCGCGATTTCGAGCTGGCGGTCGATGATGACGAAGATGGCGTCTATGACGTCGAGGTCAGCGTCAGTGACGGCGACCTCTCCACCACCGCGCAGCTCTCGGTCACCGTGAATGATGTCGATGAAGCGCCGTTCTCGCCCCTGCGTCTGCAGGCCGAAGACGGCACGGTGACGAGCTTCGATGACGGCGCCAACGCGACGGATACCGTAGTGCGCGATGCCGACAATCCCGAAGACAATGCGAATCTGGAGAACGGTCTGCGGCCGGGCTTCTCCGGTACCGGCTATCTGGACTTCGGCGACACGGCTGGCGATAACGTCGCCTGGCAGATCGAGGTGGCCCAGGCCGGTCAGTACGACATCAGTGTGCGTTACGCCACCAATACCGATCGTCCGCTGGATCTGGTGATCAATGGCGGCGATCCGCTGATGCTGGCCATGGCCAGCACGGACCCGGACGGCAGCGGCGGGGAAGAAGGCTTCGACCACTGGGTCTTCGAGACCTTCACCGTCAGCCTGGAGGCGGGCAGCAACTCCATCGTGCTGGCGATTCCCGCTGGCGCTACCACCGGCCCCAACATCGATCGCATCGAAGTGACCGACGCCGGCAGCGGCCCGATCCCGGAGGATGTGAGTGCCGATGAGGACGGCGATCTCGCCATTGTCGCGGCTGACGACACTCTCGATGCCAGTCAGCTGGCGGCGGCAGTCTTCAACGTCTCCGGCATCGATGATGACGTGATCAGCGTTGCCGTGTCCTTCGACGGCGGCGCGACCCGTGAGGCAGTGACGCCGGACGCCGATGGCAACATCACGCTGGATCTGAGCGGCCAGCTCGATGATCAGAGCGGTGATCTCGCCGTCTCGCTGTTCGTCACCGATGCCACCGGCAACGAGGCCAGCGCCAGCGAGGTGGTCAGCTTCGCGGAGGGCGACGGCACGCCTGCATTCAACTTCGCCATCGAGGGCGAGGCGCTGACCATCATCGATACCGACGGTGATACCCAGGTGCGCGATGCCGACAATCCGGAAACCAATGTCGCCTCCGGGCCAGATGGGCTGTGGGATGACTTTACCGGCACCGGTTATCTGGACATGGGAGCCGACGCCGGTGACGCCGCCGAGTTCCAGGTGGCGGTCGATGAGGCCGGTACCTACACCCTGGAGGTTCGCTATACCAATGCCGGTTCCAACGGCGCGAATCGCCCCATGGACATCCTGGTGGACGGGCTGAGTCAGGGGAATCTGGCCTTTGCCTCCACGGGGACCGACGCCGCCGGCTGGGAGAACTGGACCACCACGACTCTCGAGGTGGAGCTCGAAGCCGGCGACAACACCATTCGCCTTGCCAACCTGGGCAACGCCGGCCCCAACATCGACAGCCTGACGGTGAGCCGTGATGGCGTGGTGCCGGAGCGTCCGGTGGAGCCGGGTGAGCGCTTCTCGGTCAAGATCAACTTCCAGCCCGAAGGCACCGCGGTGCCGGATGGCTACATCGCCGACAACGGCAAGGCCTTCGGCACCCAATCGGTGACCGTAGACGGCCAGACCCATCAGTACGGCTGGATCACCGAGGCGTCGATCTACGACGGAGAGCCCGGCACCGAGCCGCTGGACATCAGCGCGCTGACCAGCGTGGCGGTGAATGACCGCACCGATGACATCGCCGGGCTCGATCCGCGCCAGGGGACCTACGCCCACTTCGACCAGCCGGGAAGCGCCTATGTGCGCGCCGGCTGGGAGATCGAGCTGGACGATGGCTACTACGAGGTCACCGTCTCCATCGGGGATACCTCCGGGCCCTACGACAGTCGCAACGTGCTCAATGCCGAGGGCGAGCTGTTCAATGATCCCTTCACCCCGTTCCGGCCCGATGATTTCCCGGCGGACGGCAATCCGTCAGATGATACCGATGGCTTCCGCTCGGATCTGGTCACCCGCATCGTGCAGGTCAGTGATGGGCGATTGACACTGGATTCCCTGGGGCTCGACAACGAGAACACCGAGATCCAGTACCTCGAGATCCAGGCACTGCCGGACCTGACGCCGGAAGATGATCGCATCGCCGCCGAGGATTACGCCTTCTTCACTGATGCGCGCGCCATCGCTGGGGTCGGTGACAACGAGGTGGAAGTCGATCTGGACCCCGACGACGGCGGCCTGCCGAGCGGGGTCGACCCGACGTCCGACATCTTCGTCGGCATCTCGGTGGTGGACGGTCGCGGCGGGGCACTGCTCGAGAGCCTGGCTGACGGTTCGATCCGGCTGATCGAGACGCTGACCGGAGAGGAGGTCAGCTTCAACGCCAACACCACCGGTGGCTTCGATTCCCTGACCATCTCGCCGAGCCAGACGCTCAAGGAGTTCACCAGCTATACGCTGATCATCGACGGCTTCCAGGATCGTGGCGCCAACGACGACCTGGACGCGCCGACCCGTGAGTTCCAGAAGTACACCAACACCTTCATCACCGGCGAAGCCCCGGAGATCGTCGCTCGCGATGTGGCCTTCAATGACGTGGTGGAACTCGACGGTGCCTCTGACAACGCCTTCGGTTTCACCTCGCTGGAGATCACCGCCGATGGCTCGACGATGTACATCGCGACCATTGGGGGGCAGATCCTGCGCTACGACATCGACCCCGTCGATGGCTCCCTCGGCAACCGCCAGGAGCTTTCGCTGCCGAGCGATTACTTCCATCAGGACGGGGCCGATGCCAGCAATGATCGCCGCGGGATCATCGGGCTGGTGATCGACCCCACCGATCCCGACGTGCTGTGGATCACCGACAACTATCCGATCCCGCTGTCTGGCCGTGACAACGGCGTGCCTGACTTCAGTGGTCGGATCACCAAGATCACCCTGGAGGGCGGTAGCGAGTTCTCGGGCACCGCCGAGCCCTACATCACTGGCCTGCCACGCTCCAATGGCGATCATGTGACCAATAGCCTGGAGTTCCGCGCGAATCCGGATTACGACGCCGAGACCAATCCCGATGTCCCGAGTCATCTGCTGTATCTGATCCAGGGCTCCAACTCTGCCATGGGCGAGCCGGACAGCGCCTGGGGCAATCGTCCGGAGCGTCTGTTGAATGCCGCGGTGATGGAGATCGACCCGACCCGTGATGCGCCTCCCGGCGGCTTCGATGTCACTACCGAGCCGCTTCCCGACAACGGCCAGAATACTCGCTTCGATGACCCGGATGGCCATCCCAAGGACGACCCGATCCCGATGGGCAATGGCGAGTTCCTGGTGTTCGATGAGCGTGGTGTCGCCACGGTGCAGGACGAGTCCGGCAACGTGCTCGAGTCCTACTACGACCCCTACGCCAGCGACGCGGTGCTGACGATCTTTGCCACCGGGGCGCGCAACGCCTACGACCTGGTGTGGCATTCCAATGGCTTCCTGTACGTGCCAACCAACGGTTCGGCGGCAGGCGGCAACGTGCCGGACGACCCGTCGACGCCGGAGGACGAGCGCTACACCAGTGTCGAGAAACAGGATGACTATCTGTTCAAGATCGTCGAGGGAGGCTATTACGGGCATCCCAACCCGCTGCGCGACGAGTACATCCTGAACGGCGGCAATCCGACCAGTGCCACCGACCCCAATCAGGTCGACAAGTATCCGACAGGCACCAACCCCGAGGGCACCTACGATATCTCGGGTGTCTATTCGCTCGGCGAGAATCGCTCGCCCAACGGCGCAGTGGAATACACCAGTGATGTCTTCGGCGGCAATCTGCAGGGCAACGTGCTGTTCACCGAGTACTCCGGTGGTGACGACGTGCGCTCGATCACGCTGGATGCCAACGGCAACGTGATTGGCGATGACGTACTGCGTGATCCTGAGGGCAACGTCATCAGTTACGTCGACCCACTGGACATCATCGAGAATCCGGTCACCGGCCAGCTTTATCTGCTGACCCTGAATCGCGGCAATGGCCAGAGCCAGATCATTCGCCTCGACCCGGCACCGGGCGGGGTGGTGGATCCGGTCGACCCCGTGGACCCTGTCGACCCGACGGATGAGCTGGTCTCGCTGCTGGTCATTCAGGCCGAGGACAGGACGCCTGACGACGGCACCGCCGTGACTCTCGCGACGGGGACGGACGCCGAGATCCAGATTCGCGACATCGACAACCCCGAGACCAACCAGCCGGACCTGCCCAATGGCCTGCGCCCCGGTGCCTTCGGGCTCGATGGCAATACCGACGACACCGACGGCACGCCAGGTGGCTATGCGGACTTCGGGTCTACCAATGCCGACTTCCTCACCTTCACGTTCGAGCTGGATGCCGAGCAGGCTGGCGACTCGGTGTTGCATCTGCGCTATGCCAACGGCGGCAATGCCGATCGCCCGCTGGAAGTGTTCGTCAACAATGTCAGTGTCGGGGTGTTTGACTTCAGTCCGCTCGACGGCCTGACGGGGGATGCAGCCTGGGCCGAGTGGTTGACCGAGGCCGTGGCGGCGACGCTGGTCAGTGGTCAGAACACGGTGCGCCTGCAGGCCACCGCCGGCACCGGCCCCAATATCGACCAGCTGGAGATCCTGCAGGAAGCGCCGGATACCACGCCTGGCGTCGATGAGTACGAGGCCGAGGGGGCAGTGCTCGATGGCGCCGTGGTGGTACTGACAAGCGATGATGATCGCAACGCGTCCGGTGATGGGTACGTCGACTTCGCGGGAACGGGTGATCAGACCATTACCTGGACACTCGATGTCGCCGAGACGGGAAGCTATGACATCGCCTTCCGCTACGCGCTTGCCGCGACCAAGGATGACCGTCCCCTGGGGCTTGCGATCAATGGTGTCGACCTTGGGATGTTGAACTTCGAAGGCCAGAGCAACGCTGACGAGAGCGACTGGTTCTTCCAGAACACGCTGGTCGCTCTGCAGCAGGGCAGCAACACCATCACCCTGACCGCGCCTGGAGCAGTGGGGCCGAACATCGATCTGCTGCAGGTGCCGAATGCACCGTCCGACAGCTTCATCCCGGTATATGCCGATGTCTCGAACGGGTCGCGCATCGAGCTCGAGAGCGGTGACAGCGCACGCACCCTCAACGAGCTGACCGCCGACTTCTACTTCAGCGTGGACAGCAGCGGACTCTATCGTCTGGATCTGGCCGCGAATGCGGGCGCCGATGATGGCCAGGGCCTGGCCCTGACGCTCAACGGGCAGTCGGTGAAACTGCTGGCCTATCCGGGAGTGGGTGACGCTGGTGAAGAGGGCACCTATGTCGAGCTCGAGGCCGGGGTGGAGTACAACCTGCGTGCGGTGTCCACCGCCGATGGTGCCGATGATCTCGACTATCTCGATGTGACGCCGGTGGTCGGCAGCGACGACGCCGATATCGAGGTAGAGAGCGGTGATGCCGCCTATTACTCCGATCGCCTGCACTTCAGCTATCTGGACGATAACAGCGGCTCGAATCCCGATCGTGACTTCAAGGAAAGTGCCACGGTCACCATTTCCAACACCGGCAGCGATGTGCTGGAAGTGCTCGATGCCGACATCGACGGCCCCTTCACGCTGGCGGATCCCGGGGTGTTTGATGGCCTGACGCTGGCCGCGGGGCAATCCCTCGAGGTCACGGTGCTGTTCGACCGGGACAGCTATACCGCACCGTCCAACAATGCCGGTGATGGGGTCTTCGAGGGCCGTATCCGTCTCACCACCAACGATGCCGACTCTCCGATCGCCGAGATCCACATGGCAGGCTTCTGGCAGGCGCGTGACGAGGGTGGCTGGGAGCCCAACGTCAACGAGGTGTGGGAGGTGTTCGGCTTCGGTAACCGTATCGAAGGCTTGTCGACCGTCGGTGGCGGAGAGAATTCGGTACTCAACGACTTCGATCTGTATCGCCCGGTCAATGATGACGAGGTGCTATCGCGTTACTGGTCTCTGGCCGAGGGGGCTGGCGAGGCCAGGATCACCCAGCTGGCGGCCTATCACGGCGGTGGCGGGGCGACGCTGGGTATCCACAACCCCGGCGACAAGGGGCAGGACGTGATCTTCTCCAATCACGCGGGCGACAATAACCAGTCGATCCTGCCGGTATTGGGCAACGGCAACTTCGCCACCGCGACCTTCGGTCTCGATGATATCCCGGCCGGGTGGGCCGGAAGTGGCGTGTTCGGTATCGAAGTGGCCAATCTGTCCACGGACCCGTCACTCAACCCGACCGGAGGCGGCACCCCGCCGGCCGATGCCGAGGGTATCGAGCGCGGCTATACCGTGCGCATGTTCCGGGCACTCGATGCCGAGGGCAACGTGATCCCCGACACCTACCTGGGGATCATGGATTACACCGGGATCAACTATGACTACAACGACAACATGTTCCTCATCGAGGGCGTGACACCGGTGTCTGGTGGTGAGCTGACGGTCATCAACAATGACGGCGTGCCTTCCAACGATCGCCTGGTGATGTCGCGCATCGAGAATCCGGCCAATGCCGCGCAGGAGGTGCATGACGAGGTGACCGTCACGCTGAGAAACGATGGCTTCGAGAGTCTCGACATCAGTCGTGTCGAGGTCAGTGATGCGACGCTGTTCGAGCTGACGGAGGCCTTCACTGCGGTGACGCTGGAGCCGGGTGAGTCAGTCGATGTGATCGTGCGCTTCATCGCCGACGACCCCAACGATGGCAGCCTCTACGAGTCCAGCCTGATCATCACCTCAAGTGATGCGGATGAGGGAGAGAAGGTCATCGAGCTTGCCGGCCTGGCCCAGAATCGCTCAGAAAGCGGCCAGGAACCGGGAGTGCAGGAGATCATCGATGCCTTCGGCTACTCGACCAATGTTGCCGAAGGGCAGATGAACCAGGGAGGGCTGGTGGAGGCCAACGGCGATGAGATCCTGTCTCCGTACTTCCAGCGCGCCGATGGAGGCTCGCCGATCAAGATCACTCAGCTGGCGGCTTACCATACCCAGGGCGACGTGGCACGACTGTTCATCCACGACGTCGACAGCCGTGATATCGACGAGGTGCTGGCCCACGACGAGGCCGATGGTCAGACGTTGCTGCCGCGCACGCTCAATGAGGGAGATCTGCTGACCACCACCACCCTGGATCGGGATGCGCCCTTTGGTTTCTTCGCTGAGATATCGGGCCGCCAGGGCTATATTTCCTGGTCCGATCCCGACGCCAACCTCCATGAGGACACCGTCGATGCCATCGGCACTCCCGGCAACAATCTCAACTGGGACGAGAATGATGGCCACCTGATCCGTGTGTATGTGGCCAGGGACGCCGCCGGCAACGAAATCCCGGATACCTATATCGTGATCCAGGATTACGCGGGGGTGAACTACGACTACAACGACAACATCTTCCTGGTGGAGAACGTCACTACCTACGATCCCGCAGGGGCGGAAGATGCTGACGGCAATGGACGAGTGGATCTGTACGACGACGATGACAACGACGGTGTGCCGAACTTCCTCGACAATCCCGAGCCGGTGGGACAGAGCGCCTTCAATGCCGGCGAGACTGCCTGGGCGGTGGGAAGCGATGGCCTGACACTGGAGGCGCGCCTGTTCGACAACGGTGGCCAGGGCGTCGCCTACAACGACACCACGCAGGCCCACCAGGGCGATGGCTTCCGTTCCGACGAAGCGGTGGATATCTCCAATGGCAGTCTGGCCATCGGCTATGTGGCCGACGGTGAGTGGCTCGAGTACACCCTGAATGTCGAGACGGCGGGCACCTATGCACTGAACTTCTCCGCCTCGGCGACTTCCGACGGCAAGTCGATCACCGCCGCCTTCGAGCAGGACGGCAGCTTCTATACCGAGGGGCAGGCGGTGGCGGTACCGGACACCGACGGTTTCACCAACTTCACCGATGTGGGTCCCTTGACCTTCACGCTGGAGGAAGGTGAGCAGGTGCTCAGATTGACCTTCAACGGCGGACAGCTGGATCTGGCCTCTCTGAATCTGACGCTGGTGGCGCCGGTGGACGATGGCCAGCAGGCGTACACCGACGATGGTCAGCCCTGGCAGGTAGGCAGTGACTTCAGCCTTGAGGCGGTGAATTACGATGAGGGCGGACAGGATGTCGCCTACAACGATTCCAGCGAGGTGCAGGAGGGGGGCGATGTTCGCGGTGAGGGCGTGGACATGGCCAGCGGCGGCAGCGCCATCGGCTGGATCGAGGATGGCGAATGGGTGGAGTACACCTTGAACGTCGAACAGGCCGGTACCTACAATATGGCCTTCCTGGCTTCCCTGGGAGTCACGGGGGGAGGGCAGCGCAGCATTACCGCAACCTTTGCCAAGGAGGCCGACGCCCCGTACGCCAGCGCCACACCGGTAGGGGTCTCACCGACCGGTAGCTGGACCAGTTTCGTGGGTACCGAGACCGCCCAGGTGACCCTGGAGGCTGGAGAGCAGGTGCTGCGACTGACCTTCAATGGCGGTTCCATGGACCTGCAGGGGTTCTCGCTCTCCCTTGATGGTCAGCAGGCCTTCAATGCGGGAGGCATCCCCTGGCAGGTGCAGGCGGATGAGGGACTCAGCCTCGATGCCGTCAACTTTGATGAAGGCGGGCAAGGGGAGGCCTACAACGAGCTCTCCAGCGCTCAGTTCGGCTCGAACTATCGCGATACACCGGTGGATATCGTCGGCGAGGGGGAAGCGATAGGCTGGGTAGAGGATGGTGAATGGCTTGAGTACACCATCGATGTCGAGCAGGCCGGCGCTCACACGCTGTCATTCGTCACCTCCGCTCCTGACAATGGGCGCAGCATCATGGCCTCGGTGGAGAAGAATGGCGAGTTCTATGACGAGGCCAGTGGCACGCTGCCCAATTCCGGCGCCTGGGGAGTCTATGTCGATGGCCCCTCGCTGACGCTGGACCTGGAGGAGGGGGTGCAGGTGTTGCGTATCACCTTCAATGGCGGTTCACAGGATCTGGCGTCCTTCCAGATCACTCGTGATCCGGATGTGGCTCCGGCTGGCTCACCGAATGCACTCGCGATGATGAGCATGCTCGAGGACGGCGGCGCGATTCCGGTCTCCAATGATGAGGAGGCACCGATGAGCGACGATGTCGGCCTTCAGGGCATACAGGATGATGTCCAGGCCGGTCTGCTCTAGAAAGACGGCGCAAGATGACGGGGAATGCGTGAGCAAGTGGCCGGGAACATGGCATGTGCTGGAGTCTTGCCTTTCCCGGCCCGCGTAGATGCCTGGCAGGACATGCGTGAGTCTCTGACGCGCATGTCCTGCCAGGCATCTGTGTGTCGCCAGTTCCCCCCCTCCTTCTTTCGGTGTGACTCTCCGAGATCCCCCGGCAACACCTGATAGCTCGAGAAGGCTCTTGATGTCCCCGCATGCGTCTGGCTGTGCCGGATGCTCGCCTGTCAGAAGCGGCTGCGAACACGCACTGCAGCGTCTGTCTTCCTGAGCTGTTATCATGCCCGCCTTCAGATTCACCTTGTTGCCTGTTGTCTCTCTCATCTTTCGTCTGGCCTCCCGCCACGTCCCTCGTCATGCGCCTGTTGTCGCAGGTTGTCGCTGACAGGACAGCACCTCGGAGGGACAGAACGCGAACCGGGAGAAGACAGGCACGCATTCGCTTGCAAGAGGACATGAGATGGCTCGTATTGCCATGGCACGCCACATTCTGGTGAAGACCGAGGCCGAGGCGCAGCGTCTCAAGCAGTCACTGGAGCGCGGCCAGCCGTTCGAGAAGCTGGCGAAGAAGCACTCCACCTGTCCTTCCAGCAAGCGGGGCGGTGACCTGGGCGAAGTGCGCCCCGGCCAGATGGTCGGCGGCATTGATCGCGCCATCTTCAAGGGCCCGCTCAATACCCTGCAGGGGCCGCTGAAGAGCAAGTTCGGCTATCACCTGCTGGAAGTCTTCTTCCGTGGCTGATGCCTGACGGACCGCGATTCCAGACCCCGTATCATCCGGCGCCAGCGTGACGCTTCGTCACCGCCCATCTTTTCATTCCAAACGGATACTCCCTCGTGATCTCTACCGCTAATCTCACCATGCAGTTCGGTGCCAAGCCGCTGTTTGAAGACGTCTCTGCCAAGTTTGGGCGTGGCCATCGCTACGGCCTGATCGGTGCCAACGGCTGCGGCAAGTCGACCATGATGAAGATCCTCGGTGGCGATCTGGAGTCGTCCGGCGGTCACGTCATGCTCGAACCCAATATCCGCTTGGGCAAGCTGCGTCAGGACCAGTTCGCCTATGAGGAATACACGGTGCTCGACACCGTGATCATGGGTCATGAGCGTCTGGCCGTGGTCAAGGCTGAGCGTGACCGTATCTACTCGCTGCCGGACATGAGCGAAGACGATGGCATGAAGGTCGCGGAGCTTGAAGTCGAATTCGCTGAACTCGACGGCTATACCGCTGAAGCGCGTGCCGGTGAATTGCTGATGGGCCTCGATATTCCCATTGATCAGCACCTTGGGCCGATGAGCGAAATAGCGCCGGGCTGGAAGCTGCGTGTATTGCTGGCACAGGCACTGTTCTCTGATCCTGACCTGCTGCTGCTGGATGAGCCGACCAACCACCTGGATATCAACACTATCCGTTGGCTGGAAGACGTGCTGACGTCGCGCTCCAGTACCATGATCATCATTTCTCACGATCGTCACTTCCTGAACAGTGTCTGCACGCACATGGCCGACCTGGACTACCGTGAACTGCGTCTGTTCCCGGGCAACTACGACGAGTACATGACCGCCGCGACCCAGGCGCGTGAACAACTGCAATCTGACAACGCCAAGAAGAAGGCGCAGATTGCCGAGCTGCAGTCGTTCGTCAGCCGCTTCTCTGCCAATGCCTCCAAGGCCAAGCAGGCAACTTCGCGCGCCAAGCAGATCGACAAGATCCAGCTCAGCGAGATCAAGCCGTCTTCGCGTATCAGTCCGTTCATTCGTTTCGAGCAGACCAAGAAGGTGCATAATAACGCCGTATTGGTCGACAAGCTGGCCAAGGGCTTTGACGGTAATACCCTGTTTGAGAACTTCAGCTTTACGGTGGCTGCTGGTGAGCGTGTCGCGATCATTGGTCCTAACGGTATCGGCAAGACCACATTGCTGCGCACGTTGGTGGGTGAAATGCATCCAGATGCCGGTAGCATCAAGTGGACTGATGCCGCTGACGTGGGCTACTACGCGCAGGATCATGCTCACGATTTCGCCACCGACATGACGCTCTATGACTGGATGGCGCAGTGGACCAGCGGCGGCGAGCAGGTCGTGCGTGGCACGCTGGGTCGCATGCTGTTCTCCAACGACGATATCCTCAAGTCGGTCAAGGTCATCTCCGGGGGTGAACAGGGGCGCATGCTGTTCGGCAAGCTGATCCTCAAGCAACCCAACGTGCTGGTGATGGATGAGCCGACCAACCACCTGGACATGGAGTCCATCGAGGCGCTTAACCTTGCGCTGGAAAACTACCCTGGCACATTGATCTTCGTCAGCCATGACCGCGAATTCGTGGGCTCACTGGCGACACGCATCATCGAGCTGAGTGCAGATGGTGTTGTCGACTTCAGCGGCACCTACGACGACTACCTGCGTAGCCAGGGCGTCATCGTCTGAGCGTGTACGTCTGCTCCTTGTGGTGAAATCGCCGTTCTGATCGCCCCCGTTGCCTCTGGCAGCGGGGGCGATCTGCCATCTGGCGTCGACGATTCGCGCCATTCGATTGCGTGATGTGACTGCATGTGAGAATCATTCGCCGATGAGGTGTATTTGCCTTATCATCTGCGCCTCTTGATCGCACCCGCGCGAAGGCGTGTGCATTCACCTTGTCGTCGTCGCTCACCCCAGGAACAGAGTCATCATGTCAGATGTTGCACCCGGTGCCCCCGCTCAACGGCTTGCCTCGCGCGCCACGTCCACGCTCCAGGACACCCCCCGTCAGCGGGGGCGGCGCAAGACCCTGGCGCAGCGACTCAACCCCTGGATTCGCTCTCTGCATCTGTATTGCGGCGTCGCGCTGGTGCCCTTCGTGCTGTTGTATGGCGTGAGCGCCTTCCTGATGAACCATCCCGGCCTTTATCGCGACATCCAGCAGACACCGTTGTCTTCCGAGGCGTTGCAACGCGCCGCGTTGGGCCCGGTGGATGCCCAGGCACTGGCCGTGGCCAGCGTGGCGGAAATGAACCGTGTCTCCTCGGGGCGTCACGAATTCACGCTGATTGACCCACAGGCGCTCAAGGGCGCGCCGTTGTCTCTGCTGCTGGACTCCCGGGGAGCGGACATGCGTCAGCGCTACATGGTGGATCTTTCCCACGGTGAGGGGCGGCGTATTGCCATGCAGGAAAATGCCGCGGGAAATGCGTCGGCTCGTCCTGCTCGCATGCCGCTGGCCGGCCAGATCCTGACGCTTCCTGACACTTCGCCACTGGCGGTGCCACTGGTCAGTCAGCAGACCCGTCTTCGTGAGGCGATCGGCGCCAGTGAACGTCAGCCACTCAATGGCAAGGGGACGCTCGACTTCACGCTGGAGGACGGCAGCGGTCAGCGCTTCAATGCCCAGTTGGACCTGTATTCAGGCAAGCTGAAGGGCCAGCCCGTCGGGCAGATCCAACCCGGCGCGGGGCTTGGCGAAACCCTGACGCACCTGCACAAGCAACATGGCTACAAGAGCAGCGTGCTGGAGTGGGTATGGGCAGTGGTCGTGGATGTCATGGCCTGCGTGATGGTGCTGTGGGGGCTGACTGGCCTGTGGATGTGGTGGCAGATGAAACGCCGACGCCCCTTGGGTGGCCTTCTCATGGCGGCCGGTATCGGTCTGTCGGCGGCTCTGGGGTTGGGGCTGCACGCCGGAATGTAACGTCTGAAGTCAGCTGACGTGCGAGCTGAAAAAGAGCGCTGTGGATATCCGCAGCGCTCTTTTTGATGGGCCAATCCGCGTTCCGCATGTTGCCAGGGCACAGCGGGAGCCCGAAACCGAGCGTGGCTTCTGGTAAACTGCGCGGCCGGTGTCTGGCACAGTCGGGCCACCACGGTGCCTCTACTCGAGCACTCGGCGTTTCAGCACCGTCTTTCTCTTCTTGTTGCACGAGGTTTCCAGCATGGCCACATACGACGTCATCATCATCGGCGCAGGCGCGGCAGGCCTGATGTGCGCCGCCACGGCGGGCTATCAGGGCAAGCGCGTGCTGGTGCTGGACCACGCCAACAAGGCCGGCAAGAAGATCCTGATGTCAGGTGGCGGGCGCTGCAATTTCACCAACCTGGATGCCGGGCCGTCCAACTTCTTCTCGCGCAATCCGCACTTCTGCATCTCGGCGCTCAAGCGCTATACGCCGCACCACTTTCTGGAGCTGGTGGAGCGTCATGGGTTGGATCACGTCGAGAAGAAGCCGGGGCAGCTGTTCTGCGCTGATTCTGCCAAGGATCTGCTGGCGATCCTGATGACGGAATGCGAGTGGGCCGGGGCGGAGATCCGTCTCAATACCCGCATCACCGCGATTGAACAGGCGGGAGAGGGCATGCGCGTCGCGACCAGCAACGGCACGCACACGGCCGGACGTGTCGTGGTCGCCACGGGCGGGCTATCGATTCCGACGTTGGGTGCCAGCGGCTTTGGCTATGACATCGCACGTCAGTTCGGGCTTGAGGTCACCGAGACCTACGCGGCGCTGGTGCCGTTCACGCTGACCTCGCAGTGGAAGGAGCGCCTGTCGCCGCTTTCGGGGTTGTCCTGTGATGTCAGCGTGACCGCTGGCAAGGGTCAGTATCGCGAGCCGATGTTGATCACCCACCGTGGCCTGTCGGGTCCGGCGATGCTGCAGGCCTCCTCTTGGTGGACGCCAGGCCAGCCGCTGAGCATCGACCTCTTGCCGGGCGTGAACGCCTATGACGAGCTGATCGCGCTGCGTGAGCAACATCCCAAGCGCCAGGTTGGCCCGTGGCTAGGTGAGCGACTGCCCAAGCGTCTCGCCCAAGCGCTGATAGAGTGGCAGGACGCTGATGCTGGGCGCCTGAGTGAGCGCAGCCTGGCGGAGCTCTCCAATGCGCGTATCGAGCAGCTAGCGCAGTCGCTGAATCATTGGCAGCTCAAGCCTGCCGGTACCGAAGGCTGGCGCACGGCCGAGGTGACGATGGGCGGTGTGGTTACCGATGCCATCTCCCAGAAGGATTTCAGTGTGCGCGATCTGCCGCAGCTGGCCTTCATTGGCGAGGTGCTCGACGTGACCGGCGAGTTGGGCGGCTACAACTTCCAGTGGGCGTGGTCATCAGCGGTCGCCTGTGGCCTGAATAGTTGAGAGCCGTTGGATCGTGAGTGTTGCATGGCTCAATCATGCATCACGCCATCTGCGCGCGTATGGCAGGAATAGCGGTCTCGACCAACGTGACGAAGGCTTCGATGACCGGACGCGATGGTGTGCTGGGGTAGTGGAGCTCCAGCGGCACCGCTCCTAGTGCGGGACGCAGCGTGATGAAGTGACAGCCATCGCATTGCAGACGTCGGATACAGGCCGGTGTGATCGCAAGCCCGAGTCCGGCGGCGACCTCGCTGAGCAGCGTCTGCATCATTGCTGGTTGACGTGTAATGCGCGGAGAGAAGCCGGCGTCGCCACAGGCACTGATGATGTGATCGAACAGCCCCGTCGCCTGATCACGCTGAAACAGCACGAAGTCTTCATGGCTCAGTTCACGCAAGGCAAGCCGCTTGCGCCGGGCCAGCCTATGGCCTTCTGGCACCACCACCATCAACTCATCGTCATACATCGGCAAGGCTGCCAGTGTCTCGCGCAGCTCCATGGGTAGCGGACGTGACAGGCCGACATCGATCTCCTCGCGCGCAAAGGCATCCAGTTGTTGTTGAGCAGTCATCTCGTGCAATACGAGCGTGACATCGGGGTGCTGTACGGAAAATTCGCGCATCAGGCCCGGTACGAAGCTCGCGCAGGCCGAGCTCATGTAGCCGATACGCAGCGTGCCGGTCTGGCCGCTGGCGGCCATCGC
The DNA here is from genome assembly GCF_002213105.1 of Cobetia sp. QF-1. Lineage (NCBI taxonomy): Bacteria > Pseudomonadati > Pseudomonadota > Gammaproteobacteria > Oceanospirillales > Halomonadaceae > Cobetia > Cobetia sp. QF-1. The sequence goes on from NZ_NBVS01000002.1 coordinate 153,622, forward strand.
CACGCGCTTGCGTGCCTGTGCCTCCAGCGCCAGCATGCGGTTGGCTTCTTCCAGCAAGGCCTCGCCTGGGGCAGTCACCCTCACTTCACGCGTATTCCTCCACAGCAGACTGACGCCCAGTTCGGCTTCGAGATCGGCAATCTGGCGACTGATGGCGGGCTGCACAGTATGTAGCTCGCGCGCGGCGGCAGAGAAACTTTTCAGCGTCGCCACTGCTACGAAGGTTTTCAGAGTACGTAGTTCCATGGCGGGCTCTTGTAGGTGATTGATGCCCTATCGGCATGAGTCATATCATATCTTATCATTTCTATTATAAGTTTCTGCTCGTTAGGCTGACGGCCTGCCATTCTCTCGCTCACTCATGTGCTCATTCGCTCATGGGCAAGCGCGTGCGATGGTCCTGAACCTGTGTGGAGCCTAAATGAATACCTCGTCTTCCCAAGCCGCCTCTCATCAAGAACGCGGGGCATCACGGTCGCTGTCTTCCGGCGGTCGCTTTACGCTACTGGCCATCGCCTGTCTGACCATCATGGTCGGTACCGTCGTCGCGCCGGGGCTTTTGAATATTGCATCTGCCTTGAAGGTGGGAAGCTACGCCAGCTGGTTGATTACCTTGCCCTCGCTGGGGGCGGTGCTGTTCGCGCCAATCGCCGGGCGCATGATCGATCGTCTCGGTGCCTATCGCGTGCTGATCGGAGGGCTGTTTCTCTATGGCTTGCTGGGGGCGGGCGGTGCGCTGCTGGAAGGCACGGTGATGGTGTTTGCCGATCGCATTCTGCTGGGCGGTGTCACGGCTGTCGTCATGGCGGGGGGGACCACGTTGATTTCCGAGTGGTATCACGGCCATGCGCGACTCAAGATGATTGCCCTGCAAGGCATGTCAATTGAACTGGGTGGGGTGATCTTCCTGTTCGTCAGTGGCGTGTTGGCAGGCATCGCCTGGCAGTTGTCCTTTGGTCTGTACCTGCTGGCCTGGGTGCTGTTGGCCATGTTGTGGATGATGGTGCCCAAGCAGTCACCGGTTGCGTTGGAGAGCGAAGCTACCGATGGTGCGGCAGGTGCAGTGGCGTCCTCACTCAATAGCGTCTATCTGGCGGCGGCAATTTCATTGACGTTGTTCTTCACTGCCATCGTCATGTTGCCGGAACGCTTGAACATGCTCGGCCTTGATGAGGCTGCCACTGGGATCTTCCTGGCAGGTATCTCGCTGGTGGCCGTGATTGCTGCGATGCTGATGCCCTGGGTATCCCGTACCTTGCGTGAAATGCCGACGCTGGTGCTGGCCTTCGTGCTGTATTCCGCTAGCCTGTTCGTTTTCCAGCAGGCCGAGAGCATGGTCGTGATGAGCCTGGGAGCCGTGCTGGCTGGCATGGGCTTTGGCTTCTCCATTCCCCTGCTGAATCACATGACGGTAGAGCGCAGTCACGTCGCCGTTCGCGGACGTAACCTTTCCTATCTGACCATGGCCATCTTTCTCGGTCAGTTCCTGACCTCCTTCCTGGAGTTCTTGCCCGGCGGCGGTCGCGAGGTGTTCGGTTTTGCCGCGGTGTTGGGGCTGATCTTTGCGGTGCTCTATCTGGCTGCTCATCTGCTCAAGCAGACCAGTCGAGCGGCGTAAGCGATTGAATGTTGTGAAAATGAAAAAAGCCCCACGACCTGAATGCCAGATCGTGGGGCTTTTCGTTGTATCGCTGAGCGTGATACGACTATCGCGCAAAACGGTCTTGCCGATTCATTGCGAGTTATTTGTTGAACAGTACTCGCAAGCGCCGAATCATCACCCACCCCATCAGACCACGTTTCACGAGACTCAAACCTTTCTTCGGCTTGAATCCACCACGCGCGGCGATAAGACCGCCTAGCAAGACGAGCGGGCCACGGTATTGCTGAATCTTGGCCCAGCCACGATCAATCGGCGCCGTGGCGGTTTCGAGATCCTGCATGGCGTGGCTGATGTCGAGGCGCTGTTGAGTGATACGTGCTTCGAGCTCAGCGCGTCGCACATCACGCGGATGCGATTGCCCACCTCTCGTCTTGAGAGAACCAGGCGAAGACGGATCACGCTGCAAGGCTGGTTGTCTTGAAGGGCTCATACGGCCTCCCTGGCGACGAGCTCGTGTATCACTCCTGGTGGAGTTGATGCACGAGCATCACCTGCACACATCATCAATTGTGTTCGCGCTGACGTTGGCGAGCCAGCGCCTCGGCACGCACACCCTTGAGGCTTTCGCTGTCGGTGCTCAGGTGGCTAAGTGTGGAACGCAGCAAGCTCCGCCGTGAGGCGATGGCCTTGACGCGCCAGGCAATCACTCCTCCCAGTATCAGCAGCGTACCGCCACATAAGGCGATAGCGAGCAGACGATGAGTATCCCAGTACGCCGCGACCACCAGCAGAATGGCCATGCCGATGCCGAAGCAGATCAGCATCAGGGCGATTCCAGACAGCAGCAGGAGCACGAACAATCGCTCGCGCTCTTCCTCCAGCTCCAGCACGGCGAGACGCAGACGCGTCTCGCCGCTTTCCACAAGGCTTGCTGTCAGGCGGCGGATGGCGCCAAGTACGCGTTCAACCGGCCCTTGTTCCTGCATTAGCGGCGGCCGAGCAGAATGCCGAAGACAACGCCAGCGGCGGCGCCGATACCGATGCTGGTCCACGGATTGTCGTGGACATAGCGATCGGCACAATCAGCGGACTGGCGTGCGCTGGCAGCGATACGATCACCTTGTTCGCTGAGGCGAGCACGAGTCGCTTCCAGACGAGTCTGGGCGCGTGCACGTGCTTCTTTCATGCTGTCGCGGGAATCTTCAGCCGAGGCATGTATCAGGTCCTCGACGGTCTGGGATAGATGGCGCAGATCATCCTTCAGCTGTTCGGTGTTGGCATTGGTAGCTGACGTCGTGTGATCACCGATCTTTTGCATAGCCATGATGTAATTCCTTCCCGTGTGTCGAATGAGACTTCGTGAATAGCAAGCACAGCCTTGGGCAGTGCTCATGACTCTCGAATGTCATCTTCCCTGGGGCGCCGCAGGCGGCAGGGCATGACCTTGTGTTGCTATGGATGTTGCTACAAAGCCCTCACTTCAACGCAGGGCGTTTCGTGGGGCCATATATGAAGCGTTGGGGCCGCTCGGAATAAACACAAGGGCAGATGGGCAAGAGACCGCAAGATCGTCGGAGATTGGGCAGATAGAATGACCTGGATCAGTTCTGCAAGGTTATTGGGCAGAAACCGCTCGGCGGGTCTGCGTAACAGGCGCCGCTCGGCAAAACGGACAGCCAAGGCTGTCCGTTTTGCGTGATATCCGGTTCTGTCATAACCGTGGATGATCTGCCATCAGGTTTCGGGTAGTCCGGCGAAGAAGGTGTTGATCGAGAACCCGAGACCGAAGCGATTCACGCTGTGATCATAATCGATCAAGCTTTCGCCATAGCCGTGATAGTACTGCACGTAGCCACGTACCTTGCCGAATAGCGGGAAGGAATAATCCAGCTGGTTGCCGAAATTCCCTTTGGAGGGGTTGCCACGCACCATCCAGGTAAATTCATGTTGATCCACGGTATAGCCCACGGTGATATCGCCGTAGCCGATGTAGTTGTAGAGATCCGGGTTGTCATCGTCATCGGACTCTTCCGGCACCCGCCAATGCGGTGTGACGGCCACGGCCCAGTCACCGTTCTGGAACATCATGTCGGCGTAGACGCGATTCCAGCTGCGCGATAACGGATCGGAGCGGCCATTGGACTGGTGTGCAAAGCCAAGGCGATTGCGTGTGTTGGTCCACCCGAACAGCTCGAAGCGATTATCGAACTGGATAAAGGCTTCCGGCTCGTAATTGGTTTCGCGGAACGGAGATGAAGCATCGGAGTTGTACGCCTGCCACCAGCTGCGCTGAGTATAAGCAAAGAAGACATCTCCGTTGTCGCCAAAGACGTCGTCCATCAGCTCGACCTTGAAGCTGAGCTGATATTTGACTTCGGTCTTGTCCACATCGCCTTCGCGTGTCACCTGATTGAAACTTTCGGCATTGGGCGTCGAGTTGTAGGCCCAAGGCAGCAGGTAGTTGCGCTTATAGGCGGTGATCGCCAGTGGATTGCTCTCGGCATTGTCCTCAAGCGCAACACGTTCCTGTGCGCGAAGCTGAGCCGGGCTATCGCTGGAGCGATTTTCCTGCTCGGCATCAGCATCAGTCCCCGTCATTTTCGTGGGAATCGTCTCACCGACAGGGACAAAACTCTGCTCTGCCCGCGTGCTCTTGGACGCAGGCGGCGAGTAGGTTGGCGTGCGTCGAACATCACTGTTCTTGGCGCCAGCACGTGCTTGTGCGGGTGTCATGCCCAATTCCTGGGGAGTGAAGCGCTGACCATTGGCCAGCACCATGCGACCCTGGGTATCCATGGTATAGGGCACGGCAGCGCTGGCTGATGCCGCGAGGGTCAGCAGGGCCGTCGCCAGCAAACCGGATAGGCACGCGGTGGCTGGCCGGAATCCGGTAGAGATGAGACGGAAGGGCATGAGGATATCCTGGTGGGGTAACGCCGCGGGAGCCGAGCTGCGGAGTATGGAGCAATGATCATGACAAGTCTGCCATTCTACTGGCTGTCAGGTGCCTTGTTCCAGCACGTTGATGCCGACAGAGGCTGTCGCTACTCCATGACACTCCGACTCTTGGGAGGGTAAGTCACTGCGTGGCGCGACAAGGTTTTCATGGCAGTGATTGCGCGCGTTGCAGGCGCAGTCGACAATGCAGACACTGCGGGCCGTGTGGACGCCGCACAAGAACGATGGCGCGGTTGAGGAGATGGATGTGACAGGCAATAACCCCTTGAGACTGATGCTACTGACAGGCGCCCTGATACTGATGGTGCTGTTGTGTGGTGTATCGGAAATAGCCAGCGCTGCAGCCCCTGAAAGGTCTAATGTTCAGAGCCAGCTTGAGGACCTGCAAAGCGTTGAAAAACCTGACGCTGATACACGTCAACGAATAGCCGATCTCAAGGAAACGTTGACGGTACTGGATGACTTCAGCGAGGCGACAAGCAATCTGCGTAGTCTCAAGGCCGAGATCAAGTCGGCCCCGGCAGACTTGGTCGAGGTGCAGGCTGAGCTGTCACGGCTGCCGCAGGAATATACTGCGCTAGACGAAAAGACACTTGATGGTGAGTCGGTTGATGCGCTGGACAAGCGCATGACGGCCATTCTCGATGAGCTTCAGGCATTGCAGGACAAGCTGGCCGATACCAACCGTCGCCTCATCGATGCCCAAAGTTTGCCAGAGCGTTCGCGCTCCACGCTGGCCGATGCGCAGCAGCAGGTACAGCGGCTGGAGACTCAGCTCTCCAGCAATGATGATCAGGAGTTGAGTGGAACTGGACGTGATTTGCTTGAGGCGCGTTTGGCGCTGGCGGATACGCGTGGCGAATTGAGCCATGCCGAGCTCAATTCGAGCTCTCAACTGCGCGCGCTGGCTCAGGTTCGCAAGACATTTTATAGCCGCCATATCGAGACCCTCGAGAAAGATCTTCAGCAGATTCAGAATCTGGTGAATGACAAGCGGCGTAACCAGTCCGAGAAGACGATTGCGGATGCGACCAGCGGTGAGAATGCGGCGTTGGCCGACAACCCCATTTTCAAGCAGGTACTGAACCGCAACCGTGAACTCAGCAGTCAGTTATTGGCGATTACCGATCGTGTCAATGCAGTGATTCGTGATGGTCTGGAAGTGCGCACCCAGTTGGATCGGGTGACTCAGGTTGAGCGCACGATGAGTGAGCAGATCGAAGCCATCAAGGGCAGCGTGTTGCTGGCACGTATTCTGCGTGAGCAGCAGAGCCGCTTGCCCAAGGTGGATGTACGCCAGGACTTGAAAGAAGAGATCGCTGATCTACGCCTCAGGCAATTCGAGCTTAACAAGGTGCGTGAGCAACTCACCGATATTCCCCATTACCTGAAAAGCCAGGTGCTGAGCGAATCGGCAGCGTTGGAGCGCCCAGGCGGTAATAGCGATAATGCAGAGGTCAGTGACGAGCTGCGTCAGGCACTGATTCGTCAGCTGGATGCACGCAAGGAGTTGGTCGACAAGCTCGACAAGGAATACGACAGCCTGCTGGCGCGCGCCATTGATCTTCAGCTCAATCAACAACAGTTGCTTGAAGTGTCGGGACGTTTACGCCAGACCATCGAAGAGCAGCTGTTCTGGGTGGCCAATGGCAAGCCGCTGGACCTGGACTGGCTCATGCGTTCCCCCGAGATGCTGTCCGAGGAACTCAAACCGACCGTATGGCGCGCCGTGATGGCGGGCCTATCCAAGGGCTTCCAGTTGACGGATATGTGGTTCGGGCTACCAGGCTTGTTGTTACTGATCTTCATCACCTGGAAGCGCTCACGCATTCGCGCTCGGCTGGCGGACCTGCATGCTCAGATCGGACGTCTCAAACAGGACACCCAGCTACATACGCCGCGCGCCATCCTGTTGAACGTGTTGTTGGCGATTCCGGGGGCATTGGCCCTCGCGCTGGTTGGCGGAGTGTTGTCGCTGGGCGAAGGCATCATGCTATGGGCGCTGGGGCAGGCCTTGCTCAAGCTGTCACTGGCCTGGGGCATCTTTGGCATCTTCCGGCGACTGCTGGTCAAGGACGGTGTGGCGGAGCGTCACTTCCAATGGCCGGCGACCTATGTGGCGGAACTACGTCGTCAGCTGTGGTGGATTGGGTGTGCGCTGCTGCCGGTCATTCTGGTCACCAATATCATCAGCGAGGCCGATCTCAATCTGCTTGAGCGCCCGTTGGGCCTGTTGATTCTGTTCGGTGGGTTGGTCGCGATGAGCGTCTACCTGTCACGATTGATTCTGGCGCATGTGCCGTTCTTCGGGCTCAAGCTGTTCCGCCTGATTCTCGGCCTCGCGCTGGCGATGGTGCCGGTGGCGTTGGGTGTGCTGATCTGCCTGGGCTATGAGTATACTGCGCTACGTCTGAGCGGGCGCTTCATTACCACGCTTTATCTGTTTGGTGCCTGGATTCTGGTGGAAGCCACGGTGATTCGAGGGCTCGCGGTGGCTGCACGGCGGCTGGCCTATCGTCGCGCCATTGCTCGGCGTCGTGCGCAGGTACAGGACGGAGCTGAAGGCAGTGCCGAGGTGGTGGAAGAGCCACCACTGGACATGGAGCAGGTCAATTCCCAGTCACTGCGACTGTCGAAGCTGATCCTCGTCATCAGCTTCCTGTTCATCTTCTATGTGGTGTGGGCGGACCTGCTCAATGTACTGAGCTATCTCGACAGTGTTGTCGTGTGGGACATCGCGGCATCGGTTGAGGGGGACCCGGCGACCCCCATCTCACTGGCGGATTTGATCGCGGCGATGGTCACTCTCGGCGTGGCGGTGATGATGGCGCGTAACTTGCCGGGCTTGCTGGAGGTGTCGATCCTGTCGCGTCTTGAGCTCAAGCAGGGCTCCAGCTACGCGATTACCTCATTGCTGTCCTACGTGATCATGGCGACCGGCTTCGTGATGACGCTGGGGAGCATGGGGGTCAGTTGGGACAAGCTGCAGTGGTTGGTGGCGGCGCTGGGTGTCGGGTTGGGGTTTGGCTTGCAGGAGATCTTTGCCAACTTCATCTCGGGCCTGATCATTCTGTTCGAGCGTCCGGTGCGCATCGGCGACACCATCACGGTGGGTAACTTGCACGGTACGATCAATCGTATCCGGATCCGTGCCACCACGGTGACCGACTTCGACCGCAAGGAAATCATCATCCCCAACAAGGTGTTCGTCACTGATCAGCTGATCAACTGGTCGCTGTCTGACAACGTCACACGGGTGGTGCTCAACTTCGGTGTTGCGCATGGCAGTGATCTGGATCTGGCGCATCGCCTGTTGTTGCAGGCCGCGCAAGAGAACAAGCGGGTGCTCAAGGACCCGGAGCCGCTGGTGTTCTGTCTGACCTATAACAAGGACAACTTCGGCTTTGAACTACGTATCTATGTCAATGACCTTACTGACCGTCTATACGCGACGGATGAGATCAATCGACTGATCGATGCACGCTTCCGTGAACATGGCATCAAGGTCGCCTTCCAGCAGATGGATGTCTGGCTGCATCGTCAAGATGGCACCGAGCGTCTGGTAGAGCAGCGCGATATGATGCCGCAGATGCAGCGACCTGCCAGTGGTTCGCCGGAGAGTAGCGAGCACCTTGAAGGCGGTGCACTGATTGCGCGTCGCAAGCCAACCAATGATGCGCTGGCGGGGCGTGAAGATGCCGGACTGCGCGAATCAACGCCCGATGCACAGGACGGTGATGGCGGCGGTGGCGATGCAGGAGGGCGCTAGCCCGCCTGGCATGATGTCATGCAAAACACACAAGGCGCCCTGCGGGGCGCCTTGTGTGTTTTGAAATACGCCCTATGACGCTACTTTTCCTGTATCACCGGCGGCGGTGCCTGAAACTCCAAGGTCCAGCGGCTCAGGAAGCTGGCTTGCTTGAGACGGTCAAGCGTCGCGAGCAGACCGGGGCCGATATCGATGGGGCGTAGAGCGTCGCCTAGCCGCTCCCGCAGGTCATGCGCACTGCCTTCGCCTCGCACCTCGGGGTGCAATGCGCCGAGCTCGCTTTCATTTGCGACACGCTGTTGGCCTTCTGAGCTCAACCACCAATCGAGAAAGGCTTCACCTGCCTCGGGGTGTGGTGCCTGGCGAGGCACAAAGGCCAACCGGCGCTGAATCAGCACGTAGTCTTCCGGCACGATGACCTCAAGCTCAGGATGCGTACGCGCGAAGGTCACGGCATAGGGGCCGACAAGGTTGTAGGCGATATCCACCTTGCCCTCCGCCAGTGCCTCGAGCATCGCGCCAGTGGTGTTGACCAGTCTGGCATCGGCCTGGCCCATGGCGCGCACCAGTGTCCAGTAACGCGGCGACTGGCGGGCATCCGATACTGCGTAGGTGAAGCCGGAACCGCTGGCACGTGGGTCATAGGTGATGATGCGTCCTCGTAGCACGTCACGACGTGTCTCCAGCAGATGCCAGAGATCACGATGACTGCGCAGTACATCACGTGGATTGCGCAGGCCATCGAGGTCTGCCAGTCGCTGCATGGCATCACGGCGTGCCACCATCACGATGGGTTCGAAGCTCATGGCGTATAGCTCGTTACGCCAGCGCGAGTTGTCAGGCCAGGCCAATAGATTCGGCGTGTCCAGCGCCCGGGCATGACCTTGATTGGCCAGTCGGTACTGCAGACCCATGGCGGAGGAGATCATCAGGTCAGCGCGCGTCTTGAGCGGAGCCTTGAGATAGGTCGCCTCCAGCGATAGGGCGGAGCGATTGACGTAGTGCATGAGGAGATCTGGGTGCTTGCGGCTGTAGCGCACCAGCAGTGGGCGTATCTCGGGGAGATCCAGCGCGGCATGAATCTCGAGATCGGCCCTGTGTGACATGTTGGCATCGGTCGCCGTGCTATCGCGCATACTGTCAGCGGTCGTATCGAGCCGCTTAAGCGGCTGGCCATTACGCAGCCACAGTGTCTGATGTTCATCACTTTGTGGATCGAAGCCGGGATAGGTATCAGCAGCGGATGCCACCTGTGTCAGCAATAGGCTCGACAGCAGCAGTACTGGTAACAGCAGTGAGGAACGCCGGGTTCTTGATCTGGCGCGCCGGCCGCGGGTGACTAGCATGCAGTGCCTCCTTCGATGTCATCACTGGCCGGTGGCGGGCAGGGTTCAAGATACAGGCTGACGCGCAGTCCGCGCCGTGGCGTGTCCGTGATACCTGTCTCCGTGCCAGCCACAGCAACAGTCTCAGCGTCAGCATGGGCGCCGGAGTGGGTATTGGCGTTGGTATGAATGTTGGCATCGCTCAGTGTCAGGCGTGCATCGTGATGGCGGGCAATCCCATCAACAATTGCCAGTCCTAGCCCAGCGCCTCCACGCGTGGCAGGGGCCGATTCACTGTCTGGCTGAGCGTGGCGATGAAAGGGACGTAGCACCAGCAGGCGGCGTTCAGCCTGAATGCCGGGACCATCATCCTCCACGCCAAGTATCAGGCGTCCCGCCAATGACTCAGGTGTCTCGTCATCACTGGTAGTGGCGACTCGGGCCAGCGTTAGCGTGACGATGTGCGCGCCATGCTTGCAGGCATTGTCGATCAGATTGGCCAGCCCCTCTTCAAGTTGCCACGCTACGCCGAGTGTCCAGGCAGTGTTGTCGATTTCAGCCGCTATCTCGAGGCCGAGATCGACACCCGCGCGATCACAACGCAGGAAGTGACGACTGACAGTGGCGCGGGCGAGCGCCGATAGTTCCAATGGCACACGCTCAGGCTGTACCTCAGGGTTGTTGAGTCGTGTCAGCGAGAGCAGTTGACTGGCGAGGTGCGCGGTATGACTGGCGGTAGCCTGCATTTGCTTCAGTGCAGCGTGCCAAGCGGCAGGGTCTTCGTTGCGCAGCGCGAGCTCAGCATGCGCCGAGAGACCGGCCAGCGGGGTACGCAGCTGATGTGAGGCGTCGCCAATAAAGCGCTCCTGATTGACGCGTACTCGTCGCATGCGTGCCAGCAGCTCGTTGAGAGTGTTACGAAGTTCTTCCAGCTCACGTGGGAGTGAGAGGTTGAGCGGGGCAAGACTGCGGGGATCACGCTCGCGGATAGCACGTCTGAGGCGTATCAGTGGTGACAGTGCCAAACGCACACCGATCAACACGACCAACAGTGCCAGCACGGCCATGCCAGCAATGCGTATCAGCGAGCCGCTGAACAGTTCGCGCGTCAGTGCCTCGCGACCTTCGCGGGTGTGGGCGACGCGGATGCTGAAGCGCTGACCATGACGGGGATCATCACCCCAGCCCCCAAGGCGAGTCTCGAGACTGCCAAGCCGCAGCGCCTGTCCTTGCCAGGCGATGTCGCGAAAGGCGAGTTCGCCACTACGCCCCAGCGCCTCTTGTGAGGCGTGAGGCCCAGCTGCGAGTGTATTGGCATCCGGTAGACGCGTGTTGCCAGTGACCTGTTCTCCATCGGCATCTACCAAACTGTAGAACACGCGTTCCTGGGCATCGGTCGCCAGCATTTCCAACGCTGCCGGTGGTAGGTCGAGCCATAGCTGACCGTCTTGCCATTTGACCTGTTCGGCGATGGTGACCAAAGAGGCCTCCAGTAGCCGGTCATAGGCGCGGTCTGCTGCATCGCGTGCCGAGAGAAACGCTTGTACCAGCAATACCGTACCTAGCGCCAATAGCGGTATCAGCAGCCAGCTCAGCAGGCGGCGATAAAGGCTGATAGACCTGTTGGACGTCGATGCGGAAGGCTCGTTGATAGCGCCCTCTGAGTTGTCAGCAGCATTCACTCTGGTGAGTCCATTGCTGGCGCGCCGGCCTGTGCAGCCGATGGGGGGGAAGTATTTTCCAGCAAATAACCCAGCCCGCGTACCGTCCGCAGCCGGACATCACTGCCTTCCAGACGTTTGCGCAAGCGGTGCACATAGACCTCGATGGCGTTATCGCCGACGGCCGCATGACTGCCGAAAGCCTCCTCGGTCAGACGTGCCTTGTCGACCGGCTCACCGGCATGTTGAATAAGGCAACCGAGTAGACGCTGCTCACGCGGTGGCAGTGCCAGCGGTGTATCCGCCAGTAAAAAGCGCGCATTGAGGGGCTCGAAGGCGAGGCTGCCAATCACCAATCGCGCCGCCGTCCGAGGACTGTGGCCGATGGGCTGCAGACTGGCATGACGGCGTAGCAGGGCGCGTACGCGGGCCTCCAGCTCGTCGAGTGCGAAGGGCTTGGCGAGATAGTCATCGGCCCCGAGGTCCAGTCCACGCACACGGTCCTCGATGGCACCACGTGCGGTCAGAATCAGTACTGGCGTGTGACGGTCGTGCTGACGTAGTGCCGCCAGTATCTCGAGACCTGAGGCGCCAGGCAGGTTGAGGTCCAGCAAGATCAGTGCGAAACCGTGTTGTTCCTCGTCAGCCAGCAGCGTTAGCGCCGCGCTGCCATTGGCCAGGTGAGTCACGCTGAGGCCATCGCCCTCAAAGACGCTGCATAGGGTGCTGGACAGCAGAGCATCATCCTCTACCAGTAGCAGCCGAGTCGTCTCGACAGGCGCGCTGGAGCTAGAGGGAGAGGGCGTCGGGTCAGGGTGAGTCATCCGGGCTCCGGGCAAAGGCGGGTCAACCATCCACGCAGGCAAGGTCTGTGCTCGCGGCGGCAGGTACTTTTCAGGATACAGGCAGCAGTCATCATGGCGTACTCCAGCGTATCATTGCCTCTTCATTTCGTGTCGTCGATAAGGATGCCTCATGTCGCTTGATGTTATGCGTCGGGGATGGAAATTCTGCCTTACGCGAGTGATGGCTCAATTGCCGCTAGGCAAGTCGCTGGCACTAGGATTGATAGGCGGCGGAGTATTTCAGCTCAGTGGCATGCCGCTGGCCTGGATGCTGGGGCCGTTGGTCGCCAATTTGCTAGGGGCGATGGCAGGGCTGGCGCTGGCCGTCCCCGATCGACTACGCAGTCTATTCATCGGTGTGTTGGGGCTGACATTAGGTGCGCGCGTTTCGCCCGAACTGATGTCGCACCTCTCCAGTTGGTGGCTTTCTGGCCTGTTGTTGTTACTGGGGGTGTGGGTATCGACGCTGGCCTGTGCCGCCTGGTATCGGCGCTGCGGTTTCGATGCCACTAGCGCCTGGTTCGCGTCGGTGCCTGGTGTACTGACGGCGATGGTGGTCGTCGGTGAGCGTAGCGGTGGCGATCCGCAGCGCATTGCGGTGGCTCAGTCGTTGCGTGTGCTGCTGGTCATCCTGATTCTACCGCCGCTGTATTGGTTGTTGGAGGGTGGTACCTCGACAGCGGATAATGAGAAGGTCGTCATTGGCGGGCTGTGGTTGGTGTTATTGCTGCCAGTGCTGCTGCCACTAGGCAAGCGTCTGAGACTGCCCAATGCGGCATTGTTGGCGCCACTGTTGGTCGCGATGGCGTTCTCGCTGGGTGATGTGGCGCGCTTTTCACCGCCGGTGTGGGGCACCGATGTGATGCAGCTAGTGCTGGGCTGCGCGATTGGTGCGCGCTTCAAGGGGCTGGCGCCGCGAGTGCTGGCCGGCCTGATGGCACAGTCAGGTGTCGCAACGCTGATTGCGTTGGCGGTATTGGGTGTGTTTGCCGAGCTCATCCATCAGCTGATGGGGGTGCCGCGTGATGTTGCCTTTCTGGCGCTGGCACCGGGAGGGATCGGGGAGATGGCGTTGTTGGCTGTTGCACTGGGGTTGGATCCGATTTTCGTCGCGTTCCACCATCTACTGCGGATGATTGTCTTGATGTTGATGCTGCCCGTGATGGTACGTCACTTCCGGCCGCGGTCTCCTCAAGATAAGGCACACTAAGCGGTAGTGGTATCGCCTCTTGTGAGGGACGGAATGCGCTGTTATAGTGTGCGCCTTGATCACGCCAAGTGCTTGAAGTTCAAGCGGTTGGGCAGGTCACTCCTTGAGTGATGATCATGTTGTGGTGGCCCTTGTTGGTCCTCTCGCAATGCTAGGCTGCAAACTCCGCCAGGCCCGGAAGGGAGCAACGGTAGCGGCTGACGTGTGTGCCGGGATGTGGCTGATAGGGGCCGCCTCCATTTCAGGGCTCTAAAACTTTCATTGGCAACATGAAAGTCTCGTGTTCACCGAAATGATTTCCCCTCGTACTCCCCCCTACTTTTCTGAAATGCCCGCTTTTTCGAACACCAAGCATTTCTTGTGATACCTCTTAATATCTTGTGATACCCCTTTGCAGTGCCCTTCAGGGCGTTTCGTCGTGTCTGGCGTTTGGGGACGTGCGGCTTAATCCTTATCTGGATGTGGCAACGTGCTTTGAAGCCACTCGGCAAGTCGCTAGAATGAGCGCATTCTCAGTGAGACCTCAAGCAGGGTCTCCGCCTGTCGATTGCTGGTGGTGAGTTCAACCACGTCGCACAGGTCCCCAGGTCACCCAAGGAATGCCCCGCTCAATGAGCTATCAGGTATTGGCGCGCAAGTGGCGCCCGCGCAATTTTCACGAACTGATCGGTCAGGAGCATGTCAGCCGTGCGTTGGTCAATGCCCTCGATCAGGGGCGCTTGCACCATGCCTATCTGTTCACCGGGACCCGCGGTGTCGGCAAGACGACGCTGGCACGCATTCTCGCCAAGTGCCTGAACTGCGAAGAGGGCGTCAGCTCCACGCCGTGTGGCGTGTGCGGTACCTGTCGCGAAATCGACGAAGGGCGCTTCGTCGACCTGATCGAAGTCGACGCCGCCTCGCGGACCAAGGTCGAGGACACGCGAGAACTGCTGGACAACGTCCAGTACGCACCGACCCAGGGCCGCTACAAGGTGTACCTCATCGATGAGGTGCACATGCTGTCGACGCACAGTTTCAATGCGCTGCTCAAGACGCTGGAAGAGCCGCCGCCCCACGTCAAATTCCTGCTGGCGACGACCGATCCGCAGAAGCTGCCGGTCACCATTCTGTCGCGTTGCCTGCAGTTCACGCTCAAGAACATGCCGCCGGTACGCGTGGTTGACCACCTCAAGGACATTCTCGCTCGCGAGGAAGTCAGCTTCGAGGAAGATGCCCTGTGGCTGCTGGGCAAGGCGGCCGATGGCTCGATGCGTGACGCCATGAGTCTGACTGATCAGGCGATCGCCTTCGGCCATGGCAGCGTGCGTCGCGAAGATGTCGCTGCGATGCTCGGTACGCTCGATCATCGTCATGTGCTGGCGCTGCTTGAATGTCTGGCCTCGCTGGATGCGGCAAGCCTGTTGGCTGAAGTCGCGATGCTGGCCGAGCAAGGCCCGGATTATGGCGGCGTGCTGGATGACATGGCGTCCGTGTTCCACCGTCTGGCGATTGCCCAGATGGTGCCGAGCGCACTGGACAACGGCCATGGCGACCGTGAAGCGCTGTTGGCGCTGGCCTGTCGTTTCACCGGCGAAGACGTGCAGCTTTATTATCAGATCGCTTTGCAGGGGCGCGGTGACATGGGCAATGCGCCCGATGCGCGAACTGCGCTGGAAATGACGCTACTGCGCATGCTGGCTTTCCGTCCGCAAGGCGTGCCGCGCCCGGCGCAGACGCCGCTGCCGATGACAGGACAGCCGGTTGCCAATCAGCCGACCGCCTCCAGTACTGAAGCGCCGGCATCAGCTCCGCAAGTACCGGTTCAGCAAGTCCCCGCTGAACAAGCCCCAGTTCAGCAGACCCCGGTTCAACCGGCTGCCGAACCGACAGCACCGATGGCGGAAGAGCCGCCGCCCTGGGCAACGGAGGACGTACCTTACGACGCCCAGGATGCCGGCTTTCACGCACTAGACAGTAGTGAGTCTTCATCAGTTTCACAGCCCGTGTCACAAGCCACCCAGCCGGTTGCTCAGCCAGCGCACCAGGCAGTGTCGCCACCTGAAAGGGTTGCTGAGCCCGCTTTGGAGCCAACTTCTGCCTCAGTGTCTGAGGCAGAGTCAGTCTCGGCGCCAGAGCCTGTGGTTGGTAGTCAGGTGGCCAGCTCGGCGATGGCGCGCTTGAGTGCTGCCTTCGGTAGCGGCGCTGAGACGACGGTGGAAGCCGAGCCAGTAGCAGTACCTGTTACAGAGCCCGTCGCAACACCAGCCGTCGCACATGAATCAGTAGAAGCTGAGTCAGTATCATCAGCACCTGCTGCAGAGCCTATCGCCGTTGCAGCACCTGCTGTTGCGCCAGTGGAAGCACCTGAGCCCGCTGTTGCAAATGAGTCTGCGCCGGTCGCGAGTACGCCCGTGACTACGCCGCAGGCATCGACGGCAGATGGACGCCTGAATCATGCTGCGTGGCTGGAGCTGTTCCCCGCGTTGGGCCTCGGTGGCATCACACGCAATATCGGTGCGCATTGTCTGGTCGAGCACGATGATGGCACGCACCTGAAGCTACGCCTCGATCCCGCTCAGTCGGCGATGATGGCGGATGTGCACCGCGAGCGTATTCACAAGGCGTTGGCGGGGCAGGGAGTGGAGCGCGTGCTTGAGGTGAATGTTGCACCGCTGCCAGAGGGATTGGAGACGCCACATAGTCGTCGTATTCGCATGTTGGGCGAACGCCACGTGCGTGCGGTTGAAGCCTTGCGTGCTGACCCGCATATTCAGTTACTGGAGCAGGAGTTGGGTGCGCGTCTGCTCGAAGACAGCGTCAACTCCTTCGAGCCAGACAACTTCTGATGTTGTCAGTCAGATGAACAGCACAGGGGCCGGTGAGGCATTGAAGCGGCACCGGTCATCAGGAAGCCCTGTCACGGTTTGACGCGGCTTCCGATGCATATTTCATATTCAACAGATTATTGATGAGGTGAGTCATGTTTGGTGGAAAAGGCGGTATGGGTAACATCATGAAGCAGGCGCAGGAAATGCAGGAGCGCATGCAGCAGGTCCAGGAAGAAGCGGCCAAAGCTGAAGTTCAGGGTGAATCTGGCGCAGGCATGGTCAAGATCACCATGAACGGACGTCACGATGTGTCGCGCGTCGAGATCGATCCGAGCCTGATGGAAGAAGACAAGGAACTGCTGGAAGACTTGCTGGCTGCCGCCGTCAATGACGCAGTGCGCAAGGTCGAAGTCGCTTCCAAGAAGCAGATGGAAGAGGCGACTGCCGGCATGAATCTTCCGGCTGGCTTCAAGATGCCCTTCTAATGGGCTTTTCGCCGCTGGTTGATCAGCTGCTTGAAGCGCTACGGGTATTGCCAGGCGTGGGGCCGCGGACCGCGCAGCGCATGGCACTGCATCTGCTCGAGCGTGACCGCATGGGCGCCGACCGCTTGGTCGGTGTGCTGGGCGAAGCGCTGGAGCGTGTAGGCTACTGTGCACGCTGTCGCACGCTGACCGAGGAAGAGATCTGTCAGCTGTGTCTGAGCCCGCGGCGTGACGAGCGCGTGCTGTGCGTGGTGGAATCCCCCGCGGATCAGCTCGCCATCGAAGGTGCGGGTGGCTATGTGGGGCGCTATTTCGTGCTGCACGGCCATCTTTCACCGCTGGATGGTATCGGGCCTGAAGATATCGGCCTCGATGCGCTGGAAACCCGTGTGCGTGAGAGCCAGATCGAGGAGCTGGTGCTGGCCACCAACCCTACGGTCGAGGGCGAGGCCACGGCGCACTACATTGCCGAGCAGCTTCGCGACGTCAATCATGGCGGGCAGTTGCTCAAGATGACGCGTCTGGCCTACGGCGTGCCGATGGGGGGTGAACTCGAGTATGTTGATGGTGGGACCCTGAGTCGCGCCTTCAGCGGTCGTTTGCCGTTTAACCTCGGCGAGATTTGACGGTTACGGCGCTTGCCGTGACATAGCAGTACGCCTGCGGGCGTGGTGGTCATAAGCCGCCACGCCCGTTGTCGTTTGCCGCCCGGTGTCTGGCAAGTGCCCGTCACCTTCATTTTTCCGCTTGCCCGGGCAAGCCTGTCACCGCGAGATTCCTACCCTGATGAGCGACCAACTTCCCGCTTCCGCTGCATTGTTGTCAGAGCTAGATTTCGACGCTATCTGGGTCGAGACTCCCGAAGCCTTGGCGACTGCCTGTGCCGAGCTTGAGGGCGCCGACTGGTTGGCGCTGGACACCGAATTCATCCGTGAGTCCACCTTCTTCCCGATTCCGGCGTTGGTGCAGTTGATGGCGGCCCGTGATGGTCAGCTACCAGGAGAAGACGGCACTACGCCGCGTATCTTCCTGATTGACCCGACCGTCGTGCCGGCCAGTGATGCACTCAAGCGCCTGCTGGGGGCTGAAGGCCCGCTCAAGTTGCTGCATGCCTGTGGCGAGGATATGGAAGTATTTCTGCGTTGGGCAGGCGTCGCGCCGACACCATTGATCGATACCCAGATTGCTGAAGGCCTGACCGGTGGTGAAGCTTCGATGGGCTATCAGCGTCTGGTCGAGCGTGTTGCCGGTATCACCGTGCCCAAGGAAGAGACGCGCTCCAACTGGCTCAAGCGTCCGCTGACACAGGGCCAGTGTGATTATGCTGCGCTGGATGTGCTGTTCCTGCCGCAAGTATGGACAGAACAGCGCGCTGCGCTGCAAAAGCTAGAACGTATGGACTGGCTGAAAGAGGACTGCAGCGCACCGGGTAGCAGTGGTGGCTCGATACCTGATCCGGAGTACTGGAAGCGTCATCGTAGCCTGTGGAAGCTGAGTCCGCGGGGCCTGGCATCCTGGCAGGCGCTGTGTGAATGGCGTGAAGTACAGATTCGCAAGCGTGATGTACCACGTTCACGCTTGCTGGCCGATGCGCAGCTGTTTGGTATCTGTGAGCGCTTACCGATCAATCGCTTCGATATGGCCAAGGTGGAAGGCATGCGTCCGCCGCAGATCAAGCGTGAAGGCGATACCGTGCTTGCGATTCTCAAGGACGTGGCCATGATTGATGACAGTCAATTGCCGCGTGTGCCGCCTTCACCACTGGCGCCAGAGTGGAAGAATCGCATGAAGCGTCTCAAGCGAGAGGTGAATGCCGTCGCCGAAGCACAAGGCGTCAAGCCGGAAATTCTCGGCAGACGTCGTGACATGGAAGCGCTGGTAATCGCCGATCATGATGGCGAAGCATTGCCATTGCCCAGCGGCTGGCGTGGTGATCTATTGGCCGAGCGCCTGGCCAAGGCGCTGGCGGTATAGTCATTGCGTGGCTTGGTGAAGAAGGCTTGATGAGGAAGACCCGATAGCGTTCTCTCCGGTTGTGCCCGCGACCGGGAGTGATGCTGATGCGCGCAAGCGATGCCAGACGATGGATAGCACCATGACTGATGACAAGATGATCTGCGAGATATACAAGAGCACCCAAAAGGACGAGATGTATCTCTACGTCGAAAAGACGCGTGGACTGAAGGACGTGCCAGAATTCCTATTGGGAATCTTCGGCAAGCCGACTGCACTCATGACGATATTGATTCGTGCCAACAAGCCGTTGGCGCGCGTGGATAGTGTGACCGTGCTGGAGAAGATCCGTGAGCAGGGCTTCTACCTGCAGATGCCGCCGGCCAAGGAAAATCTCCTGAAAGAGCTGGGCGTGACACCGCCGGAAACGCATTACTGATATTGAGAGGCCAGTGTCCTGAAACTCCGGCCCGACCAGACTAGACAGACCTGCCGCCCGGCAGGGCGAGGAGAGCACGATGAGCAATGTCACGCCACCTGACGGCGAATTGCGTGAGCGTTTTTGGGAGCATCATGCACTGACGGCATTGAATACCGCGGAGTGGGAAGCGTTATGCGATGGTTGTGGCCAATGTTGCCTGCTCAAGTTTGAAGACGAGGATAATGGTGATATCGCGGTACTGGATGTGGCCTGCCGTCTGCTGGATGTGAACAAGGTCAGCTGTCGTGATTATGCCAATCGTTCGACTCGCGTGCCGGGCTGTATTCCGCTGGATGTCGAGACAGTGGCACGACTGCGCTGGCTGCCGGAAACCTGCGGCTATCGTCGTCTCAATGAAGGGCGTGAGCTGCCGGAATGGCATCCGCTGCTGACGGGGGATGCGAAAAGTGTCAGGCGTGCTGGTGTTTCCGTCTCACGTTTTGCGGTCTCGGAAGCCTCGGTGCGTCAACAGGATCTGGAAGACCACATCATTGCGATCATTGATCCCGAGAGTTGAGATGCCAGAACTTGCGGTAAGGTGATTGACCAACATTCGTGAGATTTAAAAAGCGCAGCCATGGCTGCGCTTTTTTGTGTTTTTGATTCTTCATCAGTCTCTCCATGGAAGCCTTTAACCTGCTGATTTTTGCTGCAGGTGACGTTGTTACTTGTAAATAAATGAACGTTCATTTATTTTATGCGGCGTCTGCTATTCTTCACTTTTTCCTTTTTCAATATCTTTCACCTTCCTCGACTTCAAAAGGCCCCACGCCATGCGTCATCGCGATGAGCACAAGCAGCAGGCGTTACTTGAGGCCACGTTGACAGAGGTGTCCGAGCACGGCTTTGCCGTCACTTCCGTCGCGCGTATCGCCAAGGCGGCTGGCATGTCTCCTGGTACGGTCTATCTCTATTACCGCGACAAGGAAGCATTACTGGAAGCGACTTTCATGGAAGTCGCCCGACGTATCATCGATGTAGCGATCGAGGCGTTTTCAGCCCCGCTTTCCTCTGAAGCTTCTCAATCTTCTGAAGCCTTTCAACCCTCTGACGCGCCTGATTACATTGTCAGCCTCGAAATGATGATGAGCCAGGCTTCCAGTGAAGAAACGCTAGGTGCTGCGACGCATCAACTCAAGTCTGCTCTCGGGCGCGTCTGGCGAGCTTTGGTCAGTCTGGGGCATCGCGAGCCGGCACTGTTCCGCTTCCACGATCAATTTCTGCATTCTTCCCATATGCATGAGTCGCTCAAGATCGCCAATCAGGAGAAAGCCGCCGTTCTGTTGGATGCCTTCGCCATGGGCAAGCAGAGCGGCATCTTGAAGCAGATTGATCTCGTGCTGATCGAGATATTCCTGTTCCGCACGATTTATAGCTTGCTGCAGGGAGAAGGTTGTCAGATTCCGCCCATCAGTGATGAAAGCTTTGATCAGGCCTTTGAAATGGCCTGGGATGCGATTGCGCAGCGTCCTTAGACGCCAAGAGATGCCAGATGGGGCATGTTACCCACGTTGAAGCACTCGACATCACGATATACCGGCCATTATCAGACCTTGCCTTGCGGCTTCATGCAGCTTGCTTGCACTGCCACCTTTTGAACCATCGATTACTCAAGGGCTCACCGATGAATGTCTCGTCCCGTGCGTTGCGTCGTGCATCGTCACCCGCCACATGGCGTGGTGGTGCTGCGCTCAAGATGCTTTTCAGTCTGTTTCTCGCTGGTGGACTGGCGGCTTGTAGCGAGCCAGAAGCACCGCTGTCTCGTCAGCAGGTGTATCCGGTCAAGCTGATTGCGCTGTCCGATGAGGGAGGCGGTGTCATCCAGCGCTATCCCGGTGTCGTGGAAGCCTCTGAGCGCTCCAATCTGTCATTCCGAATTGGCGGTGAGCTGCGCACGCTGTCGGTACAAGCGGGCCAGGACGTCGAGAAGGGCGAACTGATTGCACTGTTGGATGATCGTGATGCCAACAGTGAACTCAATAATGCCCGCTCCAGCTTCAACCTGGCTCAGGCGACCTATAAGCGCATGAAGTATTCGGTAGATAAGGGGGCCATCAGCCGTGCACGCTTCGATGAGGCGAAAGCTGAATTCCAGTCGGCGCAGGCGCAGTTTTCGCGTGCGCAAGACCAGCTCAGTTATACCAAGTTGAAGGCGCCTTATGCTGGCGTGATCGCCCGTGTGCCGGTGGATAACTATCAGGTTGTTGCCGCTCAAGAGACCATTGCGGTGCTTCAGCAGCCAGGTCAGATCGATGTCACCTTCAATATGCCAGAACGTCAGGTGCGTGGCATTAATCGTGAGCGTGCCGCTGCTGGCCGTCGCGGAGATGAGGCACTGGCCTGGGTGCACTTCGGAAGTGGCAAGCAGCGCTATCCGGCTCGCTACAAGGAACATGACGCCAGCGCCAGCGAAGGCTCACTGAGCTATCAGGTCACCCTGACGCTACCTGAGCCGCAGAACATCACTGTGCTGTCGGGCATGAGTGCCACTGTAGAGTTGGATATGCAGCAGCTGACCGGTGCAGTGAAGGGACAGTGGCGAGTGCCGATGGAGGCTGTCGTGATGCGTGATTCAGCTCCCGATCAAGCAGTGGTCTGGCGTTATGTGCCCAAGGTGAACGATAGCGCTTCGGCCACTGACGGAGGGCAATCGGATGATGAGCAGGGCACGGTAGAGATCATCAAGGTGAAAGTGCTGCAGGCGACGGGCAAGGGGATGGTCATCAGTGGCGAACTCAGCGCCGGTGACCGTCTGGTCACCGCGGGCGCAAGCCGCATGACAGCTGGGGAGCGTGTGCGTCCCTGGGTCAAGGAAGCGGGGCTCTAATCCATGGTCGATTATTTCCTGAGGCACAAGGTCATCAGCTGGATGGTTGTGCTGCTGCTGTCAGTCGGCGGTGTGATGTCATTCTTCGGTCTCGGCCAGCTGGAATTCCCTGAGTTCACCATTCGCAATGCAGTGGTGGTGACTCAGTATCCGGGTGCAACACCGCAACAGGTGGAAGAAGAGGTCACGCTGCCACTGGAGAAAGCGATTCAGCAGATACCCAATCTCAAGCGTGTCAGTTCGGTCAATAGTTCCGGGCTGTCGCAGATTACGCTGGAGCTGGAGAGCAAGGTTCGCGCTGATGAGATGCAGCAGTACTGGGACCTGTTGCGTCGCAAGATCAATGACGCTCAGTCCAGTCTGCCGCCGGGCAGTAGTGCCTCTATCGTCAATGACGATTTCGGTGATGTGTTCGGGTTGTTATACAACCTGAGTGGGCAGGGGTATTCACCACATGATCTGGAAGATCAGGCTGATCTTTTGCAGCGTGAGCTGACACTGGTGGAAGGTGTGAAGAAGGTCACCATCGTTGGCGCACGCAGTGAACAGGTCATCGTGGCACTCGATCGTGATCGCATGCAGGCACTGAATATCTCACCCGATCAGCTTGCCAATCTGCTCAATGCACAGAACGTGATCGGGAACGCTGGTCGTATTCGCCAGAATGGCCTGTCGCTTGAGCTACAGCCCAGCGGCGAGTTCACCAGCGTACGTGATCTCGAGCAATTGGTGGTTGGTCGTCCCGGTAATGGTGGCCTGGTGCATCTCGGCGATATTGCCTCGGTGAGCCGTGAATACACCGAGTCTCCCTCGCGGACCTATCACGCTGATGGCAAGACAGCGCTATCGATGGGTATCTCGTTTGCCTCCGGCGTCAACGTCGTTGAGGTCGGTGAGCGTGTCGATCAGCACCTTGCCACGCTGGAAACACGCATGCCGCTAGGGATGGAGCTGACCACGGTATATCACCAGCCACAGGTGGTAGATGAGGCCGTCTCGGGTTTCCTGATCAACCTGGCGGAGGCCGTCGGCATCGTGATTCTGGTGCTGTTGCTCTTCATGGGGCTCAAGAGCGGCGTGCTGATGGGATTGGTGCTACTGATCACCATCCTCGGTACCTTCGTGATGATGTCGTTGCATGGCATCGAGTTGCAGAAGATCTCGCTGGGAGCGCTGATCATCGCGCTGGGCATGTTGGTGGATAACGCCATCGTGGTCACCGAAGGCATGTTGATTGGCTTGCAGCGTGGCAAGACCAAGCGCCAAGCGGCGCATGAGGTGGTTAGCCAGAATCGTCTACCGTTGTTGGGTGCCACAGTGATTGCGATTACGGCTTTCGCGCCGATCGGACTGTCGCCAGATGCCACGGGGGAATTCGTCGGTTCGCTGTTCTGGGTGCTGTGTTACTCGCTGCTGCTGAGCTGGATCACCGCGCTGACGCTGACTCCGTTCTTCTTCGACATGTTCTTTCGTGAGGCGCGTGAACGCGCACCGGAAGAGGTACAGGATGCACAGGAAGATCCCTACCGTGGCGTGATTTTCCGCGTCTTCCGCAGTTTGCTGGGCTGGGCTATTCGTCTGCGCTGGCTGACATTGGGCGGGGTGCTAGCGCTACTGGTGGTAGCCGTGATGAGTTTCGGTCAGGTCAAGAATGCCTTCTTCCCCGATGCCTCCACACCGCTGTTCTTCGTCGATGTCTGGACGCCGGAAGGTACCGACGTACTCGAGACCAAGCAGCGGATGATGCGCCTGGAACAGCAGGTGCTGAAAATGGAAAAGGTCAATCACGTCACCAGTATCACAGGGGGAGGCGCTCAGCGCTTCACGCTGACCTACTCGCCGGAGGACAGCTACGCGAGCTTCGGTCAGCTGATTGTCGAGACACAAGACCGTGATAGTCGCGAGGCACGAATGGAGGAAGTGATCCATCTGCTGCGTAGCCAGTACCCCGATGTGGAGTACAAGGTGCAGGCGCTGCAGGTGGGTCCTTCGGCCAAGGCCAGTCTTGAGGCGCGTCTCTATGGCGAAGACCCGGCTGTACTGCGGCAGCTGGCTGCCAAGGTACGTGGTGTGTTTGAGGATGAGCCGCTGGCAGACAGCATCCGTCTGTCGTGGCGTAATCGCGTCAATCGTCTGGAGCCTGAATTCCTCGACGACCAGGCGCGTCGGGTCGGGGTGACCCGTGATGCACTGCATCAAGCGCTGTTGATCAATAGCGATGGTGAAAGTGTCGGCGTCTATCGTGAAGGCTCGGAGTTGATCCCGATCCTGCTGCGCGGCGAAGAGGAACAACGCTTTGATCTGGATACATTGGCCAGTCTCAACGTGTGGAGCGAGGAGCAGGACACCTATGTGCCGGCTGGCTCAGTGATGGGGCCACTCAAGACCGAGCTGCGTGATCCACTGATCAAGCGACGTAATCGTGAGCGCATGCTGGCGGTATATGCCGAACCGATGCCACTCTCCGGCGAGACGGCGGCCAGTGTGCTGGGGCGTATTCGCCCCAAGGTCGAAGCCATCGAGCTGCCTGAGGGTTATCACCTCGAGTGGGGAGGGGAGTTCGAGACCTCAGCCGATGCTCAGAAATCGCTGTTCTCCTCGTTGCCGATGGGGCTGCTGGGTATGTTCGTGATCACTGTGCTGCTGTTCTCCAACCTGCGTCAGGCGCTCGCCATCTGGTCTATCGTGCCGTTGACGCTGATCGGAATCATCAGCGGCTTGATCGTGTTCGGTGCACCGTTCACCTTCATGGCACTGCTCGGAACGTTGAGTCTGGTCGGTATGGTGCTCAAGAATGCCATCGTACTGGTGGAAGAGATCAATGTGCAGTTGGCTGAGCAGGAGGATCGCTTCCAGGCAGTGGTGCAGGCGGCAGTCAGCCGTGTACGACCTGTCTCGATGGCGGCCATTACCACCATGCTGGGCATGATCCCGCTATTCCCGGATGCCTTCTTCTCCAGCATGGCGGTGGTCATTGTCTTCGGTCTTGGGGTGGCCACGTTACTGACATTGGTCGTGCTGCCGGTGGCGTATTGCGCGTTGTTCCGCATTCCAACCAGCAAGCCCGCGGTATCAGTGGTCTAGTGACAAACCTGTGACTTCTGACGTTTGTTGATTCATCGACGCCCGATGACAGTGCTGCTGTCCTCGGGCGTTATGGTGAATGCGGAAAGAATTTGCCAATTCTCTCGCTTGTTGACACGACAATGAACCGTGTCAGGTTCGCGTTAGGGGGCATCGCCAGAAGCGCCTTTCCGTTACACTATGCGCCGCTGGTCGCTATATGCGACCTTTCTGAATCGATGTATTTGTCGAATCCTGTCGAGTCGTGAGGTGTGCCTTGGTCGAACCCCTGAGTGCCTGGTGGGGGCAGCAGTTGGTGTTGTGCGGTTGGGGTTTCAGTGCCGCACCGGAAACGGTGTGGACGCCCGAGGAGGCGCGTGCGCGTCTGACGGCAATGGAAGTTCCTGATGCAGGCGAACTGGGATGGCGTTTGCTTGAAGCCTTCCCGAATGACACGCCGGACCCACTGCACCAGTTGGAGGCGTTGGAATTACTGGCGCTGGCCCGCACCGCCGGTTGGCTGTCTGCTGCGCGTACGCGCGGCTGGCAGCTGCGGCTGCTCACGGCAATCGCCGGGCACTTCAGTTCGCTTGATGATTGGCTGAAGGCACTCGCGCATTCCCGTAGTGACGCCGGCTGGACACGCGGCGACGATGGCTTCTTTGAAGCCAGCCTGGCGCTCTCGCAGCTTGAGCATGAAGACGCCGGCGTTACCTGGTCGCGACTGCAGACAGCGCTCGAAGACATCTCCACTGTGCCTGCCACTGAACTGTGGCCGCAGGGCGAGCGTGATCGGGTGTGGATGGCGCGCGCCATCTTCTCGCCCTGGGTCGGCGGACACGACGTGGTGCGTGACGCGAGCGGACTTTGCGAAGCGGCTGAAAGCGGCTTCTCTGCCGAGGCGCATTGGCCGGATGTGCAGCGTTGGTTGAGCGATACCTGGGCAATCACCGGGCGTGACGAGTTGATCCGTCTATTGCTGTGGCTGGCTGCTCAAGGCCATCGTTATGGCTGGGATATCGATAGCGCACGTCTGCTCGGTGCTAGCGGAAGTGAGCGTGCAGCGTGGCTCAGTGAGCTGGAAAATGACGCTGTCGAAGAAGCGGCTGCACGCAAGGCAGAAGGTAATAAGGGGCCGCCCGCGCATGCTGCCGCCAGTGCAGAACTCGCCGATAGCGCACTCGAACAGGGCCCGTCACCGGTGGCCTATGGTGAGTTGTTGCTAAATTATATGGATCGCGGTGAGCCACTGGAGTTTGCTGCATGGGACTGGCTACGACTGGTCGATCTGTCCTTTGCCGGACTCTGTGCTGGTTGGCTGAGTCGCGAGGAAGGCGAGGATTTCGCTGCCCACGGTGTCGACTTGCTGGTGCGTCGCTATGCTGACTGGCAGGGGGTAGCACGCGCCTACCAGCGCGGGCGAGGCTTGTTCGAAGGCGCTGACCTGATGCACGACACTGACAGTGATTGGCGTCCGCTGGTGTCTTCACCGCTGACACCGCTGCGCTGTCAGCTGCATGCACTGCTGCCTGATCACCTGCGTGAGCGTTCACGGACAGCGATCCGTCGCTGGCGTAGTGATAGTCGCCACTGGGTGCTGGCCATCGCCAGTATCCGTGAGCCCGATATTCTGTATCGTCAGGGATTGTCGTCTGATATTGACGAGCCTCGCCGCGAAGAAGCTCGCCAATATCTCAATGAGACACTGGCACTGGACACCCGTGATGGCGCGCAGGGCATGGCGCGCTTTTGGCTACCTGCGCAGGCACACCATCTTAATCAGCTGGCGGCAGATGCCGCACGTGGTGCCTTGCCTGATGCTCAGACACCGTTTGGCCGTGCTGACAGTGTTGAGCTTGAGCGCCGTCAGCGACTCGCGATATGCCACCGCCATCCGGCCACCATCGTGATGGCGGAGAAATACGCCTTTTATCTGTTGATGGTGCAGGACACGACTGACTTTGTCGTCGAGGAGCTGGCTGAGTGTGCCGAGCGCCTGCGCAGTGTGCTGTGTCGCTTCTACCCAGATGCGCGGCGCCTGCTGGAGGCCTGGGCAGTATGGGAGTCGGCGGTGCCAGAACTTGAGGATCATCCGCTCGCCAATGAGATCCGTTGGCACCTCGAGGACCCCGGTAGCCTGTTCCATTGGCTCGACTGGCATCCGCGTGCATGGGAGGAGCCAGGGCTACGCCCGAGTCTCGACCGCTTTACCTCCCTGGCACTCAGCGGGCCGCTCAATACACCCTGCTGGGGTGAGCCGATGGTGGAGTATGGGCGCGGTATCGAGGAACTTAGCGGCTGGTTGGAAGGTCACTATGGTCTCGGCAATGCGGAGATGTTGACGGGCTTTCTCGATTTCCTGCGTGATGCCGGTGATCGTGACGAATATCTGATCAATTACGGGCCTTACACGCTTAACCGCTCGCGCCTCGATAATGAGATTGCGGTGCTTGAAAGCGCCGAGAGAGGCGATGACGAGCAGGTCCATCTGGATCGTCTGCGGCGGGTCAGAGACAATGAAGCGCGTTGCAACGAACTGGATATGGCCGCGTGGGATATCGCTCAGATGGTTGATCTCGCGATTGCAGGTCGTCAGTTGGGATGGCTGGACGAAGTTGCCTTCACGGCATATCTCGACACTGCCTACGACATGGCGCGTGATCACTACGGTAGCTGGAAGGAATACGCACGTGGCCTGTTCGCTGGCTATGCCTTCTTCATGGGGGATACCGACCAGCGTGACAGCTTCCTGCGCGGCTTCCGTGATGCTTTGATTCAGTGGCTGACCGCTGCACCGCCGTTGGCGGGTGCATGGTCGAGTCTCGATTTCCCGGGTGCTCGGCCTGGTCACTGGCCTGCACTGCATTTGGATATCCTGAGCGGTGATGCCCGTACGTTGCATTGAGCCTGATGGGTTGATGCTTATTGGCATGGGCAGTTGGTTCAGCTGCCAGTGATCCATGAAATGCATTCGAGGGGATAGACAGTCCCCTCGATGAGATTTTGCCTGATGCTTTAGTCTATCATTGCAGGCAATGGCATACGGATTGCGTAAACATGCACTACCATCGTGCGAACGACCTTTCGTTGTCATGCCAGAGGTAAGGTGTGTCGCTGGTTTTTTGATTCGCATTTTAGGCAGGCAGATGTTCCACCACAATGGAGTACTTGCCTGCTTTACGTTTTTGTCATGCACCATCTGTTATCGCCGTCCGCAAGCACTGACTACCGTCATCATTACAGTGCCGGGCCCACGACGAGGAATGCTGGATGCGCCATGCGTTATTGTGCTGCTTTTTGATACTGCCGTTGGGTATGGCGGGGTGTGCAAGCAATTCGACCCCACCCAGTGATATGGCTTATTACGACGTTGATCTGCCGGAACTGCCCAAGCTAAAGCGCTATCGGCAGCAGGGAGGGGAGCAGCAGAGTGCCGAGGACTCGCAGTTCGCGTCGTATTCAGGGCCCAGCATTCGCGAAGTCCTGATGGATGAGCATGACCGCTGGGCGGGGACTCCTTATCGACTGGGAGGTACCAACACTGGCGGCATTGATTGCTCGGCGTTGATGCAACATGTATTCAGTGATGGTTTTGGCATTGAGCTACCGCGTACCACCACACAGCAGGTAAAGCGTGGCAAGCGTATCGACAAGTCGCAGCTGAAGCCGGGTGACCTGGTGTTCTTCCGTCCTTCGCGTCGCTATAACCACGTCGGTGTCTATGTCGGCAATGGCTACTTCCTGCATGCTTCCACCTCACGTGGCGTGAAGCTATCGCGGCTGGACAATGTCTATTGGGCGCAGCATTACTGGCAATCACGCCGTCCGATGCCGTATGAAGCGATGCAGATGAAACTGGCGATGCGGAGTCAGTAACGCAATAAGCCAATCGCGCTAATGCTAAACAAGAACACCCGGCCTCGGCCGGGTGTTCTTGTTTTATGAGCGGTAGTTTTGATGATTGTCGGAAGAATGCTCGATCACGAAATCGACGAAGGCCTGTTCAGCCCGTGACAGTCCACGTTCCTGACGCCAAGCCAGTGACAGCTCCAGCCAGGCCGGCTGACTAAAGGAAATGGCGGTAAGGTTGTTTGCCTCGCGATCATCCTCCACCACGCGCTTCAGGAAGGTGGTGATACCGAACCCTCGAGCGACAATGGCCTTGTTCAGCGCAATCAGGTTGGATTCGAAGCCAATGCTGGCGGTCAGTCCATGCTGGCTGGCCAGTCGTTCAACGAAGTCTCGGTGAAAGTAGCCGCGCTTGAATACAACCAGCTCCTCAGCAAAGAATTCCTCGACGCTTATCTGGTGGCGCTTGGCGAGCGGATGGTCATTGGAGAGACAGACCACCATTTCTTCGCGTAGGAAGTGTCGGCTGACTAACCCCGTTGTCTCTGCACCTGCCTGTTCTTCGACGACAACGCCAAGGTCCAACTCACCACTGTCGATCATCTGACGCAGTCTCAAGGTGCCGCCCTCGATGACGCTGAGCTTGAGGTCCGGGTAGCGCGCCTTGAAGGCCATCAGCAATGGCGGGAAGTAGTAGGAGCCCAGCATCGAAGAGACGCCGATACGGACTTCACCTTTTACGATGCCATCAAGCTCGGCCATCGCCAGGGCTGCTCTCTGTGCTTGTTCCAATAGTGGCTTGGCATGTTCCAGCAGCGTGTCTCCCGCTGGTGTCAGGCGTAGGCCACGCGATCCTCGCACAAGTAACGGTTTGCCTAGCCGTGTCTCTAATCCCGCTATTGATTGGCTGACCGCAGACTGGGCGAGATTCAGGGATTGAGCCGCCGCTGTGAAGCTGCCGTGCTCGATGACGCTGACAAATAGTTCGAGAGCACGCAAATCGAAAGGCAGTTTCATGAGGGATATATCCATAAGTTGGCCAGTCATCACTTTTGCTGATGGGCGGTATCATGTCGAGCTATTTTACTGATGATAACGGGAGCGTCAGACTGGCTGCATTCCCCATGATAATTCTGTTCGCAGGTACCTGATGGCATCTCCCCTTGCTGTAACGTCACTGGCGGAGCATGACGCTCCGCTGCCCGATGCGATAAAAGCTTATGGGCGTGATTGGCGGCGCATGACGCAAGCGCTGTGCCTTGGCTCCTTTCTGGTCTTTATCAATCTCTATCTTGTGCAGCCGATACTGCCGCTATTGGCGAGTGATCTAAGGCTTAGCTCGCTTCAGGCCAGTCTGACGCTCTCTGTCAGTACTCTGATGCTGGCAGTGGCGTTATTGGTGTTTGGTCCGTTATCTGATGCGCTGGGGCGACGGCGCATCCTGCTGTGGACGTTGGCCGGTGGTGTTGCCTGTTCGGGCCTTGCGCTATTGGCCGATGGTTTCTGGTCATTGTTGACCGTGCGTGCGTTGCAGGGCTTCTTGCTTGGCGGGCTGCCCGCGGTAGCGGTGGCCTACATGAGCGACGAGATGGAGCAGCCCGCGCTGATGGCGGCCGTGGGGCTTTATATCAGCGCCAACTCGCTAGGCGGTATCACCGGACGTGTAGCCGGTGGCTTCGTGGCGGAGCACTGGGGATGGCAGGCCAGTTTTGCCGTCGTCGGAGTGTTCAGTCTGCTAGCGTTAGGTGCGCTATGGCAGTGGCTACCACGTCAGCGACGTTTCGTGGCTCAGCCACTTAACCTGGCCAGCATGCTGGCAGGGCTGGGCCGTCACCTGCGTAATCCGCGACTGTGGCCGGTTTTTCTGTTCGGTGGTCTGAATTTCTTCATCTTCGTCAATCTGTACAGTTACATGACTTTCCGGCTTAGTGCCGTGCCGTGGTCGCTTGGTAGTCAGTGGTTGGGCCTGTTGTTCTTGACCTATCTGGCCGGCACCTTCGGTGCGTCACAATCTGGAAAGTTGGCGCAACGACTGGCTCGCCTGCAGCAGGCATGGCGAGATGGTGTGAAAGACCGAGAGAAAGGCGGTGTAAAGGGGAATCAGCAGGAAGGCGAGCAGAGCAGTGAACAGAACAGTGAACAGAGCTTGGCAGCAATGCACCGCACGGGGCAGGCGCTGACCATGATGCTGGGCACCAGTCTGTTGATCGTCGGCACGTTACTGACGTTGAGTCACTCGCTGATCAGCATGATGATCGGGCTGAGCATCAATGCCTTTGGATTCTTTTTGGCGCATGCCACCGCCTCAGCATGGGTCGGGCGTAATGCAGAGGGAGCGCGGGCGAGTGCCAGTGCACTGTATCTAACGGCATATTATCTTGGGGCAAGTCTTGGCGGCTTCTGGCTAGAACCCTTCTGGCAAGCGGCTGGCTGGCCAGGGGTCGTTGTCGGTGGAGTGCTGGTGTTGCTGATAACGCTCGGGCTGGCAGTTTATTGTTGGCGAAGCGTCGCCACGACTCAGTCATCGGGCTGAGTCAGCGCAAACAAAACGGCTCGCCATTTGGCGAGCCGTTTTTGTATCAAGAAGCTAAATAGCCTTATGACTCAGAGGTGCGTACCCCGGAAGTCGTGAAGCTCAATCTCAAGCTCAAGCTCTAGTTCTAGTGTGCAGGTGCATCATCGCCCCAGATTTCCTCGAGACGGTCATCACGACCACAGCCCGAGCGATAGAAGCGGTAGCGTACCGGATTCTTCTTGTAGAAATCCTGATGATATTTCTCGGCGGCATAATAAGGGCCAGCCGCTTCAATCTCGGTCGCTATCCCCTGCGGGAACTTGTCTTTCAAGGCTGCGCGGCTGGCGTCAGCAGCTTTGCGTTGCGCGTCATCCAATGTGTAAATACCGCTGCGGTACTGAGTGCCAGCATCACAGAACTGACGATCGACAGCGACAGGGTCAATGTTGTGCCAGAACACGTCCAGCAGGGCGGCATAGCTGACCTGCTCGGGATCAAATACGACCTTGACCGCTTCGGTATGACCTGTGCCGCCGGCAGACACTTCCTTGTAGGTCGGATTGTCCGTTTCACCTGCGGTGTAGCCGGAGGTAGTGGAAACCACCCCTTGCAGCTTGTCGAAAGGACCTTCCATGCACCAGAAACAGCCACCGGCAAAGATAGCCACCTCCTGGCCGGGCTTGACACCATCACCAACCCCCTGAGGTGCCTGTGTCGGCTCGAAGGCGCTGGCATGTCCCGCCAGTAGCAGGCCGGTGCATAGACCCAACACGTTCAGCGCACGGCGCAGCGATCGGATAGGAAGAGTTGTGTGTCGAGTCATTGTTGCCTCCGAGGCAAGGCTGGTGGCCACACGATTGTGGCCTGCCATTGTCGCCTGAGCTTGTGACACCACCCCTGTGACAGTTGTGCTGTGGCAGGAGTGAAATGGATACGATAAGTCGAATTCTCATAGAGTATCGTGAGATGGAACATGACATCTCTCAATGTTTCTACGCACTCTGATGAGATCCGGATGCCACTCTATGGGAGTAGTTTCCTCCGCCTGATGGAACGAACTGTTAGGGTAGATAGGCCGATATAGCGGGTATGCCATGCCTCAAGGTGCGTCTTATGGCGACAAGATCGTGGCTTTAAAAGAAAAGAACTGCATCCGATAGGCCTTGGCTTACGTAATCAAGGATCAAGATAGCCGCCGGCATGTCACCACATGCTCGACAGGAACCGTACAAGGATATCGCGAGTGAACAAGCCCAAGCTTTTATTACTGGTAGCGATCATCGCTGCCATCGTCATTTTCTTTGCCAGTGGTGCGCAGGAGTACTTCACTCTACAGAGTCTCAAGGCTCAGCAGGCGGACTTCCAGGTACTCTTTGATGAATCACCACTGCTGGTCGCAGGCGGTTTCTTTGCGGTTTATATCACCATGGCAGCGCTATCACTGCCCGGTGCGGCATTGCTGACACTGCTTGGCGGCGCGCTGTTCGGCTTTGGCTGGGGTCTGTTGTTGATCTCCTTTGCCAGCACGATCGGTGCCACGTTGGCTTTCCTGATCTCTCGTACACTGTTGCGTGAGAGCATCGAGAAGCGCTTCCGTCGTCAGCTGGAATCCCTCAATCGCGGCGTCGAGCGTGAAGGCGGCTTTTATCTGTTTACCCTGCGTCTGGTACCGGTATTCCCGTTCTTCGTCGTTAATCTGGTGATGGGTCTGACCCGCATGCGCGTGGTCACCTTCTATGTTGCCAGCCAGCTGGGCATGCTGGCCGGTACCGCCATTTACGTGAACGCTGGGCGTGAACTGGGCCAGCTGGAATCGTTGTCTGACATTCTGTCGCCGGGGCTGATCGCCTCGTTCATCGCCTTGGGCCTATTCCCGTTGATTGCCAATCGTATCGTCGGTTTGATGCGCAAGCGCAAGCAGCAGGCGGGTTTCACCAAGCCGAAGACCTTTGACTATGACATGGTCGTGATCGGCGCCGGTTCTGCCGGTCTGGTTACCAGCTACATCGCTTCTGCGGTCAATGCGCGAGTGGCGCTGATCGAGCGCCACAAGATGGGGGGGGATTGCCTCAATACGGGCTGTGTCCCTTCCAAGGCATTGATTCGTGCGGGTCGTGCTGCCCATGAAATTCGCCACTCCGAGCGCTTTGGTATCAAGGCCAATGAACCGGAAATCGATTTTTCCAAGGTGATGGGCCACGTGCATGACGTGGTGAAAAGTGTTGAGCCGCATGACAGCATCGAACGTTATGAAAGCCTGGGCGTTGAAGTGCATACCGGCCAAGCCATGCTGCAGACCCCTTGGGAAGTCGTGGTCGATGGTCGTGTGATGACAACACGTAACATCGTGATCGCTACCGGTGCACGTCCACGTGTGCCGGCTATTCCGGGGATTGATCTGATCACTCCGCTGACTTCCGATAACCTGTGGGACCTGAAAGTACAGCCCAAGCGTCTGGTAGTGCTGGGTTCCGGCCCGATCGGCATGGAATTGGGTCAGAGCTTTGCGCGTCTCGGCAGCCACGTCACCATCATCGAAGGCGCACCTCGTGTGATGCCGCGTGAGGACGAAGACGTCAGCGCGCTGATGCATGAGCAACTGGCCGGTGAAGGTGTTGATCTGCGCGTTAACTCTACCGCTACACGCATTGAAGTATTGACCGGCAAAGACAGCCAGCCGATGCGTCATCTGGTCGTCAGCTCTCCCGAGGGTGAGGAAAGCTGGGTCGAGTTCGATGAACTGCTGGTCGCTATCGGTCGTGAAGCCAATGTTGAAGGCTTTGGCCTTGAAGCACTGGGTATCGCAGTCTCCGAGCGCGGCACCATTGATGTCTCTGAATCCCTGCAGACATTGCAGCCGAACATCTGGGCCTGTGGT
Organism: Cobetia sp. QF-1; assembly: GCF_002213105.1. Lineage (NCBI taxonomy): Bacteria > Pseudomonadati > Pseudomonadota > Gammaproteobacteria > Oceanospirillales > Halomonadaceae > Cobetia > Cobetia sp. QF-1. The sequence continues at coordinate 187,854 of NZ_NBVS01000002.1, forward strand.
GATGTGGCTGGCCCATATCAGTTCACTCACGCTGCTGGTCATCAGGCGTGGCACGCGGCAGTCAATGCGTTGTTTGGTGGTCTGAAGACCTTCAAGGTCGACTATCGCATCATGCCGATGGTGACCTACACCGAGCCAGAAGTTGCACGTGTTGGCCTCAATGAAAGCGAGGCCATTGCGCAGGGTTATGAGTACGAAGTGACGCATTACGAGATGGGCGAGAGCGACCGTGCGCTGGCTGAGCGTGCGACCGAAGGCTTCGTCAAGGTGCTGACCGAGAAGGGCCGCGATCGCATTCTTGGCGTCACGCTGGTCGGCGCGTCCGCTGGCGAGTGGCTGGCAGAATTCACCATGGCGATGAAGAACAACATCGGTCTCAACAAGGTGTTGTCCACCATCCACCCGTATCCGACGCTCTCGGAGGCCAACAAGGCCGCCGCAGGTATGTGGAAGAATGCTCATAAGCCCGAGGGTGTTCTCAAGGTGCTGGATCGTTACTTCACCTGGCGACGCAATGGGCGCTTCGAGCCCACCAAGACGCTCACTGCACCGGCTGCTTCTGGCGCAGCTGAGGCACCGTCGTCTTCTGATACCTCGGTGACGGATAAGCAGTAATCCATAACACAATGCCGCGGCCTGATTGTTCAGGGTCGCGGCATTTTCCTGCCGGAGACACCTCTCATGAAGACTGACCATTTGCCGGACCGCCGTCGTGTGTTGGCGCTGATGGGTGGGTCGCTGTTACTGATCGCGGGAGCGAGCGTGAGCCCTTGGGCCGCTTCAATTGCATACGCCAGTGATGCGGGCAAGGGAAAAGCGGTACCTGCACTGGCTGCGCTGGAATGGAATGCCATCACGGAAAAGGCTCGTGGCCAACGCATCGATTTCCATGCGTGGGGCGGTAGTCAGGCGACCAATTCTTATCTGCGGGATCAGGCTGAGATTGCGGCCAAACATCATGGGATTGAAGTTAGGCACATCAAGATTGCCGATACCGCTGAAAGCGTCTCGACCCTGCTGGCTGAGAAGGCCGCAGGCCGTAGCGACGGCAGCATTGATGCCATCTGGATCAACGGTGAGAACTTCCGTGCCTTGAAGCAGGCCGAGTTGATGTGGGGGCCTTTCGTCTCCCGCTTGCCTAACAGCGAATATCTGTTGGAAGAGATCGGGGCGCGTGATTTTGGGCTAGCAACAGACGGCATGGAGGCGCCATGGGGCCGTGCCCAGCTGATTTTCATGTATGACACGGCTCTGTTGGAAACGCCGCCGCGTTCCATGTCGGCACTGCTGGAGGTGGCGCGCGCGAACCCGGGACGTGTGACTTACCCACAGCCACCCAGTTTTCATGGCACTACCTTTCTCAAGCAGGCATTGATTGAGTTGATGCCCGCTGGGCAGCGTGATGTTCTGATCACATCTGTGACAGACGATGCGCAGTTTGCGCATATCACTGCGCCGCTGTGGAAGTATCTAGATGCCTTGCATCCATTGATGTGGGCACAGGGCGAGCGCCAGCCAGCCGGTGCCGAAGAGCAAATGAAACTGCTCGCACAGCGCAGTGTGTGGGTCGCACTGAGCTTCGTGCCGCAAGAAGTCGCCAATGGTCGCAAGGAAGGACGCTTGCCGCCCACAGTAGAGCCCTACATCCACGACGGCGGCACCTTGGGGAATGTGCACTACCTGGCGATTCCGGCTACGGCGCAGCACAAGGCAGCAGCGCTGGTATGGATCAATCAACTGATGTCTGCATCTGCGCAAGCCGCCAAGGCTGATCCTGCGCGCTGGGGTGATGAAACGGTGCTTGATGTCGCGCGCCTGCCTGCTGAGCAGCGCATGGCCTTCGATGAACTGCCCAGCCTGCCGGGTAGCATGAGCCCCGAGGCACTAGGCACGCCATTGAGTGAACCTCACCCCAGCTGGACTGATGCGCTGGAGGCCGAGTGGGCGCGACGCTATCGCAACTGATACAGCTGATTACCGGCAGGCGACGCGCTGAGTCCGGTACAGCATCGCTATCGCTGACACCGGCCCGCGTACTGCGCTGGCTGGTACTGCTGCTGCTGCTCGGTCCCACGGCATTGGGGTTGGCCGGATTGGTCGCGCCTGCCTTTGGTCTATGGCCGACGCTTGGGTTCGAGAATATTTCCGGCGTTGCCTGGCAGCGATGGTGGGCTTTGCCTGGCTTGGCTGATGGTTTTCGCCTGACATTGATCAGCGGAATCGGCGGAACCCTGCTGGCGATATTGCTGACGCTGGGGTGGCTATCCGCTGCTGCGGGTACGCCCTTTGGAGAGCGACTCGAACGACTGTTGGCACCGGTGTTGGCAATGCCGCACTTGGCGCTGGCGCTGGGCTTGCTGTGGCTGGCTGCGCCGAGTGGCGTACTGATGCGCTTGTTGCTGGCACCCTTCGAGGTGCTGGTACCCCCTCAATTCCCACTCCCCGATGCTCACGGCATTACGCTGGCGATCGGGTTGGCCTTGAAAGAAGCCCCATTTCTGATGCTGATGGCCCAGACGACGCTGTCACGCTTGCCGGTAACGGCTCAGATGCAGGCTGGTCAGGCGCTCGGTTACAGTCTCCCGCAGCTGCGCTGGCGCATCCTCATGCCCCAAGTCATGCGTGCGATTGCCTTGCCTATCGGCGCGGTACTGGCCTATTCGCTGGCGGTAGTGGATGTCGCGCAAGTGCTTGGCCCAACGCGTACCCCGACACTGGCAGTGCGCTTGGTAGAGCTATGGCGCGACAGTGATCCGACCGCGCGCTTGCCAGCTAGTGTTGGTGCGCTCGTCTTGGCGCTGTTGGTAATTGTGACGATGGCCCTGGGGGCCGCGCTAGGGCGTCAGCTGCTGAATTGGCATCGTGACTGGACGCTGAATACCCCCCCACCTGGGATGCCTGACGTACCTGGTTCATCCGGTTCAGCACGCCTAGACAGTATTGGGCGCGCAATTCGCGTGATGCTGGGCATCGTGACGGCGATATCGCTGCTGGCCTTTGCGGTGATTGCACTGCAATCGCTGGCCAGAGTCTGGTTCTTTCCATCACTGCTACCTACTCGCTGGGGGCTGGAGAGCTGGCAGCAGGCCCTGGCTGGGCTGGGCGATGCTTTCACCAATAGTCTGTGGCTGGCAGTTCTGGTCGCCACCTTGTCCGTCATTCTCAGTATCGCGGTATTCGAGCGTGAACGGGAGAGCGGGCGCTTGCGTGGCTTTATCGTCTGCCTCTATCTGCCGCTGCTATTGCCGCAGGCAAGCTTTCTGTTCGGGTTTCAGGTCGGTTGGTTGAGTCTGGGGGCTAACCCCGGCTGGCCGGGCGTGGTGATCGGTCACCTGCTATTTGCGCTGCCCTATGCCTGGCTGACGCTGGCGGGTCCATGGGCACGCTTTGATGTTCGGTTGGAGCAGGCAGCGCGCCTGTTGGGCAGTTCGCGACTTGAGGTCCTGATCGGCATTCGCCTGCGCTTGATGCTGCGGCCATTGGCAATCAGTTGGGCCGTTGCCTTCGCCGTCAGCATTGCCCAGTACGTACCCACAGTGGTGCTAGGCGGTGGACGCGTCCCGACACTGACTACCGAGACGTTGGCATTGGCGACAGGCGCTGATCCTCGTCTGACGGCAGTCGCTGCCTGCCTGCAAGCTTGCTTGCCGTTGTTGATCTTCTTACTGGCGCGCTGGGTGCCCGCAGGCCGCGCCGTGACACCGACACGTGGCTGACGTGGTGCAGCCCCCTGTATTGCACAACGACGTGGTGCAAAGACCTGATCCGCCAATGATCCATTGTCAGATTCATCGATTCACTAACATGGGAGCGGAGCATGCTGGATAAGTGGACCTCACGCTGGGTACAGCCGCCATTGAAACGTCTGGCGCGTAGCGCGGCAGCGCGCGGTCTGCACCCTGACCAGCTGACGATTGCCGGCTTCGTGATCGGCATCACTGCTTTGCCGCTGCTCGCCTTCGGACATTTCGGGCTGGCACTGATCACTATCCTGATCAATCGCGTGGTGGATGGGCTGGATGGTGCGCTGGCGCGTCATGCCGGATTGAGCTCTGATGCCGGTGGTTTCCTGGATATCTGTCTCGATTTCCTGTTCTACGCCGGTGTGGTCGTCGGTTTTGCGCTGGCTGATCCCACCGCCAATGCAATGGCCGCGGTAGTGTTGTTGTTTGCGTTTGTTGGCACGGGTTCCAGCTTTCTGGCCTTTGCCATCATGGCGGCCAAGCACCAGATAGAGCGGCCAAATTTCACCCGCAAGGCCTTCTACTATCTGGACGGTCTGACCGAAGGCACTGAAACCATCGGCTTCTTCGTCTTGGTCTGTTTGATGCCTCATCACTTCGCACTACTGGCGTGGATATTTGCCGCAGCTTGCATCCTGACCACGCTAACGCGCGTATGGGGAGGGTATGTCACCTTGCGGGCGCAAGACTGAAACATGGTCTTCGCCTGACGGTGGAATCGCATTCATCACGGCCGGCGCCAATGCCTTCGCCTGCTGTCTTTACGGAGTCTGTCCATGTCGCTGATTACTCGTCTTAGCTCTGCCATCTCGGTGTCTCATGGCTCAGTGCCGACTGCTCTGCTGCTCGCTGGTGGTCTGATGGCTGCGTCGTTGTCCCCTGTTGCCACTGCTGCTGACAAGGTTTACACGCCCGCGCAGATTCTGGCGTGGGGAGAGAAGACCTTCGAAGGTCATACCGCGTATCGTGTGGTCGAGCGTGACGGGGCTCCTGCTCTGGAAGCCAAGGCTCAAGGCCAGGCCTCGGCACGCTTTCTTGAAGAAGATATTTCTCTGGATGATACGCCCTATCTGAAGTGGTGCTGGCAGGTGGAAAGCATCTATCCGGCACTGGATGAGAAAACCAAGAATGGTGACGACTATCCGGCGCGCCTGTACGTGGTCAACAAGACCGGCATCCTGCCGTGGCAGGTCGAGGCGATCAATTACGTCTGGTCCAGCAACGAGCCCAAGGACAGTCATTGGGACAATGCCTTTACTGACCGCGCCGTTTTGCTGGCGGTAGAGTCGGGGGCAGACAAGGTGGGGCAGTGGGTGCCAGAGGTCCGCGATCTGCGTGCTGACTATTCGCGTCTGTTTGGTAGCAAGCCGAGCGAGATTGCCGGACTTGCCTTGATGGCAGATGGCGATAATGCAGGGGGGGATGCCACAGCGTATTTTCGTGGCCTCAGCCTCTCAAGCGATGCGACACCGCCGCAGTGCAATGGCTAGTCGGTCAATCGGTTGAGAATAAATAGATAGACACAAAAAAGCCCCGCGACTGATTGCTCAGTGGCGGGGCTTTCGGTTCAGGCTTCACACTCGCTGTATGAAGCACCCGCGAGACGACAGTGTCATCTCGCGAGGGAGGAGGCGGAGCTTAGTGCTCCACGCCGCCTTCACCGTGAACGTGACCGTGTTCCAGTTCTTCGGAAGAAGCTTCACGCACTTCGGTGATCTGGACGTCGAAGTTCAGGGTTTCGCCAGCGAGCGGGTGGTTGCCATCGACAACAACAGTATCGCCTTCAACCTTGGTGACGGTGACCATCAGCGGGCCGCCCTGGGTCTGAGCCTGGAACTGCATGCCTGCTTCGATGTCTTCGACACCTTGGAATGCATCACGCGGCACTTCCTGGACCAGTGCTTCCTGGACTTCACCGTAACCTTCTTCCGGAGTCACAGCGACTTTCAGCTCGTCACCGGACTTCTTGCCGTCGAGTTCTTTCTCGAGGCCCGGAACGATGTTGCCGGCGCCGTGGATGTAAGCTAGCGGCTCACGGCCTTCAGAGGTGTCCAGCACTTCCCCTTCATTGTTGGTGAGGGTGTAGTGGAAAGAGACAACAGCATTCTGGGCGATTTGCATGGTTAGGGGCCTTTCGATAGGTATATGAACGTTAATAATAGCGTGCCCCTGAGGTGACTGTCAGGGGGGATGGCGGAAAAAACCCGCGTATCACGTGGCTTCCGGCCCGCTGATAACACCACCACGAGGGCGGTCCAGCGCACGATATCTTGTCTTGAAATAGTAGGTGACGCTCGCAAGCGTACTTTTCAACCCTGAACGTGGAATTTTTCTTGTGCGCGGTGCAGAGCATCCAGTCGGCGCATGTCAGTGGAGGTGAAATGCACTGATACGACAGACGATGCGGTATTTCTGGGCAGGTAATCTGCCTACCGCATCAGGGTCTTGTGTCTATCCGCGTGGGAAGGTTTTGCGCGCCGGCTTGCGAGGGCATCGGGGTGTGGTTACTCTGCCTACTCGGACATCGCGGATTTCTGACGCGAGATGTCAATGACAACTCTCGCTCCGCATGTTCTGCCCCGTGGCCACTGACGGGGAATGGCAATCACATGCTCCATGCGACCCCTATTTTCAGGAGAGAATTTCGATGACCGTGACATTGATCTGGCTGGTGAGCTTCGCTGCGATCTTCATGCTGTGCTTGAACCGCTGGGACGGCTCGCTAGGTGCCACCGTCAAGCGTATTCTGCCCGAAGCCCTCAGTATCGATAACGGTGACCGTTACGTCTGGGGCGGGGCGCTGGCCGTATTGGGCGCTACCTTCATCGTCAATCCTATCTCCATGCTGATGGCGCTGATCATGCTGACGCTGATTGTCGTCATTGGTGGCAAGCTGATCTGCTGGGGCATGAGCAAGGTCAAGATGCACTGATTTTATGCTGACGCACGCTGTATAAGGTGTGCACCTGAAACGCAACAGGCCGGGCAAATGCTCGGCCTGTTGCGTTTCTGGCTTGCTGGTATCGGAGTGGCGGTTCAGTGCTGTATCTGACGCCGCGCGCCCTAGAGCCAGGTGGAAAGTGTCAGCGAGCCGAACTGATCGCTCTCACGCTGAGTTTCGAATTCATGCGTACGCCAGACATTGACGAAGGCCAGTTGCCAGCGTTGCCAGCTCAGCGCAAAGCCTAGCTGTATATCTCCCACCAGCGGGCGACGGTCTACCGACGCACTGTCCTCGAAGCTATTGCCATCCAACAACATATTGCGTGCTACGGCACGTCCTTCGAGATTGGCAAACAGGTACCAGGCGAAATCACCATCAGGCACGAAATACTGGCGGCCACTCTGGGATGGCGCCACCGTTGGAATGCCATAGCTGCGTGATAGCCCCTGACCAATGCGGATACCTCCCCCCACACCGGCATAGGTGTATAGATTCCCCAGCGCAGCGGAGGCTGATGGGCCGTACTCCATTTCCAGACTCCCCATCTGGGCGGGTAGCCATAACTGTGTCTGCCAGCCGGCATTGACCACTGGTTCGTTATTCAACTGATGGTCCCACCCCTCAGGGTCATCGCTGCCAGTGATGTTATGGGCAGCTTGCTGAGTGCTTTTCGCGCCAGATGCCGGGCCAACAATGCCTAGATCAAGATTGAAGGTGTCGACACGCCGCCATCTATTTTCTCCTTTCTGCCCACTCTCTTCTGCAAATAGCGATACACCACCGAACAGGTAGCCCGCATAAGGCCGATCATCACTATCGGGTTGCTTGCGATCGATATTGGTCGGCGTGTAAATCTGCTGACCAAATCGATAGGCAGTGGCATCCAAACGGGCTGCGCTAAAGCCTGGCACCCAATCTGCCAGTGAGCGTGACCAGTGCTGATGTGGTGTCTCGAAGGTGTAACTCAGCGCAAAGCCATTGGTGTAGTGCCCGTCATCGCCACTGGAGAGAATGTCGTTTTCCAACTTGAATGACAGCACGCCGCCGGAATGTGTCTCGGAATCCGCAGCCTCCACGATGGGGGCCAGCGCCACTGCACCCAACATCACCAACGCCAATACCAGCTGACGGGTTGTGAAAGGCAGTTGCGAGACAGGGCTCAATGCATGGGTAGCGGATAAACCAAGAGGGAGCGAGCACGACGAAGCGCCAGCAGCGGATGAAGTAGCACTATCGTTACCCGAAGCAGGGCAGGTGACCGACGATGACGAGAGCAAAGCACAGACAGCAGTGGGACGCATGGCAACTCCTAGGGCGGAAAGTTGTACACAGAGTCTAGTAAAGCCGTAGGTGTATAACCTTGCACAAAAAAATGCATTTGCATAGGAGGCTAATTAAAAAACATAAGCCAATATATAATAATTGGCTTATAAAACGATGTTTTTAATACTTTAGATGTAATGATATGGTTGATTATAATTGTTATATGCGTACGCATTACATTTTATATTTTTAAGATGTCACTCTACTTTATTAATAATAGAGGTGGATATGATTAGCAGGATAAAATATGCATTGTATTATAATGGTGATTTAGCAGGCGTTAGTAATAATTTTATTCACGAAAAATCTGAAAAAATTCTGGTGAGAGATTTTTCTATTCACATGAAAGGAAAAATATTGTGTCCTAGTTGTTTAGGGAGATTAGCAAAATCTCCAGCTGAGAAAAACTATTTTTCGAATGGCCGGGCTGCATGTTTTTTTCATATAAAAGGAGAGAGATTAGACTGTAATCTTCGTTCAAAGCCAAAGCAGGGTAAGTTATATGATACTGAGGAAGAAGCAAATAGAGCAATCGAGAATAAAGAATTAGTAATAGTTTCAAGTTTTTTAAAAGAGCAGCCAGACTCTCTAAATGTTGAGAGCGGTGAATATGAAGGCAGTGCGGTGGAAGATAGAAATGGTCCTCTATCAGCTGTTCCCATTGGAAGACATAATGGTCAGGTTTTAAATCTACCAAGTAAAATTAAAACGATTCGTGGTATATGTACTAATTTTGAGGAAAACTTAATAAAATACTTCTTTCTTCCTGGCTTTCAATATGCTGTACAACTACAGGATATTTTAATTAATGTTGATGTGGTTGATTCTGAAGATGAAATCCCAAAGCTATATTATGGTAAAGTGATAAGCTCTAAAAATATGGGTATGCATTCTTATAACTACCGTATGACCTATTTCGAGTATACGCGAGATTTAAAAAGAAGAGAGTCAGTAGACTTTTGCTTAAAGCTCAAGAGTAGTTTTCAGGAGGAGAAAGGTATAAGTGATGACTCTACTGGCAGAATTATTCTAATGTTTGGGAAGGTTACTGCTAGTGGCCTCGGTCTTTGTATTGAAGATCTAGGATGGGGAGAGCTTTCCTTATTACCGAAAAAGTATGAATCTTTATTGCCATAATGTGATATCCAGTGCTGCCATCTCGATTGAGATGGCAGTCTGTACTACTTCATTCAATAAGGTGCGACACTCAGGTTGGCGCCGTAGCCGACCAGGCGGACACGCTGGCCGACGGAGAAGGCGGTATCGGCCTTTTGAACAACGATGAGACTGTCGCCTGCATCACGGCGGACTTCGATCTCGTAGGCGTCGACTTGATCCACATTGTCGGCGATCGATTTACCAGCGACGCTACCGCCGATGGCGCCGGCTGCAGCCGCGATAGTACGACCAGAGCCGCCACCTATCTGGCTACCAAGCAAGCCGCCGATCACTGCGCCACCCAAGCCACCGAGTACACCGCTGCCTTCATCGGTAGCCTGAATCTGTACCGGGCGCAGCGAAGTGATGGTGCCGTAGCTGACGGATTGGGCGCGTTTAGCCTGATCTCCGGAGTAGACATTGCCGGAATAGACATCACTATTGGCGCAGCCGCCCAGCGTCAGCACGCCGATAGCGATGACGGGTAGCCAGCGCCGTGAGCTTCGAAGTGAGGGAAGCGTAAGGGTCATGGTATGTCTCCTCGCAAAAATGATGTGCTTGAGATGGTGGTGAGAGTATTGGGCTGGCACATCCATTGACAGCCAGAGTGCTCGCGCGGGACTGACGTCATTCATTGACCGTCAGACAGTGCAAGAACACTGTTTCCTAACAGTATAGACCACTCGGTCCATGACGGGTTCCCTATTGTGAAACGCTGATAGGACGCGTTCTTGAGGTTGCTGCGTCGCGCTGCATGTACCCATGCCTTGCCTGGCAAATACTCGCTTGCCTCGTGTGCACATTCTCGCTGATATCCGGCTATTAGGCTCTTGCATGCCGCGACTGAAAATGAGCATCTCGCTGACACGAAAAAGCCCGCGTGAGCGGGCTTCTGTGGAGCATTGGCGTGCAGCGATGTTTAAAACTGATCTTCTTCAGTAGAGCCTGTCAGTGCGGTGACAGAAGAGTTGCCGCCCTGAATGACGTTGGTCATGTCATCGAAGTAGCCGGTACCGACTTCCTGCTGGTGCGCCACGAAGGTGTAGCCCTTCTCGGCGGCCGCGAATTCAGCTTCTTGCACTTTCTCGACATAGTGCTTCATGCCTTCGCCACGTGCGTAGTCATAAGCGAGATCGAACATGCCGAACCACATGTTGTGAATGCCGGCCAGCGTGATGAATTGGTACTTGTAGCCCATATCGGACAGTTCCTGTTGGAACTTGGCGATGGTGGCGTCGTCGAGGTTCTTCTTCCAGTTGAAGGAAGGAGAGCAGTTGTAGGCCAGCAGCTGGTCCGGGTATTCCTTTTTGATCGCGTCGGCGAATCGACGTGCTTCTTCAAGATCCGGCTTGGCAGTTTCACACCAGATAAGGTCAGAGTACGGGGCGTAGGCCAGTCCGCGAGAGATGGCCTGATCGAGACCGGCATTGACGCGGTAGAAGCCTTCGTTGGAGCGCTCACCGGTCAGGAAGGGCTTGTCGTAATCATCCACGTCAGAGGTGATCAGGTCGGCAGCGTTGGCGTCGGTACGCGCGATCACCAGCGTCGGCACACCGGCGACGTCAGCAGCGAGACGCGCGGCGACCAGCTTCTGCACGGCTTCCTGTGTCGGTACCAATACCTTGCCGCCCATGTGGCCGCATTTCTTGACTGAGGCCAGCTGATCTTCGAAATGTACGCCGGAGGCACCAGCCCTAATCATCGCCGTCATCAGCTCGTAGCCGTTCAGCACACCACCGAAGCCTGCTTCAGCGTCAGCCACGATCGGCGCGAAGTAATCGACGAAGCCTGCATCGCCCGGGTTGCCACCCTTGTGCCACTGAATCTGGTCAGCACGACGGAAGGTGTTGTTGATGCGCTTGACCACAGTAGGCACGGAATCAACCGGATACAGTGATTGATCGGGGTACATGGCTTCGCTGGTGTTGTTATCAGCGGCAACCTGCCAACCGGAAAGGTAGATAGCTTCGATACCTGCCTTGACCTGTTGCATGGCTTGGCCACCGGTCAGTGCGCCCAGGCAGTTGACGTAGCCTTTCTTGGCATCACCATTCACCAGCCTCCACAGTTTTTCGGCACCGCGAGTCGCCAGGGTATTAGCTTCAGGTACAGAACCGCGCAGCCGCACGACATCTTCGGCGGAGTAAGGGCGAGTAACGTCCTTCCAACGCGGATTCTCGGCCCAGTCCTTTTCGATTGCGGCAATCTGATCGGCACGTGATTGACTCATGATGGCATCTCCTGATGGCTTCGTCGTAGGGCCGTGGCCCCTGGCTTGTCGTGTCTGTTTGTTGTTTCGTGTCTGTGTCTTTTGCAATCTGTGTCTTTTGCAATCTGTGTCTTTTGAAAGGTGTCGCGGTGCTTTGCTGACAAGGGCAGCCGATAGCTGCGGGTCACGATTGATTGTTCTTGTAGTGTCTTTGCTAACTTCTATCGATACTGAGTACTTCTGAGTTATTTTATTTCTAAGTTATTGTTATAAATTGAGCTTTCTCTCCCTTACTCAACGTCAGGCATAACGGCACATGACGTCGTGCATCTCTTTTCTCTCTCCAGACTCTGGAGTCAGTTGAAAGCGTTCTTCGAGTATGCCAAGGCAGTCTGCTTCGGCCGCTGTAGCTGGTATTAGTGTGATGCTATCGAGCCACGGCAGCAGGAAGTAGAGGCTTGCTTCCAGTGTGGATACCTCACAATCACTCAAGGTGAGTGCTACTCGGGGAGGGTGGCCATCCGGTGCCCGAAGGCGCCCAATCAGCTCTCCCCAGCACAGAGCTTCCCGCACGCTGCTGATCTGCTCGATAGCGAGTTCTGCATGACGTTCACCGCGATGCCGCGCGGCGGCCAGTGTCCAAAAGGCCAGCGGGAGAGGGCGTTTGCCGATGCTCATCCCTGCGACGTCATGTGACAGCCCATTGAGTGTCAGTGCTGTGTGCTGTTCTGCATTCTTCTCGATGTCTGTTGAACGTTGCGTTGTTGAAGGCTGTGCTGCCGAGCGGCGTGCCATATGCCAACCCTGCATACGTTGGGTGATCTGCCAGTCAGTCCCAGGTAACTGCCAGCGCTTGTCGCGACTCAGGTGGCAGATTGTCTTTGCCTGCGCTGCCATCGGCTCCGGCGACTGCGGGGGTAGTAAATCCAGCATCGGCCGCACCAGTTTCATGACACGAGCGCGTATTTCAGGGCACTGCCACTGCTCGGCCAGTGCCGCATCTACGGGCTGCCCAACCATGCTAACGAGCGATGTGACCTGCATTCGTGAGTCTGTGTTGGACATGGGAGTCTCCTGAACGGCGCGGCGCCAAACGAGGCGATACGTTATGCGGCAGTGCAGCGTAATATTCTTGGCCTCTAGCATCCGCCTGAAATCATCCGTTGTCTTTCATTCCTTGGTCGTATTAAAACGTTTGTTTTATTCTGGTTTCAACGCTGCTGAAAAACGTACAGTGAAACGGTTGTTTTAATTCGCTTCAATATCGCCATGATGCCAGTGTTCATGGGCAGTATGGAATGATGACTTGGTCATGAACTGCGTTGTAGTTCGACTACAAGATTATTGAAGGCACAAAAAAACCGACCCCCAAGGGAGTCGGTTTTTTTGCTAATCAGCGCTAAAATTCAGTTCAGAATCAAGCGCATGCTGCGGTGCGGTATGCCGGCATCGATAAACTCGTCACCGAAGGCCGTGAAGCCCAGGCGTTGATAAAAATCCAGTGCGTGGGTCTGGGCATCGAGCACAACCTCGGCATGGCCAAGCTGACACGCTGTATGGATACAGGCTTCCATCAGCCGCTGGCCAAGGCCTAAGCCACGGGCTTCAGAGAGCACGGCAACACGGCCAACATGGCCATCCGGTAGCAGGCGTGCAGTGCCGACTGCACGGCCTTCGAGACGCACGAGGAAGTGTTCGCAATCATCGTCGCGGCCGTCCCACTCCTCACTCTGCGGGACATGCTGCTCTTCGATGAAGACGATGCGACGAATCTCGCTGGCGTCACTGGACAGGGTCTGCCAGTCGCCGCGCTCCAGACTGATCATTGCATCACTCATGGCACTCAGTCCTCTTCGTCCTGCAGGTCACATTCCAGTATCAGGCTGCCACGATTGATCAATGCCGTCAGCAGGCTGACCACGGCGGCTCGATCAAGGTCGGCAGTGGTGTAGTCAAGCAACACCGCTGTGAGCTTCTCACCGGAGGAAAGTGTCTCGGCAAGCGCCTGAGTGGCTGGAATACCGTCGCCATCAACGAATAATGTGCTGCTGCCGTCGTCTGCATGGCGGAAGGCGAAGCGTGAACCCAGGGTACGCACTAGCACACCCTCGTCTTCCAGATATTCCACTAGCTCTTTCGGCTTGAGCGCTGGTTCACGCGTGGCGAGCTGCTCAAGGTACTTGGGCTGGGTCATGTAGCGCCCGAACCACTGGGCCAGCTGGGCAGGGTTGTCGAGAGTGTTGAGCAGCAGCTCACGCACACGCTCCAGTGCTGCATCGTCCAGCTCGCCAGCATCGGCGACCGGCGCCATGCCAGCATCGCGATAGCGCAGCGATTCCGGCAGGCTGGCACCTAGATAGTCAGCGTAGGAGGTGATGACTTCATCGGCAGAAGGCGCGCGGAAGCCGACGGAGATGGTCATGCAATCATCGGACTGGCTGACACCGTGGTGTGCCAGGCGCGGCGGGACATAGAGCATGTCGCCCGGCTCCAGCACCCAGTCATCGCCCGGCGTGACCTCGAAGTGCCTGAGGATGCGCAGGTCGATACCGTCGATGATCTCGGCATCTTCTCCCAGCATGCCGCCCAGCTGCCAGTGACGCTGACCTTGGGCTTGCAGCAGGAAGACATCGTAGTTGTCGAGGTGCGGGCCGACACTGCCACCGGTCGGCGCGTAGCTGATCATGATGTCATCGAGACGCCAGCGCGGCAGGAAGGTGAACGGCTCGAACAATGCCGCAACGTCCGGCACATAGTGGTCCACGGCTTGTACCAGCAGGCTCCACTGGCTGTCGGCCTTGGCATCGAGACGCGTAAAGGTGGCGTCATCGAAGGGGCCGTGGCTGACCTGCCATGCCTTGTCAGGGCCATTCTCTTCGACGAGACGTGCCTCGATACCGTCTTCGCAGGCTAGGCCGGCCAGTTCGTCGGCTTCCAGCGGCATCTCAAAGTCTGCAAAGGCGCCGCGGATCAGCAGCGGCTTCTGCTGCCAGTAGTCGCGCAGGAATTCACGGATGCTCAGGCCGCCCAACAGCGCCAGTGGCGTGTCGGTGTTGCGGGGGGCGGGGGATGTGCTCATGCAGAACCTCTCGAACGCGAGCAGCGGCCAGTCAGGCGACCACTTGTCTCACGATAACGTCGGTGAAGCCGCCACTCGAAGGCAGACGGCGATGCGATTCAGACGTGTACACGGCGTGATGTGCACATTCTTGATCTCACCACTGCCCATGCGGGCACGGCAGCGGTAGTGAATTCGGTGTTGGAGCTATGGCGAAAAGCATAATGCACGACGCCGGAGCACAGGCCCCGGCGTCGTCTGGCATGCTGCGATCAGGCTGGCTTACAGCGCCTTGGCCTGGGCGATGGCATTACCGATGTAGCTTGCTGGGCTGAGGGCTTTCAGCTCAGCCTTGACGTCTTCCGGCAGCTCCAGCGTTTCGATGAAGGCGGCGAAACCGGCTTGATCGATGCGCTTTCCACGGGTCAGTTCCTTGAGCTTCTCGTAGGGCTTCTCGATGCCGTAGCGACGCATGACAGTCTGGATCGGCTCAGCCAGCACTTCCCAGCTGTTGTCGAGATCAGCGTTCAGACGCTCCGGATTGGCTTCCAGCTTGCTGATGCCTTTGAGGGCAGACTGATAGGCGATCAAGCCTTGCGCCAGGCCCGTACCGAGATTGCGCAGTACGGTGGAGTCGGTCAGGTCACGCTGCCAGCGGGAGATTGGCAGTTTCTGCGCCAGATGGCCCAGTACGGCGTTGGCGATACCGAGATTGCCTTCGGAGTTCTCGAAGTCGATCGGGTTGACCTTGTGCGGCATGGTGGAAGAGCCGATTTCGCCCGCCACGGTGCGCTGCTTGAAGTAACCCAGTGAGATGTAGCCCCACACATCGCGATTGAAATCGATCAGGATGGTATTGAAGCGGCATACGGCATCGAACAGCTCGGCGATGTAGTCGTGCGGCTCAATCTGGGTGGTGTACGGGTTGAAGGTCAGCCCGAGGCTCTCGACGAAGGTTTCAGCATTGGCCGCCCAGTCGATGGCCGGATAGGTGGTGAGGTGGGCGTTGTAGTTACCCACGGCACCATTGATCTTGCCGAGCATCTCGACGCGTTCGATCTGGACCAGCTGACGACGCAGACGTGCTGCGACGTTGGCCATTTCCTTGCCGAGAGTGGTCGGGCTGGCAGTCTGGCCGTGCGTGCGTGACAGCATCGGTTGTTCGGCGTGCTGGTGGGCCAGCTTGACGATGGCCTCGGTGACTTCATGCATCTGCGGCAGCAGCACGTTGTCCAGACCGCCGCGCAGCATCAGCGCGTGAGACAGGTTGTTGATGTCCTCGCTGGTGCAGGCGAAGTGAATGAATTCGGTGACGGCATTCAGCTCAGCATTGTCAGCCACTTTTTCCTTCAGGAAGTACTCGACCGCTTTCACGTCGTGATTGGTAGTGCGCTCGATGTCTTTGATGCGCTGGGCATCCTCGACACTGAAATCACTGACGATGGCGTCCAGCACCGCGTTGGCTTGTGCGGAGAAGGCCGGCACTTCAGCGATCTCGGCGTGGGTGGCCAGGCGTTGCAGCCAGCGCACCTCGACGATGACACGAGCACGGATCAGGCCGAATTCACTGAAGTGCTCGCGCAGGGCCTCGGTCTTGGCGCCGTAGCGGCCATCGACAGGAGACAGGGCGGTGAGGGCGGACAGCTGCATGATGAAGATCTTCCGATGATGGCAGGGCGATGACGCTGCCAGTTCAAGTGTCTCGGTGCCCGGCAAGTGGCACCAGCGTTGTTGAAGCGAATTCGGGGCAGTACCGGAGGCTGCGACCGCGCAGCCTCCGGCTCAATCGAGCTGAAGCAGAGACTTCTTCAGGGCGCTGCGTTGGAAGACCAGCTTCCAGCGGCGTCCGCCCTGTTGCTCCCACAGTAGGGCAAAGCGCACGCCAGCCAGCAGCGCACAGCGGATGCGCTCCGGCATCATGCGCTGTTGCAGCAGACCCGGGTCACCCTGCACCACGATCCGATAGCGGAAGGTGGAAAGCGTCTGCTGATAAAGCTCACCCAGGCTTGCGACCACATTCTCGTGCGTCGGACCGAAGTGCTCAGCCTGGCCCTGGATGCGCGTCAGGCCAGTGCCCAGCGCGTCGAGCATGTCCGGGTTCTTCTTGAGCTTGCTCATCAGCATCACTAGCGAGAAGCCGTAGCGCATTACCACCGGTGAGACCTGACGGCGGTCCATCACGGCGCTGACGGTGTCGATGCCAAGACGCAGATGGTTATGGTGGCCGCCATAAATGGCCTCGAAGCTGGGCGGATTGGTGTCTAGCGTCGCCTTGATGAGCGTTTCCCAGGCGCGCTCGTCGCACTGGCCATTACGCGCCAGTTCATCGACCAGTGCAGCAGCCTGAAAGACACCGGCCAGCGAAAGTGCCTGGCGGGTGGTGGTATCACTGACGGGACGGATCGGCACGCTGGTCATTGCGCGGCGGACTCCTGGGGGCCGGAGGTCGGGACAGAGGCTTCTGCCACGAGTTTCCAGGCAGCATCGATCACGCCGCCGCCCAGACAGATGTCACCGAGATAGAACACGGCAGACTGGCCGGGTGTCACGGCGCGTTGTGGCTCGTCAAAGCGCACTTCGACATGCTGACCGTCGTTGATGATCAGCGTCGCGCCTTGATCTTCCTGGCGATAACGATTCTTGCAGCGGATGCGCAGTTCGCCATTGGCGTCGGCCTGCGGCGGTTCCCCCGCCACCCAGTCGACGGCTTCGGTACTCAGCGCCTGGGTATAGAGCAAGTCATGATGCTTGCCTTGTACGGCGATCAGCACATTGCGCTCAAGGTCCTTGGCGCACACGAACCACGGCGCATCGGGATAGCGCTTGAGACCGCCGATGCCCAAACCCTGGCGCTGACCGAGGGTGTAGTACATCAGGCCCATGTGCTCGCCGATCACGTCACCGTCAGGCGTTTCGATCTTGCCGGGCTGGGCGGGCAGGTACTGCTTCAGGAAATCGGCAAAGCGACGCTCGCCGATGAAGCAGATGCCGGTGGAATCCTTCTTGCGCGCGGTGATCAGCGCGTGCTTCTCGGCGATGGTGCGCACTTCGTGTTTCTCCAGCTCGCCGACCGGGAACAGCGTGCGTTCGATGGCCGCTTGTGGCACGGCGTGCAGGAAGTAGCTTTGATCCTTGTTGGCATCCAGCCCCTTGAGCAGGCGCGGACGGCCGTCGCGCTCGCCACCACGCACGTAGTGGCCCGTCGCGATCAGCTTGGCACCCAGCATCTCTGCGTATTCAAGGAAGACCTTGAACTTGATTTCGCGGTTGCAAAGGATGTCAGGGTTCGGCGTGCGGCCCGCCTTGTATTCGGCCAGGAAGTGCTCGAAGACGTTGTCCCAGTATTCCGAGGCAAAGTTGGCGGTATGCAGCTTGATGCCCAGCTTGTCGCAGACAGCTTGAGCATCGGCCAGGTCTTCGATGGCGGTGCAGTATTCGCTACCGTCGTCTTCGTCCCAGTTCTTCATGAACAGGCCTTCGACGTGGTAGCCCTGCTCCATCAACAACAGGGCAGAGACGGAGGAGTCGACACCGCCGGACATGCCGACGATGACCTTGGTTCCGGTACCGGTTTCAGCGGTCATCAGTTCTCTCGTCACCCGCGCGGCCGCGGGTTGTCACAAACAGGTGAGGCGGCGGACCTTGCGTGAGGCAGGCGTCGCGTAATTGGGCGGGATTATACCTGAAGGCGGGGGTGGGATTCACCCCGCAGACCGTGTCCCTTGCTGCGCAATGGCCAAGCACTGGCGCATTGATGTGCGGTCAGTCGTGTCTGGCGCTCGGCCTTGCGCGCTTTTGGGGAGGGTGGTCAGTCGTGGATGACATCCAACGGAAAGCGTTTGCCGCGCTGACTGTCGCGAATACGACGTGTCACCAGCGGGCTGCGCAAGCGGCCCATCGCTTCCAGCTGCTCTATCTCCTCAAGCGTCAGCCAGTGCGTCCTGGTGATGTCAGGGTCCAGTGGCGTGCACAGAAACTCGAGCGCGGCGGCCTCAAAGCTGTGGGAGTGATAGTGCGTGCCATCATCCGCGACATGCACGTAGAGGCCGAGGTAGCCGGTCAGCAATACACGCCAGGCCGTTTCCTCGCGAACCTCACGCTGCACGGCGTCGATGATGCGCTCGTTTGGCTCGATATGGCCGGCAGGCTGATTGAATAGGGTGTAGGGGCCGCCCTTGTCTTCTTCAACGATCAGGTAGCTTCCCGCACGTTCCACGACACAAGCGACGGTGGCATTCGGTGTCCAACGAGTGGTCATCAGGACTTCCTTCCCTTGGGCGGAGTGGTTGAGCGGCGGCCATTGGCGTGCGGCTTTCCAGCAGTACGTTTGGCGGAACCCGTCTTTCCAGAGCTCACTTTGCCAGCACCGGCCTTGTGGCGAGCAGGTGGGCGTTCGTTACGTGAACGTTCGTCACGTGATGCCGCGGGCAGCTCGACTTCCTCACTACGCCATTCGCCCGGCGCCAGGCCATCGAGCTTCCATGGTCCGATAGCGGCGCGAATAAGTCGCAGCGTGGGCAAACCGACGTGGGCAGTCATCCTGCGCACCTGACGATTGCGCCCTTCGCTGATCACGATCTCCAGCCAGTGGGTCGGAATGCTCGCGCGAAAGCGCACAGGGGGTTGCCTGTCTGGCAACGTGGGCGGGTCAATATGCTTCACCTTGGCAGGGCGAGTCATGCCATCCTTGAGCTCTACACCGGCGCTTAGTTGGGCAATCGCCTGCTCATCAGGGGCACCCTCTACCTGTACCCAGTAGGTCTTGGGTTGCTTCTTTTTCGGATGGGCAATCTGGTGGGAGAGCGCGCCATCACTGGTCAATAGCAGCAATCCCTCCGAATCATAGTCGAGGCGTCCGGCAGCATAGATGTCCGGTACCTCGATGAAGTCGGCGAGCGTCTGGCGCTGCTTGTCGCGGTCAGTAAACTGCGTTAGAACGCGGTAGGGCTTGTGTAGCAGATATATGAGAGACATGGTTTAGACTTTTGTCGCGGCTGCCGTATAAGCCTACTGTGAGAAGCGGCACGGGTGCTATACTCGCGCCTCCACTGAATCCATGACAGGGGAGTTATCAATGGGGTTCCAGAAGATTGTCGTTCCGGAAGGCGGCCAGAAGATTACCGTCAATTCCGACAATACCCTCAACGTTCCGAGTAATCCGGTCATCCCGTTCATCGAAGGCGATGGTATCGGTGTGGACGTGACTCCGGCAATGAAGATTGCCATCGACTCCGCCGTTGACAAGGCTTATGGCGGTGAGCGCAAGATTCACTGGATGGAAGTCTACGCCGGTGAAAAAGCGACTCACGTTTATGATGCGGATACCTGGCTGCCGGAAGAGACTCTCGAGGCTGTCAAGGATTATGTCGTTTCCATCAAGGGCCCTCTGACGACACCAGTGGGCGGCGGTATTCGCTCTCTGAACGTCGCACTGCGTCAGAAACTTGATCTGTACACCTGCCTGCGCCCAGTGCGCTGGTTCACAGGTGTGCCGAGCCCGGTGAAGAAGCCGGCTGATGTCGACATGGTCATCTTCCGCGAAAACTCCGAAGACATCTATGCCGGTATTGAGTGGAAGGCAGGGTCTGCGGAGGCCGATAAGGTCATCAAGTTCCTGCGTGAAGAGATGGGTGTCACCAACATCCGCTTCCCGGAGAACTGCGGTATCGGTGTCAAGCCGGTGTCTCAGGAAGGTACCAAGCGTCTGGTTCGCCAGGCTGTCCAGTACACCATCGACAACGACCGCGCGTCGCTGACCCTGGTGCACAAGGGCAACATCATGAAGTTCACCGAAGGTGCCTTCAAGGACTGGGGCTACGAAGTCGTCAAGGAAGAATTTGGCGGCGAGCTGCTCGACGGCGGCCCGTGGATGAGCTTCAAGAACCCGAATACCGGCAAGGACATCGTGGTTAAAGACGTCATCGCTGATGCCATGCTGCAGCAGATTCTGCTGCGTCCGGCAGAATACGATGTCATCGCCACCCTGAACCTGAACGGTGATTACCTCTCCGACGCTCTGGCGGCGGAAGTGGGTGGTATCGGTATCGCGCCGGGTGCAAACCTGTCCGATAACGTGGCCATGTTCGAGGCAACTCACGGTACTGCACCGAAGTATGCCGGTCAGGACAAGGTCAACCCGGGCTCGCTCATCCTCTCTGCCGAGATGATGCTGCGTCACATGGGTTGGGTTGAAGCGGCTGATCTCGTGCTGAAAGGCGTCGAGAAGGCTATCGCCAAGGGCGAAGTCACCTATGACTTCCATCGCCTGATGGACGATGCCAAGCTGCTGAAGTGCTCCGAGTTCGGTCAGGCTGTTGCTGACAACATGGATGCCTGAAACTCTGCGTTAGTCTGAAATGCTGAATTTTCAGCATCAGGCGTATGCAAAAGTTTCAGCAGAAGGCCCCCGGACATGTCCGGGGGCCTTCTTGCGTCTGGGGCAGCTTTCTCGATATCAATGCCTGCGACAAACAGTCAGATGCTTGGTCAGATGCACATCAATCGGCTTATATGAGGCGGTATCCGTGAGCAACGCTTGCAACATGCCCGAGATGCCCTCATCTTTTCTTTATCACACCAACACCAATGTGTGGCGGCAGGAGATTGCTCCTGTTGCGGCGCGTTGAGGCAATCTGCTTCGCCACTGCTTGTGTTCACCGGATCAGCCCCTTATGTTCAAGATAGAGACATCACGCGGCAGACCTCCCTCACGGGAGGCGCTGCTGATCAGGAATCAGGTTCCGTTGGCTCAAGAGCCGACGCATCAGGAAGATCAAGATGGCGATCTGGCGTTCGCCACTGCTGAACCCGAACTGGCACCACCGCCCATGTACAAGGTTGTTCTGCACAATGATGACTTCACGCCAATGGATTTCGTCGTGGAGGTGCTGACCGCCTTTTTCAACAAGGATCAGGAGCAAGCAGTTCAGATCATGCTCGCTGTCCATCATCAGGGTAAAGGAACCTGTGGCATCTTCAGTCGCGACATCGCGGAAACGAAATGCCACCAAGTGAATCAATATGCTCGAGAGTGCCAGCATCCGCTGCTGTGCGACATCGACCGGGCGGAGTAATCCGACCAAGACGCGGCCTAGAGGGGACTTGCCATGTTGAGCAAAGAACTTGAACTGACCCTGAACACGGCCTTCACCGTGGCACGTTCCAAGCGCCACGAATTCATGACCGTGGAACACCTCCTGCTGGCACTGCTCGACAATGCCTCGGCTTCTGATGTCCTGCGCGCCTGTGGTGCCAATCTGGACAAGCTGCGAGTCGATCTCCAGGACTTCATCAATTCAACCACGCCGCTGATTCCGGAAGAACAGGAAGACCGCGAGACACAACCGACGCTGGGCTTCCAGCGCGTGCTTCAGCGTGCCGTATTCCACGTGCAGTCTTCTGGCAAGAGTGAAGTGACCGGTGCCAATGTGCTGGTCGCCATCTTCTCCGAGCAGGAAAGCCAGGCGGTCTACTTCCTCAAGCAGCAGAATGTAGCCCGTGTAGATGCGGTCAACTACATCGCCCACGGCATCTCCAAGGTGGCAGGCCACACTCAAGCGCCTCAAGCCTCCATCGAGAGCGAAGAGAGTGAAGAGGCCAGTAGTGAAGGCGGCAACAATCCGCTGACCAACTACGCCACCAACCTCAATGAGCAAGCGCGCCTCGGCAAGATTGATCCGCTGATCGGGCGGGACAGTGAACTTGAGCGTGTGGTGCAGATTCTGGTGCGTCGCCGCAAGAACAATCCGCTGCTGGTCGGTGAGGCTGGTGTCGGCAAGACCGCCATCGCGGAAGGTCTGGCCAAGCGTATCGTCGAAGACGATGTGCCAGACGTCATCAAGGAAGCCGTGGTGTATTCCTTGGACCTTGGTGCACTGCTCGCTGGCACCAAGTATCGCGGTGACTTCGAGAAGCGTCTCAAGGCCCTGCTGGCCGAATTGCGCAAAGAACCGAACTCGATTCTGTTCATCGATGAGATTCATACCGTGATCGGAGCGGGTGCCGCTTCTGGTGGCGTGATGGATGCTTCCAACCTGCTCAAACCACTGCTGTCTTCCGGTGAGTTGCGCTGTATCGGTTCCACCACGTTCCAGGAATTCCGTGGCATCTTTGAAAAAGACCGCGCCTTGGCGCGTCGCTTCCAGAAAGTCGATGTGATGGAGCCCTCGGTTGAGGACACCATCCAGATTCTCAAGGGACTGCGTAGTCGCTTCGAAGAGCATCACGCCATCAAGTACACCGATGCGTCGCTTGAGACCGCCGTGCGTCTGGCAGACCGTTACATCAACGACCGTCAGCTGCCGGACAAGGCGATTGACGTGATCGATGAGGCCGGTGCGCATCAGCGTCTGCTGCCTGAAGCCATTCGCGTGGATACTATCGACGTCGAACAGGTCGAGGCGATCGTCGCATCCATTGCGCGCATTCCGCCGAAGACAGTGTCCAGCTCCGACAAGAAGCTGCTCTCCAACATCGAGCGTGACCTCAAGATGCTGGTGTTCGGGCAGGACGATGCCATTACCGGGTTGTCTGCGGCCATCAAGCTGTCGCGTGCTGGTCTGAAGGCACCTGACAAGCCAGTGGGCAGCTTCCTGTTTGCTGGCCCGACAGGCGTCGGCAAGACGGAGGTCGCCAAGCAGCTGGCCGCGTTGATGGGTATCGAGCTGGTACGCTTCGACATGTCCGAGTACATGGAGCGTCATACCGTGTCTCGCCTGATCGGGGCGCCGCCGGGGTATGTCGGCTATGACCAGGGGGGGCTGCTGACTGAAGCCATCACCAAGCAGCCACATTGTGTGCTGTTGCTGGATGAAATCGAGAAGGCGCACCCTGAAGTCTTCAATCTGCTGTTGCAGGTCATGGACCACGGCCGTCTGACCGACAACAACGGACGTGAGGCGGACTTCCGCAACGTCATCCTGGTGATGACTTCCAACGCAGGTGCCGAGCAGGTCGCGCGTCGCTCGATTGGCTTCAAGCATCAGGATCATTCCACTGATGCGATGGAAGTCATTCGCAAGACCTTCTCGCCGGAGTTCCGCAATCGTCTGGACAGCATCATCCAGTTCGGTTCGCTGGATCTCTCCGTCGTGCGCAATGTGGTCGACAAGTTCCTGGTCGAACTACAGGCGCAGCTCGATGAGAAGCGTGTCCAGTTGGATGTTGATGATGAAGCACGTGATCTGCTGGCAACGCTGGGGTACGACCCGGCAATGGGGGCTCGTCCGATGGCGCGCGTCATTCAGGAGAAACTCAAGAAGCCGCTGGCTGAGATGATCCTGTTTGGCGATCTGTCAGAGTCTGGCGGTATCGTGCATGTCACCGTCGATAACGGTGAGCTGCATCTGGAAACCGAGGCTGAGATGGCTTGATAGGCAGAGCTGCTTTCCCTGAAGGCAGCAATGTCTGAAGAGCGATAATAGGCGGTCAGTGCTTCGGCACTGGCCGCTTTTTTGTGCGCGTCATCCTCGTACGATGCCGAATGACAAATCGTATCCACACGAAAGCTACTGCTGGGAGAAGCAGTATCGAGAATATAATAAATGCGGGGCATCCCAAGGGATG
Source organism: Cobetia sp. QF-1 (assembly GCF_002213105.1). Classification (NCBI taxonomy): domain Bacteria; kingdom Pseudomonadati; phylum Pseudomonadota; class Gammaproteobacteria; order Oceanospirillales; family Halomonadaceae; genus Cobetia; species Cobetia sp. QF-1. The sequence goes on from NZ_NBVS01000002.1 coordinate 211,853, forward strand.
AGCCGCTTGCACCATAGGGATGGGAGCGAAGGCCATGGCTGGCGTTCGGACTCGAACTCATCCTTTGGGAAAGCGGCATCACCGGAATGCTGAGGCGTATCACATCGAGATAGTCATACTCATGACATTGAATGGCACGTCATGCGATCTCGATGGTCCGGGTCCGGGCGGAGGGATCAGGCGGGGATGACACATACACCTGAAATGCCAGGGACGACCGGTTTAGCCTGCCGGTTTCATGTTGAGCGTTTGCGGGTCAAGTACTCGCATATCGATCGTTTTCATGGCACCGGCGGGGCAGTCTGACCGTGCTTAGCGCGAACGGTAGACGATACGGCCCTTGGACAGGTCGTATGGAGTTAGCTCAACCTTGACCTTGTCGCCGGTCAGAATGCGGATGTAGTTCTTGCGCATTTTGCCGGAGATGTGGGCAGTCACGATGTGACCGTTTTCCAGTTCGACCCGGAAAGTGGTGTTCGGAAGGGTGTCGACGATGACGCCTTCCATTTCAATATGATCTTCACGCGCCATATAGGCTGATCCTCATCTGATGCTGGGAATAAAGCAGGTTGTTCCGAGCCGTGTAAGCACAAAAAACGCCGGATTCGGGACTTCGATACGCGATATTGTGCCGTAAGGACGGCAGCAAGGCAAAGTCGAAGCGCGATTGTACGCTCCTTGAGCGCTTGTGGGCAGCTTGAGAGAAAGATAAAAATGTATCCAGCGCACGGCACCTGCCTCTTGTGCCTCGCAAGCGAAGCTTGGCGACAGGTGTGAATCACTAACCAGGTGGGTATTTGGCGAGGCAGGAGGAGTCAGCGGAAACGCGAGGTTCATCGCTGTTAGGCGAGTTATTCAATACTGTGAGAATCATGCGGTTTGACGAGACTCAACGGCAGATTGCCGTCGCTGAGACCTGTCGGGATGTGCCGCCGCCAGTGGCTGCCATCGAGATATTCAAGTGGCTGAAAATGCTGTTTGTAGTTCATCTTGCGGCAATCACGTATCCAGTAACCCAGATAAAGATGTGCCAGGCCTTCACGGTGTGCCTGTTCTATCTGCCAGAGCACGGCATAGGTGCCTAGCGAACGGTGCTGAAATGCTTCATCAGGATCATAGAACGTATAGATGGCCGAGAGGCCATGGCTCATGCGATCCATCGCGGCGACTGCCACCAGACGGCCATCAAGGCGAAAGCTGACTAGGCGAGCGTACTCATCCCGCGAGGTCAGGAAAGTGCGGTACTGCTCGTGGCTGGGCGGAAACATGTCGCCGTCGGCATGGCGGCTGCGAATGTAATGCGCGTAAAGCCGATAATGCTCCGGATCGAAAAGCGCAGGACCTTCCTCAATGATGAGATCAGCATTGCGCTTCATCAGTTTTTTCTGGGTACGACCGGCGGTAAAGTCGCCAATTGGCACGCGTACCGAAACGCAGGCACGACAATCACCGCAGTGAGGGCGATAGAGATGAGAGCCGCTGCGGCGAAAGCCAAGCAGGGCAAGTGCATCATAGACGCCGGAATGCGGTGCTTCCTGAGGATCGAGAAACAGTGTCGTCGCCTGCCGCCCTTCAAGGTAGCTGCAGGCATGTGGCACGGTCAGGAAGAAGCGCAGATCGCGTTGTGGTTGTTTAGGGGTATTACTGCTCACCTTTGCCTCGTCTCCCTCGCTGAATTACCGAGACTGTTAGAATGCCTCTCCTCATATAGAGGGGTGCCGTTAGACTCCCCTGGGAGTTTTCGTCTCGATAACGTGACCATGTGAGCCTCATGAGCCGTCTTTTGGGGGGCTACACGTCAGTGACCACTTGCCTTCACGCCCTTGGCCAATGGCATACTGGTCAAGATAGCTGATGAAGTCGTTGCGGGCGATGCTGCAGGCGCCAAGACTTTCCAGGTGCGAGGTATGCATTTGGCAGTCGATCAATTGAAAATCACGCGCCTCGAGTTCACGACACAGGATCACCAGCGCTAGTTTGGAGGCGTCTGGTAATCGCGAGAACATCGATTCGCCAAAGAACACGCGACCACAGGCGACTCCGTACAGGCCGCCCACCAGGACATCGTCCTGCCAGACTTCGACGCTATGGGCGTGTCCCATATCATGCAGGGCGATGTAGGCCTCACGCATTTCTGGCAATATCCACGTGCCAGCCTGGCCATCGCGAGGAATGCTGGCGCAGGCATTGATCACGCCGGTAAAGTCGCGGTCCATACTGAAGTGCATGCCAGCATTGCGCAGGCGCTTGGACAGACTGCGACGCACGCGTATTTCGCTGGGAATCAGCACCATGCGTGGGTCCGGTGACCACCACAGAATAGGGTCACCCGGACTAAACCACGGGAAGATGCCGCGTGGGTAGGCGGCCAGCAGCCACTCGGGACTGAGATCACCACCAGCACACAGCAAGCCATCAGGCTCGTTCAAGGCTGAGGAAGCGTGCGGGAAGCGGACGGGAGCAGGGGGGAGCCAGGGCAGCATCGGCAATCTCTTGTCGGTTCGTGAACATGCACGGAGCAACGAACCCATGACGCCTTTGTGTCATGAGCAGACGTGAATCGGCAATTGTGACGTCACTGCCATCGAATGGTTATGATAACCGGCTGAAGGTACATGGAAAATCGCCCACAAGGTGCAAGGGGGATGGCGACTTGACTGCCAAGAGTGCCAGAAAGACAAGTCGGGACCAGGCAAAGCCTGAGGCCCGTAGCCGCAGAGCGGCAGCAACACCGAGAAAGCGTGCCCGCCAGAAAGCGGACTCGCCGGGTTTCTTCGCGCGTCTGCGCGGCGCACCGGCTGCCAAGGCGAGCCCGGCTCGCAAGACACCTAAGGTGTCAGGCAAGCCTACCAGCAAGGAGGTGGGCAAGGAGACCGGTCTTAAAGACAGTGCCGCAGCTCAGCGCCGTGCTGACCGACAGGCTGAACGTGCCGAGCGCCAGGAGATTCGTGCTGAACGTCGCGCGGAAGTGGCAGCTCGCCCGCCGTCACGCCTGACAACCACGCTACAGGGCGTTGGTCGTGAAGGGGCGGTCATTGTCATGCTTAGCCTGTGCGTCTTCATGCTATTGGCGCTGTTCAGCTATGCACCGACAGATCCCGGGTGGTCGTATAGCGGACCTGAAGTCACGCTCAGCAACTGGATGGGCAGCATTGGTGCCTGGCTATCTGACGTGCTGTATGCACTCTTTGGCGGCAGTGCGCTGTGGTGGCCGGCAATGCTGGGCTTTGGTGCCTGGCGTCTGATGCGCCAACCCAGCACTGAACTGGTGTGGGACCCGACAGCTCTTGCGGTGCGTGCCGGCGGGCTGTTCCTGCTGATCATGGCGACCTGCGTCATCGGTGATATCCAGTTCTACAGCCCTGATAGCCAGCTGACCAACGGCGCCGGTGGCATTCTGGGCAAAGGTATCGCGGGTGCCCTGACATTGTTGATTGGGATGGGCGGTACTGTGCTGGTCTCGCTGGCCAGCTTCCTGTTCGGCTTCACGCTGTTTACTGGCATGTCGTGGCTGACTGTCATGGATGAGCTGGGCAATGGCTGTACACGCCTGATTGCCTGGTTCAACGAACGCTTCAACAGCCATCGTGATGACAGCGATGACGAAGCAGCCTATGCCGAAGAAAGTCTGAGCCATGAAGAAAGTGATGAGACGCAGGATGGGAGCGATGCCCCGGCACTGAGTTGGTGGCAGCGTCTGATACCTGGCCGTCGCCATGACAATAATGGCGAGTGGGATGAAGATAACGACGAAATTCTCTTCGGTACCAGGCAGGGTGACGCGAGTATCGCTGCAGAGTCGCGTGGCACGCGTCGCGTCGAACCTTCGCTTGGCGAAGAAGAAGCACCGGCTATCACCGCGCGTGATGACGACTTCGCCACCGACCGCAGTACGAACATTCCCTGGCAGACTGCTGAGACAACGCCGTCAGCCAAGGTGCCGGGCGCCGCTTATACCGAACGCATGACTGTGCAAAGCGCGAACGTGAGCATTGAAGGGGTTGATCTGGCGGCAGCGCTCAAGACTGCCGTCGCCTCTGAGATGGCGGCAGCGCCGCGTACCGCGCGTGCTGATGTGACTCGCTCGCGTTTGCCGGAAGGTGCGGCTATCGAGGCCGAGCGTCAGCGGCATGCGACAACGGCTGAAGCATCGGTGTCGACGGCGACTCAGCCTGCTGTTGAGTCGGGGGCCACTGACGCCCCGAAAGAATGGGATGCGGCATCCGCCTTTGCGCCGTCGGCTCGCCAGGAAACGGTCGTCGCACATGAGGCCATGACAGCACCTCAGGCAGAGAAAGCACCTCCGACAGAGCAAGCGCCTCAGACAGAGAGGGCACCTGCTGCTTCCTCGAATGCCGTGCCTGCTGCACCGATGGCGACTAGCTCTGCACCGACTAGCTCTGCACCGACGAGGTCTGAGTCAAGTGAGGCGGCTGAATCGGCGGCAACCTTGCGCTCGCGTTTGCATCGCCCCGAAATTTCCGAAGACAGCAGCAATCAGCCGCCAGAGCCCAAGGATGAGGATGATGCACCGCTGTCCACTGCGAGTGCTTCATTCGGTACGGCAGCGGCTGGTATTGCGGCAGGTGCCGGTGTGGTGGCATCAGGCATTGCTGCGGCTGGCACCCCAGCGACCGGCACTTCGGTGCGCAAGGCGGCCGTATCCTGGGATGATGCCTTTGAGGCTCCCGCTGGTAAGGCGCCGCCCGCTGGTCAAGCATCGACTGATCCGGCGCTGGCTAATCAAGTGTCGGTTAGTGAATCACGTCCAGCTGCTCCGGTAGCAGCCCCCGAGTCGGTGTCAGAGCCCGCACCAGTGCAGCCGACTAGCCCTGAGGCGCCAGCTGTGCCCCCAGCATGGGCACATGCAGGTGATGAAGCGGGCATGGACCCTTCGGCGGGTCGTCTCGCGACCGCTGCGGATGCTCAGGCAGCCGCGGTTGATCCCAGCGGCCCGACGCTCTGGACGGTAGAACATCTGCAAAGCCAGCGTAGCGATGGCATGGACCACGAGGAAGAGCCCGAAGGGGATCTGCCGCCGTTGAGCCTGCTGACACCGCCGGATGAGCAGAAGCCCAACTACACCGAGCAGGAGCTGGCCGACATGGCCGAGCTGCTCGAGACGCGTCTGCGTGAGTATGGCGTCAAGGCTGAAGTCGCTGATATCTGGCCGGGGCCGGTCATCACGCGCTTCGAGATTCGGCCTGCTGCGGGTGTGAAGGCATCGAAGATTTCCAACCTCGCCAAGGATCTGGCGCGTTCGTTGCTGGTCAAGAGCGTGCGTGTGGTGGAAGTCATTCCGGGCCGTCCGACGGTCGGGATCGAGATTCCCAATCCCAACCGCGCCATGATCCGTCTGCGTGAAGTGTTTGATTCCGATGCCTATCAGTTGGCGGAATCGCCGGTCACGCTGGCGCTGGGTCAGGACATCGGCGGCAAGCCTGTCGTCGCCAACCTCGGCAAGATGCCGCACCTGCTGGTCGCCGGGACTACCGGTTCGGGCAAGTCGGTCGGTATCAACTCGATGCTGATCTCGATGTTGCTCAAGGCGACGCCGGAAGAAGTACGCATGATCATGGTCGATCCGAAGATGTTGGAATTGTCGGTCTACGATGGCATTCCGCATCTGTTGGCGCCGGTGGTCACCGACATGAAGGAGGCCGCCAACGCACTGCGCTGGTGTGTCGCCGAGATGGAGCGTCGCTACAAGCTGATGGCGGCCATGGGCGTGCGTAATCTGGCAGGCTTCAATGCCAAGATTGATGAAGCCGAGGCTCATGGTGCGCAGATTGCTGATCCACTGTGGGAGCCGCAGCCCTGGGAGATGCATCAGCATCCGCCCGTGCTGAAGAAGCTGCCCTACATCGTGGTGGTGATCGACGAGTTTGCCGACATGTTCATGATCGTCGGCAAGAAGGTCGAGGAGCTGATCGCTCGCTTGGCACAGAAGGCGCGTGCTGCCGGTATTCACCTGATTCTCGCCACCCAGCGTCCCTCGGTGGACGTGGTGACGGGCTTGATCAAGGCGAACATTCCGACGCGTATGGCTTTCCAGGTGTCCTCGCGTATCGACTCACGCACCATCCTCGATCAGGGCGGTGCCGAGCACCTGCTGGGGCATGGTGACATGCTGTACCTGCCTGCGGGCGCCGGTATTCCGACCCGTATCCACGGTGCCTTCGTTGATGATGACGAGGTTCACCGCGTGGTCGATGACTGGAAGCGTCGTGGTTCGCCGGAATACATCGAGGAAATCCTCACCGGTGGCGTGCAGGCCGACGCACTGGCAGGGCTTGAAGCCGAAGGTGAAGATAGCGATGCCGAACAGGACGCCATCTATGACGAGGCGGTGGCCTATGTGATCGAATCACGTCGTGCCTCCATCTCGGCCGTACAGCGACGCTTCAAGATCGGCTACAACCGCGCTGCGCGTCTGGTCGAAGCGATGGAAATGGCCGGTGTGGTGTCCTCGATGGGCACCAATGGCTCGCGCGAAGTGATTGCGCCCAACGCCAACGGTTGAGGGGCATCTCGGGGTGGGGAGCTTTTTGCCTCCGCCCCTGTCAAAGCCTCCAGATATCACGCCAGTCGTTCAAGGGCATCTTGTGAACGACTGGCGTGACCCACCCGAATAGCCAAGATGATGAATATATTGCCGTTGATGTGAGCGCTACGGCGCGTCGTCAACGAACGGTACCTTCCTCATCGCAAGGAGCCGCATGAAAACTCTGTCCCTGTTGAATGCAGTGGCGACTGCCCTGCCGACTCGTAAGTTAAAAGCCTTGGGTGCAGCGCTTGCGCTGGGCATCAGCTTTGGCGTTGCCAGCCTGCCGGCGCATGCTGATCAGGCCGCGGGTGACCGCCTGTCACGTCTATTGGAGCCGCTCAAGACCTACGCGGCAGATTTCGATCAGCAGATTCTCGATGGTTCGGGCCAGCGATTGCAGGAAGCGCACGGCAAGATGTGGTTGTCGCGTCCGGGCAAGTTCCGTTGGAGCGTCGATGCGCCATATCGTCAGGAAGTGGTTTCTGATGGCAAGGAAGTCTATCTGCACGACCCGGACCTCGAGCAGGTCACCGTGCAGCCGCTGGATGAGCGCGTCACTCACACTCCCGCGTTACTGTTGTCCGGGCGTGCCAGTGAGCTGACCGCCAACTACGAGGTGGAGCGTCAGCAGCAGGGCGCCCGCGAGACCTTTACGCTGACGCCCAAGCAAGCTGATACCCTGTTCGAGAGTCTCAAGCTGACCTTCGATAATGAGCGTCTCGATATGCTGCAGATGGCAGATTCGACGGGCCAGCGCACCGCGATCGACTTCAACAACGTCGAGTTCAATCCGACGCTGGAGGCTAGTCGCTTCGTGTTCAAGATTCCGCAAGGCGCAGATGTCATTCGTGAGCAGACAGCAGACAATCGTTAACTATGCATCGCTAGACGTGCATCGCTAGACGTGCATCGCTAGACGTGCATCGCTGGCCATAAAGCACTCGCCAGCTGAACAAACACAAATGCCCGGACCATTGGTCCGGGCATTTGTGTTTGAGGGACAGGTGTTTGAGAGGCAGGTGTTCGAGAGATTTGTGTCCGAAGGCCTGGGCCGCAAGGCATCAGCTCAGCGCGACTGCGGCGGCTCATTCTGATCAGCGTAGTCATCCAGCTCACGCCGCCAACGCTCGACCTCCGCAAAGCGCTTCTCGCCGCCATACTGGGTCGGGCGATAGAACTGCTGCGTGGGCAGCTCCTGTGGCCAGGCATTATGCGCACTGCCGGCAGGGTAGCCATTGGGCTCGTTGTGGGCATAGCGATAGCCTTCCCCCATGCCCAGCTCCTTCATCAGTGTCGTTGGCGCGTTACGCAAATAGACCGGCACCCCGAAGTGCGGCTGCTGGCGCACGAAGGCTTTGGCCTCTTTCCAGGCGACATCGATGGCATTGCTCTTCGGTGCGATGGAGAGATGAATCGCGGCGTGGGCAATCGCCCGCTGGCCCTCATAATCGCCGAGGCGCAGGTAGGCGTCCCATGCGGCGATGGTCAGCGGCAGGGCGCGAGGATCGGCATTGCCGACATCCTCGGAGGCCACTGCCGCCAGTCGGCGTACCACGTCGAGCGGATCACCACCGCCATCCATGAAGCGCGCCATGTACAGCAGTGCCGCATCCGGGCGCGAGGAGCGTACCGACTTGTGAATGGCTGACAGCAGGTCGTAGTAGTCGTCGCCTTGCTTGTCGAAGCTTGAGGCCTGATGGCCGAGCACCGCTTCCAGTGAGCTATCCTCGAGAATCTCACGCGTCGCACCGTCGGCAGCAGGCTCGCGGCGCACGAAGTCGCAGGCCGTCTCCAGCAGGCCCAACGCGCGACGCGCATCACCGGAGGCCGCTCTCGCGATACGCGTCAGCGTCTCGCGACTGGCCTCGATCGCGCGTGCCCCGAGGCCATTTTCTTCATCGCTCAGCGCCCGCGTCAGCACCTCGATCAAATCATCCACCTCCAGCGCCTTGAGCACATACACCCGTGCCCGCGACAGCAGGGCCGAGTTGACCTCAAACGACGGATTCTCGGTGGTCGCGCCGATCAGCGTCAGCAGGCCGGACTCCACGTGCGGCAACAGTGCGTCCTGCTGGCTCTTGTTGAGGCGGTGAATCTCATCGAGAAACATCACTGTCTGGCGATCACTGGCCTGGTGGTGACGTGCGCGCTCGACTACCTCACGGATATCCTTGACGCCTGCCATCACCGCCGACAGCTGCTCCAGGTGTGCATCACACCCGTGGGCCAGAATCTCGGCCAGCGTTGTCTTGCCAACGCCCGGTGGGCCCCACAGGATCATCGAACGCACTACCCCCGTCGCGACCATCTGACGCAGTGGCATGTCCGCCCCGACCAGCGCCGACTGACCGATGTAGTCATCCAGCGTGCGCGGGCGCATGCGAAAGGCCAGTGGCGCATGAGCGTTCGAGACAGTATCGGCAAAGAGATCCATCAGTGATTCAGGCTCCGGCAGGCATGACGAGTAGAGGAGGCTGTCATCATCGCTGATCATATGATCCTGTACAAATCAGCAGTGAATGCGGCAGATCTGTCAGGTTTTTTTGACAGCATGTCATTCTGATAAAGGCAATCCCACCCAACGTCTAACGAGCGTTCGGGTGATGTGTTCTACACTTGAGCATGACGACATTGCCACATCCGGTGGTAATGCCCGAGGCGGCAGCGCTGTCTGCCAGCATCGGCCACCTGTTCCGTCAGGAGGAGGAAGTCATGCCTAATGTGACTCAGCTGCGCCAGGATCACGCCAATATGGCTCGCCTGCTGCATGTGCTCTCGCACCGCCATAAAACGTTGGTCAGTGGTGAGCGTCCGGACTTTCGCATGATGCGTGAAGTCGTGGATTACATTCTTGATTACATGCAGGGCTTCATCATTCCGCTGGAACGCGAATGCAGCCAGATGCTGTGTGAGCGTTCTACTGAAGCCGGGCCCCTATGCAAGCGACTTATCGAGCAGTACCACACCTTGCACGCGAGTCTGTCCAAGTTGTCTGACAATCTCGACAGTATCCTGATGGACCAGGTCATCCCGATGGAGCAGTTCAATGCAGACCTTCACGACTATGTGGAGTCTCATCGTGACTATCTGCGTGCCGAGCGTCAGGAGCTGTTCCCGCTGATGCGCGATCTGCTCAATGATGAAGAGTGGCAGCAGCTCACTAACGCCATTCCTCATGCGCGCGCAGAGCTTGAGCGTCTCCAGGAGGCCTATCCAGAGCTCTATGCTGAGCTGACCGAAAGCGATGTGGAAACTGCTTGATGCGTGCGCTTGATAGAGGTCGTATCGCTCAGTCTTGGTAGACCGATTTTCGCCGCACAGAAAAAACCTCAACCTCGCACGGCATATACAGAAAAAACGCTATGCCGTAGCGCTCAGTACCGAAAGTCTCTTCGCTTTACATCCTCCACACTGAAGTCATCACACAGCCCCCGTCATCACGGCGGGTTCTGTTTTGCTCGTGATATTCGATGACGGCCTTTCGGCCGTGGAGGCAGCCCATGAGTGTTCAATCCCTTACCCGTCAGTGGGCCAGCGCCAGCGATGGCATGGCACTCGAAGATCCGCGCCTGTTCCGCCAGCTCGCCTATGTCGATGGCTGCTGGGTATATGGCGAAGGCGGTCGTGAAGAGGCTGTTTTTGACCCCGCTACCGGCGAGTGTCTCGGGCAGGTGCCGTGGCTTGAGTCCCATCAGATCGAGGCCGCCATTGCGTCGGCAGACAAGGCTCAGCGTGCGTGGCGTCTGTTACGTGCCGATGAGCGTGGCGAGCTGCTGGATGCCTGGTATCGGCTGATCCGTGAGAATAAGGAAGATCTCGCCATGCTGATGACGCGGGAGCAGGGCAAGACGCTGGCGGATGCCCGTGGTGAGGTCGAATACGGTGCCAGCTTCATTCACTGGTTCGCTGAAGAGGGCAGCCGTGCCTATGGCGAGACCATCCCCAGTCATATTCCCGGTGCCGCCCTGGGCACTCTGCGCGAGCCCATCGGCGTGGCCGCACTGATCACGCCGTGGAACTTCCCGCTGGCGATGATTACCCGCAAGGCTGCCGCCGCGTTGGCCGCGGGCTGCACAGTGCTGGTCAAGCCTGCGGGTGAGACGCCGTTCTCGGCGTTGGCGCTGGCGGAATTGGCTGAACGTGCGGGCATTCCCGCAGGCGTGTTCAGTGTCATCACTGGCGAAGCAGCAGAAGTTTCCAAGCAGCTATGCGATGACTCACGCGTTGCGGCGCTGTCCTTTACCGGCTCCACGCGGGTCGGGCGCCTGCTGCTGTCCCAGTGCGCCAACAGCGTCAAGCGTGTCTCGCTGGAGCTCGGCGGTAATGCGCCTTTCATCGTCGGGCCCGACATGGACCCCGAGGAAGCGGCGCGCGCCGCAGTGGATGCCAAGTTCCAGACCTCTGGTCAGGACTGTCTGGCCGCCAACCGCATTCTGGTTCACGACAGCCTGTATGAGGATTTCCTGACCCACTTCGTGAGGCTGATGAAGCAGCTCAAGGTCGGTAATGGCCTGGTCTCGGACATCGATCTCGGTCCGCTGATCCACCGCGATGCCGTCGCCAAGGCGCAGACCATTGTCGATGACGCCGTCGAGCAGGGCGCACGTCTGATCCATGGTGATCAGAGCATGGCACCAGGCCCCAACTTCTTCATGCCGGTACTGTTGGCTGACGTGACGCCGACAATGAAGGCATGGCGCGAGGAAAACTTCTCTCCCGTGGCCGGCGTGACCGCCTGGCATGACGAGGAAGAGGTGATCGAGATGGCCAATGATACCGAATACGGGCTGGCCGCTTATGTCTATACCCACGACATTCGCCGCATCTGGCAACTGATGCGCGGTTTGCGCTTCGGCATGGTCTCGGTCAACTCGGTGAAGATGACCGGCGCGCCGATTCCCTTCGGGGGCGTCAAGCAGTCCGGGCTAGGTCGCGAAGGCGGCCGTCAGGGGCTCGATGAGTATCTGGATATCAAGTACTACTGCCTGGGTGGGTTGGCGAGTGCCTCCGGCAGTTGAGTCAGACATTGTTCACTGTCACTTGGCGATAGCCATCTGTTAAACATTTCAGGAGATCTTCATGACCACCGATAACACACTAAGCCAAGCCGCCAGCTTTGATAGCTCCACCAGCACTGAAGAACTGATCCGTCGTGATCGCAAGGTGACCTTCCACGCCTCCACTCATCTGCGTGATTTCGCTCATGGTGATGCGCCGGGGCGTGTCATCACCGGTGGCGAAGGTATTCGTATCCGTGAGCGTGATGGCCGCGAGATGATTGATGGTTTCGCTGGCCTCTATTGCGTCAACATCGGCTACGGGCGTACCGAGGTGGCCGATGCCATTCACGCGCAGGCGCTCAAACTCAGCTATTACCACACCTATGTCGGCCACTCGAATGAGCCGCAGATAGCGCTGTCCGAGAAAATTCTCGAGCTAGCCGGCCCCGAGATGTCCAAGGTCTACTACGGCATGTCCGGCAGTGATGCCAACGAGACTCAGCTCAAGCTGGTGCGCTACTACCACAACGTGATCGGCAAGCCCGAGAAGAAGAAGGTCATCTCGCGCTGGCGCGGTTATCACGGTTCCGGCATCGCGTCTGGTTCACTGACCGGGCTGGCGGCTTTCCATGATCACTTCGATCTACCGATTGCCGGCATTCTGCATACCGAAGCGCCGTGCTATTACCGCCGTCCGGACGAATGCGCCGAGATGAGCGAGAAGGAATTCTCCGCCTGGTGTGCCGACAAGCTCGAAGCCATGATTCAGGCTGAAGGGCCTGAGACCGTCGGTGCCTTCATTGGCGAACCGGTACTCGGCACGGGGGGCATCGTGCCGCCGCCGGAAGGCTATTGGGACGCCATTCAGGCCGTGCTCAAGCGTCACGACATCCTGTTGATCTGTGATGAGGTGGTGTGTGGTTTCGGGCGCATCGGTAGTCAGTTCGGTTTTCAGCACTTTGGCATCAAGCCAGACCTGATCACCATCGCCAAGGGCCTGACCAGTGCCTACCAGCCGCTGTCCGGCGTGATTGTCGGCGACCGCGTGTGGAAGGTGTTGGAGCAGGGCACCGGTGAATTCGGCGCGATCGGCCACGGTTGGACATATTCCGGTCACGCGCTGGGGGCTGCCGCCGGTGTTGCCAACCTGGAGATCATCCGTCGTGAGCGACTGGTGGAGAACGCCCGCGAGACAGGTGCCTATCTGCAGAATGCCATGCAGGACGCCTTCGCAGGGCACCCCATCGTCGGCGACGTGCGCGGTATCGGCCTGCTGGCGGCACTCGAATTCTCGCCGGAACCCGCTGCACGTCGTCACTTCGACCCCGCACTCAAGGTCGGTCCGCGTATCTCGGCCGCCGCATTGGAAGAAGATCTGATCGCACGGGGTATGCCACAGGGCGACATCCTCGGGTTTGCGCCGCCGCTGATTGTCACGCCGCAAGAGATTGATGACATCGTGGCACGTGCCCGTCGCGCAGTAGACAAGGTGCATCAGGAGCTGATCGCCAGCGGTGATCTGTAAGCCATGGCATTGATATTGCCCCCGCTGCTTTCTGCGTCCTCCATGCGACAAGACAGCAGCACCAACGCCAGCGGCCTTATCTCTAACGGGATAGGGCCGTTGGCGCTGGCCGATATCTACGCAGCACGTCAGCGGCTGTTGCATGGCGCTGTCGCGACAGGTGTCGAGCGTACGGCGCTGGTGCCATCGCCGGCGCTATCCGCGCGCTTCGATGCCGAGATCTTTCTCAAGTTGGAGACTCGTCAACCGACGGGCGCCTTCAAGCTGCGCGGCGCCACCAATCTGCTGGCCGCGGTGGCAGAAATGACGTCGGGTGACGCAGCTGAACGGTTGGCGCGCGGCGTCACGACCGCTTCCACCGGCAATCACGGCAGGGCACTGGCCTATGCCGCGATGCGTCGCGGTCTGCGCGCCATCATCTGTCTTTCCGAGCAGGTACCCGCCAACAAGGTGCGCGCCATCGAAGCGCTGGGCGAGGTGTCTGGTTCAGGTTCAGGCCAGGGCAGTGTCGAGGTGCGGCGTATCGGGCGCAGTCAGGATGAGGCCTTTCATGAGGTCAATCGGCTGGTCGAGGAGGAGGGCATGCTTGCGGTGCCGCCCTTTGATGATCCGCTGATCGCTGCCGGGCAAGGCACCATCGGCCTTGAGTTATTGGAAGACTGCCCGCAGCTCGACCATGTGCTCATCGGGTTATCTGGCGGTGGACTGCTGGGCGGTATCGGTGCGGCGCTCAAGGCGATTCGGCCGGCCACACAGGTGCATGGCGTCAGCCTGACTCACGGCGCAGCGATGTGGGAAAGCCTGCAAGCAGGCAAGCCGGTGGAGGTCGAAGAAGTCGCTAGTCTCGCGGACTCGCTGGGTGGCGGTATTGGCCTGGACAACCACACCACGCTGCCGCTGGTGCATCGCGTGATGGATGAGCATCATCAGATCAGCGAGCGTGCCATCGCACGCGCCATGCTGATGCTGCTGGAAGAGGAAAAGCTGCTGGTGGAAGGCGCGGCGGTGGTAGGTCTGGCAGCACTGGAGGCGTCTCGTCGCGGTGAGACAGACCCACAGCTGGCCGAGTCGATTCGTGGCACGCGCGTCGCGCTCATCATCAGTGGCAATGGCGTCAGCCTGGAAACGCTCGATCAGGCGCGTGCGTTGCTGACATGAAGGACGCAGTGAGCGTGAAAGGCCTTGCCGGTTTGAAAGGCGCGATTTGAAGGAGGAATACGCATGCAGATTTATACACGCGAACAGATTGAGCAGGTCGTGGGGCTGGATGACACGGCGCTCGGGGTTATCCGCGACGCCTTCACGGCGTTGGGGCGTGGCGAAGTGGTCCAGCCGCCGATTCTGTCGATGGCGCTTGAGGAGGCCAATGGTGAAGTTGACGTCAAGACGGCGCATATTCGCGGTCTCAAGCATTTCGCGATCAAGGTCAGCCCCGGTTTCTTCAATAATCCCGCGCGCGGTCTGCCGAGCCTCAATGGCCTGATGGTGGTGTTCTCCGCTGAGACAGGGGTCGCTGAGGCGCTATTGAATGATGGCGGCTACCTCACTGCCATCCGCACGGCACTGGCCGGCGCGGTGGCGGCAGAGTGTCTGTCACGTCCTGACAGCAAACGTGTCGCGCTGATTGGCGCAGGCGAGCAGGCAGGCTTGCAGCTGGAAGCACTACGGCTGGTGCGTGATATCGAGAGTGTCGATGTCTGGGCGCGGGACAAGGAGCGTGCCGAGCATTTCGCTCGTGAGACAGAAGAGCGCCTGGGCCTGACGGTACGCAGTCATGACAGCCTGCACGCCGTCTGCGAGAACGCCGACATCATCGTCACGGCCACGCCATCACGCTCGCCGTTGCTGGAACTCTCGATGTTGCCCGCCGGGGTGCATGTCACAGCCATGGGGTCCGATAGCCCCGAGAAACGCGAGCTTGATTCCGACGTGCTGACCGGCTGCAATCACTTCGTGTGCGACAGCCGCAGCCAGTCGGAAATCAATGGTGAGCTCAAGGGGCTGGAAGAGGCTCCCTCGTTCGAGGTGCATGAGCTGGGCGCGTTACTGGCAGCGGGGCATCGACTGCGCGAGCAAGCCAATGACGAGGAAGATGGTCAGCAGTTCATCACCGTGGCCGACCTCACCGGTACCGGCGTGCAGGATACCGCCATCGCCAGCCTGGCCTTGGCACGACTGACGCACCAATGATGGCGTTGCCAATGCAGGCGCTCTGATCGATGTCTGCTGCATGATCGATGTCTACTGCATACTGGCGCTTGCCCAGCGCGGCGCTGCATGCGAGGGTCACGCATGGAACGGCAGGATGCCGTCCGCCCCCTTGTCCACTCGGAGCCAGTCGTGACTCGACCCTTGCCAACGCCTCGCGCTCCCCGCGCATTGAATGCCGCCCCGGATGTGGAGGCCTGCCGTACACCGCTGGCAGACCTCTGCGCTGACTGCGATGCCGTGACTCTGTTGCCACCGCTACTGCCGCCGGGCGAAGGCTATCTGCGCCACGTCTGTGAGCTGGATGCGCCACTGGCGGTCTTCGATCTCGACGATACCTTGCTCGACGGCGATTGCAGCGGCATGTGGATGCGCTGGATGGCCGCTTGCGGCTGGATTGAGGATGTCGAGGCGTTCATGGCACTGGGCGAGCAGCAACAGGCCGAGTATCACGCCGGTACGTTGGATATCCATGCTCATGTCGCGCATCTGCTCAGCCCACTGATTGGCCGTCACCGCGATGAGGTGCGTCACGAGGTGGACGATTTCGTCGAGGAAATGGTGATGCCGCGCTTGCTGGAAGGGGGGATCTCACGGCTGGCCGAGCATGGCGAAGCCGGGCATCGCACATTGATCATCTCTGCGTCGATGCATCACCTCGTCGGGCCGATCGCCAGCCGCCTGACCGCTGATGGCGCGCTCGCCACGCATCCCGCCTTTGACGATAACGGCTGCTTCACGGGTGCCACCACCGGTATTGTCACCTTCCGTGAAGGCAAGCTGGCGGCGCTGGATGCCTGGCTGGCCAGTGCCGACCGCAATCACCGTATGCCGCAGACGCTGTGGGGCTACTCTGATTCCCACAATGACCTGCCGTTGCTGGAGCGTGTCGATCATCCGCATGCGACCCAGCCGGATGCGCCGCTGCGCGCATTGGCGGAATCGCGTGGTTGGCCGGTAGTCGATTGGCGCTTGTCGCGTCAGTTGGCCTGACGCTCATGTCTGCTCCCACGCCCTCATCATCCAACATCGCCGTGCCAGCTCCGTCAGGTGTGTCGAGTGCTGCACTGCGTTCACGCGGTGTGACATTGACGGCGATGGGCGTGTTGCTGATCTCACCGGATGCCTTGTTGCTCAGATTGGCGGATGTCGCGGATGGGCCGCTAGTGTTCTGGCGCGGCGTACTGACCGCGCTGGGCTTCGCCTGCATCGTGTTGCTGACGCATCGCGGTAGTGTGGCGGAATGCATTGCGACGGTACGGCGTTGTGGACGAACAGGGCTGTGGGTGGCGCTGCTGTTTACCGGCTCGACACTGGGTTTCGTGCTTGCCAATCAATACACCCGTGCCGGTAATGTGCTGATCATCCTCGCCGCCAGTCCGCTGTTTGCGGCGCTGATGTCACGCGTATGGTTGAGAGAACGCCAACGGCTGCATGTCTGGGCGGCCATTCTGGCGTCGCTGGCGGGCATCGCCTTGCTGGTAATGGACGAGGCGGGTAGCGGCTCGCTGGCAGGCAATCTGCTGGCGTTGGGCTGCAGTCTCTCGTTGGCTGCCAACTTCACGCTGTGCCGAACACGGCCCGGTATCGACATGAGTCCGATGCTGATGCTGTCGGGGCTGCTGACCGGCCTGTGTGGTCTGCTGACCTGCGTATGGTTCGCCGCCCACGGTAGTGAGAGCGTTCTCCAGCAGTTGTGGCCAGCGGATTCCGCTGACTTCGCCCAGCGCGCTGGCTGGCTGGCATTGCTGTGTCTGGGGCTGTTACCGCTGGGCTTTACCTTCATTCAGCGCGGGCCGCTCTATCTGCCCTCTGCCGAGGTCGCGCTGCTGATGCTGCTCGAAAGCGTGTTCGGCATTCTGTGGGTGTGGTGGGTGCTGGATGAGGCACTCACCTCGCGTGGTTGGCTGGGCGGTGGGCTGGTGCTGGGTGCAATGCTGGTCAAAAGCCTGATAGATCGTCGCCTACGACGCCACGCGACGGATGCGTCGACGCTGCCCAGCTGATAGAATGGCCGCCTCCCTGAGTTTCTCTACTGTCTAATGACAGCCCTCTGGACGCCCGCACACGGCGCCCGGAGCGAATAGCTCATGGCTAAAAAAGCAGCTACGGCTTGCGAAAGACACGCGGCAGACGCTTGAGAGATGCTCGAAAGGCTCTCGCAAGACACGCGCTGTCACAGTGATACGCGATCTTGGTTCGGGCGGTCAGTCGAAGTGCCACGGCCTATTTCATGTGACGTATCGCATCCGGTCTGTAGACCGGCCTACACCCTATTCTCCACCCTTTGTTGCGGATGACCCGATGACAAGCAGCCTCAAACAGCAGTGGCTTTCCAACCTCCGGCCCGACATTCTGTCGGGGCTCGTGGTGGCGTTGGCCCTGATTCCCGAAGCGATCGCTTTCTCCATCATTGCCGGTGTCGACCCCAAGGTCGGCCTGTATGCCTCCTTCTCGATCGCAGTGGTCACGGCCATTGCGGGCGGTCGTCCGGGCATGATTTCTGCCGCCACCGGCGCGATGGCGCTGTTGATGGTCGATCTGGTCAAGGACCACGGACTTGAATACCTGCTGGCCGCCACGGTGATGACGGGGGTGATTCAGATCGTCTTCGGTTATCTGAAACTCGGTTCGCTGATGCGTTTCGTGTCTCGTTCGGTCGTCACCGGCTTCGTGAATGCCTTGGCAATCCTGATTTTCATGGCCCAGTTGCCGGAGCTGACCAACGTCACCTGGCACGTCTATGCCATGACGGCGGCGGGCCTCGGCATCATCTACCTGCTGCCGCTGGTGCCGAAGATCGGCAAGATCCTGCCGTCACCGCTGGTCTGCATCGTCGTGCTGACCCTCTTCGCGATGATTGTCGGTCTTGATATCCGTACCGTCGGTGACATGGGCGAACTGCCGGACAGCCTGCCGGTATTCCTGATTCCGGACATCCCCTTCAATCTTGAAACGCTGTGGATCATCCTGCCGTACTCGCTGCCGCTGGCGCTGGTCGGCCTGCTTGAATCCCTGATGACCGCCACACTGGTCGATGACCTGACCGATACCTCCTCCGACAAGAACCGTGAGTGCAAGGGGCAGGGCGCCGCCAACTTCGTCACCGGTTTCTTCGGTGGCATGGCGGGTTGCGCGATGATCGGCCAGACGATGATCAACGTGAAATCCGGTGGACGTACGCGTCTCTCCACCATGGTGGCCGGTGTCGTGTTGCTGATCATGGTCGTGTTCCTCGGCCCGTGGGTGTCGCAGATTCCGATGGCCGCACTGGTTGCGGTGATGATCATGGTTTCCATCGGCACCTTCTCCTGGCAGTCGATTCGTGATCTCAAGAGTCACCCGATGTCCACCAACATCGTCATGCTGGCGACCGTGGCCGTCGTGGTCGCGACGCACAACCTGGCGATCGGTGTGCTGGTCGGCGTGCTGCTGTCGGCGCTGTTCTTCGCCAACAAGATCGGTCAGGTGCTGCATATCGGTAGCGACATGAATGCCGATGGCCGCACGCGTGAATACCGTATCGTGGGTCAGGTGTTCTTCGCCTCCAGCGAGCAATTCACCGCCGGTTTTGACCTCAAGGAAACGGTCGAGAGCGTGGTGATTGACGTCAGCCGCGCGCACTTCTGGGACATCACTGCCATCGGTGCGCTGGATACCGTCGTGGTCAAGTTCCGTCGTGAAGGCACCAAGGTCGAGATTCTCGGCCTGAACGAAGCCAGCGCCACGCTGGTGGATCGTTTTGCGGTGCACGACAAGCCGGATGCCGTCGAGAAACTGATGAGTCACTGATTCTTTTCAGCACTGCAAGACAGCGGTAATCCCCCCACGGCGGGCAGTCAGGTCACTGGCTGCCCGCCGTGTTGCAGTGGTAGTCTGAAATCACACCAAGAAACGCTTTTCACCGGATGACGCCACGCCATCCGCCAAGACAAAGGAAGCATGCCATGAGCGAATCGTCTGCAGTCGCCTCGACAGAAAGTGACAAGGTCACTGCCTGCATTGACGGCTCCGCCTTTGCCGTCCCCGTCTGTGATGCTGCCGTATGGGTCAGTCTGAAGCTCAAGGCACCGTTAAGCATTCTGCACGTGATTGACCGCCACGAGACGGTCGGTGAGGCCACCATGGGAGACCTCTCCGGCAGTATCGGGCTTGGCGCGCGTGAGCACCTGCTGGAAGAACTCGCAAGCCTTGATGAGCAACGTGGACGTATCGCCCAGGAGCAAGGCCGCCTGATGCTGGAGGCCGCCTGTGAGCGTGCCGCACAAGGGGGTGTCGAATCGCCGCGTCCGCGTCAGCGCAATGGCGGGTTGGTCGAGACACTGACGGAACTGGAAGATGAAATCCGCCTGCTGGTGTTGGGCAAGCGCGGCGAGAGTGGCGATCAGGCCAGTGAGCACCTCGGTACCAATCTTGAACGCGTGATTCGCAGCCTGCATCGTCCGGTGCTGGTCGTGCCTGGTGTCTTCACCGCGCCGACCAAGGTGCTGATCGCCTTTGATGGCAGTGCCACCATTCGTCGTGCGGTGCAGGTGCTGGCGGCCAGCCCGTTGCTGGAAGGCGCAGAGCTGCATCTGGTGATGATCGGCGCGGATTCGGTCGAGAATCAGGCACCGCTCAATGCCGCACGTGATGAACTGCAAGCGGCAGGCTTTGACGTCAAGACGAGCCTCAAGGCTGGGCAGGTAGAAACCTGTCTGCGGGAATACTCCACCGAGCACGCCATCGACATGCAAGTGATGGGCGCCTACGGCCACTCGCGGATTCGCCAGTTGCTGGTCGGCAGCACCACCACTGACATGATTCGTCACGCCACCGTGCCGCTGCTGATATTGAGATAACGCCGTGTTGGTCTGACGCAAACGCACCACACTGTACGGGGTGACACAGATGCCGCGTCTCCTGCCCTTCATGGGCAAGGGACGCGGCATCTGTCGTTGTAGGGGGGGAGAACAGAAGGCAGAAGAGGAGCCAATCTCCCGCGCAATGTCAGAGCAGACACCGCAACCACGAAACCCTCGTTTACGGCGCTCAGTACCCCGCAGGTCGCGTTGCGCCCATCGTCGGAATCTGAAACGCTGATGGGACTGATCTCTGCGGGTCAACG
This sequence comes from Cobetia sp. QF-1, assembly GCF_002213105.1. Lineage (NCBI taxonomy): Bacteria > Pseudomonadati > Pseudomonadota > Gammaproteobacteria > Oceanospirillales > Halomonadaceae > Cobetia > Cobetia sp. QF-1. Next base: position 232,240 of record NZ_NBVS01000002.1, read on the forward strand.
AGTGAATATGACGAGCCTGATGGGCATTTTGCCATCAAAAATGCTAGCACTTGTGGCAAACTCGCAATCACCAGAATGTGATGTCTTGCTGATGTACCAAGGCATCATCGTTATGCTGCACCTGTTACTTCACGCCTAAAAAGAACTGTACAAGGACACTCTCAATGAATATCCAGCGTCATGACACCAAGCCACGCATGAGCCGCGCCGTCATCCACAACAACACCATCTACCTGTGTGGTCAGGTGCCTGGCCCGGAACACCGCTTCTGCACCATCACCGACCAGGCTGAAAGTATGCTGGCCCGTGTAGACACTTTGCTTGAAGAAGTCGGCAGCGACCGCGAGCACCTGCTCTCCGCCACCGTCTATCTCAAGTCAATGGACGACTTCAAGACCTTCAACGACATCTGGGACAGCTGGGTGCCACAAGGCCACGCCCCCGCCCGCGCCTGCGTACAAGCCGCCATGGCCAGCCCGGAACTGCTGTGTGAAATTACCGTTGTCGCCGCGGTGAAGTAACGCGTAGTGTGGTTTTTCTAAACCCGCCAGAGATTCCTCTGGCGGGTTTTTTTAATTTTAAAGGTTGATTATGACTAGTATACTTAAAACTCCCGGAGAAGCAGGAAACTTAAGTTTTATTTCTGGTGTTGTTAAGATAAATGGATATGCATTAAGGGATTATCAATATTTTTGTGATGTTTTTTCTGGTAAAATTGTTGATAGTTCGGCTGTGAAGTTGAAGTCGATAGTTGTTCATGAGCTTACTCATTTGATGGATTTAGCTACTACAAACTGGGGTGTTGAGTATACTCTCAGAAAAGTTAATATGTATGAAAGTCGTGGCCTCGAAGACTTTAGATCTAAGTTTGAGGTGTTTATGCTTAACCAGTCAGAAATTGTTTCACACAATTATGTTAGTAGTAGAGTTGCTGGGAGAAGTGTAAAAGATTACACTACTTTAAAGCATGGTCTAACTAATCACGAGGATTATGGTCCCATTATAGTAATAATTTATTATTGTGGGAGTGAAGAGATATGTCGTGTGCCATTAAGTATGCTTTCTTTATTAGAAGCACATGCCACCGCTGAAGAGTATTTAGCAAAATCAACGGGCTTCGGTAACTCTGAAGATGGGTTTATATCTTTGAGGCTGATGAAGACTGAATATTCAGAGCTCATAAATGATGATAGTTCGTTAGAATATTCGCTTCTTTTAAATATTGTCAATACCCACTTCAAGGAACTCTTTGAATTTGAGGAAGAATTGAGGTTTATTTCTGCCTTGTCTCGATTCTCTCTCGATGTGTCAGGTTTTAGTCTGAGTGGAATATCAAAGTATTATGTGAAGAGGTTTCAAAATAGGGAAGTCGGTGCTGATTTATGTATGGATATGTGCCGTGGTATGTCTAGACAGGTGATATTTTTCTTAACAACTCTCCATATATATGAGTATTTAGATGTTTGTAGTGATGTTGAATCGAATATTTTAAAAAACCTTTTGAAGAGTGAGCCATTTAAGGCTATTGTTTATTTTTATGAGGTGATATTAGGTATTAGTCAAGACCAGGGTCTGAATGATTACGAATTTTCACTAGGGTTAAAATTCATGCCAGACCATGGGGCTCTTCCAGATAAGAAGTTCTTCACCTCTATCGCGAACAAAAATAGAGTTATTTTAAATGATAATTGTCTGTCGGATATATATGATGAACTTCACTATCCGCGTATTACACTTGAAGATGGTACAGAGGTAGAAGTAGGGAGAGTGATTGAAGGTGAACATAATCAGTTTGTGGTTGATAATAAATACATATATACTGAGATAGAGAAAATATATATGTCCTCACGACATGTCAAGTTTTATCCGGTACCAGGGACTGGGCTAGAATTCTTTAAAAAAAACGGTTTATCATTATAATTTTCTTAAATGTAATAGAATGCAATCCTCAGTCCTGATTTGATCTCCGCTTCATACCGCACCCATTCCCGATAAAACCCGTCCAGTCGTTCTGTCTCGCTGAGGTGTGTTACCTCGGCGAGGCGTTCGCGTGCGTCCAGAGGCAGCATGGCGATGCGGGCATCGAGGTCGTGGGCGTGGCGGGGGTTGCGGTATTCGAGGTCCAGCCCGAGTGGGGCGGTGGCGAGGCCGACGAGCACATGGCCGTGGCGGTGGGCGATGGAGACGTAGAATTCTGCAGGCAGCGCGGGGTGGTGGGGTGCCTGGCCACGCGGCGACCAGTCGTCGAGCGGAAGCTGGATACCCTGAGCCGCGGCGAGTTCACACAGCAGCACACGGGCGAGATGGGATTCGGCTTCGCGTTGCTGGCGACGGCGGGCCTTGGCGGGCGATGGCCGGCTGACGGGCACATGCGAGGATGATGCGTCAGTTGGCGGATGTGACTCAGTGATGACCGTGTTATCCACAGCCGCTTGTCGCTCGCCCAATGATGGCGTGGCCGAGCGCTTGGGGGCAGCAGGCGGGATCAGTACACACGCCTCGGCCAGCCACAGGCGGGCTGGCCGAGAGGGTGAAGCAGAGGCTGGGCCTGATGCTGATAGCGATGTAGACGGCGCGCCGCTTGCCGCCAGCGAGGCGGCGAGGGCGTGGGGATCATGCGAGATCAGTGGCTCGGCGCTCAGTGAGCCAGAGTCTTCAGATGCACCACGGCCCAGCACCACACAGCGGTAGGCGGGGTGATCCGTCGGTCGGGCCGATGGCTGGCTTGCCTTGTCTGCCTCACTTGCCCCGCTCACGTCACTGGTCGCCCTCGTCATCATCAGCGTTGATTAGTTCTTGGGATGCAGGATCACCAGATCACCGCGCAACGCGACGCCAGAGACGATATTGCCCGCGTGGCATTCGTACTTCTCGGCGCTGGTGTAGGGCACGTTGTCGTAATCGCTGCGAATGTTGATCACCGCATTGGCACCATATTCACGCGCCTTGTCCTGCAGCTCACGCAGTGCAGAGAGGAACACCCAGCGGCAGGCTTCTGCATCGCTTTTGTTGGTCGAGTTGGTCTTGGGATTCGCCCGCGCCCAGCCACGTTTCTCGATGCGTTCGTAGGGCTTGTTTTCACCGAAGAAGAAAGCGACATCATTCCCCAGTCGCTGGCTGGCCGCGGTGCTGGCCATCACGGGCATGATCGGCAGGAAGTGTTGCGTATCCCGCGCTGCCGCCGGTGCAGAGGCCAGCAGGCCTGCCGAACCGATCAGCATGGCGGCGCCCAGCGCCAGCACACGGGCCGAGCGTACTGCGCGCGCGATGCGCGACAGGGACGAGAACTGCTGATGAACGAATGACACCATCTGAATCTCCTCATGAATCTATGAACGGCAGTGTGAGCGGAAAGGCACGAATCGCGGACGGCTGCGGAGCAATGGTGGTGCTTGTCATACCTTAGCCCATGCAGCGGGCGCGTATCTTGCGCCAGAACTTGCTCGCTGCAAAGTCGTCCAGTCGCGACACCTTTCCTACGCCCTCAAACGCTGATCAGTCGCCTTGCCAGCGGCGCAGAATCAGCGAGGTGTTGATGCCACCGAAGGCGAAGTTGTTGCTCATCACGGTATCTGTCTCGATCTCGCGTCCATCGGCGCGCAGATAATCCAGTGCAGCGCAGCGCGGGTCTACGTTCTCCAGATTGGCGGTGCCGTGGAACCAGCCATCGCGCATCATCTCGATGGCGATCCAGGCTTCAAGTGCGCCACAGGCGCCCAGCGTATGGCCGGTAAAACTCTTGAAGGCGCTGATGGGCGTGCCATCACCGAATACGGCATGAGTCGCGTGACTCTCGGCGATATCGCCGCGCTCGGTGGCGGTGCCGTGGGCGCTGACATAGCCGATATCAGAAGCCGAGACACCGGCATCTTCCAGCGCCATGCGCATGGCGGCTTCCATCATGTTGGCGTCAGGCTGAGTGACGTGGCGGCCATCGGAGTTGGTGCCAAAGCCGAGAATCTCGGCGTGGATGGTCGCGCCGCGCGCGCGGGCGTGCTCCAGCTCTTCCAGAATCAGCGTGCCGGCGCCTTCGCCGATCACCAGCCCATCACGTTCGGCATCGAAGGGGCGAGGTGAGCGCTCTGGATGGTCATTGCAGGTGCTGGTCGCGAACAGGGTGTCGAACACGGCGGCATCGGCGGCAGAGAGTTCTTCACAGCCACCGGCCACCATCGCGGTCTGGCGACCGAAGCGGATGGCCTCATAGGCATAGCCGATGCCCTGGCTGCCGGAAGTGCAGGCGCTGGAGGTGGTGTGAATCCGCCCCTTGATACCCAGGAAGACGCCGATATTGACCGGCGCAGTGTGCGCCATCATGCGGATATAGGAGTTGGCGTTGAGGCCATCGGTGGAGTGGTTGATCAGCATGTTGCCGAAGTCCGCTACCGCGTCTGGCTCACCGGCAGAGGCCCCATAGGCGATGCCCATCTGGCCGCTCTCCTTGAGCGAGCTGTCTGCCAGCCCCGCTGCCTCAAGCGCCAACTCACTGGAACGCGTCGCCAGCTGTGCAACGCGGCCCATGCTGCGTAGTGCGCGGCGGTTATAGTGCTTGGGGAGCGTGAAGTCACTGACGGGCGCGCCGAGACGCGTGTTCAGGCCGTCGTACTTGTCCCACTCCTCGATATAGCGAATGCCGGTATGGCCTGCCTTGAGGTTGGCGCGCAGCGTCGGCCAGTCATTGCCGATCGGCGAGAAGCCATGCATGCCGGTGACGACGACGCGGTGGCCGCGTATGGAAGATGTTGCTGTCATCAGAACATGCCTCCATTGACGGCGATGGTCTGACGCGTGATGTAGCCGGCATCCTTCGAACACAGGAAGGCCACGGTGGCAGCGACTTCTTCTGCCTCACCGGCACGGCGCATCGGAATCATCTTCAGCGCCTCTTCCATCTCGACACCGTCGGTCATCTCGGTATTGATCACGCCTGGCGCGACCGCGTTGACGGTGATACGGCGCTTGGCCAGCTCCACCGCCAGTGCCTTGACGGCACCGATCAGTCCCGCCTTGGCGGCGGAATAATTGACCTGGCCCCGGTTGCCCATCATGCCGGAGACGGACGACATCACGATGATACGGCCCGGCTTGCGGCGGCGCACCAGCGGCATTGCCAGCGGTTTGACCACGTTGTAGAAGCCATCGAGGTTGGTGCGAATCACGCTGTCCCAGTCTTCATCAGTCAGCGCGGGAAAGGCGTTGTCGGCATGAATGCCGGCGTTGCAGATGACGCCGTAATAGCAGCCGTGTGTCTCGATATCGCTTTCAAGCGCCAGCTTGGCCGCGGCGCGGTCTGCGACGTCAAAGCACAGGATGCGCGATTCGCCGCCCAGCGTGGTGATCTCGCGGGCGACCGCTTCGGCAGCGTCACGTCGTGAGCGGCAGTGCAGCACGAGGTTGTAGCCGTCGCGGGCGAGACGCAGTGCGATAGCGCGGCCGATACCGCGACTGGAGCCGGTGACCAGAATCCACTCGCGACTGTGGGTGACAGGGCTGGCGTCAGGGCTGCTATCAGGGATGGCGTCAGAAGAGGGCATGGCAGACATCAGGAATTTCCTTGCAATGAGGCACCGGCAGCATCCTGCTGTCCGGGTGAGGAAAGGGGAGCGTTGGAATCGTTGTTGGTTGAGCTGTCAGTGGAGCTGTCGGCAGCGTCGCTTGGTTCGAAGACATTGACTCCGGCATTGGCGACACGGATACCGTTGTCATCGCTGATCTGTGCCGTGAAGGCACCCAGACCGTTATTGGCGCGATAGTCGAGCTGAACATGAATCTGCCAGCGATGCGCGCAGGCGAAAGCGGCGACCTCACTATTGAAACGGCGGCTGCCGAGCAGAAAGCCGACGCGTGGTGGCTGCCCGCTACGCGCGGCCTGCATGCCAGACCACGCAGCGATGGCCTGTGCCATCCACTCAAGTCCCACCCAGCCGGGAATCACGGACTGGCCGTCGGCGTCAGGTTCGGCGAACAGATCATCCGCAGTGGGGCAGATATCGGCACTCAGCGAGGTATCATCGCAGGCCAGTATGCGGTCCAGCAGGCACATGCCCATCTCATGCGGAACATAGGGGCCAATGTCACAGGGCAGGGTCGGCCAGCTATCCGAGGGCGATGTCAGCATGTAGAAGGCTCCTTGGTCAGCTTGGCAGATGGCTCCGTAAACCGTTCTGTCGAGACTGGATGGCGTTCCAGCACCAGCGAGATATTGTTGCCGCCGAAGGCGAAGGCATTGCTCATCACCCGCAGCGGCGGGGTCTCGGGGCGATCACGGTAGACGATGTTCAGCGCGGCCAGCGCAGGGTCGAGCGCCTGACGCGGCGTGGCATGGGGCGGCAGTCGGCCGTGTTGCAGCGTCAGCCAGCAGAAGGCGGCTTCCAGCGCACCACAGGCTCCCAGCGTGTGGCCGGTCAGTGCCTTGGTCGAGCTGACGGCGGGCATCAGCGTGTGAGCGTCATCTGTGCTTTCTGCGCCTTCGGCGTCTTGGGAAAACAGGCGGCTGATGGCCAGGCTCTCCATCACATCGTTGAGCGGCGTGGCCGTGCCGTGCAGATTGATGTAGTCGATCTCGCTGGGCGAACGCCCGGCATTGGTGAGTGCGGCACGCATCGCGGCCTCGGCACCGCTACCCTCGGGGCAGGGCGCCGAGATGTGATGGGCATCGCTGGATTCGCCTACGCCGGTCAGCTGTATGCCTCCGGATTCCCGCGTGACCACGAACAGCACTGCCGCCTCGCCGAGATTGATGCCATCGCGCGCCGCGCCCAGTGGTAGGCATTCGTTACGACTGACGGCTTCCAAGCTCATGAAACCCTTGACGGTCATGTGGCACAGACTGTCGGCACCGCCAGCAATCACCGCATCACACTGACCAGAGGCCAATAAACGGCGTGCACTGGCGAGTGCCTTGGCGCTGGACGTACAGGCAGTGGAGAGGGTGTAGACCGGCCCGCGCGCACCACTCAGCCAAGCGACGCACTCGGCGGGCGCGCCCAGCTCCTGACGACGATATTCAAAGCTCGTCGGCCAACTATCAGCGCTGTCTGTCCCCTGCGCCACGCTGGCGCGGTGTGCCTCCATCGCGGCTTCCGTTTCGCCGATGCCGGAGGTACTGGTGCCGAGCACCACGCCGATGCGCTCCGGCTTGATGCCTTGCTGACGCAGGGCATCAAGCTCTGGTGTCAGCTGTTCAAACGCCGTTGCCAACAGGCGATTGTTGCGCGAGCGCATGGGTGCCGGCCACTCACTGTCATCCACCAGCGGCGTGGTGACGCGGCCCAGCGGCAGCGGTGTACCGGGACTGAAGTCATCACTGATACGCAACCCACGGCTAGCGCTGAACAGGGCGCTGGAAATCAGCCCGTGATCGGCGCCTAGCGGGCAGACGATACCGGGGCGTGACAGACGGCAGGCGGAGCGGGGGCTTGCGGTATTAGCGCCCAAGCCAGCCGGTGAGGTCGCCGTCGAGCCAGCAGCCGAGGATGAAGCGATATCAGTCATGCGTAGACGGTTCCAGTGAGGCCAGTTCAGGAGAAACGGTGTTGAGAGAAACGGTATTGAGAGAAACGGTATTGAGAGAAACGGTATTGAGAGAATCAGTGTCGAGAGAATCAGTGTTGAAAGAAACAGAGGGCAGTGGTGTCAGCACAAGTACTCGCCCCGATGCGGGATCGCTCAATGAGACACGGCCCTGTGCGTCGCGGTCCAGCTCGGCGATGACGTCATTTCCCTGACGGATGATGCGCCGCGCGGGCTGATTCGGGTGCTGCCAGTCGCCGGCCTGGACCAGCTGCCAGTCAGTGCCCATGAAGGCCTTGTCGATGGCGGCTTGCGGCCAATGCACCCAGCTGATGCGGCGCGCTAGCCAGTCAGCGGTGAAGGGCAGCTTTTCCAGCACGTCGGGGCGCGCATTCTCGAAGCGGCTGCCGTCGTTGTCATGTACCAGCGTCAGCAGGCGCTGGCCCTGCACGCTGAGCAACACCAGTCGCATGGCCTCCGGCGATTGGCGCAGCACTCCGAGCAATGGCGGCAGGCGGGGGGAGGCATCGTCCATCACGGCCTTGCCGTTCTCATCCATACGCTCCATCCGCAGACTCAGACGTTGTGTCGTCGTGTCTTGCAGGCTGGAGAGTGCCGGCATCGGGCTTTGCGCGCTCAGCGGTTGTGGGGCGAACAGGCTGCATCCGCTCAGCAATAGGCTGGCAGCAAGCCCCAGACCAGCGGCGAGCAGCGGTCGGCAGCGCGTGCGCAAGTTACACGCAGCATCAGGGGGGCGCGTCGAGACAGTATCAGCGGAAACAGGCAGGGAGTTCATGACGGTATTTTACCTTTTCTGGCTGCTGGCTGCCGTGTGTCATGCGCACTGGCAGAGAGCGTTGCCAGGGCTGTGAGGCGACGACGGCTGGCACTGACGAAGGGATTCTTTTCATCCCAGGCGTAACCGGCGAGTACGGCGCTGATCATCTGGCGAATACGCAGATGCGGGTCAGGGTGGTAGATGATGTCGGGCAGACGACCGTCATACCAGGCCGTGACGAATTCACGGAATACGTTGATGCCACGGCGCAGCGGTTGCTCGAACTCGCTGGCCCAATCCGGGCGCTGGCTTTCATCGGTGCAGGCCAGTTCGCGCTCGACCAGCGGCATCGCACGCAGCGCTGATTCCAGCGCGATGGTGACACCGGACGAAAATACGGGGTCGAGAAACTCTCCCGCATTGCCGAGCAGGGCATAGCCTGGCCCATGCAGGCGGCTGACATCGGCGCTGTAGCCCCCAAGCGTTTGCACGGCATTGGCGGAGGTGGCGTCACGCAGTAGTTCGTTCAAGCGTGGTTCTTCACGTACCCATTGCCAGAGACGCGCTTCCTTGCTTGTCGTATCGCTGCCATCTGTGCTGTCAGCAACGGCGTCGATCAGCTCACGCGGACCGACCACGCCCAGCGAGGCGCGGCCATGGGTGAACGGAATCAGCCAATACCAGACATCAGGATGTACGGGATGCGAGGCGATCAGGATATTGTCGCGGTGATAGCCTTCGGCAGGCGGCGTGAGGCCTGCGATGCCGTCATGGACATGCCCGAACAGCGCGACGCGTGGCTCCAGACGTGGGTCGCGTTCGAGGGATTCGAGACGCGCCAGCACGCGGCCATAGCCACTGGCATCGAGCACGAAGGCGGCTTCCAGCTCACGGCCATCTTCAAGCGTGAGGCGTGGGCCCTCGTTGCCCTCGGCGGCGCGAAAGCCGTTGACGGTCACACCGAATTCGACCTTGGCACCGTATTCGCGTGCGCCCTCGATCAGGCGCTGGTCAAAGTCAGCACGCTCGATTTGCCAGGTGGTGCCCGGCCCGTCACTGAACTTGTCGCGAAAGTCGATGTGACGATGTTCGCCACGCCGCGTGAAGGCCGCGCCAGTCTTGGGCTGGTAGTCCCCTGCTTCGGCGTAAGGCATCAGTCCACAGGCTTTTAGATGTTGCATGCAGCGTGGCAGCAGGCTCTCGCCAATCGAGAAGCGCGGGAAGTGGCTGCGCTCCAGCACGCGTACGGCATGGCCCGCCCGTGCTAGCCACGCTGCCGCTGCCGCGCCTGCCGGGCCTGCGCCGATGATGATGACCTCTTTTGCTTGATGCCTGCTCAAATCGGTGTGTGAGTCGCGTGCCTTATCCATGGCGTCGTCCCCTGTTGTTATATGGTGTGCGAGCTATCGTGTTGCTGTCATGAGCGAGCGAAGGGCACCAGACACCAGGTGGCGGTCAAGCCCAATAGGCAGGCCAGCCCCAATGCGGCCAATGCCGGTGTCTGGCTGAAGCTCAATAGTCCAAACGCTAGCAGGCTGGAAGCGCACGATAGTGAGATCGCCAGCAGGCTGGCCTGTGAGGCGCGGCGACTGTCTTGTGCAGCAGCTTCGTCTGTTCGTGGGCTGTGTCGGGGCGTCGCAGGGTGCTCGGCACAGAAAATGCCCGCATCAAGACCAATCCCCAGTACCAATAGCAGCCCGAGCAGATGGAACAGATTGAGGCCGATTCCAGCGAGCGTCAGCACCGAGAGTGTCAGTACCAGTCCGCCCAGTGGTGGCAACAGTGCTCGCCAGCTGGCGCGGCGATAGCGCAGCGCCAACAGCAAGCTGATCAGCACGATGGCGCTGCCGACCAACCACGCCATCTCGCTGCGAATTCGCCCCAGCGTGTGGGAGAGACGTGCGACCTGATCGACGTATTCGAGGGTTGGGTCGCCAGCGGCAAGTGTCTCCAGTGCATCACCAGCGGCCGAATTGACGGCGCCGAAGCGCACGATGCCGACGGCTGAATCCTGCTCCTTTAACCACAACCGCTGGCCCATCTCGCCTGCCGGCAGCGCGACCCAGTCAGCAGGCAGCAGTGGGTGTGCATTCTCCAGCGCTTTTTCTGCGCGCTCAACCAGTGCCACCGGCAAGCCTGCCTTGCTGAGCACTTCCGGCAACAGTGTTGTCGTGCGCTCACGCTGGGCACTCAGATTGGCTTCTTGCTGGGCGAGCGTCGGCAGCTGCTGAGCAAGGCTCGCCCAGTGGCCAAGTTCTCCTTCATCGGCAAGTCGCGTCAAGGTTGGCTCCAGCTGATGCAGGCGCTCCAGCAGGGCGGGGCCATCGTCAGCACTCACGATCAGATAGCGCAGGCCATCCGGTTCGGCGAGCAGACGCTGCACCTCACGTTGCTGGTCGATCAGCGTTTGCGGTGACGGATTGAGTTGGGTGAGGCGGTCGTCACTGCGCAGCCCATAAAGACTGATCAGTGCAGCGGCCAACACCAGCGTCAGCAGTGCCCAGCTGCGCTTGCCGGGGATGCAGCGCGCCAGCCATGCGGCACAGCATGCGGCAGGCGAATCTTCGCGAGTCGCCTGTGCCGATAATGCAAGATGCGGCAACCACAGGCGCACGCTCAGCCAGGCACCAATCAATCCCAGCGCAGCGAACATGCCCATCTGGCGCAGGCCGGGCATGGGCGTCAGCGTGATCGCCAGATAAGCGGCCAGACTCGACAGCAGTCCCAATGTCAGGCCCGGCCACAGTCGTGCGAGACTTCCCGCGGGCGCCAGACGGCGCATGCATTCCTGGTGCAGCACATAGTCGATGGAGATGCCGATCAGACTGGCCCCGAACGCCAGTGTCAGCACATGCAGGCTGCCGAAGACCCACCACGTCAGCGGCAGGGCAAACAGGACGCCGGTCGCGACCGGCAACAACAATAGCGGCAGGCGACGCGGCGTGCGGAACACTGCCCACAGCAGTAGCAGGATGCCGATCAGCGAGCCTAGCCCAATGGTCGACATCTCGTGTTTGGCTTGACGTGCACCGGCACTGGCGTGGAACACCAGTCCTGACCGCAGCAGACGTACCTCGGGATAGGCCGCTGTCACGGTGCTTAGCGCCTGTTGCAGTTGCTGCTGGTCTTCCATGGCATAGGCGCTGCCGGTCAGCGTGGCGCTGATCAGGCGATAGCCGGTACTGGCTGGCGTGCCTTCCTGTGCATCAGGGTCGCGCAGCAATAGCTGGCCGCCACTCAGACGCAGATTGTCGGGCGTCAGCATTGCCTGCCAGGCGCTGCCCAGCCCGAACGGATCACGCACCAGATCACGCTGTCCGCCGGGTTGGAAGAGTTGCTTGAGCGCACGCGACTGCCACTGTTCATCATTCAGCGAGCGCAGATCAGGCGCGATCAGCGCCGGTTGTACTTCGGCCGGCAGACGCAGGCTTTCGAGGCTACGGGCGTCATCCAGTGTCGTGAGTGGTGCCAGCGCGTCGCGCAATGCTTTCGCCGCCGCGTCGCGCCTGGCCACTGACGCTTGGCGAGTGTCAGCAGCCCCCAGCAGGATGACCAGCCGAGTGGCGGTGTCATCAAGGGATTCGGCGCGCGCGGCCAGTGGACTGCGCTCCTGCTGGGGCAGCATGGCGGTAATACGGGTATCAATCGCACCTCGCCACGGGCTCTGTGGCACCAGCTTGAGGGCGAGCAGCACGGCACACAGCAGCAGTACGCAGGCCCATCCCCAGCGCCAGCCGCGACGATCAAGGCCCTTGGGAGCTGCGGCTGCGCCTGATTCGGGAGGCGAAGGCGTCATTCAGCGCACTGGCTGCGCGGCGTCAGCGTCAGGTTGAGGCGATCACCATCGGTACTGTTCAGTGTCAGGTGTTCAAGCCAGCTGCTGCCGTCAATCTCGAGGTGCTCGATGGCCTCGGCCAGCTGGGCATTGTTGGGCGTGAGCGTGGCCTGCCAATCCTCCGGCGTGCCCGTGAGCGTGAGATCAAAGTACTCCTCAAGTGCCTGCCAGTCGCCGTGGAAGAAATTGATCAACAGTTCTGCCATGGCTTGCTGGTCCGCGGACAGCTTTTCTCCGTTCGGGCCCTGGCCTGATTCGGGGCGCATCTCGAGACGGTTTTCGATGGGGGACGTGGTTTCCCACACCAGCCCTTCGGGCGAGACGGGATCTCCCAGTAGGGCAAAGTGCCCTTGGCTTTTGACATCGACCCCGACATCTTCCAGCCAGCGCACCTGCTTGAAGTCACCACAGGTTGGTGCGGTGCGCGCCAGTTGTTCGGTCAGTGCGCGCGCGTCAAATTCGGCAGCGTAAGCAGATGGCAGCGATGCGCTGAGCATCACGAGACAGGTAGCCGCCGCAAGGGCGGGTAGGCGAAGCAGGCGTAGCATCATGAGTGAGAGACTCCTGTATGGCCGTTGGCATCCTTCTCCGGCGCGACTTTGGGCAGTGCTTCAGACATCTCTGTCGATTGCTGTTCAGATAGCTGAATCGCTTGCCAGTTCATTAGTCGGTCGGCCAGCACGCGCGGCGAAGCCAGCAGCATCTCGCCATCCTCAAGGCCCACCGCGACCTGCACGCTGTAACCTCGTGTCAGTCGCTTGCCGCTCTCGGCATCGCGAATCACATAGTCGAGCTTGAGGCGGTTCTCCCACTCACGCAGGCGCGCAGTGATCGCGATGCGCTGACCGAAGCGTGCCGGGCCTGCATAGCGCAGGCGCAGATCAATCACCGGCCATGCGAAGCCAGACTCGCGCATCTGCGAGTAGTTGTAGTCGAGCATGTCGAGCAGCTTGCAGCGCGCGATCTCGAGATAGCGCACGTAATGGCCGTGCCAGGCGACTTCCATCATGTCGACGTCGTGGAAGGGCACTTCCATCTCAACCGTGGCGGTCGGCATCGGCGTTTCCGTGGGCTGGTTCATGGCTGTCTGCTCGCTCAGGGCTGTCTGCTCGTTCATGCGTTGGCCTCGCCTGTGCTTAGTGCCCAGTGGCGCTCACGAATGCGCGCGCATAACAGGCGCAGATCGGCTTCCAGTCCATGGTCTTCTTCAAGGCGTGCGATGTCGTGGCGTAGCGCCTCGACAAAGGCGGCCAGCACCGGTGGCGTGCCAGTCTCTCCGGCTAGCGCAGCACGTTGCTCGGTGCCTTGAATCGCGGCATGCAGAGTGGCCGCGGCGACCTGCTCGACCAGCGTCAGTACCCGCAGTGCATCACGCGCGGCGATGGTTCCCATGCTGACCTTGTCCTGATTATGGCACTCGGTGGAGCGTGAGAAGACGCTGGCCGGCATGGTCAGCTTGAGGGCTTCCGCCGTCCAGGCCGAGGCACCGATCTGCACCGCCTTGTAGCCATGGTTGAGCGCTGCGCGTTCCGGTGTGGCACCACTCAGATTGCTGGGCAGGCCGCGGTTGTAGCGACTGTCGACCAATAGCGCCAGCTGGCGATCGAGCAGGTCGGCCAGATTGGCGACCGCTATCTTGAGACTGTCCATCACCATGGCGACATGGCCGCCGTAGAAGTGGCCGCCGTGCAGGATCTTGCCAGCATCGACGTCAATCAGCGGATTGTCGTTGGCGCTGTTGAGTTCGGTTTCGAGGAAGCTGCGCCACCAGTCGAGACTGTCTTCGACCACACCGATGACGTGCGGCGCGCAGCGCGTCGAGTAGCGGTCCTGCAGACGTGGTGAGTTGATCGGTGTGGCATCAACTTCTGGCGCTGCCGGATGCGCGAGATCATCACGCAACCACTGCGCCACGCGTGCCTGACCGGGATGTGGTTTGGCGGCAAACAGGTCAGCGTCGAAGTGGTAGGGATTGCCTTCCAGCGCTTGTACCACCAGTGCAGTGATACGGCTGCTCAGACGACTCAGGTAGGTGGTACGGCTGAAGGCGAGGGCGGCCAGTGCTGTCATCACTGCGGTGCCATTCATCAGTGCCAGCCCCTCCTTGGGACGCAGCACGTAGGGCGTCAGCCCATGTTCAGCGAACACCTCGGCAGTCGGTCGCAGCGCATGGGGTTGATCGGCGGCTGGGCGTATCCACACCTCGCGTTCACCACACAGCACGGCAGCCACGTAAGACAGCGGCGTGAGATCACCGCTGGCGCCGACGGAGCCTTCTTCAGGAATACGCGGCAGTATGTCGTGATTCAGCAGCCAGGTGAGGCGCTCCAGCAGGGCGACGCTGACGCCGGAGACGCCACGACATAGCGAGACGAGGCGCACCATGACGACCGCGCGACTGCTGACCACGTCCAGATTCGCGCCCATGCCGCAGCCGTGGAAGGTATACAGGTGCCGCGGCAGCGCTTCGAGATCGTCAGCACCCTGTACGGCACGCGTCACGGAATCGCCGTAACCGGTCGTCACGCCGTAGACCACGCCTTCTTCTTCCAGCAGCCGCTCCAGCAGTGCCGGGCCGGCCTCGATACGTGCGCGGAAGGTGGGGTCATCACTGAGGCACACCTCAAGGCGACCTTCAGCGACGTCAATCAGTTGTTCGAGGCTGATCTCCCGACCATCGAGAATCAGGGCCGATGAGCTGGCGGTAACAGGCTGTGGCATGACGGAGTTCCAGACGAAAAGAAAAAGTGGCGGAGATCAGGCGTTGTTGTCAGTACTTGGCGTGCTGTCAGTGCTGTCAGTGCTGTCAGTGCTGTCAGGTGCGGGCTCATTGCTGGGCGCCTGATGCCAGAAATCGAAAAAGTTGAACCATTGCAGTGGATGGCGTTTCACGCGTGCTTCGAGATGTTCGGCGTGGCGCTGAATGGCCTGGCGAATCCAGTCCTGGCGTGCGCTGCGCTTGATCTCACGGCTGTCATCAAAGGGCGCAAAGTCGACCCGAAAGCGCGGGTGAGCGCCGCCATGTTCACGCACGCAGCCCAAGGTATAGACGTTACAGCGCAGTAGCGCCGCCAGCATGAAAGGGCCTTCCGGGAAGGGAGCGGACTCACCCAGGAAGTCACAGTGATGCACGCGTGGCTTGAGCGGTGAGGCCGCTGTGTTAACCGCGGCCTCACCGCTCTCGTCCTTGTCAGCCGCGCTTTTATCAGCAGGCGCTGTGCCGGTGGTGGGTGGAATCGACACGCGGTCGGCGGCGATCACCACGAAGCCACCGCGATTGACGCGATCACCCAAGGCCATCGCCGTGGCGGGCGTGATATCACTGACTTCTATTACCTGCGGCGGCTTGCGGCCGGTGGCCTGCTCCAGCAATTGATTGAATTTCTCGGCATGGCGCGTATGGACCAGTGCGCACAGGTCGATGTCATTGCGCTCACCGATCGCATTGATGACATCGAGGTTGCCGTGGTGGGCGACAAGAATGACACCGCCTTCGCGACGCAGTGCTGCCTGGCGCAGGTCTTCCGGGCCGGTGCCGGCGAGTGAGGTGAGAGGAATCTCACCACTCCAGGCGGACACCTTGTCCATCACGGCCTCACCGAACTGCATGAAGTGGGCGAAGCTACGCGCCCAGAGACGCAGGCCGCTGAGTGTGGGCTCGAGACGCGTCAAGTAATCGAAGGAAGCACGCCGTGCACTGCCGCGTAACAGGAAGTACCACACCAGGACGGGAAATAGCGCGATGCGGAACGGCCAGGCGCCCAGTCGGCGGCGAATGACCACCATCAGACGCATGCCGCTCAACGAGCCGGTCTCCGATAAGCGTGACCAATGCGTCATTCGTGCCTCTCTGAAGGAGTAGTGGGACTGTCGTTTGATGCACCACGTGTGCTGAGCGTACGCCACGCAAGCTTGGGTGAGCGCAGTAGCATGCCGAAGAACAACCGGGTATGCATGGCGCTGATCAACAGGTTGTCGTGCCCGGGCCGGAAGTGACTGATGCCATCGGTGGGATAGCTGACCCGCACCGGCAGGTTGGCGACCTCGCCACCGGCCCAATACCAGCGCACCAGTATCTCGGTATCAAAGGACATGCGGTCACCGCAGTCATGCCTCAGCAGCAGGCGATTGGTGGCGGCGATCGGATAAAGGCGCACGCCGCACATGGTGTCGCGGATCGCCAATGACAGCGTGTTTATCCACACCCAGACGTGCGAGGCATAGCGGCCGTAGAAGCGGAT
The DNA here is from genome assembly GCF_002213105.1 of Cobetia sp. QF-1. NCBI lineage: Bacteria > Pseudomonadati > Pseudomonadota > Gammaproteobacteria > Oceanospirillales > Halomonadaceae > Cobetia > Cobetia sp. QF-1. The sequence continues at coordinate 248,606 of NZ_NBVS01000002.1, forward strand.
GCGCGGCACGCTGGCATCGTATTCGGGATAGCCGATCTGCAGGCAGTCGGGATTTTCCTGCATACCCTTCAGAAAGGCGGGCAGGTCACTGACATCGTGCTGGCCATCAGCATCTATCTGCAGGGCATGCGTAAAGCCGAGCTGCTCGGCAGCGGCAAGGCCGCTACGCACCGCCGCGCCCTTGCCGCCATTGTGCTTGCGACGCACCAGGTGATGGCCTGCGGCAGCCAGTTGATCCAGCACCTCGGCACACGGCGCATTGCAGCCATCGTCGATCAGCACGATGGGCATCCCGAGCGGTGCAAGACCGGCACAGACTCTCGCGATGGTAGCGGGATGGTTGTAGACCGGAATGATCACGCAGGGGCGTAGGCATTCATCTTCGGCTGGCAAGGGCGCGTGAGACTGGCTCATGACGCCTCCTGTGAGTGTGCAGGCGGCTGGGAGGATAGAGATGTCGGTGACTGCCTGAATGATGATTCAGATAGCGGCGATGCACCACTGACGCTATAGCGCAAGCGACCGCTGGCATGCAGCCCGGCGCTGGAGGCGAGGCGGAAGTCGATGCGCAGCCCGTGGCTATCATGAGTCAATGTGGCGTCGAGCGTGAAGCGCATGCCCGGTAGCAACAGGCTGGAGAACTTGATGCGTTCCAGTCGAATTAAGCGCGCTTCGTCGACTTGCTGGCCATCGAGATGCAGACGTTTGCCGAGATCGCGTGCCCACTTGAGCATCACCACACCGGGCACCAACGGCTGTTGTGCAAAATGGCCTTCGAGGTAGATCAGGCTGTCAGGTACCTCGGCCTCCAGCGTCAGTTGCTCTGGCCCACTCGAGCGCTCGCCTAGCCAGCGTGGCAGGCGGTGATCGTCGAGATCAGCAAACAGGCGTGCGATTGCCTCACTGGTGAACTTGCCTTGAGCATTGAGTGGCAAGCGAGTGACGAAACGCCAGTAGCGCGGTAACGCGATGCGCTCGAAGGCTGGCATCAGCGCACGTCGCAAATGCGCAATGAGTGCGCGGCGGGTGTTGTGATCGTGCGGGAGTGCGTCCGGTGCCATGACGATCACGGCGCCGAGACGATGCTCGCGGGTGGGCATCGGCAGGCAGCGTACTTCCAGTACATCCGACTGCTCGTTCAGGCAGCGTTCCACCGCGCTCAGTGAGATACGTTTGCCGGCCAGCTTGACCAGTCGATCACTGCGCCCGAGTAGACGAAAGCGCTGCTGGCCGTCTTGGTACTTCTGTTCGCAGACTTCCGCTCTGTCGGCCTGTGGCCACCATTCGGTGGGCATATCGAGGAACGGTGAGCGTAACCAGAGGCTGCTGGCTGGCGTCGGTGCCTCTTGGCTGGAAATATTTTCTTGGCCCTCGTCAGAAAAACGCAGCTCCACGCACGGCAGGGGGCTCCACTCTGCACCGTCACGTTGACGACGCTGGGCGATTCCACCGGTCTCGGTGCTGCCGTAAATCTCGATGATCGGCGCGTGAAGACTGATTTCAGCATGGCGGGCGGCGGCTTCAGGCAGCGGTGCACCTGACGAGAATACACGTAATACCTGGCCAGCCTCAGCGGTGGTTATCTGCGGTAGGCGTGCCAGCTGCGCCGGTGAACTGATCACCTGACAACGATAGCCTTGGCTTGCGAGCTGGCTGATGGCCGCACTGAGCTGCTCTGGATAGTGGCAGGCTTCACTGAGAAACGGCACGCCTGTACATAGCGGACGCAACAGTGCTGTCAGCAGGCCGTAGATATGCTGATGGCTGACCTGACTGAGACTGACCTGGCCATTGGCGGTATCCGCCAATGGCCACAGCTGCTGATGGATGGCCAGCTCGGCGTCGAGTTGGTCGAAGCGCTTGGCGATACGCAGCGGTTCACCCGTCGAGCCGGAGGTGCACAGTTCCAGTGCCAGTTGATCGGGGGCGAGCGGTATATGAGCTGTTGGGACTATGTGCGATTTGCTTGGCGGGTTGCCGGACTGATCAGCCTGCTGCGGCCAGCCATCCACGGTAGTCGTGGGTAGCTGGCCCGCACTGATCTCGCGTAGCCGAGCCAGTGTCTCGGGGCGGTCATCACCGGGTAGTACGGCGAGCATGCCGCGCTCCCACACGGCCAACAGCTGAACGCAGGCTCCTAACGTGGTGCTCTGAAACAGGACCCAGCGTGCGCCGGGCTGGCTCGCGGGCTGACGGTCAAGCCATTGCTGCCAAGCATCGACGCGCGCCATCAGGTCGGCACGGCTCAGCGCGGTCAGCGGCTGACCGGGAGTGGCCAGCCAACACGCCGTGGCATCCGGCGCCTGGCGTGCGTGGCGGCGCCAGCTCAGTTGACTAAGCGGGTGCGTGTGGTGGCAAGCGTCAGACGTGTGAGGCAAGAAAGACATCAGGGATGCGAGCTCCGCAGGCGGCGGCGAACCAGCCATTCGCCGCTGAACAGAAGGCCCATCAGGGCGTAACTGATCAGGCCGTTGTAAAGAGTCCAGGTCGCGAGGTCGGCATACAGTGCCGTCCAGCTGGCGATGCTGGCATTGAAGATGAAGAAGCCACACCACACGCGAGTGACCTGACGGGTATAGCGCACGCCCGCTGGCGGAAGATCCGGCTCCTGCAGGCGTGCGAGACGCTCGATCACCGGCATGCCGTGCCACAGACTGGTCGCGAACACGCTGAGCATGGCCAGATTGACCAATACCGGATAGGCGCGCAGGCCCAGTTCGGCCTCGCTCAGGACACTGACACCGACCAGCAGGCCTGCAAGCCCTAGCCTGAGAGGCCAGGCGATGGGCAGGCGCTGCATCAGCACGGCACCGAAGACGATCAGCGCCCAGATCCACGGTGAGGCATGTCCGCTGGCAGTGGCTGAGCTGGCCGTTGCTGAGTCCATGGCGGACGTTGCTGTCAGTCGTGACAGCAGGGCATAGACCAGCAATGGCCAGCACAGCGCCGCCACCACCCCTAATGCGCTGAGCAGAACGGTCAGCAGGGGACGGCGGCGGTGATTGCCAGTGGACAGCGGCTTCATGCCTGGCGCTGCATCAGGTTTTCGACGGCGTTGACCACATCATTCAGCGTGCGCACGCTTTTGAAGTCGTTGGCTTCAATGCGTCGGCCGGTGAACTTCTTGAGCTCGACCACCAGATCGACGGCATCAATGCTATCGATGTCGAGGTCTTCATAAAGACGGGCTTCGGGATGGATGTCGTCGGCCTCGATCTCGAATAGTTCGATCAGAGTGCTGCGTACATGGGCGTAAATATCGTCACGGGTGACGGTAGTGTGTTCAGCGCTCACGACGAGCCTCCACCAGTGCACGCAGGGCATTCAGGCTTGCGAAGTGGGTGCGTGTGTCTTCGGCCTCGGCATCCAACGTGATGCCGTAGTGCTTCTGCAGCGCAAGGCCCAGTTCGAGGGCGTCAATGGAGTCGAGCCCAAGGCCGTCAATGAAGAGTGGTTCGTCGGCGACGATATCGTCGGCGGTGATATCTTCAAGCTCCAACGTGTCGATGATCAGTTGCTTGAGTTCAAGTTCAAGCGTCGGCGTATCGCTCATGAAATATCCTCTGGTCGGCTAATGCGAAGGCGGTGGGTTACGAGCGTTGGAAAATTGTCAGCTCGTTGGCGAATTGTGTGGCCAGTTGGCGGGTCAGCTGGCGGGCATCGCGTGATAGTGGTGTCGGTGGGCTAGCGCTGGCTGTGTTCTGTGATGTTGCTGGTGACACCTCTGATGCAGTACGTGATGACATGTTTGATGAAATATCAGGTAGCACCTTGAAACGCAGCATCACGCGCCGCTTGGGAATGTGGTACCAGGGCTCACCCTTGGTCAGGGTGCTCGGTTGGCAATCAATTAGCACTGGCGTGATATCGCTGGGCGTGCGCAGCGCGATGTTGGCGGCACCACGGCGAAACTTGAGCGCTCGGCCAGGCACACTGCGGGTACCTTCAGGAAACAGGATCAGAGCATTGCCGCGTGCCAGGCTGTCACGCGCGGCGTCGAGCACGGTTTCTGGCTCGCTGTTGGTGATATAACCCGCGGCGCGAATGGGGCCGCGCGTGAAGATATTGCGTGCCAGTCTTCCCTTAACGACGCAATCGGCATGTGGGATCAGCGCCAGCAGAAAGACGACATCAATCAGTGTCGGATGATTGGCCAGTACCAGCAGGCCAGGGCGCTGGAGGCGTTCGCATTCAGATAGCTGATAATCGAGCACGCCAAGACCGCGCATCAGGCCGACGAAGCCGCGCATGCAGTGATGAATGACGCTACGTGCCAGTCGTTGGCAGTGTGCATCATCGCGAATCAGTAACGTGAGTAGCGGCAATAGCACGCCCAGCAGCACACCACCGATTCCGAAGGCGGTGAAACTGACAGCGGTGGCGATACCACGCCATAGGCGTCCGGGAGGTGAGGAGAGCGTGAGGTGCATCAGTCGTGATCAGGTGCTGGGTGAGGAGCCACCAGCTGCCAGTGCTGGCGGCGGCAGGTGAGGGTGGCCTCGGGAAGGTGCTCGGCCTGCTCCAGCCAGTGAATCACTTCAAGCGGTGTTGGGGCGTTGGGCGAGTGAGTTGTCTGACTGGCCGCCGGACTGACTGGGCTGGCGGACAGCTCAGCGCTGCCGACACCTGTGACGGTCGAGCGACTCAGGCGCATCGCCACTGCAGAGGCATGTGCTGGATAGTCGCCGTGATGAATGAAGGCGTCTGGTGCGGCGATATCGGAGAACAACACGATGACTTCATCGCGTTCAGTCAGATAGCCGAGGGCTTCGCTCATCATGGCCTCGAATTCGTCACCGCAGGCAGCGACGGCCTCGAGAGGCTGGTGGGACTGGCTGACGATGGAGTACAACCCGAGGATAGCGTTGTGTACCGAAAGCGAAAAGCGCGCAGGAGACAACGCCTCGTCAGGCTGGGTGGCAGCGTCGAGCAGGGCGAGAATTCTGGTGGTGTCGCCGTGACGCGAGGCGTGAATCACCGGCAGATTGGCGTGCGGGTCCAGTGCAGATAGCAGTGTGCAGCATGCCTGGCCCACCGAACTCAGTCGGCGGCGCAGCATGGCGGGCACTTGCTCGGCACGCGGGGTAGGGGTGATCTCGACACGGCTGTCATGTGCGGTGCGGGTCGCACTCGCCTGCCAGGCTCGCCAGTCAGTCAGATGCATGAAGTGTCTGTCCGTGAACGCATCGTTGCCATATTGGGTTCTCAGTGTAACGTACGGGAGATCGACAGCCCAAGCAGGCGTGCGGTTGCACTCTCCAGAGCACGCTTGTTACCCGTGCGTCAGAGGGACAATCCTGTCATCCGGGCGATGTCATTGTCGGCGAGACTGGACAGGCGCTGGCGACGGTGTAGGGTATCGCCGCATTGCTGGTGCACCAGACACTATCGCCTGCGTAAGTCGGAAAGAAACAATAGTACGTGAAGCGCCGAGATGAGGCGCCACCAGTGTGATGGGAACGAAAGATGAGGACGTAGCATGACGTTGATCATACGCGGGTCAAGGGCATGAGTTCGCCGCTGGAGTCGACGGTGGGCTGGCGAAAAATGCGGATTGTACGGCATCTGCAGCTTGATGAATGGTTACCGGTGATCAGGATTCTCGGTCTGCTGCTGTGTGTAGTCGCCGTGATGATGCTCGTGCCGTTGTTTATCCTGCTCAAGGAGGATGACGGTGATGCGAGGGCCTTCCTGATATCGCTGGGTATCACGCTCGGCTCGGCGGTGCTGATGCTGGCGATCTCGCGCAAGGTGGAGCTGGAGCTCAAGCCGCGCGCGATGTTCGTGCTGACGACCTTGAGTTGGGTGCTGGTATCGGCGTATTCCAGTCTGCCGCTGGTGTTCGGCGCGCCGCATCTGGAGGTGACCGATGCGGTCTTCGAATCGGTCTCGGCGATCACGACGACCGGCTCGACCGTGATGAGCAACATTGAAGGCCTCTCGGATGGCCTGAAGCTGTGGCGTGGCTTGATGCAGTGGATTGGGGGCATCGGCATCATCGTGATGGCGATTGCCATCCTGCCCTTCCTGAAGGTGGGTGGAATGCGTTTGTTTCAGACCGAGTCGTCTGACTGGTCTGACAAGGTATTGCCGCGTGCTGGCGGCGTGGCCAAGGCGATCGGGCTGGTCTATGTCGGCCTGACCCTGCTGGCAATACTGACCTACTGGCTAGGCGGAATGGACGGGCTGGACGCCGTGGTACACGGCATGACCTCACTGGCGACCGGCGGCTTTGCCAATTACGACAGCTCGATGGGCGTCTACTCGGACCGGCCGCACCTGTTGTGGATGGCATCCTTCTTCATGCTGCTGGGGGCGCTCCCCTTTGTGCTGTTCATTCGCGCCTGGCAGGACCGTGCCGGTGTGCTGTGGTGCGACGCTCAGGTGCGTGGCTTCTTGCGTCTATTAGGCTGGGTGATTGCGGCGTTGACACTCTATCGCGTCATCAATGGCGAGGCGCTATTCACGGCGCTGACGCAGGTGACGTTCAATGTCATTTCGGTCGTGACGACGACCGGCTATGCCAGTGATGACTACAGTGCATGGGGTCCGTTTGCGGTAGTGGCCTTCTTCTATCTGACCTTCGTCGGTGGCTGCAGTGGCTCCACCAGTGGTGGCATGAAGATCTTCCGCCTGCAGATCGGCCTGATCATGCTCGGCAATCATCTGCGTTCACTGATACATGCCAATGGCGTGTTCTCGCAGCGCTACAACGGACGTGCCTTGCCGGATGAGGTAGTTCGCGCGGTCATCGCATTCTCGTTCTTCTTCTTCATCACCATCGGCGGACTGGCGCTGGCACTGTCCTTTATCGGGCTTGATTTGATCACCGCCGTTACGGGTGCCGCGACAGCAGTCACCAATGTGGGTCCAGGGCTCGGTGACATCATTGGCCCGGCGGGTAATTTTTCGACGCTGCCTGACAGTGCCAAGTGGTTGCTGTGCATTGGCATGTTGATGGGACGTCTCGAGATACTGACCGTGCTGGTGCTGTTCTCGCCCAGTTTCTGGCGTAAGTAACTCGCTTCATCATGGTGGCCATGAAGAACGTCGATCATGAAAAATGCCACCGTCGGCTGACGGTGGCATTTTTCATTTCAGGGTCGGTATTTCAGGGTCGGTATTTCATGGGATACGGATCCGTCCCTTATGATGCTGCCTGCTCGGCTCCCGCCGCTTGTGCGGCATCCAGCTTGTCGTCGAGATCAATGCTCAGGCCTTCGCGATTCAGGATCGGGTTGGCGTATTGCACCAGCCACCAGTCCCTGAGCTCGCTGGGCACACCGGCAAGGCGATTCTCGAAGGTGGCGCGTTCAGCGCCACTGATGGCCGTGACATCCAGTGCTGAGGCCAGACGCGGTTCTTCGCGCAGCTGCGGTCGACTGGCGGCCAGTTTCTCCAGCGCCAGCTGGTGGCTCGGGTAGAGGGTGTAGTGCTCCAATACCTGGCGGTCGACTTCAGCCACCACGTCTTCCGGCGTTTCGAAGTCGCCCTTGAGCGGCTCTCCGAAGACCAGCTTGACCCGCCCCTTGTGGCCGCTGATACCGGCGGCGATGGACTGGATGTCCTCGTACTTCACCTTTTCGTAGCGACCTTCATTGGCCAGTGCGGCCAGTTCACGTGCTTTCTGCAGATCGCAGGGGTCGAACTCGTAGCTGATCGAGACCGGCACGATATTGAGCTCGCTGACCGTCTCACTGAACGGACGGGTCTTGTCGGCCATGCGTGCAGACATGGTCAGCATCTTGATGATGGCAGTTTCGGTGCCGTCACGGCCGTCCTTGGCACGACCTTCACGTTGGGCCAGCCAGATGGAATGCTTGTCGTGCGTCAGCGAATGGCGGATATAGCCTGACAGCGCCTGATAGGCCGCTAGCATCGCGCGCTTGCCCTTGGCCGAGCGCGGCACGATGAAGCTCTTGTTGAGGCGCATCACGTCGGTGACGAACGGCTTTTGCAGTAAGTTATCGCCAATCGCGATACGCACTGTGTTACGCCCATGACGATAGAGGGCGTAGTTGACGAAGGCCGGGTCCAGTGAGATATCGCGATGGTTGGACAGAAACAGGTAGGGCGTATCCTCGGAGAGGCGCTCAAGTCCTGCTGTCTCGAAGCTGGTCGTGGTGGTGTGAATCATGCGCGCCATGTAACCGGCGATGCGGCTCTGGAAGCTGGCGACATCTTTCACGCCACGCATTTCACGCTTGATGGCCAGTCGTGCGATCTGGCGTGCCAGCCATGGGAAGCGCTGGGTCAGGCCTGGTAAACGGAAGCGAGTCAAGGTATCGAGCAGCTCGCGGTCCTGCTCCAGGCGCACCAGCACCTCCGCTACCTCGTCATCGTGGTAAGGGCGAATATCGGCGAACGGGTCTTGTTCGGCGGTCGTGGCAGGGCTAGGCGTTGCTGTGTCAGTCATCGACGCGCGTCATCCGGTATTGTCATTTTGAAAAAAAGGGGCGGCAGGCCGGCACGTTTCTCAGGCAGTGAACACTTCACTCGGAGAGCGGACATGCCGGCGTTGCTCAGCTACCCGGTTGGGCTTCACCGCCCAACCAGGCGGTCATCTGTTCAATCACGCCAGACAGCACTTGAGCCATCAGGGCAAAGTCGGTTTCAAGACGTAAAATCGGGTCTTCAGCGTCGTCTTGGGCATTGGCTTCGTCAATGACCGCATCGGCGAACTTCAGGCTCTTGAGTGACGTATCTTCGCCGAGTACCAGCGCAACACGGCCATCGATTTCGAGTGCCAGCTTACTGACAACACGGCCCAGGTTCAGCGCGGTCTGGATTTCTTCGCCATCGAGATCGAACTGGCGAGCGCGCAGTACACCCTCTTCACCGCCTGGCGCCTTGAGCTCGACCTGATCACCGACGATCAGCTCTTCCGGGCGTGAAGTGACATCGCGCAGCCAGGTCGTCATTACCTGTGACGGCGGATGTGCGACGGCTAGCGGTGTGACCTTGAGCGACCCCAGTGTCTGGCGCAGTAGGTCGAGGATTTCCTCGGCACGCTTGGCGGTGGAGGCATTGACGGCGATCAATCCGCGACGGCTGTCCCACCATAGATCAGTCCGCGAGGAGCGAGTGAAGGCGCGTGGCAGCAATTCTTCGTAGATTTGCTCCTTGAGCGTCAGCTTTTCACGACGACGTAGTGGACGGCCTTCGGCGATTTCGCGCTCGGCAACACGTTCTTCCAGTTCTTCCTTGACCACGGCCGCGGGCAATACGCGCTCCTGACGTAGGGCGCTGATCAGGAAGTGGCCCTGAATCTCGTGAACCAGCATGTCGCTGTTACGGCCTCCCGGTGCCACCCAGCCAATACGCTTGGCTTCGACGCCGGTAACGGGGCGGAACAGGTGCTCGGGGAGGGCGTCGGCCAGGCGGCCTTCTTCTAGCGGAGCGCTGTCATGCAGGCGATAAAGTTGGAGATGCTTGAACCACATGCGGCCAATCCTTGAGTCCGATGAGCGGGCGTGCCCGTTTGAATGGCGCGTATTATGGCGAAACTCATGCGGCGGGTCATCCGTCACCGGCATGATGCTGTGTATCAGAAGCATGCCTGAGGAGGTGCAGTTTACGTAACGGCTCCCGCCAACGCTTTCAGCCAAGCGTTTGTTTTTATGTCAACTGCAGGCATAAGATCAGATTCTTGTCGCATTGTTACTGCAGGTTTCCCTTGCGCGGGCATGACGGGTTTTCAGAGCAAGAAGGCCATGTGCGGCGCTTTATATTATCGACAATCTGCACTCCGCTGCAGATGTCATGATGATCAGGAGGCAAGGATGCACAATGATATGAGCACGTCAGAAGCCGCATCGGATTCCAGTTCGGGTTCCGCTTCGGGAGCCATTAGTCGTGCAACGCTGATAGTGCGCGGCTTCCATCTGGATGGTTATGGGCACGTCAACAATGCCCGTTATCTGGAGTTTTACGAGGAAGGGCGCTGGGGCTACATGCTTGCGTATCTCGATCTCGACGATCTGAAGCGTGAAGGGATTGCGATGGTGGCGGTGAACGTCAATCTGGACTGGAACTATCCGGCCACGGTGCATGATGAACTGGTGATCACTACCCAGCTTTCCCATGTCGGGCGTCGCAAGATGATCATGCACCAGGAGATCCACCTCGGTGAACATCGCTTGGGTGAAGTGCATCCGCGCTCTGGCGCCCTTGTATCGCGAGCCGACTTCACCTTTGTGTTGATGAACACGACCAGTGGGCGTGCCATGCCACTGGAGGGAGATATTGCTGCGATACTGCGTCCGCTAGTGGTTGAGGGCAATGTCTGAGCGCCGATCAGGCGCAGGATCGCGACGCTGTGTTCCGCAGCGTCTCTTTGCGATGCCGTGTGGGCTGCTAGGCGAGCCCGCAAGTGGTATAATCCCGCCACTTCGGTGCCGCGGAGCTGGCACCCTGTGTCTGCTTTACGTCACTGCCGCGCTGCAGCACTGGCCCGAGAGGGTCGCTGTTGCAGTGGCGCCAACAGTTGAGTTCAAGGATTTGACGAATCATGGGTGAGATCGCCAGAGAGATACTGCCAGTCAACATTGAGGACGAGCTCAAACAGTCGTACCTCGATTACGCGATGAGCGTCATCATCGGGCGTGCCTTGCCGGATGTCCGCGATGGACTCAAACCGGTTCACCGTCGCGTGCTGTTCGCGATGCACGAACTGAGTAATGACTGGAACAAGGCCTACAAGAAATCCGCCCGTGTCGTCGGCGATGTGATCGGTAAGTATCACCCGCACGGTGACAGCGCGGTCTACGACACCATCGTTCGCATGGCCCAGCACTTCTCCATGCGTTACGTACTGGTAGACGGTCAGGGTAACTTCGGTTCCATCGACGGTGACAGCGCCGCCGCCATGCGTTACACCGAGGTGCGCATGGCGCGCCTGGCGCATGAGTTGCTGGCCGATCTTGAGAAGGAGACTGTCGATTGGGTCGATAACTACGACGGTACCGAACGCATTCCTGCCGTGCTGCCGACCAAGACCCCGAACCTGCTGGTCAATGGTTCTTCTGGTATCGCGGTGGGCATGGCCACCAACATCCCGCCCCATAACATGGGCGAGGTCATCGACGGCTGTCTGGCACTGATCGACAACGGCGACATGACCATCGATGAATTGATGGAATTCATTCCGGGGCCGGACTTCCCGACCGCCGGTATCATCAATGGTCGTGCTGGCATCATTGAAGCCTATCGCACTGGCCGTGGCCGCATCTATGTGCGTTCCGTGCACACTATTGAGCACCACGACAAGACTGGCCGTGATCACATCATCATCACCGAGTTGCCTTACCAGGTGAACAAGGCGCGGTTGATCGAGAAGATCGCTGAGCTGGTGAAAGACAAGAAGATCGAAGGCATCGCTGAGCTGCGCGATGAGTCTGACAAGGACGGCTTGCGCGTGGTCATCGAGACCAAGCGTGGTGAGTCCGGCGAAGTGGTCGTCAACAACCTCTTCTCCCAGACCCAGTTGGAGACGGTATTCGGCATCAACATGGTCGCGCTGCACGACGGCCAGCCGAAAATCCTCAACATCAAGCAGATCCTCGAGTCCTTCGTGCGCCATCGCCGCGAAGTTGTGACTCGTCGTACGCTATTCGAGCTCAGAAAGGCCCGTGAACGTGGTCACATTCTTGAAGGCCTCGCAGTGGCTATCTCGAACATCGACGAAGTGATCGCGATGATCAAGGCATCGCCGAGTGCTGCTGAAGCCAAGGAAAAGCTGATCTCGCGTGAATGGCAGCCGGGCCAGGTGGTCGGCATGCTTGAGCGCGCCGGTGCAACCTCCTGTCGTCCGGAAGATCTGCCTGACGGCCTCGGGCTGGCCGATGATGCCAGCAACTATCGGCTGTCACCGGCGCAGGCGCAGGCCATCCTTGAGTTGCGTCTGCATCGCCTGACTGGTCTTGAGACCGAGAAGCTGTTGGCGGAATACTCCACCATTCTCGAGCGCATCGCTGAATTGATGGCGATTCTCGGTTCTGCCGATCTGCTGATGGAAGTGATCCGCGAAGAACTGCGTGACGTACGTGCCCAGTACGCTGATGAGCGTCGCACCGAGATTCACACCAGCCGTCGTGACCTGACCATTGAAGACCTCATCAATGAGGAAGATATGGTCGTGACGGTTTCGCGGACCGGGTATGCCAAGACGCAGCCGCTGTCTGATTATCAGGCGCAGAAGCGCGGTGGCCGTGGCAAGTCCGCGACCGCGATGAAGGATGAAGATGTCATCGAGCACCTGCTGGTTGCCTCGACGCATGACACCGTGCTGCTGTTCTCCAACAAGGGCAAGGTGTACTGGCTCAAGGTCTACGAGATGCCGCAGGCTTCGCGTGGTTCGCGTGGCAAGCCGTTGGTCAACCTGATTCCGCTGGCGGAAGGCGAGTGGGTGACGACCATTCTGCCGGTGCGCGATTACGCTGCTGACAGCTACATCTTCTTTGCGACCGCCAACGGTACGGTCAAGCGTACTGCGCTCAGCCAGTTCTCGCGTCCGCGTAGCGTGGGTCTGATCGCACTGGATCTTGATGAAGGTGACCGTCTGATCGGCGCCGATATCACGTCTGGCTCTGATCACGTGATGATGCTGTCCTCCAATGGCAAGGCGATCCGCTTCGAAGAGCAGAACGTGCGTGTCATGGGGCGTACCGCACGTGGTGTTCGTGGCATGCGTCTGCTGGGCGGTGCACAGGTCATCAGCCTGATTATTCCGCGTACGACGGCGATTGATAACGATAGCGATGCTGAAATCGATGGAGCACTGGATGCTGCTATCGATGAGACGTTGGATGCGACCGCCGATACTGCGGTAGATAGTGGTGACGCTATCGCGTCGAGTGAGGCTGAGAACATCCCCGTCGAGGTGCCGCAATGCTACATCCTGACGGCTTCCGTGAATGGCTTCGGCAAGCGTACGCGTCTGGAAGAGTTCCCGCTGCGCGGTCGTGGTGGCCAGGGGGTCATCGCGATGCAGACAAGTGAGCGTAACGGTGATCTGGTCAGCGCAGTTCAGGTCAGCGATAAAGATGAGCTGATGCTGATCACCGATCGTGGCACGCTGGTGCGTACCCGTGTTTCCGAGGTGTCCACGACATCGCGTAACACCCAGGGCGTGACGCTGATCCGGACTGCGGAAGAAGAGCGTCTAGTGACCACGGTGCGTGTTGACGAGCCAGATGAAGTCGTCATCTTCGAGGAAGATGTCGTCCCCTATGAGGGGGGAGAAGGTTCGCAGAGCACCGATGAACAGGTGCAGGCGGGCAGTGGTGGTGTAGATGATGCCGCCGCAGTAGATGATGCTGAGTCGACGGACACACCGCCGACAGACGCGGAATAAGACGCTGGATTGCGACCGCCTTCGGGGCGGTCGCTTCACTTTCGGGAAATAAGACGACATGACACGCAAGTTCAATTTCTGCGCCGGTCCTGCTGCACTACCGACCGCTGTCCTCGAACGCGCTCGCGACGAGATGCTGGATTATCAGGGACGCGGATTGTCCGTCATGGAGATGAGTCATCGCTCCGACGAATTCGTGGCCATCGCCAGTAAGGCCGAGGCTGACCTGCGCGCGTTGCTGGATATTCCGGCCAATTATCGCGTGTTGTTCATGCAGGGTGGCGCCTCGACCCAGTTTGCGGGCGTGCCGCTGAACCTGTTGGGCGCAGGCGGTGCTGCCAACTATCTGTATACCGGTATCTGGGGCAAGAAGGCGATCAAGGAGGCCGAGCATCTGGCCGTCGGCAGCCATGTGGCTGCTTCCAGCGAATCCAATGGTCTGATCGCCGTGCCGCGTCAGAATGCAATCCAGTTGTCCGGTGATGCAGGCTACCTGCACTACACCGCCAACGAGACCATCGGTGGCCTCGAGTTCGATTACATCCCCGAGGTGCCGGCGGATGTTCCGCTGGTGTGTGACATGTCGTCTTCCATCCTGTCTGGCCCGCTGGATGTCAGCCGTTTTGGCGTCATCTATGCCGGGGCTCAGAAGAACATCGGTCCGGCGGGTTTGACGTTGGTCATCGTGCGTGAAGACCTGCTGGATCGTGCCCGCAAGGACTGCCCGACCATGTTGAACTGGAAGACGGCTGCTGAAGCCGATTCCATGTTCAATACGCCGCCGACCTACGCATGGTATCTGTCTGGCCTGGTGTTCGAGTGGCTGAAGGATGAGGTGGGCGGTCTGGCAGCGATGAACGCCATCAATGATCGCAAGGCGCAGGCATTGTATGCCGCCATCGACGGCAATGATTTCTACTCCAATCCGATCGTGATCGAGAACCGCTCGCGCATGAACGTCCCCTTCGTGTTGGCTGATGATCGTCTTGATGCGGCCTTCCTGGCCGAATCAGAAGCGGCGGGGCTGCTGAATCTGGCCGGTCATCGCAGCGTGGGAGGCATGCGTGCCAGCCTCTATAACGCAGTGCCGGAAGCTGCGGTCACGGCATTGGTCGATTTCATGGGCGACTTCGCGCGCCGTCACGGCTAAGGGAGAGGGCAGATGTCGGATTCCAGGGGTAGTGCGGGGCAGGTCACGCTGGATGATCTGCGCGTGCGTATCGATGCCATCGATTGTGAACTCTTGAACCTGATCAGCGAGCGCGCGCGGTGTGCGCAGCAGGTCGCTGAGGTCAAGCTGGCAGCAGGCGATGTGGGTGAAGATGGCCAAGTGCAGTTCTATCGCCCCGAGCGTGAAGCCCAGGTGCTGCGTCGTATCATGGCGAGCAACCCCGGCCCGCTGAAGGGGGAGGAGATGGCGCGCCTGTTCCGCGAGATCATGTCGGCCTGTCTGGCGCTGGAGCAGCCGATCCGCCTGGCCTATCTTGGTCCGGAAGGGACGTTTACCCAGCAGGCTGCGATCAAGCACTTCGGTGACAGTGCCGTCACCAAGCCGATGGCGGCAATTGATGAAGTGTTCCGCGAAGTGGAAGCGGGGGCTGTGCAATACGGTGTAGTGCCGGTGGAAAACTCTACCGAAGGCGTCATCAATCACACGCTGGATTCGTTCATGGGCTCTCAGCTCAAGATCTCCGGTGAGGTGGTACTGCGCATTCACCATCATCTGTTGGTGGGGCCGAATACCCGTCGCGAGAAGATTTCACGCATCTATTCCCACGCGCAGTCGCTGGCTCAGTGCCGCAAGTGGCTGGATGCACACTTCCCGCATGCCGAGCGCATTGCGGTGTCCTCAAATGCGGAGGCGGCGCGTCAGGTGCGTACCGAGTGGCACAGCGCAGCGATTGCCGGTGACATGGCGGCCAAGCTCTATGAGCTTGAGAAGGTCGAGGAGAAGATCGAGGACAGCCCCGATAACTCCACGCGCTTCTTGATCATCGGTGATAGCTCAGTACCGGCCTCCGGCGACGACAAGACCTCCATTGTCGTGGCAATGCGTAACCAGCCGGGCGCGCTTCACGACTTGCTGGCACCATTCCACAAGAATCAGATCGACCTGACGCGCGTCGAGACACGTCCGTCTCGCTCAGGTGCCTGGAATTACGTGTTCTTCATCGATTTCCGCGGTCATCGTGATGATCCGCTCATCAGTGAGACGCTTGAATCGCTGCGCCAGTGTGCAGCGGACGTCAAGGTGCTGGGGTCTTACCCCGTCGGTGTATTGTGAGCCAGGCTCTGGTGAGTGCTGAAGATCAGAAGCTGGGTGAGGCTGCCCCTCTCGCTGAGCCCGCGTTGCTTGCGAGCGAGCGGCGCATTCTGCTGGTCGGATTAGGCTTGATCGGTGGCTCATTGGCAGCGGCGCTGCGTGCAGCGGGTCATCGTGGCGAGATACTGGCCTGTGATCGCGATTCCAACGAGATCTGCCTCGGCCAGCGCATGAAGCTGATCGATGGCGGCAGTACGCGTCTTGCGGCGCTGGTGCCGGGTGCCTCTCTCGTGGTGCTGTGCGTGCCCGTGATGGCCATGCAGGGCGTGATGGCAGAGCTGGCCCCGCTACTCGATGAAGATGCTGTCGTGACCGATGTCGGCAGCACCAAGGGTGCGATTCGCGATGCGGCGATTCAGGTGTTTGGTCGCATGCCACCTTGGCTGGTGCTGGGGCATCCCATTGCTGGCTCCGAGAAGAGTGGGGTGGCCGCGGCCAATCCTGAGCTCTATCGCGATCACAAGGTGATTCTGACGCCTGAGCCGGACAGTGATCCGCAGGCGGTAGCGCGTGTCTCCGCCTTGTGGGCAGCCTGCGGTGCTGAGCTTCTGGAGATGAGCGTGACGCGCCATGATGAGGTACTGGCGCGTACCAGCCATCTACCGCATCTGCTGGCATTCTCGCTGGTTGACAGTCTGGCGCGTCAGGATGAGCGACTGGAGATCTTCCGCTATGCCGCTGGAGGTTTTCGTGACTTCACGCGCATTGCGGGCAGTGACCCGCTGATGTGGCGCGATGTCTATCTGGCCAACCGCGATGCGGTGCTTGAGGCGCTGGATGAATTCGAAGCTGGGGTCGCACGCGTGCGTGCTGCCGTGGCCACGGGCGATGGCGAGGCGATGCTGGGCATCTTTACCCGCGCCAGCCATGCCCGACACTACTTCAATACCCTTTTGAAACAGACGAGCTATCAGACCATGGAACAGCAGAACGTGCGGTACCGTGCGCTGCCCGGCGGGCAGGTTCAGGGGCGCATTCGTGTGCCGGGTGACAAATCAATGTCGCATCGCTCCATCATGCTTGGCGCACTCGCCAATGGCGTGACGGAAGTCGAGGGTTTCCTCGAAGGTGAAGACAGTCTGGCGACGTTGCAGGCCTTCCGTGACATGGGCGTGGTCATTGAAGGCCCGCACCAGGGGCGCGTGACCATTCACGGTGTTGGTCTCAATGGCCTCAAGCAGCCGCCGGGTCCGCTGTATGTCGGCAACTCCGGCACGGCGATGCGCCTGTTTGCGGGTCTGTTGGCTGGCCAGGCCTTCGATAGCGAGCTGACGGGCGATGCTTCGCTCACCAAGCGTCCGATGGACCGCGTCGCCAATCCGCTGCGTGAGATGGGTGCCGTGATTGATACCGCCGAGAATGGCCGTCCGCCGCTGCGCATCCACGGTAGCCAGCCGCTCAAGGGTATTCGTTACGAGATGCCGATGGCGTCCGCACAGGTCAAGTCCTGTGTGCTGCTGGCCGGTCTCTACGCTGAAGGTGAGACACGGGCCATTGAGCCGGCACCGACGCGTGACCACACCGAGCGCATGCTCAATGGCTTCGGCTACAAGGTCGAGCGCGAAGGTGCCGAGGCATGGCTGAACGGCGGTGGTAGCCTCAGCGCTTGTCCGATCGACGTGCCGGCCGACATTTCCTCCGCGACGTTCTTCCTGGTCGCTGCTGCGATCACGCCGAGTGCTGATCTGGTGCTTGAGCACGTCGGCATCAACCCGACGCGTATCGGTGTGATCAACATCCTCAAGGCGATGGGCGCAGACCTGACCGTCTTCAATGAGCGTGAAGTCGGCGGCGAACCGGTGGCAGACCTGCATATCCGTTATGCTCCGCTCAAGGGTATCGACATCCCGCAAGATCAGGTGCCGCTGGCGATTGATGAATTCCCGGCGCTGTTCATCGCGGCCGCCAACGCCGAAGGCATGACACGTCTGCGTGGCGCCGAAGAGCTGCGCGTCAAGGAATCCGACCGCATCCAGGTGATGGCGGACGGTCTGGCGCAACTGGGTATCGTGCACGAAGTCGTCGCCGATGGTATCGACATCCGTGGTGGTGCTTACGGTGGCGGTCTGGTCGACAGCCATGGTGATCACCGTATCGCGATGGCCTTCAGCGTGGCTGCGCTGCGCGCTCAGGGCGAGATCCTGATCGACGACTGCGCCAATGTGGCCACTTCCTTCCCGAACTTCGTGGCGCTGGCGACAGAAGTGGGTATGCAGGTCGAGAGTCTCGGTGCCGTGGCGCCCGGACAGGAGGCTTCATGAGCGGTGAAGCGACGCCACATCACAGCCAGATCTGCAACGCGCCGGTATTGACCCTTGATGGTCCCGGTGGGGCAGGTAAGGGCACCATCAGTCGTTTGGTCGCCGCAGGTCTTGGGTGGCATCTGTTGGACTCTGGTGCGCTGTATCGGTTGACCGCACTCGCAGCTGAGCGTCACGGCGTGGCGCTGAACGATGAAGATGCCGTAGCGACCATCGCCGAATACCTAGACGTGCAGTTCAATGCCGAGGGTGATGCCACGCGGGTGATTCTTGAAGGTGAGGATGTTACGCGTGATATTCGCCTCGAGACGGTCGGCAACAATGCTTCCATCATCGCGTCTCAGCCGCGCGTGCGTGCTGCTCTGCTGGCACGTCAGCGCGCGTTTGCGCGCGAGCCGGGTCTAGTGGCGGATGGTCGTGACATGGGGACGGTGGTATTTACCGAAGCGCCGCTCAAGATTTTCCTCACGGCATCAGCCGAGGAACGGGCGCGCAGACGTCACGTCCAGTTGCAGGAAGCGGGTGTCGATGCTAATATTTCGAGCCTTTTGACAGAAATACAGACGCGTGATGCACGTGACATGGGTCGGGCAATTGCTCCGCTCAAGCCTGCCGATGATGGCGTGGTCCTCGATACGACGGATCTTGATATCAGTCAGGTGGTCGCACGCATTCAGCAGCTACTGGTCGAATATGGCTTGGTAGCCGCGCGCTAAACTGAAAATCTGTCAGGACAATCGACTGACTATCTGCTGCTGCATGAAAGCCTTTCTGGCTTAAGCAGTGGCAGATTTCGTTCACTTTGTGAACGAATGAACATAGCTGAACCCAGATGGTGCGCTAGTGCCATCAATCCCCCGGCCAGGTGTCATGGGGTGCATTGGCGGCAAGCTGAAAGCCGGTGTATCTCGAACCAGCGTTAACACCCCCGGGGATATGTAGATATGGCCCGTGCTTGCTGGTGGTACGGAGACTGCGGTGCAAGCCGCCCCAAACGTTGATCATTGTAGGAATACCATGAGCGAGAGCTTTGCTGAGTTATTTGAACAGTCACTCCAGGACATCAACATGGAGCCGGGCGCAATCGTGTCCGCTACCATCGTCGACATCGATGGCGACTGGATCACTGTCAATGCCGGTCTGAAATCTGAAGGTCAGATTCCGTCTGAGCAGTTCCGTGACGAAAACGGCGAGCTGTCCATCAGCATCGGCGACGAAGTCATGGTCGCACTGGAAGCCGTCGAAGATGGCTTCGGTGAGACCCGCCTGTCCCGCGAGAAGGCCAAGCGTGCCGAAGCGTGGAAAGAGCTGGAAGCAGCCTTCGAGAAAGACGAGATCGTCAAAGGCGTGATCAACGGCAAGGTCAAAGGTGGCTTTACCGTCGATATCAACACCATCCGCGCCTTCCTGCCGGGTTCTCTGGTCGATGTCCGCCCTGTGCGCGACACTGCCCACCTCGAGAACAAGGAACTGGACTTCAAGGTCATCAAGCTCGACGCCAAGCGCAACAACGTTGTCGTGTCTCGTCGTGCCGTCCTCGAAGCCGAGAACAGCGCTGAGCGTGAAGCCCTCCTGGCCACTCTGCAGGAAGGTCAGCAGATTCAGGGTATCGTCAAGAACCTGACCGACTACGGCGCCTTCGTCGACCTCGGCGGCGTTGACGGCCTGCTGCACATCACCGATATGGCATGGAAGCGCATCAAGCATCCGTCCGAGATCGTTGCTGTCGGCGACGAGATCAATGTCAAGGTGCTGAAGTTCGACCGCGAGCGCAACCGTGTGTCTCTGGGTCTCAAGCAGCTGGGCGAAGATCCGTGGGTCAACATCAAGGCGCGCTACCCGGAAGGTGCCAAGATCAACGCACGCGTCACCAACCTCACCGACTACGGCTGCTTCGCCGAGCTGGAAGAGGGCGTTGAAGGTCTGGTCCACGTCTCCGAAATGGATTGGACCAACAAGAACATCCACCCGTCCAAAGTCGTCAATGTCGGCGATGACGTGGAAGTGATGATTCTGGATATCGACGAAGAACGTCGTCGTATCTCCCTGGGTATCAAGCAGTGCACCACCAACCCGTGGGAAGACTTCAGCGGCAAGCATAACAAGGGCGATCGTGTCTCCGGTACCATCAAGTCAATCACTGACTTCGGTATCTTCATCGGTCTGGAAGGCGGCATCGACGGCCTGGTTCACCTCTCCGACATTTCCTGGAACGAAGCTGGCGAAGAAGCCGTGCGTCGTTACAAGAAGGGCGAAGAAGCTGAAGCGGTCATCCTGTCCATCGATCCGGAACGTGAGCGCATCTCTCTGGGCGTCAAGCAGCTCGAGAGCGATCCGGTCTCCGAGTACCTGGCTGTCAACGACAAGGGCGCTATCGTGTCCGGTCGTGTTGTCGACATCGATGCCAAGGAAGTTCAGGTAGAGCTGGCGACTGACGTCATCGCTATCCTGAAGGCTTCTGAAATCAGCGCTGACCGTGTCGAAGACGCGCGCAACGTCCTGAGCGTCGGCGATGCTGTCGAAGCCAAGATCGTTGGTGTGGATCGCAAGAGTCGCCTGATCAACCTGTCCGTCAAGTCCAAGGACCAGGTTGAAGCAGCACCGCGTCGCGATGCAGCCAAGCCGCGTACCCAGGAAGTCGAGAGCAACGGCCCGACGACCATCGGTGACCTGATCAAGCAGCAGCTGGGTCAGGAGTGATCCCGAGACAGCATCTCTCCTCGTGAGAGTGCTGTCCGGATCTACAGAGGTGCGTCAGACGTTGTCTAGCGCACCTCTGTCTCCGAATCGGTATCCTGCATGAGGCCTTGGCCATATACAGGAACGAAAAAAACCGCTACCCCTTGGGGTGGCGGTTTTTTGTGTCTACTCCACGGATTCCAGCGTGGACTAGCTAGCATGTGCTAGCCAACATGACGTCGCTGCTGCTCGGCCTGGGAGCTGGCATGGGCCATTATCTGCATCTGACGCAGAGAAATCATGCAATACAGGCTGCGATACAGCGTCGGATCCTGGTTTGGATCTGTCTGCTGAAGACGCCCTTCAAGATGCTTTATCTCTTCAGTGAGATGTTCGGTATGGCTGGTGTGTGTGGCTTTCTGAGTCATGTGAGGCGCTCCGTGAATCTTGTGTACACGAGTAGGATCAGGGTTGGCTCTTCTCTTATGCCTTGGCACGCCGCGTGTGCCTGCATGCTCGGGAGCCTTTACCTGTCACTTCTTCAGCTAGAGGTTACTGCCCATCTAGCGTAGCGGAGTCTCAAGACTGCGCCCTGATCCGTGTCAGGAAGATGACATTGCGCTCTCGACTCAATCGTTGCTGTCGGACGTGATTTCGTTTCTGTCGTTATCCTGCGCCGCGGCGGTCTGACGCTCCAGGTTAGCCAGCATTCCGCGTAGGATTGATAGCTCACGACGCGTCGGCTCAGCACGTGAAAACAGGGCGCGCAGACGTTCTTCGGTCTGTGAGTGCGGTTGATTGAGGAAGCCGGAGCCACGCAGTGCGCGGCCGAGGTGCTCATGGAAGTAGCCCAACTGTTCACGGGTTGGTAACTGGTCGTCCTCACGGCGCGCAGTAGGCTGCTCCTGCGTGTCTGAGATTGTCAGGCGCCATGCACTGCGGCATTCGTGTACTAGCACTTGGACCGCCTGAGAGACGTTCAGAATGCCGTAGTCCGGATTGGTGGGAATCGACACCTGGTGCGTGCAGCAGGCGATTTCCTCGTTGGTGAGGCCGAAACGCTCGCGCCCGAAGACCAGTGCGACTTTGCCGTCGCGCGCGGTATCGATAGCTTGTGTGGCCATCTCGCGCGGCTCATCGAAGTGTGGCAGCGGTAAGCTTCTCAGGCGAGCGCTGGCCCCGACGACCAGCTGGCAATCGCTGACCGCTTCCTCAAGGCTTTCGACGACACGTGCGTTCTCCAATAGCTCAGATGCGCCGCTGGCCATGCGCGTCGCCTCTTCATCAGGGAAGCAGCGCGGATTGACCAGCACCAAATCCTTGATGCCCATGGTCAGAATGGCACGTGCTGTGGCGCCGATATTACCGGGGTGGAAGGTCTGTACCAGCACGACGCGCAGATTGTCGAGGAGGGTGGTGGCCTGAGGAGAGGTAGGAGTGTCTGTCATGGGGAAATCCTGGGCGAGCAGTGATCGGTCGGCAGTGACCATGTGGCGCGGTGCCGGAAAAAAGGCATCTAGTGTAGCGCGGCGCGAGGAATGCGTCAGGTCACATGAGGAGGGGATGACAGGCACAAAAAAACCGCCCCTGCTTGCGCAGGAGCGGTTCGATCCACGACGAATACGTCGTGGGGTAGAGCTGGCTTACATCATGCCGCCCATACCACCCATTCCGCCCATGTCACCGCCGCCACCAGAAGACTTGTCTTCCGGGTCTTCAGCGATCATGCACTCGGTGGTGATCATCAGGCCACCGATGGAAGCTGCGGACTGCAGTGCAGTACGCGTGACCTTGGCCGGGTCCAGCACGCCCATGGCAAACATGTCGCCGTATTCGCCAGTGGCAGCGTTGTAACCGTAGTTACCTTCGCCAGCCTTGACGTTGTTGAGCACGACAGAGGCTTCTTCACCAGCGTTGGCAACGATCTGACGCAGCGGTGCTTCCATGGCGCGCAGCGCGATGGCAATACCGTGAGTCTGGTCTTCGTTGTCGCCCTTGAGATCGACGAGCTGGTTCAGGATACGCACGAGTGCGGTACCGCCACCAGGCACGACGCCTTCTTCGACAGCGGCACGAGTGGAGTGCAGCGCATCTTCGACGCGGGCTTTCTTCTCTTTCATCTCGACTTCGGTAGCAGCACCGACGCGGATGACGGCAACGCCACCGGCCAGCTTGGCGACACGCTCCTGCAGCTTCTCGCGGTCATAATCAGAGGAGGTGTCCTCGATCTGAGCGCGGATCTGGGAAACACGTGCTTCGATATCGCCTTCGTTGCCGGCGCCATCGATGATGGTGGTGTTTTCCTTGGACATGGTCACACGCTTGGCGGTGCCCAGATGATCCAGGTTGGCTTGCTCGAGGCTGAGGCCGACTTCTTCGGAAATCACGGTGCCGCCAGTCAGAACAGCGATGTCCTGCAGCATGGCTTTGCGGCGATCACCGAAGCCCGGCGCCTTGACGGCAGCAACCTTGACGATACCGCGCATGGTGTTGACGACGAGAGTCGCCAGCGCTTCGCCTTCGATGTCTTCAGCGACGATCGCCAGCGGCTTGCCAGACTTGGCAACACCTTCCAGCACCGGCAGTAGCTCGCGGATGTTGGAGATTTTCTTGTCAACCAGCAGGATGTACGGGTCTTCGAGCTCGACCGTCATGGTGTCCTGATTGGTGACAAAGTACGGAGACAGGTAGCCACGGTCGAACTGCATGCCTTCGACCACTTCCAGCTCGTCTTCAAAGCCACGGCCTTCATCAACAGTGATGACGCCTTCCTTGCCGACTTTCTCCATCGCTTCAGCGATGATCTCGCCGATACGCGCATCGCCGTTGGCGGAGATGGTACCGACCTGAGCGATGGCCTTGGTGTCGGTGCACGGCACAGCCAGCGCACGCACGGCTTTGACGGCTTCGATAACAGCCTTGTCGATGCCACGCTTGAGATCCATCGGGTTCATGCCGGCGATCACGCCTTTCAGGCCTTCGTTGACGATGGACTGAGCCAGCACTGTTGCAGTGGTAGTACCGTCGCCTGCGACGTCAGAGGTCTTGGAAGCGACTTCCTTGACCATCTGTGCGCCCATGTTCTCGAAGCGATCCTTCAGCTCGATTTCCTTGGCAACAGACACGCCATCCTTGGTCACGGTCGGTGAACCGAAGGACTTTTCCAGTACCACGTTACGACCCTTCGGGCCGAGGGTGGTCTTGACGGCATCAGCCAGGACATTGACACCACGCGCCATGCGCTTGCGGGCATCATCGGAGAAACGAACGTCTTTTGCAGCCATTGTTATCTCTACCTTTAATCAGTAAGTCGAAGCGTTTGAACCGGAAACGCCGGAAATCAGCCTTCCACCACGGCGAGGATGTCGCTCTCGCTCATGATCAGCACCTCTTCGCCGTCGATTTTCTGCTTCTCGACGCCGTAGCCATCCTTGAAGATCACGGTGTCGCCGACTTTGACGTCTAGCGGGCGAACTTCACCGTTTTCGAGGATGCGACCGTTACCGGCAGCGAGGATTTCGCCACGGGTCGGCTTTTCTTGGGCGCTGCCGGGCAGAACGATGCCACCTGCAGTCTTCTGTTCTTCTTCCACGCGACGGACTATGACGCGATCGTGCAAGGGACGGATGTTCATTGCTCACGTTCTCCTGATGGTAAATCCCGTCAGCAGCCGGTCTTTGCCGGACAATCTGACGTTCAATGGGGTTGCCTACCGAGTGTTCAGCCACGCCGCCAAGGCTTGGCCGTTATCCATTGCTTCGCATTTATGGTGGCGAGATGACAGCTTTCAAGTAGGCGATCATAAAAAAAATTCAAACTCGAAGGTTTACTGCGTCGCACAAAAGCTACTCACCTGGCAGGACGACACAATATCAGGTGGGTCTTCATGATGAATCAAGGACTTGAGTGTATCTGAGCGCAGCCATCACATCATTCAGATGTGCTGCGCAGAGAATGTCCATTGGTACAAGAGTCAGTCGCCGATCATGCCGTTCACGACTGCATCATAAATCACCAGCGCAGCGTTAATCTGCACTGGTGATAGAGGGCATTGGCAGAAGTCGTCATGAGACAAGCTCGCTCGCTTGGGAGGCGAGATCGGCATTGGAACTGGCATCATTTCGCAGACGGCCAGAGGCACTGGCAGTGGATCAGAGGCGGGGCTCGTCACGGCTGATGTAATCGCCTTCCAGTGGTTGGCCGTCGCTGTGGTGATTTTGGCCTTGCTGGTCGCCGGTACGCTGATTGTCATGCTCTGTATGAGACGTGCTGCCACTGGAGTCGCTTGCTGACGCTCCCCAGCTGCTGGCATGTGTCTGTTGTGACGGACGCGATGCCTTGAAGCGTTTCTTGAAGAAACGCGCCAGCGGGCTATTACCGCTCAAACTGCGTGTCAGCAGGCTTCGCGAGGCGGGTAGCAAGCAGAGCAGCCCGAGTGCATCAGACAGAAAGCCTGGCGCCATCAATAACGCACCACCAAAGATGAGAGCTGCGCCTTCCATCAGCTCACCAGACGGCATTTCCCCGCGTTGCAGACGCTCTTGCGCGCGCATCAGCGTGGCGCGTCCTTCACGCTTTATCAGGTGCAAACCGACGGCACCGGTAATCAGTACCATGGCAAGCGTGGGTAATAGTCCAATCTGGCTGCCGAGGCTGAACAGCACTACAAAGTCCAGCAACCCGAACAGGGTAATCACTAGCAGTATGGGCATTATGTCTCCCGGATCACGTAAGCGGCAGTGCATGCCAATCCCATAAGGGTAAACCAGCCGCCGAGCGGGGAACAGTCGCAGAATGCGGTTACTGGCCTGATAAGGATGAGCTCAGTGCGGTCTACGCTGGCGCAGTAGGGTGTGGGGTGCCATGCTATGCTGCGGTGCACCATAAATATCCTGGTGTCACTCTCGGCATGGAGTGACGAGCGCGTGCCAATAGCGTGACGAGGGCACAACGTTGAGAAAAGTGAGTCTCTTCGTTGGTCAGTTTTTCAAGCGTTGAGGCACGACACGCGCCAACCTGTTGCACTGCACCATGTGATTATTGGCGAAATTGATCACGTTTATGATTTCGGGACAATCGACACTCAATGTGATCATCGCACGGCATGCGGCGATCACCTTCGGCAGTCACATTGGACATGTCGATAGCTAATCAGGGGAGAGGAGAAATGGAGCTTAACGACAAGGTCATCGCGATTACAGGCGGTGCACGTGGGTTGGGCCTGGCGATGGCGCGATACTTGGGCAACAAGGGTGCCTTGTTGGCACTACTGGATATTGAGCAAGGCGCACTGGATGACGCTGTCGCGAGTCTGGAGGCGGCAGGGGTCAAGGCACAGGGATTCGTGGCCAATGTGGCTGATGAGACGTCTGTGACGGCGGCCTTTTCGGCCATCAAGGGGTCTTTGGGGCCGGTAAGCGGGCTAGTCAATAATGCTGGCATCACTCGCGATGGTCTGTTGGTCAAGGCACGTGACGGAGTGGTGGAAAAGACAATGTCGTTGTCGAGCTGGCAGCAGGTGATTGATGTCAACCTGACGGGCGTTTTTCTGTGCACCCGTGAGGCCGCCAGTCAGATGATCGAAGCCGGCCAGCCGGGGGTGATTGTCAATATCTCCAGCATTTCACGTGCCGGTAACATGGGGCAGAGTAACTACACTGCTGCCAAGGCCGGTGTGGCGGCCATGAGCGTGACCTGGGCCAAGGAACTGGCGCGTTACAAGATACGTGTCGGGGCCGTGGCGCCGGGCTTCATTGCCACCGAGATGACGGCTGGCATGAAGCCGGAGATGCTCGACAAGATCAAGAGTGGTATTCCGATGCGGGACTTGGGGCGTCCGGAAGATATTGCGAGCAGCGTGGCGTTCATCTTTGATAATGACTACTTCACCGGTCGTGTGATTGAGTGTGATGGCGGTCTACGCATCTGATCGTCACGATTCTGGCTGCTTTGCGTGGTACATGAATCGAAAGTGCGGTATCTGAAAGCCTCCACGACCCTCCATGGTCGTGGAGGCTTTTGGGTTTTCGGTGTAGCTCATCTCAATGCTTTCATCAGCCGAGATGATTGCGCTTGATGGACGATGAGGTCGGTCATGCATCCGAAAAGTGCTGTAATGCGTATGGTGAGTATCACGGTTCATTTCGTACAAGGAGTCTCGTCATGCAACGTCGCCAATTCATGGGGCTGATACTGGGAGGGGGAGCGATGCTGGCGCTGCCGAAATTGGCAGCCGCACGCCCTGACCCTGAGCTCGAGCGCTCGGCCGATATCACCGAGCTGTCGCTGAGTGACGAAGAGTGGCGTTCGCGCTTGAGTGCCGAGCAGTATCGGGTGCTGCGTGAAGAGGGCACTGAGCGTTCAGGCTCCAGTGCCCTCAACAATGAGCACCGTGAGGGCGAATACCATTGCGCCGGCTGTGATCTCGCGTTATTCACGTCCGCGGCCAAGTTTGAATCGGGCACCGGCTGGCCGAGTTTCTTTACTCATATTGATGGTCATCTATTGAGTAAGACTGACTACGGCCTGGTGTGGCCGCGTACCGAATATCACTGTGCACGTTGCGGTGGCCATCAAGGTCATGTCTTTGACGATGGCCCGAAGCCGACAGGGCTGCGCTGGTGCAATAATGGCGTAGCGCTGCGTTTCGTGCCGGCCTGATCCGATGCCAATCGCTCGCTGAGTGTGTGGCTAAAGCAATATTGGCGCTTTGTGGTAACGTGACAGCATCGTGATGCAGACGGCCCGGTCGATTCGACGACCGGGCCGTCTGCATTTTTGCCGAATGAATCCTGCTGTGAAGGGACCGACGTTTCATGGACGCTACCGTTACTGACGCCACTACCTCCCGCCCTGCACCGACGCTTTCACCTGCCACCACTGCCCGTCGTATCCAGCAAGCGCTGGCCGGCGAGCTTGGCGTACGTGAAGAACAGATCAGTGCCACTGTCGAGCTGCTGGATGGCGGTGCCACCGTGCCGTTCATCTCTCGCTACCGCAAAGAAGCGACTGGCGGGCTTGATGACACCCAGATGCGTCTTCTGGAAGAGCGGCTGCGCTATCTGCGTGAGCTGGAAGACCGCCGTCAGGTGGTATTGGAGTCCATTGCTGAGCAGAACAAGCTGGATGCGGTGCTGGAGCGCGATATCCTGGCAGCTGATAGCAAGCAGCGGCTGGAAGATCTCTATTTGCCTTATCGCAAGAAGCGTCGCACCAAGGCCCAGATTGCACGTGAGGCAGGGCTCGAGCCGTTGGCTGATGCACTGTTGGCAGATCCGACGCTTGACCCCGAAGCGCAAGCCGCAAGGTATGTTGATGCAGGGAAAGACGTCGCTGATACCAAGGCCGCGCTGGACGGTGCCAAGCAGGTTCTGATGGAACGCTTCGCGGAAGATGCCGCACTGGTCGGGCGTCTGCGTCAGCGGTTGTGGGATGACGGTATCCTTAGCGCACGCATGATGAAGGGCAAGGAGCAGGAGGGCGCCAAGTTCTCTGATTACTTTGAGCATGATGAGGCGCTGCACAAGGCACCGTCACATCGTGCGCTGGCCATGCTGCGTGGGCGTAACGAAGGCATATTGAGCCTGGCACTCAAGTTGCCGGATGAAGATGAGCTGCCGCGCCACCCGATGGAGGGTGCTATTGCGCATCACTTCACTATCGAAGATCACGGGCGTGCAGCAGATCGTTGGCTGAAAGAGGTGGTGCGCTGGACCTGGCGCGTCAAGCTCTATACCCATCTGGAAAGTGAGTTGGTCGGTCGCCTGCGTGAACGTGCTGAGCTGGAGGCCATTCAGGTATTCGCCGATAACCTCAAGGACTTGCTGCTCGCTGCGCCTGCGGGGCCCAAGGCAACGATGGGCCTGGATCCTGGCCTGCGTACCGGTGTCAAGATCGCGGTAGTGGATGCCACCGGCAAGTATGTGGATCAGGCCACCATCTACCCCCACCCGCCGCATAATCGTTGGGATGCTTCAGTGGCTGAATTGGTGCGTCTGGTCGAGCGCCATGACGTCGAGCTACTCGCGATCGGCAACGGTACCGCCTCTCGTGAGACCGACAAGCTGGCGGCAGATGTACTGACGCGCCTGACCGGGCGCCGTTTGCAGAAGGTGATTGTCAATGAGGCGGGCGCCTCCATCTACTCGGCATCAGAATATGCCGCGCGCGAGTTCCCGGATCTGGATGTGACCATTCGTGGCGCGGTCTCCATCGCACGCCGCTTGCAGGACCCACTCGGCGAGCTGGTCAAGATTGAGCCCAAGTCCATCGGGGTCGGTCAGTATCAGCATGATGTCAGCCAGGTACAGCTGGGACGTAGCCTGGAGGCAGTCGTCGAGGATTGCGTCAACGGCGTCGGTGTTGACCTCAACATGGCGTCCAGTGCATTGCTATCTCGTGTGGCGGGCCTTAATACGACGCTTGCCGAGAATATCGTCGCACACCGTGATGCCAATGGCCGCTTTGGCTCACGCAAGGAGTTGCTGAAGGTAAGCCGCCTCGGGCCGCGAACCTTTGAGCAGTGTGCTGGCTTCCTGCGCATCGCCGCTGGAGACAATCCTCTCGATGCCAGCGCCGTTCACCCCGAAGCCTATTCGCTGGTCGAGCGTATCGCCAAGATTCATGGTCGTGATCTGCCCAGTCTGCTGGGCGACAGCTCCTTCCTGCGTACCGTGAAGCCTGCCGAATTCATCGACGAAAATTTCGGCTTGCCGACAGTCACCGATATCCTGCGCGAGCTGGACAAGCCCGGGCGTGATCCGCGTCCTGAGTTCCGCTTCGCCGAGTTCAAGGATGGCGTCGAGAAACTCAAGGATCTTGAGCCGGGCATGAAGCTTGAGGGTGTTGTGACCAACGTTACCCATTTCGGTGCCTTTATCGACATCGGTGTGCATCAGGATGGGCTGGTACATATTTCGGCGCTGTCAGAGAAGTTCGTGTCTGATCCACGTGAAGTGGTCAAGGCGGGTGACATCGTCACCGTCAAGGTGATGGAAGTCGATATTCCGCGTGCCCGTATCGCATTGAGCATGCGCATGAGTGATACCCCAGGCAGCAAGGAATCCCGTAACGAAGGGCGTCGTGGAGGGGATGGTGCAAATGGTAGTCGTGGGCGCCAAACGACTGGTGGCCAGAATCGCAGCGGAAATGCAGGCGGTAATCAGGCTGGTGGCGGAGCAGCACCAGCCAACAATGCAATGGCTGCCGCACTGCTCAATGCTCGCAAACCGAAATCATAAGCCTTGAAAGCATTTTTTACGCGCCCATAATGTGGGCATACTGACAGACGCGAACGGTGACTGCCGTTCGCGTCTTGCATGGCATACAGCGCATGACGCGAGCCATGGTCATCCAATTCGACCGGAGAGGCTGGGCTTCTCCCCATGCGAAAGGGTTAATACCTTGTCCGAGCAACTCGCGTCCGCCATTGCGCGACTCAAGGCCCCCGCCCGTCAGGGACTCTTCGGGCGCCTGCGTCGTGGTATCGAGAAGGAAGGCTTGCGGGTCAACGCTGACGGTCAGATCAGCCAGACTTCGCATCCGCGTGCACTAGGCTCCAAGCTGACTCACCCGTATATCACCACGGATTATTCTGAGTCATTGCTCGAATACATCACGCCAGTGTTTACCCGCCCGAAGGATTCGCTGGAGTTTCTGGCGGACCTGCATCGCTTCAGTTACCGCAATCTGGGTGATGAGCTGATCTGGCCAGCGAGCATGCCGCCGCGTCTGAATGGTAACGACAGTGTGCCGATTGCCGACTACGGCACCTCCAATAGCGGCACCATGAAACATATCTACCGCAAGGGTCTGGATGTCCGCTACGGACGCATCATGCAGTCCATTGCCGGAATTCATTACAACTTCTCGTTGCCGGATGATTTCTGGGTGCTGCTACAGCGCCTTGAAGGTGCAGAGGGGGAGGATGCACGTGATTTTCGCTCGCGTCGCTACTTCGAGTTGATACGCAATTTCCGCCGTCATAGCTGGATTCTGCTCTATCTGTTTGGTGCTTCACCGGGGGTTGACGAGAGTTTCCTCGATGGCGGTAACGATGATCGCCTCAAGCGTCAGGCGGACCGCAGTCTGGTCTCGGCATACGCGACCAGCTTGCGGATGTCTGATCTCGGGTATCAAAACAAGGTGCAGGCTCAGCTCAAGATCTGCTTCAACTCTCTGGACAACTTCGTCGGGACGCTGCGTCACGCCATCGTCACGCCGTGGAAGGATTACGAGAAGCTGGGAGTGAAGCAGACAGATGGCAGCTGGTCGCAGCTCTCCAGCAGTATTCTTCAGATCGAGAACGAATATTACTCGGATATTCGTCCCAAGCGTGTCACCAAGCAGAACGAGACACCGAGTCAGGCGTTGGAAGGGCGTGGCGTCGAGTACATCGAAGTACGTTGTCTGGATCTCAACCCGTTTCTGCCGTTGGGCATCGATGAGACTCAGATTCGTTTCCTCGATACCTTCCTCATCTGGTGTTTGCTGACGGAAAGTCCGTGGATCGATGATGAAGAGTGCGCGAATCTCGATAACAGCAAGCGTCGTGTTGTCGAGGCGGGTCGTGATCCGTCGTTGACTCTCAACGTCAAGGGCGAGGAGCGCAAGCTGCGTGAGATTGCCGCCAATGTCATGGATGAGCTGGGCGAAGTCGCTGGCCTGTTGGATGGCGATGACAAGGCGGGTAGTGCGCACCGTGATGCTCTCGCGGCACTGGCGCCGCGCTTCGATCAACCGGACAGCACGCCCTCTGGTCGCTTGCTGACCAGCATGATCGACAATGGCAGCAATTTCGTCGATGAGGTGATGGGGCTGGCGCGCGGTCAGGCCGAGCAATTCAAGGCTGAGCCAATGGAGCGCGCGCGCGGTTATCTGCTGGACCAGCTGGTTGAGACCTCCCTGCAGCAGCAGGGGGATATCGAGGCAGGTGACCATCAGGACTTCGATACCTTCATGGCCGAGTACTTTGCCTCTGCTCACGCCACGCAACCCGCTTGATTATCAGGCGCAACGCCAATTCATGTTCAGGTCATCAGGCCAAGGCATGATGGGGTGTATCTGTTGATGGTGGCATGACTTGGTGTCAGGTCATGGACGTACCGCTACCGGCGCCTTCTTTTGGAGGCGCCGGTAGCGTATCCAGCCTTGAGAATGTCCCGATACACTGATCAGATCTCTCGTTTCTCTCTTATTCATCACGACTCCTGACGGAGTCCAGACAAGCAAGGACAGCAAATGGCACAGACGGAACATGATTCAGGGCAGCAGGCGGCGGGTAGCAAGGGAGGGCTGGCACATTGGAACGGGCGTCAGTGGTGCCTGCTGGGAGCGCTGGGGTGCGCGTTGCTGCTCGGTGTCGCCTTCGTGCTGCAGTTTGCCTTTGGAATGGCGCCGTGTTCGCTGTGTATTTTCCAGCGCGTTGCAGTGGCCGTCGCGGGCGCATTCTTCCTGCTGGGGGCATTGCATGGCCCCGGGCGTATCGGCACACGTATCTACGCGCTAGGTGCCCTCGCGGGGACTATCGGCGCTATCGTGCTGGCAGGCCGCCATGTCTGGTTGCAGTCGCTGCCGCCGGACCAAGTGCCGAGCTGTGGCCCGGGCCTGAACTACATGCTGGAAGTGTTGCCGGTCTGGGATGTGATTACCCAGGTGTTGAATGCTTCCGGGGAATGCGCTCAAATCAGTGGTCAGCTACTTGGGCTGTCGATTCCCGAATGGTCGCTGATGGGCTTCTGCGGATTAGCACTGGTGCCGCTGGCGATGCTGTGGAGCAGCTTTCGCCGTTGAAGCCACACACCCTGACATCATGGTGGGGGGTTGGCAGCGCTGAATGCATAGAGGATAGTGGGTTGGCAGCGGGTCTGGCCGAGAGCGGCAGGCCTATCCTGATCGGGTTATGCCAGAGGAGGCGCCCATGCTGGAGGAATGCACCACTGCGGCGGAACGCTTTCGTGGCGTTCATCAGCTGATAGATCGCTGGCTGGACCAGCGCCGCGAAATGCTGGTCAGCTTCATGGACCTGCACGAGGCTTGTGTGAGTGACCTTGATCAGCTCGACATGACGCGCGTCAATCGCTTCATTGAGCTGTTGATGGATTACATCTCGGCAGGACATTTCGAGGTTTATCCTCAGCTCAAGGAAGAGGGGCGCGTGTTTGAGGATACGAATGCGCTGGCAGTGGCTGACAAGCTGATGCTGCGTCTTGAGCCTTCCACTGAGCTGGTACTGTCCTTCGATGAGGATTTCTCTAGCCCGACCCGTTGTCAGCACTATCGTGCACGTCTGCCGGAATGGCTGGCACGACTGCAGGAAGGTCTGACTGAGCGCTTCGCGCTGGAAGACCAACTGATTCAGCGTCTGCACGCTGTACACGAACCGGCATGCCAGACGCGTCAGCAGCCAGTGGCCTGACATCAATACGCAGCGCCATGCGTCTCGCGCGTACCTTGCAGTTATAAAAAAACCGCCAGCATTTGCTGGCGGTTTTTTTATGGTGCTCATCGTGACGAACGCTAGCTACAGTTACATCAGCGAGGAGGCTTCCGGACGTTCAAGCTCGGTCAGCTCGATTTCGCCGGTCAGCAGGTCGCGCTCGAAGGCTTCCATGTCGATATTGAAGCCCAGGAATTCCTGGGCGAGGAACATGTCCTTCTCGGCATTGCCCAAGCAGCTGGTACCCCCCGGTGACGGCGTCATGTTGAAGACGATACCGGTGCCCGGGTTGATCTTGGCTTCGCCCATGACAAGCTTCTGCTTGCTCTTGTCGATCAACTGCGGACGAACGCCACCGAAGCCCTTGGCGAAGCTGACATCCTTGACTTCCAGGCTCGGTACGATCTTCTTGATGTCGCCGTGGAACAGGCGCTCACGCAGTATTGGCACTTCAAACATGAAGTTCTTGAAGATGTAGTTGCGAATGTCGCGCACCTTCATCAGGTCCCATAGGGCCTTGACGACGTTACGGTCCAAACGCAGTACCTTGAGAAACTCCCAGAAGGTCTTGCCGTTGTAGCGCTCAAGCAGCGGCAGCATCAAGGCGGTCGGCCCGAAGCGAGTCTTGCCTTCTACCAGCACATCCGGGTCACCATGAACGGCAGCAAACGGCAGGTTCTCGTTCTGGATGGTATAGACCTTGCCGTTGAGCACCTTCGGTGTGAAGTAGAAGGAGCCCGCCATCGGCAGGCATGACTTGTCCAGCCCGTAGCCCATCTTGTGCGCGAACAGCAGAGAGTGGCCACCGGCGCTGACGACGACGTAACGTGCGGTGAGTTCGCCCTTGTCGGTCTTGACCTTATAGACATCGCCTTCCTTGCGGATGTCTTCCACTGCGGTAGACAGGCGTACATCGAAGTTCATGCCCTTGTCTGCCGCTGCTTTCTCACCTTCGCTGACGAAGGCTTCAGACAGAGTGGTGTAGTTGACGGCGGTATATTCGTCGGTAGAGCCCAGTGCGACGATTTCCTCGTCCGGACGACGACCCTCGACCACCTTCGGTTCCTGCACGGCGATATCGTCGCGCTCAAGTAGTTTGAGGTTCGGGAACAGTTCTTTGAAGGTATCGAAGCGCTTGCGCAGGAACTGGCATTCCTTGGCCCCGACCGCCAGTACCATTTTCGGGTACTTGTAGACGATATGGTCGCGCTTTTCAGCAGCAAGCTTGGTGGAGAAATTGACCACCATCCCTGCGGTGCGCTTGGTCACGCGCGCCTTCTCGACCGTGTAGTTGGTCTCGATATCGCCGCAGTGAATGGTCTGGGAGTTGTTACGGCCGTGCGAGTTGACGATCGCGACGTGGTCGTATTTTTCCACAAGTCCAACCGATTTGAGATCGGTATAGCGGGCGAGTTCATAGAGAAGGGCGGTGCCGGACACGCCGCCACCTACAATCAGGACATCGTATGTCGTTGAGGAC
Source organism: Cobetia sp. QF-1 (assembly GCF_002213105.1). Lineage (NCBI taxonomy): Bacteria > Pseudomonadati > Pseudomonadota > Gammaproteobacteria > Oceanospirillales > Halomonadaceae > Cobetia > Cobetia sp. QF-1. The sequence goes on from NZ_NBVS01000002.1 coordinate 283,139, forward strand.
ATGGCTGCTCACGCTCAAGGTTGGTGAGGGACATCCCCCGAAGCCCGACCGGGCTACCGGGGGCCGTCCTGCCGTGGCAGGGCAACATGTGCCCCGTCAGGCTCGACGGTTCGATGGATAAACATTATAGACACATCTGCAGCGAAATGATTTAGCAAATAAGGTCGACTTTATGGTGAAGGCTTGTAACCACATGAAAACCTTATAGCTGAGTCTGTATCGCCTTATATGTCTATAAAATCCATATTAAACAGTAGGTTATTGATCTCTTAGCGAGATGATTCGCCAGTTGCGCTCTTGGGCCGCAGCGCGTAGTTGCTCATCTGGGTCTACTGCGATGGCAGTATCGACACGCTCGAGTAGCGGTAAATCATTGATTGAGTCGCTGTAGAAGGTGCTGCCGTCGAGTGTATGGTCACGTTCGGACAGCCATTCCTCGAGACGCGTCACCTTGCCCGCCTGAAAGCTGGGAACACCGCTGACTCGGCCGGTATAGCGCCCGTCAATGACTTCGGGCTCGATGGCGATCAGTTCATCCACGCCAAGGCGCTCGGCGATCGGCGCAGTAATGAAGCGGTTGGTTGCTGTGATGATCAGGAGCGTGTCGCCGCGGGCGCGATGGCGAGCCAGTAGCTCTTCGGCGCGTGGCAAGATGATCGGCTCGATCTTGGCAGCCATGAATTGCTGATGCCAAGCGGCGAGTTGTTCAGGGCTATTCTCGGCCAATGGCTTGAGTGAGAAGGCCAGGTATTCGTGAATATCCAGCTCGCCGCTTTGGTAAAGCTGGAAATAGCGCTCGTTGGCTTCACGGTATATTTTGGCGTCGACAGCGCCCTGCTCGACCAGAAATTCGCCCCAGGCATGATCACTGTCCCCGGCGATCAGGGTATTGTCGAGATCAAAGATGGCCAGACTCACGGAAAACTCCTTGCTCTGCCCAGCCTGTAAACGGCGGGCAACAGACGCAGACAATCTGGCGTGGCATGGTGCCAGCCCAGTGTTTACGCGGGTGTACGGAGGCCGAGGATGTTTTTTCGGCGACTGTGTTGCACTGCAATACGATGGTAGATGCGATTATTGCAGACGTGCTCCGGCTTTCACACCGCCAAACCGTGTATTGAAGCGCTTTCAGCCTTTGTGGAAGAATGGTTTCAATTAACGAATCAAAGGTGACATCCGTGATCGACGCTGACGGCTTTCGCCCCAACGTTGGCATCATCATTGCCAACTGTGAGGGCCAGCTGCTCTGGGCGCGCCGGGTAGGACAGAATGCGTGGCAGTTTCCTCAAGGGGGCATCAAGCCAAACGAGACACCGCAACAGGCGTTGTATCGCGAACTCGAAGAAGAGATCGGCCTGAAAGCTGAAGATGTCGAGATACTGGCCTGCACTCGAGGATGGCTGCGCTACCGGTTACCCAGACGCATGGTTAGAACGCACTCCCGACCAATCTGTATTGGTCAGAAGCAAAAGTGGTTCCTGCTACAGATTCGCTGCCAGGATAGCCGCGTAAGTGTAGATACGACGCCCAAGCCAGAATTCGATGGCTGGCGCTGGGTAAGCTACTGGTATCCATTAGGACAGGTGGTCGCTTTCAAGCGAGAGGTCTATCGACGCGCTCTACGTGAGCTGGCGCCTCGTTTGCAGCGACTGGTAGATACCGAGCATGACATGATACCCATGGCGCCGGAGGAGGCTTTCTCTCGCGACTCACGTGATTCACGCGGCCCATGTGACAGCGCGCCGGACTCCGCCGCTGGGTACGACCGCCACTCTCCCGGCTGAGCCCGGGCTTCATCACTTGCAAAGGGCGCCCCCCATGCTCGAGGTACTGCGTCGTATTGTTCAGGAGGTCAATGGCGCGCGTTCTTTGGACGCGGCGCTGGCGACGATGGTGCTGCGTATTCGCAAGGCCATGAAGACGGACGTCTGTTCTGTCTATCTATTGGCCCCTGAGACCGATCGCTTCGTGCTCAAGGACACCATAGGGCTGCGCTCTTCTTCAGTAGGGCAGGTTAGCCTGGCGCGCGGTGAAGGGTTGGTCGGTATGGTGGCGCTGCGCGAGGAGCCGCTTAATCTCGAGGATGCCCCCGCACACCCCCAGTTTCGTTATTTCGAGGAAACCGGCGAAGAGCGCTTCTCCAGCTTTCTCGGGGTGCCCATCATCCATCAGCGCAGAGTGCTGGGTGTGCTGGTGGTTCAGCAACACGAAAAGCGTCGCTTTGATGAGGGTGAGGAAGCGTTTCTCGTCACGCTGGGAGCACAGTTGGCGGGTGTGTTGGCGCATGCGCTGGCCACGGGTGCGCTGGGCAAGCTGGCGGGCACGAGTGGCCAGGCGATTTTCTCTGGCGTGGCTGGTTCTCCCGGAGTGGTCATCGGCAAGGCGTTTGTTCTGTCGCCTCCGGCTGATCTGGATTCCGTGCCAGACCTGATTCCTACCGATATCGATTTCGAGATCGCGCGCCTCAAGGAGGCGATCAACGCGGTGCGCGAGGAAATCCGCGTTGCGGCGGAGCGTCTCGCCAGCCGGATCTCCACTCAGGAACATGCGCTGTTCGAGGTTTACCAGCAGATGCTGGGAGATGCAGCGCTTGGCCAGGAAGTCGAGAAACGCATTCGTGAAGGGCAGTGGGCTCCTGCTGCGCTAGCCGATATCGTGCGTCGACATGTTCAGTATCTCGAGCGTGTCGATGATGATTATTTACGCGAACGCGCGGCGGATATTCGTGATCTTGGGCGGCGCGTGTTGTCACACCTTCAGGAAGAAGGTGACAGCGGTCCGATCGAGTATCCCGAAAACACCATCCTGATCGGGCACGAGATCAGCCCGGCCACCTTGGGAGAAGTCCCTCGCGAGCGCCTCAAGGGGCTAGTCGCGGTCAGTGGCTCCAGCACCTCGCATGTCGCCATCCTGGCGCGCGCGATGGGCATTCCCACCGTGCTGGGGATGGTGGATCTACCATTATCGCGGCTCGGCGGTGCGCCGGTCATTCTTGATGGCCACCGCGGCCGATTGGTGGTACGTCCGGGAGCAGAACTCAGCGCCCACTATTCACGGCAGATCGAGGAGGAACATGCCTTGAGTGCGCTGCTGGAGCAAGAGCAGGATTTACCGAGTGTGACGCCTGACGGCCATGTCATGCCATTGATGGTGAATACCGGTCTTGCGCTGGATGTCGTGGCCTCGCTCAAGACGCGTGTCGGTGGAGTGGGCCTGTATCGCACCGAAGTGCCTTTCATGATGAGTGACCGCTTTCCCAGTGAGCAGGAGCAGGCGCGTCTGTACCGTGAACAGCTGAGCGGCTTTGCACCACTGCCCGTGACCATGCGCACGCTGGATATCGGTGGTGACAAGGATTTGCCGTATTTTCCGATCAAGGAGGCTAATCCCTTCCTTGGCTGGCGTGGTATCCGTGTCACGCTGGATCACCCCGAAGTGTTGATGGTGCAGTTGAGGGCCATGCTGAGAGCCGCCGAAGGTCTCGACAACTTACGTATCATGCTACCGATGATTTCAGGGATAGAAGAGGTAGATGCCACGCTGGCGCTGATCAATCGTGCTCTGATCGAGCTGGGAGAAGATGGTGTCAATGTCTCGCGGCCGAGCGTCGGGGTGATGATCGAGGTGCCCGCGGCGCTTTATCAGCTGGAGGCACTGGCCACTCGCGTCGATTTCTTCTCGGTAGGCTCCAATGATCTGACCCAGTATCTGCTGGCGGTTGATCGCAATAACCCGCGTGTGGCCAGTCTGTATGATGCCTGTCATCCGGCGGTACTGAGGGCGTTGGCGCGTCTCGCGGAGGATTCCCTGCGCCTTGGCGTGCCGGTCAGTGTCTGCGGTGAATTGGCGGGTGATCCGGCGGGAGCATTGTTGTTGCTCGGTATGGGGTTCGAGAGTCTGTCGATGAACGCGCCCAGCTTGCCCCGCGTGAGGGCTGCCATCCGGCGCGTCTCGCTGACCGCCGCTCAAGGACTGGTCAGCGAGGTGTTGTGCCAGCCGACGGCGGGTGAGGTGCATGCACTGTTGCTAAGCCGTTTGCAGTCGTGGGACTTGGCACACCTTCTGCCGCCCCGCGACCATGCACCGGTCATTCCGACTGCCGCTAGTTCAGCCTGACCGTTTCGGCGACTCGATGCCTCGGCGGTTTGGTCGCTCAGCAATCCAGCTCCTCGTTGCTTCAGCTCAGTTGCCAGCCCTGTGTCGCGTCAGAGTGATTTGAAATGCCTATACGGCTGGCAACGCAGTCACCGTCGGGACTGAAGCGGCGCTCGTGAAGTTTGAGGCTTTGCTGAGTGCCATCACGCTGCCAGCGCACCAGGGTCGCGGCACGTGTGCCGTATTCAGGACTGGTGATAAAGGGACTGGAGAGCAGTGCTTCTCGTGCACAGTCCAAGCCTGTGGCTGGCAGTAATGCGGTAGCCGGGCGCCATTCATCCTTCAGAATATCCAGATACTCCTTGTCACTGACGTGCGCCTTGCGTGCCTTGAGTTCAGCCAATCGTTGGCTGAGTCGCTGTTGCTTGGGCCACGCGGTGTCAGGATGCCCGTTGGAAAGGCTATGGATACCCGCTGGCAGACACATTAGTTGGTTACCTTCAGGGCCATGATGCAGCTGCCAGAGAGTATGACCATCGCAGACCAGTAGATTGCACCAGTCCAGCTCGGCCAATGTCATGGAGAAGCGTTGCTGCGCATCATTCGCTTCCAATGCCGCCGAGACAGCCTTTCCTGCCACCAGTGCTTCAAGCCAGTCTTTCAGTGCCAAGCCAGGAGCGCCAGGAATCGCTTGCCGCACAGCCGCCGTGACTAGTCGTCCCCGGCTATGCCTGGCAGCGGGTGATTGACGGTCCAGCTGACGGACGTTGGTCAGCGTGGCCAGTGCACCACTACGATGCATGACCAGCCAGCCACCTCCCGCGACCAAATCACGTCCGCCACACAGAGTGTCGTCTGGCCAATGACATAGGCCAGTGGTGGCGCGGTGATGAAATTCATCCCGATTACCAATCAGAATCAGGCACTCGCCTTGTGCAGCCATCGGCTGCCAGTCAAACGCCATCAGGCACATATCGCGACTCCGTCGACAAGGGATATCAGGGTCAAATACAGAGATGAGTAATGTACGCGTCGCATGACGCCTGCCAGCGGCTTGCGTATGCTGCTGTTTTCTCTCGACGACTTGTGTCTGCCGGTCGTTGGAGTCGAGATCCGGTCATGGTGACTTGGCAATGAAGCGACACGCTCTGCAACACCACCATTGACTCCATACCGACGGCTTCACCTACAGGATGCTTTTAGATCATGTTCTCGCGCCGTGTTCCTCCTGTCGAGTCACCAGCTAAGCCGTCATCCGGCACCCATGGCGAGCGTTCTGCCAGCGGAATGGATAAGGTTTGGCGGCAAATGATTCGTCTGACCGTTGGTCCGCTATTGCTAGCGGAGCTGGTGGTAGCCCTCAGCTGTCTGGTTGGTGCCATCGTGATTTGGGATAGCGCGCGTCACGGCGCCCTGGATACGGCATTGAGCGGGTTGCGTCAGCAGCATGCATTGGCCACGGCGTTAGTCAGCGAGCGTCTCGAGACCCAGCAGCGCAGGCTACAGATTCTCGCTCGTTACACTCGACGGCATCTTGATTTTGGCGAAGGGGTCGATGATGGCCCCTTGAGCCAGTTCACGTTGACTGAACAGGGCCAGCTGTTTCGGCCGATTACTCGTGGAGGCGCCGCACTTTATGGCGAATTCCACCGTGCATTGACCGAGAATGATCGTGAAGCCGGGCAGCGGTTGATGCAGATGCAGTGGTTACTGTCGGACCTCTACTCATCAGACCCGCTAATCTCACGCTTATTTGTCAGCCTCGATAACAGCATGGTCATGCTGTACCCCTGGTTTAATGTTCTGGACGTTTTCGCGCCGGGTGCCAAGCACATGCCTTATACCGGAGTGCTGCCCGAAACGGTGCGTCAGCTGTCTCGAAGTATGGACAGTGGTGCACCCAGCGTGGTCTGGCTGCCACCGCACCCTGGGCCAGCGGGACTGACACAGATCACGGCGCTAGTGGAAGTCACGCTCAATAGCGGTGAAAAAGCGCGTGTGGGGCTCGATCTGGCTCTGCCGCAGATGGAGTCACGATTGGTGCTGCCCGGGCATGGACGAGCAGAATCCTATTGGCTGGTCGGCAACGGACTCGATGTATGGGCGGCGAGTACCAACACCAGCGATAGTCAGCCACGGCAGTTGCCTGCCGAGGTCGCGAGCGTACTGGATTCTGGATTGCGCGGCGTGAGTCTGCAGGGAGATCGCGGAGATGTGGTGGTGTGGGACACGCTAACAATCAATGGCTGGCGCCTGATCGCCAAGACACGCCTCGAAGTGCCAAGCGAGATCCCCTTGAAGGCCTTGTTGATGGGGAGCCTCGGCGCCTTGTTGCTGGTGTTTGCTGTCAGCATGCTGATTTTGCAATGGCGTTTGCGTCGACTGTATCAGCGTCTTGGGCAGCCACTGGAGTGGCTGGCGAGGCAGAGTGAGCGTCTCGAATGTGGCGAAATCATGGAGGAGTATCCGACTTCAAGGCGTCAGTGGAATCCTGCTGATGACCTGCTACGGCGTCACCGGGCGGCAGTGGCGCTACTGCGGCGAGGACGTGGTCATGAGTTGGATGCCTTGCCACTGCCAGCCTTCGTGATGCGTCACGGCTTGTTGGCCATGGCGAATCCGGCCTTTGAAAAGATGTTTGGCTTGGTGCTGCACGAAGCATTGGGTCGCTCGGTCGGCAGCCTTCTGATGCTGGAACCCAATCCCAACGTGCCCAGTAGCCGCGAGTTGCGCGTACATGATGCCGAAGGCCGCATGCGCCGTATTCGACTGGAATTGTGTCGCTTCAATAATGACCCTGCCCAAGTGCTGGGAGTCATGATTGATGAGTCGGAGCATGATCAGGCCAGCCAGCAGCTATTGGTCGCGCGTGATCGGGCCCGTGAAGAGGCACGCCTCAAGAGCGACTATCTCGACATGTTGCATGCCGAGCTGACGCCGCCGCTGCAAGGACTGGTACGTAAGCTGGGTCAGTTGCGCCGCGAGCGCCACCTTGAAGATGCTGAACTGAGCCTGTTGCAAGGACGCCTCGATAGCGTGGCACAGCTGCTGGATGCCCTGACTGAGCGTGATGAAGTGGTGCGCACGCCGCTTGAGGAAAACCCCTTCTCTCCTGCCACGACATTCAGCGCGTTACTGGATGATATGCAGCAGCGCTATCACGATAGTGGCTCACCGTTTGAATGGCAGCTGGGGTCGCTACCTGACACTTTGAAAGGTGATGTACGGCGCCTTGCACAGCTTTTCGAGCATCTGTCAGACGATGGTTGCCGTCGTCAGAATGCCGGCCATCATCGATTGTTTGTCGAGGTGATTGAGCAACCGCATAGCGTGCTGGTATCTCGCCAGTCCTCCGATCAGCCGTCTGTCGACCAGGCAGAGCCGGTGGGTCAAGCGACACAATGCTGTCTGAGATTGGAATTTAGTGCTCACTGTGGACTCGATATCGGACGCAAGGCGCCTTCCTGTCTCATCATGGCGCGGCGTCTTGTTGATGAACTGGACGGCAGTTATCGCCAGATAAACCTTGGCGAAGATGAAGCGCTGGAAATTATGCTGCCACTGACATGGCCGGGTAATCCCGCCGAGGTACGCATACTCGTAGTCGATGATGGGCCAGTGAATGCCATGCTGGCGCGCACTGTGCTTGGACGCCAGGGCCTTACGGTGGATACCGTCAGTAGTGGTGAAGAGGCATTGACGGCTCGTACGCAGCATTTCTATGCGCTGGTGTTCATGGATATCTTCATGCCGGGCATGGATGGTGTCAGCGTTACGCAGTACTGGCGTGAACGGGAGGTAGTGGCTGGCAGCGATCGTCGCAGTGTCATCATTGCGCTGACTGCCAATGCGAGTGAGACAGATCGCGAGCGCTTCTTCTCAGCGGGGTTGGATGATTACCTCGGTAAGCCTTATCGCCCTCAGGCGCTGATCGACAAGGTACACATGTGGTTGCCGGATGTAGTGCTGACACCGCCTATCGCATTGGCATCGCCTGGCAGTGAGACTCCTCCGGATGAAGATGCTTCACCGCGACAGTAAGAGCAGAATGCTACGCCTGCCAAGCAGCCTGAAGAGTGTCACGACCAGAGGTGTGGATAGTGACCTGACGAATATGAGGAGCTGAACATGTGGTGGTGGTATCCCTTGCTGGGGGCAGTGGCAGGTTTGATTGCCGGGCTGTTCGGTATTGGTGGTGGGTTGATCATTGTGCCAGTACTGGCAGCGGCCTTTGTGTTGCAGGGCGTCGCGCCTGACGTGCTGATGCATTTGGCTATCGGCACTTCACTGGCCACTATCGTGGTGACCTCTCTTTCGTCGGCGCGTGCACATCATGAACGAGGTGCCGTGCGGCTGGACTGGCTCAAGCGATTACTGCCAGGACTGATGATCGGCACGGGGCTGGGTGTGGTGCTGGCCAGTGCGCTGAGCGGTGAAGTGCTTGAGCTGTTGTTTGGATGCTTTGTGTTGCTGGTAGCACTCAAGATGGGATTGAATCTGCGCATTGGTCAGATGGCGCAGGCGCCTGGACGGATTGGCCAGTTTGTCGGTGGTGGCTCGGTTGGCATGGTGTCAGCGCTGTTCGGTATTGGTGGTGGGACAGTGATGGTGCCGATGTTGACGAGTTGGCAGGCACGTATGACCGAAGCGGTAGGTACGGCCGCCGCTGCAGGATTTCCGATAGCACTGGTGGCAGCGCTGACCAATATCGTGGTGGGCTGGCAGGCACCAGGCTTGCCTGAGCACACCCTCGGATACGTTCACTGGGGCGCTTGGCTCGGGATCGTGCTGGTCTCGGTGCCTTTTGCACGAGTCGGTGCGCGTCTGGCGCATGCGCTACCCGTATTATTGCTTAAGCGAATGTTTGCGCTGATTCTGGCCGTTGTCGGCTTGCGCTTTCTGTTCGGCTAATTGACTGACACTGCCGTGGGCAGGTGGCATTCATGTTCTGACTGGTATGCTTGGACTAGTATGCTGACTGCGAGTGACTCACTGCCTTGTTCAGCGTTGATCGACTTCTTCATTCAAGGTTTCAACATGTTGCAATATCCTCAGATTGATCCCGTGGCGCTGGCGCTCGGGCCTTTCAAGATCCATTGGTACGGCTTGATGTATGTGATTGGCTTTGCGGCTGCCTGGGGACTGGCGCGCGCACGACGTGGGCGGGTTGGCCTGAGTCAGGATGCCGTCGGTGACCTGATCTTCTTTGGCGCGTTGGGCGTGGTGCTGGGCGGACGTCTCGGCTATGCGCTCTTTTATGGCTTTGACAAGCTGCTGGCTGACCCGGTGTGGATCTTCAAGGTCTGGGACGGCGGCATGAGTTTCCATGGCGGCCTGCTTGGGGTGTTGATCGCGATGCTGATATTCGCGCGTCGTCATCAGCTGACATTCTTCCAACTCACTGATTTCATAGCGCCAATGGTGCCGATTGGCCTCGGAGCCGGGCGTCTGGGCAATTTCATCAATCAGGAGCTACCGGGACGTATCACCGATGTGTCCTGGGGGATGGTCTATCCGCTGTACGGACCAGAACCGCGCCATCCGTCGCAGCTCTATCAGTTTGCGCTGGAAGGCGTGGCGCTGTTCACCATCCTGTGGTTCGCCTCGCGTGAGCCACGTCAGAAGGGGCTGATCTCTGGTCTGTTCCTGCTGTTCTATGGTTGCTTCCGATTCATCACCGAATTTTTCCGTCAGCCAGATTCCCAGCTCGGATTCATCGCTTTCGACTGGCTGACCATGGGCCAGCTGCTATCGCTACCGATGGTACTGTTCGGCCTGTTCCTGATGGCTTGGTCACGTAGTCAGCAAGTGGCGCAGCCGCCGGTGATAGGCGCCTCGTGAATGGATGAAGAAAAAGGCGATTCGGTGGTGTAGAATTCCATCGCCAGATACGCAAAGACGCGGCCCAATGGCTGCGTCTTTGCGTATCTGGCGGCTGAAAATATCGCTGAGCAAATAAATCCGAATTCATGAAGGCCTGTGCTATTTGCAGCGCAAGCCTGTTACGCCGTACGGACCCGATACCATGCAACCCTATCTAGATCTGATGCGCCACGTGCTGGAAAACGGTACGCAAAAGGGCGATCGCACCGGTACCGGCACCCTGAGTGTCTTCGGCCACCAGATGCGCTTTGACCTGGCGGAAGGCTTTCCGCTGGTGACGACCAAGAAGCTGCATCTGCGTTCGATCATCCACGAGCTGTTGTGGTTCCTGAAGGGCGATACCAATATTGCCTACCTCAAGGAAAATGGTGTGCGCATCTGGGACGAGTGGGCCGATGAGAATGGCGATCTCGGGCCGGTCTATGGCTATCAGTGGCGCAGCTGGCCGAACCCGAAAGGTGGCAGTGTCGATCAGATCACCACTGTCATCGAGCAGATCAAGACCAATCCCGATTCTCGCCGTCTGATGGTGTCTGCCTGGAATCCGGCGCTGGTCGATGAAATGGCCTTGCCGCCGTGTCATGCACTGTTCCAGTTTTATGTGGCAGACGGACGACTATCCTGCCAGCTGTATCAGCGCAGCGCTGACATCTTCCTCGGTGTGCCATTCAACATTGCAAGCTACGCACTGTTGACCCAGATGGTCGCGCAGGTGTGTGGCCTGAAGCCGGGCGAGTTCATTCATACGCTTGGCGATGCGCACCTTTACAGCAATCATCTGGAGCAGGCGCGTGAGCAGCTCAGTCGTCAAACGCTGGCCTTGCCGCAACTGGTGCTGAATCCTGATGTCACTGATCTGTTCGATTTCACCTTCGATGACATTGCTATCGAAGGCTATGAATCCCATCCGCATATCAAGGCAAAGGTGGCCGTATGAGCAATTCAGCCTTCGTACCGCTTGGGGCAAGTGCCGACACTGTCGTACCGGTGGCGATGATTGCTGCCATGTCAGTCAATCGTGTGATCGGCGTCGAGAATCAACTGCCTTGGTACCTGCCGGAAGATCTCAAGTTCTTCAAGTATGTGACTCAGGGCAAGCCGGTGATCATGGGGCGCAAGACCTTCGCGTCCATCGGTCGTGCTTTACCCAATCGCCTCAACATCGTCGTGACGCGTGATACTGATTTCGCTCATGATGGTGTGCGTGTCTGTCATGACTTGGCGGCAGCGCTGAACATGGCAGACAATCACGCCATGATTGAAGGTGTCGATGAGATCATGGTCATCGGCGGTGGGCAGATTTATGCCCAGGCTCTGCCGATCGCGACACGTCTTTATCTCACTGAAGTGGCGGTCGAGATTGAAGGCGACGCTCACTTCCCGATGCTTGATGCGAACTGGCAAGAAGCGCAGCGCGTACCGGGTGAGAGTGGCGAGGGTATGCCAGCTTATGACTTCGTGCGTTACGAGCGTAGCGACGTCTAACAGCGATGGTTGCTCTGCGGGCGCTTTACAGTCAGCGGGTGCTGACACAGACTGGTGCCAAACGGAACTGCTCATAGCGTGCAAGGGAGGCTCAGGCCTTGACGATGGATCGCCTCGAAGCGCTGTATTCTGCGCTTGAAAATGAAGCCGACACACAGCGACAGCAACGTGACGGTAATCGCCAGGCCCGTGCGGCACTGGAGTCGGAAAATGCTCAGCTACGTGAGTCGCTGGCGCGATTGGAGCAACAGGTATCGCTGGCAGGCGAGGCTGATGCCGAACTTGCTGCGTTGCGCAGTGAGTATGCAGCGCTGAACGAGCAGCTGTCAGGCGCTCGGCAGCAAGTGCAGGAGCAGCAGACTCAGCTGCGTAGTCTGCATGAGTCATTGCTGGCACGTGACGCTGAGTTGCATGAACTTGGTGAGCAATTGCGTGATGCGCTGCAAACTGCACAGACCGCACGCATCAGCGCACAGGCCGAGACTGACCAACGTGCGCTGGCGGATGTAGAAGCCGCTACCGAGCAGCTGGCGGTAGGCCAAGCGTCTGTATCGCCTGTGATGTCGCAGACGACTGAAACGGAACTGACACCGGCGCCAGAGTCACTTCAGCATGTCAGTCAGGCCTCGCAACAGGAGTCTTCAGCGCAGCAGGAAGATTCGTCGAGCGAGAACGCTGACATTAGCCATACAGTAGAAGACACTGCGTCTACTGAAGACTTGGCGCCTTCGACGACTACGCCACCTTCTGACACGCCGGCCTCCAGCACGCAGCCGTCACCTCAGGCGCTGCTCAAACAATGGTATCGACGTTATCCGGATACCTTCTTCAAGGGCCATACACGGCCACTGAAGATCGGTATTCACGTCGAACTGCTGGAAAATGAGCAGTGGGATGACAAGCTAGTACGTCGCGCGTTGGCGGGTTATGTGCATTTGCCGCGTTATCTCAAAGCGGTGCGGGCGGGCACTCAGCGTGTTGACCTCGAAGGGCAGTCTGTCGGTGCCGTGACAGAAGACGAAGCATTGCATGCGCGTCAGCAGCTGGATGAGTTGACTCGTCAGCAGAAGGCACGTGAAGAGCAAGCAGCCGATCAGCGTATCAGTCACAAGCTCAGTGAGCTGATGGCCAAGAATCGGCCGTAGTATGGATATTCAGGTTACCCGCTTGTTGCTGGTTTTTCTTGCGAGCAAGTGACAAGTCGCTAATCGCTGAATTGAGCAAAGCCCCTGTGCGGATTTCCGCACAGGGGCTTTGTCGTTAATGGGCGGAAACCCACACAGTGCGGCGATTCATGCGGGTATCACTGGAAAGGAAATATTCGTTTTTCGCCGCAACATACTGATTTAAAAAGTAAATGTTAATAACCGCGTGTAAGTGGCGTAGTGCTCGCATTGCTGTTGGGTATCCATGCTCGCGCATCAGGTCTGCCATGGTCTCTCGCGTTGTCTCCGTCCTGGATGGCGAAGGCAAGGTGTATAGAGTGACCAGCACGCAGACGGGATAACGACAAGATCAACAACAATGCCCAAGAGGAACTGCCATGCGTCTTTTAAAGCCTGCCTTGACCGCACTGAGCGCCGCCATTCTATTCGCCTCCACGACGGTCATGGCTGACCCGATCACCATCAAGTTCTCGCATGTGGTGGCCGAGAATACGCCCAAGGGCCAGATGGCCAAAAAATTCCAGCAGCTGGTAGAAGAGCGTCTTGGCGACAAGGTGGATGTCGAACTGTATCCCAGCTCTCAGCTTTATGGTGATGACAAGGTACTGGAAGCTATGCTGCTGGGTGATGTCCAGCTGGCCGCGCCGTCACTATCCAAGTTCCAGAAATATACCGATCAGTTGCAAGTCTTTGACCTTCCCTTCCTGTTCAAGGACATGGCAGCAGTGGAGAGCTTTCAGGCAAGCGAGACGGGCCAATCACTGCTGACATCGCTTGAATCCAAGGGGCTTGTCGGGCTGGGCTATCTGCATAACGGCATGAAGCAGCTGTCTGCCTCTTCGCCGCTCAAGGTGCCGGAAGATGCCAATGGCAAGAAATTTCGCATCATGACCTCTGATGTGCTCGAGGCACAGTTTGAGGCCATTGATGCCATCTCGTTGAAAAAGCCGTTCTCGGAAGTCTTTATCCTGCTGCAGACCAGAGCCATCGATGGCCAGGAAAATACCTACTCCAATATCTATTCACAGAAGTTCTTCGAGGTGCAGCCATACATCACCGAGTCCAATCATGGTGTGCTGGATTACATGGTGGTCTCCTCAGCGCGCTTCTGGGATGGCTTGCCGGACGATGTACGGGGTGAGGTCAAGTCTGCGCTTGATGAAGCCATCATCTATGGCAATGAGCTTTCTGAAGCCAAGAACGAAGAGGCCAAGCAGGCCATCATCGATTCGGGACAGAGCGAGATCGTCACGCTCGACGATACTCAGCGCCAGCAATGGGTAGATGCCATGAAGCCGGTGTGGGGTGAATTTGCTGAGGATATTGGTCAGGACATCGTTGACGCTGCCGAAGCCGCTAACCAGTAATCCGCTTGCCCCATCTGAGAGGTACCGATGTAAAGGTACTTTTCAGGTGGGGTAATCGTATTTGACGGATGGACAGGGCTGGCGTGTCTCGTCCGCCTCTATCTGTACCTACATCTGCACCTACATAGAAAGTGACGCCATTCTCCCGATGTCTAGTCGAGAGAGAGGCGGCATGAGGACAGTGCCATGAAACTAAGATGGCTTCACAAGGCAGAAGAGACGTTGTTCTCCCTGCTGCTGGTAGCGATGGTGCTACTGGTCTTTGTCGAGGTGGTGTTGCGCTTCGTTTTCAATACCGGCATCAGCTGGTCACAGGAAGCCACGCTGTATCTCGCGGGCTGGTTTGTGCTGGTCGGTGTGTCGTGGGGCGTCAAGCAGGGCGCGCATATTGGCGTGGACGTTGTGGTGAAACTGATGCCGATGCTGTGGCAGCGCATTACGACGCTGATTGCGCTGGTGGTGTGCATGGCGTACTGCGTGATGCTGCTGGTGGGCAGCTATGAATACATCTCGCTGATGCAGTTGATAGGTATTGAACTGGACGATATTCCGATCCCCAAATGGTATGCCTTGATCATTCTTCCCATCGCACTGCTGTTGCTGATGCTGCGCTTCGCCGTGCTGGGCTGGAAGGTGATTCGCGGTGAGGCTAGCGGTTTTGGTTTTCATGATGAAGGTGAAGACAGCATGCATCTGGTTCAAACGGACGTTGCTGCTGATCAAGGCAGTGTTGACAGTGATCAAGGAACGCCGCGATGACTATAGCCACACTATTTGCGCTGCTGTTTGGCGGTATTTTCCTCGGCATGCCGATCGCCTTTGCCCTGGGCTTCTCCAGCGTCACGACCATTCTGCTGTTCTCGAGTGACTCACTGGGCTCGGTGGCCATCAAGTTGTTCGAGGCGCTGTCGCATCATTACACCTTGCTGGCAATTCCCTTCTTTATACTCTCCAGTACCTTTCTCTCGACCGGTGGCGTGGCGCGTCGTTTGATCACTTTTGCCACCGATGCCATTGGCCACGTGAGTGGTGGTCTGGCAATGGCATCGGTATTGGCGTGTATGCTGTTTGCGGCTGTCTCTGGCTCGTCTCCGGCGACGGTCGCGGCCATTGGTTCCATCGTCATCGCGGGCATGGTGCGCCAAGGCTATAGCGAGTCATTCGCCGCTGGTGTGATTACCAATGCTGGCACGCTGGGTATCCTGATTCCTCCTTCCATCGTCATGCTGGTGTATTCGGCTGCCACGGAAGTCTCTGCGGCCAAGATGTTCATGGCGGGCCTGATTCCGGGGTTGCTGATGGGCGGTATCTTGATGGTAGCTATCTATATTGCGGCGCGTATCAAGAAGCTGCCGTCACAACCGTTCCCGGGATGTCGTGCACTGGCTCGCTCGGGCATCGTAGCCCTTGGTGGCCTGATGCTGATCGTGATCGTACTGGGTTCGATCTACGGCGGCGTAGCGAGTCCGACCGAGGCTGCCGCAGTTGCAACGGTCTACGCCTGGTTCATTGCGGTGGTGGGATATCGTGACATGGGGCCATTGAAAGGCGTGCCATGGCGAAGAGGGGGTGAGGCTTGGAGTGTGGCGGGGCTGCGCGCCCTTTGGCAGGTGCCGGCAGGGCTGATTGGCTCGTTCACGGACAAAGAAGTCAATAAGGTCGTGTTGGATGGTGCAAGAGTCTCGATGATGCTGCTTTTCATCATTGCCAACGCGATGCTGTTTGCTCACGTGCTGACGACCGAGCGCATTCCTCACACTATCGCTGAGACCATCATTGGTTGGGGGTTGCCGGCGTGGGGCTTCCTGATTGTGATGAATCTATTGTTGCTGGCGGCAGGCAATTTCATGGAGCCCTCGGCCATCCTGCTTATCATGGCGCCTATCCTGTTCCCGATTGCCACTCAGCTAGGGATCGATCCCATCCACCTGGGCATCATCATGGTCGTCAATATGGAGATCGGCATGCTGACACCCCCAGTGGGTCTCAATCTCTTTGTGACAGCCGGCATTACCGGCAAACCGATGACGTGGGTCATACGGGCTGCACTGCCCTGGTTGTCACTGCTACTGCTGTTCCTGGTGTTGATTACCTACGTGCCATCTATTTCGCTGTTTCTACCCAACTTACTGAGCAGCTAGCCGTCATTTTGAGTAGAGCAGACTGATCAACTTTTTCGTTCCAGGTGACATCTCAGTCCTTAACACCAAGTACGTACCTCGGCCGCTTGATGTAGCGGTCGGGGGACTTCTTGTTAGGCCCCTCTCTCAAATGTCATTTCTCATATGCTCTTGCGCGACATTGAGGTGAGGAGAAAGCAGATCAAAAAGGGTAAATACGCTCGGTTAAAATCTTAAGTAACAAAAGAAGTGAATGTCGAAAGGAGGAATGTGGAAAGGTTTCATGATCTACGGCTCATGAGGTGATGGATTTATCGCTATATGACGTACTACTTTTGTCGTGATCAGCTGTTTCTGCCACCGAATGTCGCAAGGTAAGCATTTGTCATATGTGATGGATCGAGAACCCTTGAGAAAAGCCGTGGTTGTCATGAATCCTTCATTCTCCGGGGCTAAAGTGTAGGCACGCCAGACAATCGACCGGCGTATAGGTTCAGGACTAGTGATCGAAAACAGTGTTTTTTTCTGTTGCACATCCTGAAAGCCCGGTATATGGTTTCCCTGCGAGCATTGGATAATAACAAGGCCACAGGGTTTTAGAGGCGTCATCAAGCGCCCGGAACCCCGGCCACTGCCACCGGCAGACACGATCGAACAGTTAACGCTAGTTAAGGAATTATCGCGATGAAAAAGACACTTCTGGCTACTGCCATTGCCGGCGCTGCTGCTCTGGCTGCTACTTCTGCATCTGCTGCTACCGTCTACAACCAGGACGGCACCAAGCTGGATCTGTACGGTAACGTGCAGCTGGCATACACCTATATCGACCAGCTGGGCGGCGATGCTCAAAGTGAACTGGCTGATAACGGTTCTACTTTCGGTGCCAAAGGCGAGCACAAGATCAACGACGATATCGTTGGTTACTTCAAGGCCGAGTGGGAATACGACGCTGACGAATCCAAGGGCGGCGGCAACGGCTTGAACGACGGTGATCAGTCTTACGTCGGTGCTAAAGGCTCCTTCGGTGACGCACGCATCGGTTCTTGGGATCAGCTGATTGATGACTGGGTCCAGGATCCGCTGTCCAACAACGAATACTTTGATCTGAGCGATTCCAGCTCCGAGATCATTGGCGACAGCCAGACTCGTGAAGGCAATAAGCTGCAGTACATGTCTCCGGTCATGAGCGGCATGCAGTTCGCTGTTGGTTCTAACTTCGAAGGTGATGCCGAAGGCGAGAACGTTACTGATTCCAACCAGGCGTCCTTCTACGCTGGTGGTAAGTACACCATTGGTGGTTTCTCCATCGCTGCTGTGTATGACGACCTAGGCCAGTTCGACGGTCTTGATGACGGTACTGGTAATGGCCAGGGTGACATCGGCGAGCAGTATGGTATCACCGGTCAGTACACCGTTGATGCACTGCGCATTGCCGTCAAGGCCGAGCGTTATGCTGCAGATGCAGACAATGCTGACGTCGACTTCTACGGTGTCGGTGCACGTTACGGCTACGGTATGGGCGACGTCTACGGTGCCTACCAGTATGTCGATGCTGAGTCTAACTCTGCCGTTGCTACCGATAATGGCGGCGATGACAGCTTCAATGAATTCAACCTGGGTGTGACTTACAACATCTCTTCTGCGATGTACACCTACATTGAATACGCTCAGTACGATCGTTCTGGCGATGATGGCGACGGCGCTGCTGTCGGCATCTACTACGGCTTCTAAGACGTCTCTTATCGTCTAGCAAGCTAACGAAAGCCGGTCCTTAGGGGCCGGCTTTTTTACGTCATGAGTTTTACCTGTGGCGTCATATTGCCGTGTTCCTCGGACTATTATTCCTGTTTGTGCGAACTGAGGTATATGCTTTCCGACAGACGCTAAAGAACAAAAAGCCCCGATAATCATCCGATTATCGGGGCTTTTTGTTCATGCCATTTTGCGTAAAGCAGGCAGGTTTCTAGATAAGATTAACCAGATCTTCCCGCATCGGCAGTGCAGCATAGGCACCTGGGCGTGTCACGGTAAAAGCCCCACACGCTGCGGCGCGTGACAGAGCAGCCTGCAAGTTGGCGTCGTCTTCACACCAGTCTGCCAGCTGTGTTGCATTGATGGCTGCTTCACTGATAGCGGATAGGAAGCCACCGATAAAGGCATCGCCACCGGCCGTCGTATCTACTGCCTTGACGACGGGCGGAGTGACACTGACGGCCTGTGTCTCACCGCTCTGTTTGCGCACCAGGGCGCGGATAGCACCAGGGCCGTCTGTCAGTACAATAAGACGCACACCCGCCGTCAGGCGCGCTCGTAGCCATGCTGACTCTTCCTGTCCTTGAGTCAGTGCATCCACTTCTTCCTGCGACAGCTTCAGGATGTCGGCGTTGTCGAGTAGGCGAGTGACCAGCGCTACATCAATCTGCTGGTTCGGCCACAGGTTGTGTCGAAGATTGGCATCGACACTGACGATTGAGCCTGCCGCACGTGCTCGACTTGCCAGCACGAAGCTGGTGTCCGCGATGGGGGCTTCGGTCAGACTGTTGCTGCATAGATGGAAGATCGCCGGCGTCGCAAAGAGTTCCGGACCTGCATGTTCCGGACGAAACAGCAGGTCGGCAGCCGGTGGGCGGTAGAAGTCAAAGCGGCGCTCGCCGTCGTCATCGCGTGAGACGAAAGCAAGTGCGGTGCGAGCTTCGCTGGTGCGCTTGACGTATCCCATGCGTACACCATGTGCCGTCAGCTCCTCGTGAAGGAAATCACCGAAGCTATCCTGGCCAAGCATGCCGACGAAGTAGCTGGGCAAGCCGAGGCGTGCACAGGCGACGGCAACGTTGGCCGGCGCGCCGCCAGCGTAAGGAGTGAAGGTCTCTTGCTCGACGGATTGGTTGCCAAGCTTGTTGGAGAGCATGTCGACCAGCGCTTCACCAAACGCGATTACAGGGGTCATCAGGAGGTGGCTCCCTTGGTATTGGAGGAAGTGGCGGCTTTCGCGCCCTTGCGATTCTTGGCGACATCATCGCCTGTCGTGGAGACAGTATCAGGCTTGGAGTTCTCGCCACCGGCCGGGAAGTATTCGCGTACCAGAGCCAGTAGTCCTTGAGTGGACGGATCGAACGCCTGCACGTCGGTGTCGATACGCGCACTGATTTCTCCAGCAATACGCTTGCCGAGCTGCACGCCCCACTGATCGAAGGAGTTGATGTTCCAGATCACGCCCTGCACGAAGACCTTGTGCTCATAGAGTGCGATCAAGGCGCCCAGGTTGCGCGGCGTCAGTTCATCCAGCAGCAGGGTGCTCGACGGACGATTACCCGGGCAGCTGTAGTGCGGATCAAGATTGCTGCCATCCTGGCTACCTTCCATGAAGGCGTTCGCCTGCGCCAGCATGTTGGTGATCAGCGCGAAGTGATGTTCTTCGGTACCCGGCTCCGGCTTCAGAGAGGCAATGAAGTCGATCGGCACATAGCGCGTGCCTTGGTGCAGCAACTGGAAGAAGGCGTGCTGACCGTTTGAGCCTGTCTCGCCCCATACGATCGGGCCAGTCTTGTAGTCGACAGGGCGACCGAAGATATCGACCGACTTGCCATTGGATTCCATGTCCAGCTGCTGCAGGAAGGCGGGCAGCTGATGCAGCGCCTGATCGTAAGGCACGATAGCCTGAGTTTCAGCCCCCATGAAGTTGATGTACCAGATGCCGATCAGCGCCATCAGGACCGGCATGTTGCTTTCCATCGGCGCATCGATGAAGTGCTGGTCCATCTCGTAGGCGCCTTCGAGCAGGTCCATGAAGCCTTCATAGCCGATGGACAGTGCGATGGGCAGACCGATGGATGACCACATGGAATAACGACCGCCGACCCACGCCCAGAATTCGAAGACGTTCTCTTCGCGGATACCAAATTCTTTGGCAGCCTTGCGATTGGTCGAGGCGGCCACGAAGTGGGCCCCCACATCGGCATCCTGACCTGCCTGCTCCAGGAACCAGCGACGCGCCGTCTTGGCGTTCAGCAGGGTTTCCTGGGTGGAGAAGGTCTTGGTGGAGACGATGAACAGCGTGGTCGCCGGATCAAGGCGCTTGAGAACTTTCTGGATGTGGTTGCCATCGACATTGGAGACAAAGTGGAAGTTGATCTCCGGATGACGATGCTTCAGCAGGGCGCGGCATGCCATGTTGGGGCCGAGGTCTGAGCCGCCAATACCGATATTGACGACGTCACGAATCCGCTGACCGTCATAGCCTTTCCATTCTCCACTGCGCACGGCTTCAGAGAAGGCGCGAATCTGTTCGCGCGTTTTCTGGATCTCTGGCGTCACGTCCTTGCCATCGACGATGACTGG
Organism: Cobetia sp. QF-1; assembly: GCF_002213105.1. NCBI lineage: Bacteria > Pseudomonadati > Pseudomonadota > Gammaproteobacteria > Oceanospirillales > Halomonadaceae > Cobetia > Cobetia sp. QF-1. The sequence goes on from NZ_NBVS01000002.1 coordinate 303,593, forward strand.
CATGTTCGCCTGACTGCGCAGTGCGGTGTGCAGCACCGGACGATTTTCGGTCACGTTGATGATGTCGCCGGAGAACATCTGAGCTCGCCGCTGGACGAGAGCAGAATGCTCTGCCAGCTCGATCAAGGCTGTGAGCACCTCGTCAGAAATATGGTGCTTTGAATAGTCGAGAAATAGACCGCCGACACGCAGGCTCATCTTTTCGAAGCGCTTGGGGTCCGCGGTAAAATAGTCGCGGATACGGTCGTTGCGGGTCACTTCACCCAATTGGGTCAGCGCCTGCCAGGAAACACTACGAGTCAATTGCAGCATGGGTGTGTCCATCGTATTGGTTGTTGGATATCAATCGTTGGCGTGAGCGGCATTCTGTGGCCAAGCAACGCGTCCTTGTTTTCAGGCGAGGTGTCGTTAACTCACGTGACGATAATGAATGACACGATTCAGTCCATGACCAGCCAAGCAAGCTGTTAGCCAAGATACCTGCCATGCCGGTATGGATAGCATGGCAAGCAGACAGTCAGTTGTTGCTGGTTTCATCATCCGTCAGCGGCGAAATATGCTGAACCAATAGATGCTGAGCACCTGGCGGCAGCCACACCGGGTCAAGACGCGTGCAGGCTGTTTCGACGCACAGGAAGCCGCGCGCATCCTCAACGCTGGTGTCGGCCGGTGGCGTATCGCCCGGATGCCATACCACGGTCGAGTCGGAGCCCTGCTTGGCGATACGCAGTCGGCGCTGACCATCTTCCAGCACTTGGATCTTGCTGGACTGGTAGATGCGGTCCAGTGGTCCGCGCACACCCAGCTCGCCCTGTTGATCAAAGCGCGAGAAGTCTTGTCGCTTGTCCAGATAGCTGGCGCCGGCGAGGCCGGTCACACGACACGCGAAAGCATCCGGCACGGCAAAGTACGTGTGCAGGGCGGCTGTCATCTTGATCGGTGCATCACCATTGTTTTCGGTGATCAGTTCGACCTTGAGGAAACGTCGGCCCGCAAAGATCACCACGCGAGGTGTGAGTGCGGTATGCAGCGTTGTCTCGGGAGAGGCATGCACTTCGACGCCTTCCTCATCTTCGTCGACGGCATCGATACGCCAACCAGCTTTGCGTGCCGGGCCGTGAAGTTCAGTTTCACCTGCAGGATACTCATCGGCAAACCATGGCCAGCACAAGGGGATGCCACCGCGAATACTGCCCGGCAGTGCCGCAGGTGTTGCGGTCACCCACAGCCATGGCGAGTCGCCTGCTGGCTGATAGTGCAACACCTGAGCGCCCTGATGGCAGACGGCCAGTTCACCCCAGGGCTGGTTGATGATGAGCAGGGTGCGCCCCTGCCACTCGACATTGCGTTGGCCGGTGGTGGCATCGACCAATGCGCGCAGACTTTCAGGAATCATCTCGGGCTACCTCGACGGTTCAGGAGGGGCAGACGCTAATGCGTCACGCCACCTCTTCATTGTGCAGTGCCTCGGCGGCGCCCAGCAGGCCGGTCCACGGCGCGGTTACCACCCAGGTGGGGATCGCGGCATTGTAACGGCTCATACGGTTTTTGTCGGTGAAGGCGCGCCGGAAATCACTCTGGGTCAGCAGGTCAAGATTACGTGGTAACACGCCACCGCAGAGATAAACGCCACCACGAGCACCTAATGTCAACGCAGCATCACCGGCCACGTTGCCAAGGATCTTCATGAAGCGCAGTACCGCATCGAAGGCCAGTGGGTCATCCGGCTGTCCTTGATGATGTCGGGCATGTGCTGCTCGGCTGACGCAGGCAGTGCTCTCAAGCGGTGTTGGCAAGCCGCGTAGCTCGCCGAGTGCCTGATAGATCTCTAGCATTCCCTGGCCACACAGCAGGCGTTCGACTGATACGCGACCATGTTTACGGCGGAAGATGGCCAGCAGACCATCCTCGACGTCATCGGTTGGCGCAAAGCCAGCATGCCCACCTTCGGTTGCCAGTGGAATCCAGTTGTGAGCGCCGCGAACCAGTCCGGCCACACCAAGCCCCGTCCCCGGGCCAATTACCAGCCGTGGTGAAGCGTCGTCTCCGCTACCTTCGGTCATGTCAGCGCCGATAGCGATGCGCTCATTGGCTGAGATATACGGCACGCCCAGCGCCATGGCGGTGAAGTCGTTAATGCACTTGAAGCGCTCAAGGCTGAGTGCAGCGCGTGCATCAGACTTGCCGAATTCCCAGTGATTATTGGTCATCCGCACGTGCTCATTGTGCACGGGGCAAGCGAAAGCCAGACAAGCTTCCGTTGGCTGGTCCTCCAGCGTGAGGCCTAGCGACTGATAATAAGTCTGGATGGCATCCACCAGGCCGACATGATCGGCGCAGGCAAGCGTCTGGATATCATGCAGCGTGTGGCTGCCCGGCTGGACAAGTGCCAACCGGGCATTGGTGCCACCGATATCGCCGACCAGAGCAAAGCGACGCGGCGTTTCAGTAGTCATGAGCCGGGCGCCTTTAGTGCGTGTCGCGATCGTGACCACTGCCCGGTAGGTCGCCGTAGCCTGCGAAGCTGGAGGCGCCTTCCTCCGCGCCACCTACGAGGGAGCGCATGCCGGAGAATAGCTCGCGACCCAAGCCATGATGGTAGATGTCACGGGCAACGTGCTCAGCATCACGGCTAGCCCATTCGCTCTCGCTGACCAGCGCTTCAAGTGTGCCAGCATTGGCATCCAGGCGGACAACATCACCTTCGCGTAGACGGGCCAGTGGTCCGCCATCGAGTGCTTCCGGTGTCATATGGATAGCGGCAGGCACCTTGCCGGACGCGCCAGACATACGGCCATCGGTGACCAGTGCCACCTTGTAGCCACGGTCTTGCAGGATGCCCAGATACGGCGTCAGTTTGTGCAGCTCTGGCATGCCATTGGCACGCGGTCCCTGATAGCGCACGACCGCGATCATGTCCTGTTCAAGCTCGCCGGCTTCAAAGGCTGCCTTCATTTCGTCTTGATCACTGAACAGACGAACTGGCGCTTCGACAATACGATGCTCGGCCTTGACGGCAGATACCTTGATGACGCCGCGGCCTATATTGCCATCCAAGACGGTCAAGCCACCGGTGGGGGCGAACGGATTGGCCACTGGACGTAGCACATCTTCGTCGAGGCTATCCGTCGGGCCGTCCTTCCAGACCAGCTTGCCGTTTTCAAGGAAGGGCTCGCGAATATAGTTGGCGAGCGTGCCGCCATCCTGAGTGGTGATGTCATGCAACATGCCAGCGTTGAGCAATTCGCGAATCAAGAAGCTCATGCCGCCTGCTGCCTGGAAGTGATTGATATCGGCCTGACCATTCGGGTAGATGCGCGTCAGGCTCGGGATGACTGCTGATAGCTCGGTGAAGTCATCCCAAGTGATAGTGACGCCAGCAGCACCCGCCATCGCAACGAGGTGCAGCGTATGGTTGGTAGAGCCGCCGGAGGCCAGTAGGCCAACCATGGCATTGACAATGGCGCGCGCATCGATCTGACGATAGAAGGGGCGGTAATCGCCACCAACTTCGCTGTTGCGGATGGTTTGTTCAGCAGCATGGCGCGTCAGAGCTTCGCGCAGCGGCGTGCCCGGGTTGACGAAGGAGGCACCCGGCAGGTGTAGACCCATCAGCTCTACCATCAACTGGTTGGAGTTGGCGGTGCCATAGAAGGTACAGGTGCCCGCACTATGGTAGGAGGCAGATTCGGCCTCGAGTAGCGCATCGCGATCCACCTTGCCTTCAGCGAACAGCTGACGAACACGTGCCTTCTCATTGTTGGGAAGACCGGAAGGCATCGGGCCAGCAGGCACGAAGAGGCTAGGTAGGTGGCCAAAGCGCGCGGCTGCGATAAACAGGCCCGGCACAATCTTGTCGCAAACGCCAAGGAACAGTGCGCCATCGAACATGTTGTGAGACAGGCCGACAGCTGCCGCCATGGCAATCAGGTCGCGGGAGAATAGCGACAGCTCCATGCCTGGCTGGCCTTGGGTCACGCCGTCACACATCGCCGGAACACCGCCGGCAAACTGGGCGGTAGAGCCCATGAACTGTACCGCTTCCTTGATGATGCGCGGATAGTCCTCGAAAGGCTGATGTGCCGACAGCATGTCGTTATATGCCGAGATGATGCCCAGATTGGCAGAATTCATCAGCTTGAGACGATTCTTGTCGGTCTCGCCACAGGCCGCGAAGCCGTGCGCCAGATTGCCGCAAGATAGCTCTGATCGGTGCACACCACGTCGCTGCTGCGCTTCCATCAGCTGCTCGTAGGCGGCACGGCGCTCGCTGGAGCGTTCAATGATGCGCTGAGTCACGCGCTCGACGGTCGGGTTGACTGACATGCTCTTACCTCATGGGTCAGGCGGCGCAGGGCGCCGAGGCTGGCGAATAAATAGGCATTTTTCGCACTGTAAGCGTGCTCACTCTGAGCGACGCTATCCAGTGGTGGCAGCGGTGTAAAGTCTCTCGGTACCGCTACCTTATCGGGAGCAGGCTACATTACCGCTTCATGGACCCCAAAAAACGCATTTGTTCGGAATATTCGGTAAATTTAGCAAAAAAACTGCTTGAAGACTGGACGACTTTCGGCCAAATTATGGCAAAAGCGTGTAGGATACTTTCATGGAACGCATTTGTTTACCCGTCGTTCTGATCCCAAGTGCTGTCCTGCACGAGCCATACGCCACAGGAGTTGAGTCATGACATTACGCGTCGCCATCAACGGTTTTGGTCGCATCGGTCGCAATGTGTTGCGTGCGCTGTATGAAGGCCAATACAACGATCGTATCCAGGTGGTTGCCATCAATGATCTGGGCGCCCCGGAGCTCAACGCTCACCTGTTGAGCCGTGATACCGTGCATGGTCGTTTCGCAGAAACAGTCTCTTATGACGAAGAGAATCTATTCGTCGGTGACGACAAGATCCGCATTCTGGCTGAGCGTGACCCGTCCAAGCTGCCGTGGGCGAGCTTGAATATTGACCTGGTCATGGAATGTACTGGTCTGTTCACCAAGCGTGCTGCTGCTGCCAAGCACATTGAGGCGGGTGCCAAGCGTGTGCTGATCTCCGCACCGAGTGGCGATGCTGATGCGACTGTCGTTTTTGGTGTCAATGAAGACGTGCTGACGGCTGAGCATCAGGTCGTGTCCAATGCTTCTTGCACCACCAATTGCCTCGCGCCGGTTGCCAAGGCATTGAACGCTGAGGTGGGTATCGAGAATGGTCTGATGACGACCATCCATGCTTACACCAACGATCAGAACTTGTCGGATGTTTACCACTCCGACCCGTACCGCGCCCGTAGTGCTACCCACTCCATGATCCCGACCAAAACGGGTGCTGCAGCAGCTGTTGGTCTGGTGCTGCCGGAGTTGAATGGCAAGCTGGATGGTCTGGCGATTCGTGTGCCGGTCATCAATGTGTCATTGGTTGACCTGACCTTTACGGCATCTCGCGATACAACTGTTGAAGAGATCAATGCGATCGTCGCACGTGCTGCTGAAGGTTCCAGTGTGCTGGCTGTCAACTCGCTGCCGCTGGTGTCCATCGATTTCAATCACGATGCGCATTCCTCTACCTTTGACAGCAATCACACTCGTGTCAGCAATGACCGTCTGGTCAAGGTCATGGCGTGGTATGACAACGAGTGGGGCTTCTCCAACCGCATGCTCGATACTGCGCTGGCGATGCAAGCAGCAAACTAACGCGACTCTGCAACATGAATTAAGGAGAGTGCCGTCCTTGAGGTGGCACTCTCAACAGGTGAGGACGAATGGCCCGAGGATTCTCGCGTCGCGCATAGGCTCCACGGACAAGGCAATGCCATTCGTCCCCTTTGAATCGGCTGTCGGTCAGGGTTGGCGCCAAGACCGGCTATCGATGCTGCTCGGAATGACATCGCGTCATCCACTCTTTGAACCTCCCCTTATGGGGAGGTTTTTTTTCGCCTGAGGGGTGGCACGTGGCAAGAGAACATATCGCTATTCCTGACCATTTTATCGAAACATGTCGCTAGCCGGCGCCAGAAGGGTGGTTTATGTGCGACGGGATTTCTGAAGATGGCGACAGGTTTGAAAGTCAGGTGGTATAACGTGCGGCAAAATGCAGCTAATAATCACCATCATGCAGGCTTCGTCGAAAGCAAAGTGCAACGATTAGCGAATCTGCGCTGGTGTGTTACACTTTGACCTTGACATGCCGCAATGCTCAAGAATGAGTCGCTTGCGTGTTTAGTGTCGATTCATGCAGGTAGTTTGTATCGGCCTGCGAGTGTTTACGTCTTGTGTGCAATGCAGGGAAGGTATTGCCGCACTGCCGCTTAATTATCCGGCAGATCTTCGACTTCCATAGCAGGCTGTCTCAGATGCACGATGCCATCCGCGAAGCTCATGAACTGATTGGTGCCACATTACGAGACCCGCGTACTCAACGTCAGGGGAAAGTCGTGGGCATGGATCTTGGACGTGAGCAGCCGGCTATCTATGTTCTATGGCAGGAAAGCGCTGCTGCTGAACGAATAGCGATGGAACCCGATGACTTTCGGGCGCTGATGGAGCACCTCCGTGCTCGTATGGGCATTCCATCGCAGCGAGGTACTCTGGATAGCAGTACTCCGGATAGCAGTACTCCGGATATGAGTTCCCATCACAAGAACTCCCGTCATAAAAGTACCAGCCACAAGCGCTCCAGTGATTCGCGTACCAAGGATCCTCGTGGGAAGGAAAAGGCACGAAGTGATTCCCGGCAGGCGACGCCTTCACGCGATAGTCAGCATGCTGTTCAGAAAGATGTTGCTTCCTCTACTACGACAGATGACGCTATTCAGCGCTCTGCGCAGGGATAGTCCGCGGCCGATCTTCATTCCATGTGAATCGCACATGCAGCTTGATGGCCATGCCTAGGTAGTGCCGATAATGAAAGCCCGGAGCCTTGCTCCGGGCTTTCGTGTTTGTAGTCGTTTTCTCACGGCATGGCATCATCAGCGGCCAACGTTGGTGAATGTTTCTGGCTGCGGGAGTGCTGGATGGGGCATTCTGAAGAGAATCGCATGAAGAAGGGGTTCACGTTGCCTGAGTCATTCACCGACAGCCGTCTGCTGCTGCATCATCACGCTGTCGTCGCAGATATCATGTTCACGTTGAGCGCTGATGGTCAGCGCTTCATCGGCTTGAATGCTGCTGCTGAACGCTTGTTGGGATATTCGGTACGTGATTTTCTTAAACAGCCCGGGTTGTGGCTGTCGTTGGTATCGATAGCAGATCGTCAGCGGCTGAGTCATTTTCGTTCATCTGTGGGTAGGGTTGAGCGTATCAGCTACCAGATACGGGATCGTAGTGGGCAGGTATTGCTGTTTGAAGAGTGCTTGTGGGCATCCGGTGATGGGCACCCTGTCTGCGGAAGGGCATCCGACATTACTCGGCGTGAGCAGGAAGCTGAAGAAGAACGTCAACAGTTGAAGGCTTATCGGCTGATGATGATCCGTAGCCGTGACCCCATGGCGATTCTGTCATTGGATGAGACGACATTGGCCCTCCAGCATGCCAATCCTGCTTGGCACCTCTACCACGATGCAGCCTATATTCATGCGGGGAAGTCGCTGGATCGTCTGTATTTCACGCACGTCATGCGTTGTCTGAATAGTGCAGAACCACGGCATTGTGATATCAGCCTGTCACTGCCACGCGGGGAATGTCGTTTGTCGGTGCAGCTGATCAGTCTGGGGCGATCCCCGAGCAATGGAGTCCAGCAAGTTGCCGTCATGACGCGCGATATCAGTGCTGTCCATCAGCGTCTTGAGCAGGCTATCAGTCAACAGAGCCGTCTTGTTCAGCAGGTCCATGATACTCCTGGAACGCGATATGCCACTCGCGGAGAATGGCCGCCGGAAGAGTTGCAGTTCATCTCTGCTGGCAGTGAGATCCTGACGGGATTGTCGCGTGATCTATTGCTGGCCAGTCCGCGTATCTGGCAGACGCGAATGGATCAGGATGAGCTTGACGATTGCCGAGAGCGTTTCGCTGCTGCGATTCGTGACCGGCTGACCGGTTTGAGTTTCTGTTATGCCTTCCGTCATGTGGATGGTCGGCAGCGTTATTTTCAGGATGATATGCATCTGAGCTATGCCTCAGACGGTGAGGTAACTGAGGTACTGGGCCAGCTTAGTGATGTCAGTCGCGGTGAAGCGAGTCGACGTCAGTTGGAGCATCTGATGCAACAGATGCCCGGTGTCATCTTCCAGTGCAAATTGAGTCGTGATGATGTTTTTATCTACACCTACCTGTCGCCGGTCGCGGCCCAATTGTTAGGGCTGGAGGTCGAGACAGTACTCGCGGATCCCTCTCTCTTTCTTTCGCGTATATCTGATCAGGACCGCATTGAGCTATTGGCATCGGCACGTTGCAGTGCAGGTGAGCAATCTCCTATGGAGTTGGAGTTGCGCTATGAGCATCCCGATGGACAAGAGCGCTGGCTGGCCTGTGTTGCATTGCCACAGCCTACGGATGTACCGGATGGCAGTATCACCTGGAATGGCTATTGTGATGATGTGACGGCCCGTCATCGTATTGAGCGCGCCTTGCGGCTGAGCGAGGAGCGTTATCGCTTCATTTTGAATTCAGTGAGTGATCTGGTCAGCATCGAGGGCTCCGATGGAATCTGCCAATACATCAGTCCGTCGGTGGAAAAACTGTGTGGATTCCGTGTCGAGGAAATTTGCGGGCAAGAGATAAAGAAGATGATTCATCCTGATGACATGATGCGTGTCGCTAAGGAGGTTCATCGATCGGCCTGTCTTGGCGAAGTATTTCGGGTTGATTTTAGAATTCAGCACAAGGACGGCCACACCCTGTGGTTTGAGTCGATCTCCACACCATCAATGGACCCTGGCACCGGGCGCTACGAGCGGGTGCTGTCGGTTTCACGCAATATTCATGAGCGTAAGTTGATTGAGCAGCGTCGAGAGCATGAAGCGATGACCGACGCCATGACAGGAGCTATGACACGCGACTGTTTCTTCGAAACGCTAGATACGCTGCTGGCTTCGTCCTCGCGAGAGCAGCTGGCATTGATTCTGTTTGATATTGATCACTTCAAGAGAATCAATGACGGCCATGGCCACGCTGCCGGTGACCAGGTGTTGACGCACCTGGGAGAGGCATGTCGTCAGCAGCTACGCCGCGATGATTGTTTTGCGCGGTTGGGAGGTGAGGAGTTTGCCGTATTGCTGGCTGACGCCGGCACTGCTACCGGCGTCAGCATGGCAGAGCGCCTGCGTCAGCAAATTGCCGCCCTTGAATTCAGATTCAAGACACTGAAACTGAGATGCACCATCAGTATGGGCGTGGCATCGCCGGAGCCTGGAGAAAGCCGTGAGGCCTATCTTCATCGTGCTGATATGGCGCTTTACAGTGCCAAACGCAGTGGCCGCAACCGGGTGATACTGGCATCGCAGGCAAGGAGCGAGGACAATTGAGGAATGCCGGCATACTTGACTTGGGTTCTGTCGCCGGTGTTTAGAGTCTCGTACAAGGAGTAGGCGATGCGAATGTTACATACCTGGTGCGCCGGCACTCTGCTGTTTGCACAATCGGTGTTTTCTGCAGGGCAGGCATTGGCTGCGGAAGATCAGCCACTGATCAATCGTCTGGAAGGCCCGCAAGTCATCACCGAAACAGTGACCTACCGTGCTAACGGTGAAGAGCACGTCGGTCTGATTGCGCGGGATGCCAAGGCAAAGGGGCGTCGTCCGGGCATCTTGCTTGTGCACGAGTGGTGGGGATTGAATAGCTATGCCCGCAAACGTGCCGAACAGTTGGCAGGACTGGGGTATGTCGTGATGGCGGTAGACATGTATGGCGGTGGCCGTACAGCGGAACATCCGCAGGATGCCAAGGCTTTTTCCAGTGCGGTGATGGGCGATTGGCCCAAAGCAGAATCGAGCGTCAACTCAGCATTGGCAGTGCTTCGTTCACGTCCAGAGGTGGATGGAGAGCGCATGGCCGCGATCGGATACTGCTTCGGCGGTGGGGTAGTGCTTAATATGGCGCTCAGTGGTGCACCGCTCAAGGCTGTTGTCAGCTTCCACGGTAGTCCTGGCATCGCGGTGAAAGACCCCAAGGCTTTCGCGGGCCGTGTCGTCATTCAGAATGGCGAGGCTGATTCTCTTGTACCTCAAGAAGGATTGGACAGTTTGCTGGCGACCTTCAAGTCGCTGAATACACGTGCAACGCTGATTCAGTATCCCGGCGCCAAGCATGCGTTCACCAATCCGGAGTCCAACGCCAAGGGAGCCAAGTACGATCTCCCGCTGGCCTATGATGCAGCAGCCGATGCAGCGTCATGGCAGGTGATGCTCAACCTGTTCAATGAAGTCTTCAAGTCTCCGAAGACGTCGCCGCAGCCCTGAGCGCGCCTGAGTTGTAGATGGCAGAGTCTTGAAATGACAAAAGCCCACCCGGTATTGCTCCGAGTGGGCTTTTTACGTAGATACGCTCAAGTTTATGTAAAGCACTTGGCACGATATACCGTGCTTGCATCGGTAGGGCCAGATCGATATTCAGTCCAGCTCTTTCAATGAGAGCACTTGGTGGGCAAGCCGAATCATATCTGGATCACCGGTATGCTTGCTGGAGACATCGGAGAGCTTGATGACGGGCACCCAGTCTTGTCCTTCCGGGCGTGCTTCGGTCATCTTGATGACCATGTTCATTGGCTGCGGTCCTACATCATTAGTGAAATTGGTGCCGATGCCAAAAGACATGCCGATGCGTCCGGCACAGTAGCGCACGATACGATCGACCTTGTCAGTATCCAATCCATCGGAGAACACGATGGTCTTGGTTTTGGGGTCAATGCCTAGCGATTCATAGTGACGGATGGTGGCTTCAGCGAATTCAATCGGATCGGCACTGTCATGGCGCACGCCGTCAAACAGTTTGGCAAACTTCTTGTCGAAGCTGCGGAAGAAGGCACGGCTGGTAAAGGTATCCGATAGGGCGATACCGAGATCTCCCCGGTAGACCTTGACCCAATTTTCCAGCGCCAGAATATTGGCCATCTTGAAGCCGAAGCGCGCAGCATGGAACATGAACCACTCATGGGCATGGGTGCCAATCGGCTTGATTCCATGGCGCTGTGCCATGTGAACATTGCTGGTGCCGATAAAGCAGCCACGACCCTGCTCTTTGAGTGTGGCGACAACCTTGTCGTGCACATCGTAAGAGTGCCGACGACGCGTGCCGAATTCAGCGACGCGGATACCAAGTCGCTTGTAGTGCTCTATCTTGGCCTGCGTATTGTCGTGCAGCACCTGGTCGTTATCACGTTGATCGCCACCCAATTGGTACCAGAGCTCACTGATCAGTGCCATCAGCGGAACTTCCCACAAGATAGTGCGATACCAGTAACCTTCTAGATGCACATCCAGCGCATCGCCGGTCTGGGTGATGGTTATTTCGGCGGGGTCAAAGCGGAAGCCGGCCAGGAAGTCGCGATAGGTGGGGTCGAGAAACGGGCAGTGGAGCTCGAGAAAGGCTTTCTCTTCCGCTGTCAGTGCAAGATGGACCATATTGTCCACTGCTACACGCAGTGCTTCGCCAAAACCTGGCGGAAAAGCGTGCTCGCCTCGATTGATAAAGGCGTAGCGGGTACGGGCATAGGGGAATAGCTTCACCACCGCATTTTGCATGGTGAACTTGTAAAAGTCGTTATCGAGAATCGAGTGCAACATCGAGGCTCGCTCAAGTGTAAGGCGGCTCGGATGAACCGGAATTGCTGACGGGACAGGTCTTGCTTCAAGGCAAGCATGTCCCGTTGGCACGGGAGATAGAGTCGAAAGCTAGGTGGGCTCGCTGACGAGCTGAGACGGTTGTTGAATCGCAGATATCTGGCAACCCGCGGTCAGCAAATGACACTCAGCTACTAAAGGCCATGATACCGAACATGGTCATCATCATCCCGCCGAATATCAGCAGGCCGGCCAGCGATAGAGCGATCAGCAGATAGCCAAGCACTAGCCCTGCGAGTGCCCAGCTGTCGCCTGCTTCGCCGGTCTTGCGAATCTGGCTGCGTGCGATATGGCCACAGACAACGGCTCCAAGTGCCGCAGGCGCCAGCAAACATCCCAGTACGCTCAATGCAAACGCGACCAGTGCCATGGCATTGGTCCGGGCATGGGTATCCTGGGCGGGTGGTGTGGGCGTATAGGGCTGTCTTGTGGCTTGATCAGCAGATGATTCTTCGGGGGGCGTCGATGTGTCTGTCATGGCGGTCTCGTTGTCCTGCATCATGTCGACACACTAGCATGTCCTGGGACGGGCGGCATGTCTGCCCCAGGGAGAACAAGAGGAGAGTGTGGTGACAGGGCAATGGCGAGCAGAGGATGGGGTGGATAAGCATGCGTCCCAGCGGGAAATGCCGGATAGTTTGATGGTATCTGATGACTCCACAGAGAAGACGGGTGGCTGGCGGCTAGAGATTCTGACTTCTATCAGCGATATCTCTGCTCGGGAGTGGAATAGCCTGGCCGGTGGCGATTACCCCTTTCTGCAACACGCGTATCTTGTGGCCCTTGAAGCCTGTGGCGCGGCTATCGCTGCTACAGGTTGGCATCCGGCACATCTGTTGATACGCGATGAAAGCGGGCGCCTGATGGCTGGATTGCTACGCTATCTAAAGCTGCACTCACGCGGTGAATATGTCTTTGATCAACAATGGGCTGAGGCGCTTGAGCGAGCTGGCGGACGCTACTATCCCAAGCAACTGACGGCTGTTCCCTTTACGCCGAGCGCTGGCCCGCGATTAGTGACGAGAGATGGTGCGCCGTCACGGCGTGCACTGTTGAAGTGGTTATGGCCGCACCTTGAGGCTGGTGCAGCGCCTTCGGTTGACGTTGGCGGTTCCTTGCGGCGCTTTGAGCACAGTGGCTTCCATCTGCTATTTGCCGAGCAGGAAGAGTGCAACGATTGGCAAGCAGCAGTACCGCATCTTATTCGGCGTCCAGGCATGCAGTATCACTGGCAGTCACGGGGCGAGCAGGACTTCAGTGCTTTCCTGGATGGCTTGCGTTCCCGGCGTCGCAAGGAAATTCGTCGTGAACGACGCAAGGTGGCCGATCAAGGCTTTTCAGTGGTGCGCCTTGAGGGTGAGCAGATAAGCGAAGCTGATCTCGAAGCCTTCTATCGCTGTTACTGCATGACATATATGGAGCGCGGGCAGCGTCCCTATCTGCCTATTGAATTTTTCCACCAACTCAGACGCAGCATGCCTGAGGCACTGTTGCTGATTCAGGCGCGTGATGAAACACGGATACCTGTCGCCGCAGCGCTGTGTCTGATCGGCAGTGATTGCTTGTATGGGCGTTGGTGGGGCAGTGAGGTTCAGGCTGACTGTCTGCATTTTGAAGTCTGTTACTACCAGGGGCTTGAGTTCTGTCTGGAGCGTGGGCTGACGCGCTTTGATCCTGGTACGCAGGGTGAGCACAAGATAAGTCGTGGCTTTTCAGCCTACGATACCTGGTCATTGCACTGGCTGGCCCACCCGGGCCTACAAGAAGCAGTGACGGAAGCTGTCGAAGAGGAAGTGCGCTGGATAGCCAAGGCACGTCAGCAGGTGACCGATATGCTGCCTTACCGACAAGATGAGTTGCTAGTCGATAAGGGCAGTGTTGGTTCGATAAAACGAGCGTAGATCAAGATTTTATCCCTTGAGTTTCCTTGCATCGAGGTGGCAGTACGCTGACATGACTCGATTCATCTAATGCCGAGTCGATATTGTCGGCCTGCTGCAAGGCAAGAAAGTTTGCTGATGGGGAGCTATACTGAGTTATATCTTAATATTCTAATTTCAGAGGCTCCCATGCTGATCAAGGAATGTGATTCAAGGGAGTATGACGTCCTGGTACTTGAGGTGCTGGCTCAGGATGCTGCCCTTACTGTCAGTGAGCGCTGTCAGGTATTACAGACGCTACGCATGATGCGTGCTCGTCAGACTCGCCGCCGTACGCTTGCTACGCAGCTGGATTCACTGCTTGGGGCGCGCGATGACTGGGTCGTATTACATGATTTGAGGCTTGGGCATGGCGATAATGTGATCGAGATCGATCACCTGCTCGTCAATTGCCTTATGCAGGCTTGGGTGCTGGATGCATCGTGCTTTGATCTTCAGCTTGCCATTACCTCATTTGGTGAGCTGCTGGCGCACACCGAAGGTAATGACGAGGTGAGTCAAGGTGAAGACGCTGCTAGTGACTCTCAGGAGCAACTTTTAACGCCTTCTCCACTGCTGGCAATTGCAGAGCAGCGTCGCGTCTTTCGGGATTGGATGGAAGCGTGCGGTCTGTTGCCGTTACGCATGGGAATGACGCTCCAACCTCAGCTGCTGTACCGGGTCGTGATCGCAGAAGAGGCTCAGGCAAGTCGTCCTCCAGAAGATATTGTTGATAGCCGTGCGCTGGTGTCGCTGTCGCGCCTCAGGCAGCAGTGTCTGCAGGTGAGTGGCCGGACGGCTCCTATCACACGTTTGCGTAGTTTTACGCATCGTATTGATAAGCGTCGTTTACGACGTCTGGGGCATGCGATTGCCGCCCAGCATGTCGCCTCAACGATTGATTGGCCGGTGAGGCTTGGCTTGACGCCAGACCAGCAGCACTCCTCGATTGGCCCGCGCGCTAATGATGTGGCTTCTGAGTATCGTTGGACGCCTGCTGCTTTGAATGAGCCTTCCAGTGAACGTAGCGACTCGGTAGCGGCACAGCCTGCCGATCGAGACATCAAGCCCAGGCAAGAGTTTGCAGGTTCACCGGTATCTCCACTCAAGCCTACTTCATCGATACCGAGAACAGCTGAACTGCACCCCCTTGGGGCTCGTGGGCTTCAAGCGGCGCGCTGTCGGCAGTCTTCTCATTCTGATATCGATGCCCTCGAGGGCGCTGATTCATATGCCAAGCATCTGCAACATTCGTCACAGGATGTTGAAGGACTGCCGCGCTGTGATGAGTGTCGTCGCTGGCTGTCCAATGACAGCATCGCGCTATGCCAGCAACCGGGTCAGAACGAGATGTTGGACGGACGATTACTATGTGAGCGTTGCCGCGAGCAGGTATGAGGGAGGGCATTGATTCTTGGCAAGGATCAGATCAGGGGAAGACGAAACATCGCGGATACAGAAATACTGGCATCATAATGTTGCGGTGCAGCAAATAGTGGCTTATGCTGCATTGCAGCGAGGATGGAACCTGGTCGAGAGCACTATTTATCAGTGAAGGCTTGATAGTGATGGCTCGGTCGCAATAGCGCACAAGCTTGGTTCAATCCTGATAGCCGAAGGAGCATAGCTCCGGATTCATTTCAGCGTGATGCCAAAACCCTGGAGGGTGCCACATGTTCAATGCCAATTTCGATAAGTCCACCAAGCAGTTCGATGATATGTTCATGTCCCCGCTGCGCGCTTTCAGTGCTCTAAGCATTGATTACAGCGAAAAGCTGATTGGCGCCCAGATGGAACTGACCAAGTCTTATGCTGATGCCTCCATGGCACAGGCGCGTGCCTTGCTTGAAGTCAAGGACAGCGAAGGCCTGCAAAACTTTGTCAAGGAACAGCAGGAAACCGTCAAGACGCTTGGTGAGCGCCTGCAGAACGACACTCAGAAAGTCGTCGAACTGAATCAGGATTTCGCCAAGAAGAGCCAAGAGCTGGCTGAAACCAATGCCAAGAAAGGGCAGGAAATGGCTGAAACCAATGCCAAGTCCGCTTCTGAGGCCATGCAGAAGTCCGCCAAGTAAGCGACATCTGCTCAACAGCTCTCGATTGAGGGAGCTGTATAAAACACCCATCCGGTCTTCCGGGTGGGTGTTTGTGTGTCTGGTATTTGAGTGACTACGCTATTGTCCAATAGACGTATCATCTCGTGATCAGAATTTGATGAGAAGAGCTAACATTAAGCGTCTTCTTGATACTGAGAGTCTTGACACAGGGAGTGTGCAATGGACCCTATCAGTGCTGTTTTTGCTGCGCTTATGGATACGGTGGCTGGGGTGAGCGGTCAATTGAGTGAAGGTGCTACTAGCCATATTTCGGATACCGCTGGACTCCAGCGTCAGCATATTGAAATGCAGTATCAGGGGCAGAGTGTTGATTTTGATACTCTCCATTGGCGAGTGATCGATGACTCGGTATGTGCTGAAAAAATCCAGAACGCAACGCTGCATACAAGATGCAGTCAGGCGGCCAGTAAGCTATTTTCAGCATCCTGTCAGGAAATGACGGCTAATCCACCTGCCTTGCCTTCACAACGCCACGCTAGCCTCACGCGTATGACCTGTAACGCAGCATTGGGTTATCGCCCCAGCGTGGGGAATATTCAATGGGCTGAGGTGTCGGGTGCTGATCAGTTGGCAGAGGCCGAATGTAATGCAGCAACGGCAGCCTTGCTCGGGAATGGCACGTTGGATGCGCTTCAATATCAGCGTCGAGTGTGTGCCGGACGCTAGCGGCGAGCGCCACCTTGCGCCACAATGGTAGGCCATGCCGCTTTGCGCGGTACCATTTGATCAGTGACAGGTGATAGTCATGGCACAGGCCACAGCACGTCATATTCTCGTTTCCAGTGAAGAACAGTGTGCAGCTCTCAAGACCGAAATCGAGAACGGTCGCGATTTTGCTGATGCCGCTAGTGAGCATTCCTCTTGCCCGTCCGGCCGTAGCGGCGGCGATCTTGGAGCTTTCGGTCCGGGCATGATGGTCAAGGAATTTGATGAGGTGGTGTTCAGTGCCCCTATCAATACCGTGCAAGGCCCGGTGAAGACCCAGTTCGGTTACCACCTGCTGGAAGTGACCAGCCGCACTTGATCCTTGGGTCGTTTGACCTTTGGTAACTGGTTGGCAAGACAGTAGCAAAACGCCCTCGGCCATGATTGGTCGAGGGCGTTTTGCGTTATGAAAAGCGCTTTAGTCTCTGGTCATCAGACCTCTTGATATAGCTGACTGCCTTCACGCTTGAATTTTTCGGCCTGCTCCTGCATGCCAGTCATCACGCTATCTGCATCGCCGGTCAGGCCATGTTCATTGGCATAGTCTCGGACTTCCTGAGAAATCTTCATGGAGCAGAACTTCGGCCCGCACATGGAGCAGAAGTGTGCGACCTTGGCAGAGTCCTTGGGCAGCGTTTCATCATGGAAGCTGCGTGCGGTATCTGGGTCCAATCCAAGATTGAACTGGTCTTCCCAGCGGAATTCGAAACGTGCCTTGGAGAGCGCGTTGTCGCGACGCTGCGCGCCTGGATGGCCTTTGGCCAGGTCAGCAGCATGTGCGGCTATTTTATAGGTGATGATGCCCGTCTTGACGTCATCCTTGTTAGGTAGGCCTAGGTGTTCTTTAGGCGTGACGTAGCAGAGCATGGCGCAGCCGAACCAACCAATCATCGCGGCACCGATGCCTGATGTAATGTGATCGTAACCCGGTGCGATATCAGTGGTCAGTGGGCCAAGTGTGTAGAACGGCGCCTCGTCACACTCGGTGAGCTGCTTGTCCATGTTTTCCTTTATCAGGTGCATCGGCACATGCCCCGGCCCTTCGATCATCACCTGCACATCGTGCTGCCAGGCGATTTTCGTCAACTCGCCGAGCGTTTCCAGCTCACTGAACTGGGCAGCATCGTTGGCATCCGCCACCGAGCCCGGGCGCAGACCATCGCCCAGTGACAGGCTGATATCGTAGACCTTGCAGATCTCGCAGATATCTTCAAAGTGGGTGTAGAGGAAGCTCTCCTCATGATGAGCGAGGCACCATTTGGCCATGATCGAACCGCCGCGCGAGACGATTCCGGTTACACGGCTGGCGGTCATCGGCACATAACGCAGCAATACGCCGGCATGGATGGTGAAATAGTCCACTCCCTGTTCGGCTTGCTCGATCAAGGTATCGCGGAAGATTTCCCAGTCGAGGTTTTCCGCGACGCCATCGACCTTCTCCAGTGCCTGATACATGGGCACCGTTCCGATGGGTACCGGTGAGTTGCGCAGTATCCACTCACGGGTTTCGTGAATGTTGGCACCGGTAGAGAGATCCATGATGGTATCGGAGCCCCAGCGAATACCCCAGGTCATCTTGTCGACTTCTTCCTCGATGGAAGAGGTGACTGCCGAGTTGCCCAGGTTGCCGTTGATCTTCACGAGGAAGTTGCGCCCGATGATCATCGGCTCGCTTTCCGGATGATTGATGTTGGCAGGAATGATCGCCCGCCCGCGAGCGACTTCCTCGCGTACGAACTCTGCCGTTATTTCTTCAGGCAGGCTGGCGCCGAAGCTATGGCCGGGATGCTGGTGGCCAAGAATTGCTTCCACAGATTCGCTACCTTGATATTCCTCACGCATGGCAATACGGCGCTGATTCTCGCGGATGGCGATGTATTCCATCTCGGGAGTGATGATGCCCTGGCGTGCATAGTGGAGCTGAGTGACATTCTTGCCCGGGAGCGCACGGCGAGGATGGTGATCTAGCTCGAAGCGCAGTGAAGACAGACGCAAATCCGCTTGGCGAACACGGCCGTACTCACTGCTCAATTGCGTGAGCTGCTCGGTATCGCCGCGTTCTTCGATCCAGTGTTCACGCAGGGGAGCCAGACCGCGGCGAATGTCGATGTCGACCGCCGGATCTGTATAGGGGCCGGAGGTGTCATAGACGACGATCGCCGGATTCTCTTCCAGCCCGTTGGCTGTCTGGGTTGGCGAGCAAGAAATTTCTCGCATGGGGACGAGGATGTCCGGACGCGAGCCTTCTATATAGATCTTGCGCGAACCACTCAAAGGGGCAATGGCGGCTTCATCGACACGCGCTTCGCGCGCCAGGTGACGGCTGCCATCCTTGCGGCCAGCACGAGCGCGAGCCTTGGGTGCACTTTTGTCATAAGCGTTCTTGTCTTGTGTAGGTTGGGCAGTGTTCATGCAGGTCTCCTCATAGGGGCGACGTCATGGGACGTCATCATGGGAAGACCGTGCGTAGGGAAGGGATGACGACTGTTTAGCCCAGTACCTGTCATAAAGACTGTCATGAGATACGAGGCGACAGCGCCGCATGGAGCGGCATGCCATCAGCTTGATTCCTACGCCGGTCCTAACCGGTTCAGGTTCCACGGGACCCCTTGCTGACAACCCTCACCCGTCAGGGCAGTGAGGTGTTGCATGCAGGATCTCAGCCGGTTCCACCGGCACCCCGTCAAGCGTCTTCAGATATTCAATGCCAAGAGAGCTTTCGCGCGCGAAAGACACCTTGCCATTCAGGAACTGACACCCTGTTCATTGCTCTTCTCAACATTCACGTCGTGTTCTTGGCATCTCTGGGAGCAAAGGATGCTTCAGTCTTGATCAAGTCCCATTTGCCAGAAATCGATTTCCAAACGTGTCGCATCGCGGAAGACATCGACCAACTCACCGAAGCGTCGCTCTGAAACTTCTGACAGGCGAGCGTCCAGCCATTCGCGTTCAGACTCCATGGCAGCCTTGAAGTCATCGCTTGAGTACATCGCGATCCAGTCTGCGTAAGGATTGTCTTCGATCAGCGTACTGTCTTGATCCAGCAACCACTCGGCAATTTCACCGTAGCCAATCAGGCAGGGAGCAAGAGCAACATGCAGATCAAGCAGATCACCGCGCTGACCACAGTCGAGAACGTAACGTGTATAGGCCAGTGTGGCACGGGATTCGGGAAGCTCACTCAGGTCATCCTCACTGATACCCCATTCGGCACAATAGCCAATATGCAGCGTAAGCTCAGTATTGAGAATGGTATCGAGGCTAGCGGTAGCCTGACGTAGTTCGGAAAGACTACGGCTCTTGTAGGCTGCCAAGGCCCAGGCGCGAGCAAAGTGGATCAGGAACAGATAGTCCTGCTGCAGATAGTGACGGAAGGCATCTTCTGGCAGGCGTCCTTTACCCAGTTGACGCACGAAATCGTGCTGCAAGTAGTCGTACCACTCATCAGCGCAGGCGTTGGTCAGGTCTTTGAAGCTAGGCATCGACGTGTCCCTCTGTGAGCATTCCGCTACCCCTTTGTGGGTGATTGCGGTGCATTCGCTCAAGCGGGCTGATACCGGAAGGAGGCGGGAAGGAAGCAGTTATCCAGTGGGTACTGGCAGACGGGCGGCGTTCCTTCTCGCTTGATTCCTACGCCGGTACTAGCCGGATCAGGTTCGGCGGGCTCGTCATTCATGCAAGGCCGAAAGTGCTATCGGTATTTGCATATGACATCTCAGCCGGTTTACCGGCACCCCGTCAAGCTATGGCTCGAGTGTAACAGTCTGACGTCTTACGGGAAGGGGAAATGGCGATGATCTATATACGACTTTGGGAGGCTGCTGGCGGGCTTAACTTGTCAACGAAACAGGAGGGAGTTGCGCCATAAGTGCCGGGAGATCGTGTGTGAGTTGTTCAAGGTCTTCAGGTTCATCGACATCCCAACTGACCGGCAGGCAGTGGGTGGTTCGCTTGGCATGAGTGAGCTGAGTGAGCGTTTCAGCACATACATCCGCATGGCTCCAATGAGTCAATGCGAAAGCTTCGGGGCAGGGCTGATTCAATCCGATCAAGCCATAGCCGCCATCTTTTGACGGTTGCAAGACAGCATCATGTGATGCCAATCCGTGCGCCGCATCGCGGAGTCGCTGGCGGTCCAGTGCTGGCAGGTCCGACCCCATCAGCATGACTGGACCATGGGATAGATAGCGGGCCATGGCTTGCTGCATGCGCTCGCCCAATGTCCCTGTGGGCTGGGCTTCAAGTTTGATGCGGGCCGCTTGAGGGTCATGCATCAATTCGTGTTCTAGCGTGTGATCCAGTTCAGCCATCAGTGGTGCGAGAGAAGTTTCCAGGCGCGCCGCCTGCGGAGGCGGAGTGAGCATCAGCACGATATTGCCCAGGTGTGCCGCTTGCGCTTCCTTGAGCATTCTCATCAGCATGCGTGAATAAAGCCGTGCTGCCCCCTGTGCTCCCAGTGCTGGAATCAGGCGGGTCTTGCACTGACCGGGCACCGGCAGGCGTCCGAAGATGATCAGTGTCGGTTGCGCCAATGACGAGCATGCAGATTGGCAGGCTGTGGCGTGTGACATCGTTGATGCCTCTTCACTGGCAGGCAGCGACGACGGGATGAACTCAAGCATGAGGCAGTTGGCGCTGGTCACTGGCCAGCGCTGCTGCGCGATAGCCATATATGCGTGCCAGCTTCGTAGGAGAAACGCCACACCATGCCGCCAGGCGCAAGCCCCACATCTTGACGATGGTGCGCAAGACGCCTTGTGTCTCCCAGCGCCGTCCGCTGGTCTTTACCTGCGACTCAAGATTCAACGGCGGCGTCAGTAGCTTGAGCTGTGCGCTCAGCCATATGTCTTCCATCAGCGGGATTTCGGCAAAGCCGCCAATGGCCTCGAAGGTCGAGCGTTGCACGAACTGGCCTTGATCGCCGGTACTGATGCTGGTGAGGCGAGAGCGCAGATTCATCATGCGCGCAATCAGTGGCAGCCAAGCAGATTCTCCTTCTATCGCGACATCGAAGCGACCCCAATCACAGCGGCGATGAGTGGCAATTGCGTTGGCTAACACTGCGAGCGCGTTGTCTGGCAGACGAGTATCGGCATGCAGGAATAGCAGCCATTTACCACGCGCTCTCGCTGCCCCGGTATTCATTTGCACCGCACGTCCCGATTCACTGCTGAGGCAGGCATCACAGAGCGGCGCCGCCATCGCACGAGTGTTATCTGTCGAGCCACCATCCACGACGATGACCTCGCAATCTCCTCCTGCACGCAGACGACTCAAGGCGATAAGCGCCGGCACGATACCCTCAGCCTCGTTATGCACCGGCATGATGATACTCAGCCACGGTGCACGTGTCGGATAGTGGCTTCCGTTTGCGGAAGAGGTCGCTGCTGAGGTCAGGCTTGAGGGTGTCTGCTGGGTCATGGCGCAGGCTCCGGCGATGGCGTTGTATATGCAGCATACGCAAGTGCCAGCAGCTTGGATGCAGAACGGTAGAACGCTCGATCAACGCTTCATCGAACAATAAACGCTGTGCATGAACCCTCGTTTCTCTACATGTGAGGAGGCTGTGATCAATTGGCAGAATGAGGTGATGGGAACGTAATGCGATACAGACCTGATGCGCCGGTATCGGAAGTCATGTAGAGATCACCGTTCGGGCCAAACGCCACATCCAGTGGGCGAATCCAGCGCGCTCCATCGGTACTGTCTTGCAGCCCTGTCAGCAGGGGTGTCAGAGCGGAGTGTTGTTGCTCTTGGTCTTGTTCCTGGGTCTGCTCATTGCCAGATGCCAGCTTCACTCCCAGCAGACGCGGTGCTCGGCGGCTGGCTGGATCACCCCATGCCTTGCCGTCAGGCGCCGTTCCCCAGCTACCATGAATGGCGATCACGACATCCATGTTAGGTGAGAGCGGGTGTCCTTCAGGAACAACTGCAATACCCATCGGGGCGCTGCGTGCTGGCATCTCGGCCAGAGGTCGGGATATCTCTTGCAGCGGCTGTGGCGAGACACTCTCGATGCAGGCATCGCGCTGCGGCTTGCCATCTTTCCATTGATACCATGGCATTCCATGAAAGCTTTGTTGGGTGGCGGCGACCAGCAATTCATGCGGGTGCTCATATCCCCAGTGGTCCGGGCCATTGTTGGTGGCCAGCAAGCGTGTCTCGCCGCGGGGTAGTGTTTGCCAGGCCAAGCCGACCGGGTTGCGCAGGCCACTCGCCCAAGGCTGCCATCTGGGCTGGTCCTTACTGTGCTCGTCAAGGCGCATCACACCGCCACGCCGCTCACTGAAAGGGTAGTGAGGCGCGGTACCGGCGAGATATTGATCAGAACAGTTACCCTGTATGCCCAGTGCCAGATAGAGCGCACCATCTGGCCCGGTGCTTAGTGTGCGCGAATTATGGCCGCCACCCCCGGGGATCTCGATCACGTGACGAAAATCCTGCGCAGACAGCGTGCGTTGCGGCGCATAGTCGGCTGCCAGCAACGCATTCGTGGTGGCTACATACAAGGTGGAGTCACGTACGACGACTGAGTGAGGGTAGCTGGACAGTCTCACCAATGTTTCCAGTGATGAGAGGCTGCCATCATCGGCAAGTTGGCCGCGATATACCCGGCCAGCATTGGAGCCAATCAGCAGCTCACCTTGCGCGGTGATATGCAGCATGCGCGGGCCATCGAGTGCGGCCAGGTGACTGAGCCTGGCGCCCGCTGGCAACTTGAGGGAAGGAGAGCCCTCGGGGGCATCGACGGCAGTATGGAGTGTCAACGAGGAAGTCGGTGAGGATGCGTCAGCTAGCGCGCTCGTGGTGATCAACAGAGCATTGATCAACAAAGCACTCAGCAGTAGGGCACTTGTTAACGGGCCACTCGGCAATGGGTTGGTGAGTGACCCGAAGTTGTTGGGCTTGCGTGTATCTATCGGCATTCCAGTCTCCTCAAGGCATCACGGTATCGTGGTCAGTCTGGAAGCCCGCCGATCATCGCGCCAGTGCGGTATCAGTCTTGGGAGGCGTTGCGGCGTCGCCGTTTGAGATGACGCCGCCAGCCTTTGAGAGATAGCCATGAGTCATCGCGAGGATAGAAGCGCTTCTCGCGCCAGCCAGACTGCTTTGCTATCTCTTCCGGGCTTTTGCGCCAGCGCTTGTATTCCCACTGATACTGCGCAGGTGCCAGAGCAATCGCAGCTTCCACTGAAGCATTCACACCGCGCGCTGATGTTGCCTCATCTTCGTCATACACGCCTTCATCTGCCGCGAGGAAGTGAATGGCAAAACCGTGACCATCTTCAAGCCGCTGGGCAACTCCCGTGATGACGCGCGCATCGGTGCGAGCAACCAGCTTGGGAAGCAAGGTGGCGGTATAGGCTGGCCGACAATAGAAGTCTGCGAACACGCCACTGCCCCGTCCGGGTTCTTGGTCAGGGAGGATGCCAATGGCTTCAGTGCGCTTTAGCGCCTTGAGCAAAGCCGCTACGCCGCGCGAGTTGGTAGGCACTAGACTGGCACCCATCCGTTCGCGGCCATGACGAATGATAGGGTCGAGGCGTTCGAACTTGGGTGGTTCATACATGGCAGTGAACGGGAAGTGGCTGGAAAGCCAGAAGTTGAGGACTTCCCAGTTGCCGAAGTGAGGTGCCAACACGATTACGCCACGGCCTTCGGCGCGTGCGTCATCGAGTAGATTGCGCCCGTGCACTTCGAGGATGCTGTCACGTACGGCGTCTTCGTCTCCCAGCCACACCTTGCCCAGTTCGAGCATGGTGGCAGTGGAGTGAGCAAGACTCTCGGTCACAAGTTGTGCACGAGCGCCTTTATCCAGAGCAGGGAATGCCTGGCCAAGATTGCGCCGCGTAACCCTGCGCTCACGAGGATTGAGGAGTTGAACTACACGTGCCAATGGCTGTGCCATGCACCACAGCTGGGGTGTCGTCAAACCTGAAAGACGCTTCCAGAGCCACGCCACGGCGTTGGCCTTGAGAGGTGAAAGGCGCTGTTCCATGATCTTTTCAAAACGCTTGAGAGTTTTTTCCATCGTCACACATGAGATTCCGGTGGTCTTGCGTGATATATCGCGCTTGTCAGTCTGCAGAGCATTGAGCCGTGGCATCAGACCCGCGGCTATTTCGCTGCCCGATGGCAACCATTGTGCCAGAGGGTAATGCGGGCTGCAGGCATCAACAAAGCAGAATTGCCAATACGCTGCGACTCGAGTCGTGCGCGCAATTCCAGCAGGCAGTATTATTTAGATAAAGCGCGTGTGGTGATCAGTGATGAATGGCTATCAGCTTACGCGCATTCGCTTATGTGTCCCTTTTGCAATTGTTTCTCTTGTCGCTGTCTCTCTTGTAATGGTCGCGTTTGGCTTGCCCGCCGGCGTTTATCTTTCGTGCTTTTTGTCTGACAGCCTATCTGTCGATATCTCTGGTAACCGCCGCGGAGTCTTGATGTCATCCCCTAACGCCACACTTTCTGCTGCTGATCACTGCTGTCCGCTGTGTGATGACACGGCGAGCGAGCATGTGCTGCATCTGGTGCAGCGCCGCAAACCCTGCCCCTTGACGGGCAAGCGCCCCTCGGCAGATGAAAGAGATTATCTGCGTTGCAATGTATGTCATCTGCTTTATCTTGCGCCGTCGCAGCGGCTGGATGCTCAGGCTGAACGGGATGTTTACGATCAGCACGAAAATGATCCGGATGATCCGCGTTATCGTCGCTTTCTCACTCGGCTATTTTCCCCGATGCGCGAGCGTCTCCCGGAAGAGGCCAGTGGGCTGGATTTCGGTTGTGGTCCCGGGCCTGCACTGGCCCGGATGTTTGTAGAGGTGGGCCATCCGATGGCGCTGTACGACCTCTATTACCATGCTGATCCCACGCCCTTGGCTCGCCAGCATGACTTCATCGTGGCCACCGAGGTCATTGAGCACCTTTATGATCCACGCGCAGTATTTCGCCAATGGCTGAAGTGTCTCAAGCCCGGTGGCTTGCTGGGTGTCATGACGCAACCGGCCTTTGACGATCATGAGGCATTGAGGCGCTGGCACTATCTACGTGACCCGACTCACGTCTGCTTGTTCAGCCCGGCGACCTTTCAGTGGTTAGCCAACGAGCACGGCCTGGAGTATCAGCAGGTCGCGTCGGATTGCACTATTTTCCGCCTTCCTGACCTTCAGTGCTGACCGGTGCACGAGCATGCCAGGTGATTGCGTCGCCAGCACGCGATGGTGCTGCGATAGGGCTTGGCAAGAATGATGCAAAAAGGCTTGGTTTTTGACGCTGACTGTCTCTATATTGCCGGCGCCCTGACGTATTCTCGTAGGGTGGATTTACCTTCCCGTTGTTTTTCGCGCAATGCGTTACAGGTTGGCCGCGCTTCGGCGTACGGCCGAGGAAATGGTCATGCCCCGTCACCTGCTACTGATGTCCCTCGCTCCCTTGCTTGGCCTTGCGTTACTGGGGATCGGCAACGCCATGCTGACCTCGCTGGTGCCCCTGCGCCTCTCGGCAGGAGGGGTGTCCAGTGAAGCGATCGGACTTATCAGTTCCGCCTATTACCTGGGGCTTGGTCTCGGAGCATTGATCAATGATCGCCTGCTCCTGCGCATCGGTCATATCCGTGCGTATGCCTGTTTTGCCTCGTTGGTCGCAGTCGCGGCATTGGCGATGGGCTTGAGTGATCACCCTGTCGTGTGGTTCTTGCTACGGATGATGATTGGCTGGTCGCTGGTGGGTGTCTATCTGGTGATTGAAAGCTGGCTGTTGAGTGCATCAGACCCTGCCGTACGTGGCCGGTTGTTGGCGCTATACATGATCGTGCTCTACGGCGCAGGCGTACTGGGTCAGCTATTGCTGGGCGTCACGGCAGTGCTGAGTCTGGAGTCTGCCTTCATGTTGGTCGCCATGCTGGCGGCCGCTTCGGTGCTGCCGCTGGTACTGTTGCCGCGTGTTTCACCCTTGATCGAGCAGTCCGAACCGTTGAGTCCATGGCGTCTGATTCGTATCACGCCGACAGGGGTCTTTGGCTGCCTGGCGTCGGGAGTGGTAGTGGCAGTGCTTTACAGCTTGCTGCCGCTGGCACTGAGCGATGTCGCGGCAGGAGAGGTGGCGCTGGGGACTGCTGAGATCGGTCAGCGAATGGCCTTGGTCGTATTGGGTGGAATGTTGCTGCAATACCCCATTGGCCGCTGGTCAGATAGTCATGATCGTCAGCAGGTGTTGATCATCCTGTCGGTCGCCATCGTGGTACTGGCAGGGCTACTGATGGGGCCTGCAAGCGAAGGTGGTGCGCAACTGGTGACCCTGTTCATGCTGGGTGGTGCCGCCTTTACGCTTTATCCGGTCGCCGTCAGTCATGCCGCGGACCGCGCGCCTGCAGGCGCATTGGTACGCATGAGCCAAGGGCTGCTGTTGATCAATGCAGTGGGTTCGACGTTGTCGCCGCCAATCGTTTCGCTGCCGATGGCAGGAATGGGCGCGATGCCCGGCATGGCACTGAGTCTGGCGGTGATGGGTGGTGTGATGTTGACCTTCTTCGTCTGGCGCCGAGTGATGCGCCCGGCACCCCAGCCATTGGCACCTTTCGAGACGCATGCGCCGCAGACGCCGCTGGGTACCGAGCTTGCTGTCGGGCCTGAGTTGCTTGAAGCCGCCGAAGAGCACCTGCGCGATGCTGAGGCGAATGACCCGTTGGTTGAGGTCACGCGTGAGCTAGTGGCCGATATGCCGGAGTTGATCACCGAGACATCGCTGGACAGCCTTGAGGAGATCGAGGTCAAGGAAGCACAGGTACTGCAGGGCCAGCAGGCGCTTGATGAGCAGCACCTTCAAAAGGGGTAGACGCCTCATGAAAAATCCACGATGTCTTTGCGTGACTGATTTGCGTGACTGATTTGCAGGACTAGCGCGATGGATCGACCAGATTGCCCTGCGATGCATTCCGTCGGAACCAGCCAGTCACGCTAGCGCGTGACTGGTGAGTAGGCAGCACCTCGTGGGGCATCTGTTCCGATAGAAAGCATACGAAGGTGCCTGCCTCGGGCGTGACACGTGCAAGTGCTCGGCTGTCATCCTGTGGGTCATACAGCACTATCTCGCCACCGCCATCGGCTGGCCATTGCTCGTTCAGATACAGCACGCTCGAGATCAGGCGATTGCCACGCCCGCGAAAGCTATCCAGGTGCTTGCGATAGAAGCTGCCGACGGGGTAGTGAGCGAAGTGCGCCTCGTACTCGAACAGACCCATGTAAAGGGCACGATTCAGTTCATCCTTGAGTACATTCATCGCCTCTAGATAGGCCCGTTGCGCACGTGACTCGCGATCTAGCCAGCGGATGGCATCGCCGCGAATGTCAGGTCGAAGATCATGTTCGTGCCCACGGCCGATGCCCGCTGCGGTCAAGCGTTGCTGCGTTTCCAGTGCCAGCAGTTCACCGTTCAACTGACGAGTCAAGTGCGCCGGCAAAAAATTCGGGCGCACGCTATAGCCATGCTCGACCAGCTCGTCGATCAGACAATTTAACGCGATAGGGTCCAGCAGAGAGGCGGGGGCGGCAGGCATTGTGCGCTCCGAAGATGGATAGCATGGGCGAGGAGTTATAGAGGAGCGCGCATATCTACGCAACGCGCGGGCCGTCTATTTATCAACTACCCGCTAATTAGACCACGGTCGGCGGCTTAGCCAAGTGGGGCTTGAGGGCGCGGTGGTAGATGGCGTAGCGGTGCACCGGCTGGTGGCGGTACCTGCAGACTGATGGTATGACCGAAGCCGATCGCCATCAGCTCTACCAGCATCATCGCCGATAGCCCCCATAGCACCTGGTCAGCTACCCGATAGCTGGGCACGTACCACTTTTCATTGCCCACGGTGATGACATCAGTGTGTTCTCGCTCATCCCTGAGCAGCATGCTCAGCGGCATCTCGAAAATTCGTTCAATTTCGCCGGGGTCAGCTCGCAGTGGCAGGTCTGCCGGAATGCGTCCCACGAAGGGCGTGACTGCCATGCCGTGCAGAGAAATCACCTCACTGAGCTGGCCGAAGATATCGACCTCACTCGGCGGGAGCGCGACTTCCTCCTCGGCCTCGCGCAGCGCAGTCGCCATCAGGCTGATATCATGAGGCTCGGCTTTGCCGCCGGGGAAGGCGACCTGGCCCGGGTGTTGGGTAAGGTGGTTGGCACGACGTGTGAGTAGCAGCGTGGGTTCTGGGCGATCGATCAGCGCGATCAGCACTGCAGCACGCGGTTGGTCGTTGGTCGTCGAGATGTGCGGGTCATGAGCTTGCAAGCGCTGGCGCAGGGCTTCTAGCATGTCGATTCCTCTGTGGTCTCCATCTTGTGGCGCTAGCGTCGCGTCGGTCAAGGCGAATGCGGATACCTCATAATGGTGGATATCTTGGCCGATAGCGTGGTCAGCAGGATGATCAGCGTCATGATGGTCACCATGACCAGCACTACACCATCAGCAGAGGCCAAAGGGCTTCACGGGAGAGCGGATGAATTACTGCAGTCACTGTGGCGAGACGGTGCGTCTGGCAGTACCACAAGGCGATGATCGCCTGCGTTATCTATGTGATAGCTGCGGCACTATTCATTATCAGAACCCCCGTATCATCGCCGGGACGTTGCCGGTGCGGGATGGCAAGGTGCTGCTGTGTCGCCGTGCCATAGAACCGCGCTTGGGTTATTGGACGCTGCCTGCTGGCTTCATGGAAAATGCTGAGACGACAGCAGAAGCCGCCGCGCGCGAAACCCGTGAAGAAGCCGGTGCCGAGGTTGAACTAAAGGGCCTCTATACCTTGATTGATCTACCGCACATCAATCAGGTTTACATGCTGTTTCGGGCCACATTGATCAGTGACTTTTCTGCCGGTTTTGAAAGCCTTGAAGTTGCCTTGTTTGCGGAAGACGAAATTCCCTGGCAGTCGCTGGCCTTTCCGACCATGGAAGTGACGTTACGCCGTTATTTTGAAGATCGAGCGCGTGAAGCGCTGGGTGCGACAGGTACTGCAGCGACTTATCCGATGCATACCGAGCAGATCGATCTCGAAACCCGTGAGCGTTTCTTCGCCACCACGTATCTGCCTGAGTCTTGATGTGTCGCAGCTGTTTTCGTGATTTAACCGCGAAGAATGACGGGTTTGGAAGCTTGTCAGAAGGTGGTTTCCAGTCGCCAGCAATCGAAGGCGACTTCCTCATAAGGATGCGCCAGGCGCAGTGCGGCCACGGCGGTGGCGATAATGTCATCTTCACATACCGGCTCTACCTTGATCTCCGTGACGCGCTCCAATGTACCGCGAGTGCCGATGTGTGGGTTAGCGTCCGCCAGTGGGCGAAACTGCCCGTGGCCATAGGTTTCAAAGCAGCAGGCTTCATAGTCGCCAATGCGTCCTGCACCGGTCGCAAAGACCGCCTCCTTGACGCTTTCCAATGCGTCTTGGGGAACAAAGAAAGCCAGCTTGTACATGTCGGGTTCCTCTCTCAAGACCGTGAGCGGATGATCGTGATGCTTGCGCGAGCAGAGCCTACGCCGCGTCCCATGATGATGGCATAATGCCCGCTGCAACGGCCAAGGACACTGCCATGCTCAAATGGATCAATATCTCACTGCTATTACTGCTGGTGCTGCTTCAGTACCGGTTGTGGTGGGGCGAAAATGGCATCACCGAATTATTCGATATTCGGGCGCGTGTGCAACAGCTCTCCAAGGAAGATGCGGTGCTGGATAATCGCAACCAGCGCTTGGGCGCCGAGGTGGTCGACCTCAAGAATGGTCTGGCGGCGATCGAGGAGCGTTCGCGCAACGACCTCGGCATGGTGCGCAAGGACGAGCAGTTCCTGTGGGTACCCAATGTTGCAGTGCCCGAGCGCAAGGCACCGTCACCTGATGAGGTGGCTGAGGGCGCGCTGGAAGGCAAGGGACTGGAAGACGGGTTGCCCAAGGTGCTCAATCAATGACGCTGAGTGCCTCTGCTCCGGTAGCGCGCGTGTGGTACCTGGTACCTGCCGCGGGGGTTGGCAGTCGTATGCAGGCTGATCGGCCCAAGCAGTATCTTGAACTAGCACCAGACTGCTGCGTGCTTGAGGCGACGCTTGCCACCCTGCAACGTGCGCTACCCGAGGCCGGCCTGTGTCTGGTGTTGGGGGCAGACGATGACTATTTCTTGCCATCCATGGTGCCGTGGCAGGACTGGTTGCGCGCTGATGGCGGCAGTGAGCGTGCAGACAGTGTGTTGTCAGGCCTTGAATGCTTGAGCGAGGTCGCAAGCGAAGACGATCTCGTGTTGGTGCATGATGTCGCGCGCCCCTGTGTGCGTGAAGAGGATATTCGTGCACTGGTGGCTGCCGCACGTGAGACGCGTGACGGCGCCATTTTGGCGGCGCCAGCCAGCGATACCATGAAGCGTGCCGTGGCCAGCACGGTAGTAGAGAGCCCTCACATCTCGCACACTGAATCACGAGAAAACCTATGGCATGCACTGACGCCACAGGCTTTCTCGCTGGGAGTGCTGCGCACGGCGCTGCGCGACGCCCTGAGCACGAATCCTTCGTTCATCACCGATGAAGCATCAGCACTTGAAGCCTGTGGCCGGTCGCCACTGCTGGTTGCTGGTGCCCGTGACAATCTCAAGATCACCCATCCAGAAGACCTCGCCATGGCCCGCCTGCTGTTGGCGGCGCGTGAGGCACTTGCCAACAGTTCCCGGACGCCTGCCTGACATGACTGACCGCAACGCTATGACTGACTCTGCCAAGACACCCTCTGCACAGCCATCCTCTATCCCTGCTACGCATGCAGGCCATGTACCCATGGCGCTACGTATCGGGCATGGCTTTGACGTGCATCGCTTTGGCGAGGGCGACCACCTGATGATCGGCGGTGTGAAGATTGCCTACGAGCACGGCTTTGTCGCGCACTCCGATGGTGACGTGCTTTTGCATGCCTTGTGCGATGCCCTGCTGGGTGCGTGTGCGATGGGAGATATCGGCAAGCATTTCCCGGATACCGACAGTGAGTGGTCGGGGGCTGACAGCCGCGGCTTGCTGCGTCACGTGGTCGGCCTCGTCAATGTGGCCGGATTCGGTGTGGGTAATGTCGATCTGACATTGATGGCACAGGCCCCCAAGATGGCGCCGCATATACAGGCCATGCGTGAAGTGATCGCTGAAGATCTGCGTGTGCCACTGGCGGTGGTCAACGTCAAGGCCACTACCACCGAGCAGCTGGGATTCACCGGGCGTAAGGAAGGCATTGCTGCCGAGGCCGTAGTGCTGTTGGGTCTACTGCCGACTGAGCGTGGAGGCCAGCATGTCTGAGGCGCTCTTTACGGAGGCACTCGCCGAGCTTCAATCAGCAGGCAGTGAGGCGTGGGTCAAGGAAGCTGAGCTGATGCAGCGTTGGCCACATGCTCATGGTGGCCCGCTGGGCGCGGGACATTTTCGTCAATCGCCGGAGGACTTCCAGGTCACCGAGCTGATGGATTTCGTGCCTGAAGGTCACGGTGAGCATCAGTGGCTGTGGGTCGAGAAACGCGGTCTGACCACTGATGATCTTTGCCGTCACCTGGCGAATCTGTGTGAGGTTGCGCCGCGTGATATCGGTATTGCGGGCCTCAAGGACAAGCTGGCTGTGACGCAGCAGTGGGTATCGGTATGGTTGCCCGGGCGTGAGGCGCCGGCTTCGCTCACCGATGCTCTGGCTGAGCTCGGTGTACGGGTACTTGCCAGTGTGCGTCACCCGCGCAAGCTCAAGCGTGGCGTGCATCGTGGGAATCGCTTTGCGCTGAAAGTCAGTGGCGAGGCGATAGCGCATCCTGATTTCATCACACGCTGGGAGACCTTGATTCGTGAGGGTGTGCCTAATTATTTCGGTCCGCAGCGCTTTGGCCATCAAGGCCATAACCTCGGGCGCGCCCGAGCGGTGCTGGTGAGAGGCTGGCGCAAGCGTGATGATCGTAGCGGCATGCTGCTGTCGACCGCGCGTAGCTTCCTGTTCAACGAGGTACTAGCCGCGCGGATAAAATCACGCTGCTGGGCCACGGCGCTGACAGGCGAGGTGTTCTCGCTCAACGGTACCGGCTCTCGTTTCGTGACTGACGGTAGTGAGTCTGCCGAGACGTTGACGGCGCGATTGGCGAGTGGAGATATCCATCCCACTGGGCCACTTTGGGGCACCGGGCGTCTTGAGACTCACTCACAGGTAGCTGAGCTTGAACAGGCGCTACCGAAATGCTGGCCGCAACTATGTATCGGGCTTGAGCAGGCTGGGGTCAAGACGGAGCGCCGTCCGCTGCGTCTTATACCGAGTCAGTCGCGCCTTGAATGGGATGTGACGCCTGTTCAGGCCAGTGACGCCGGCAGTGATGCCAGTGTCTGGCTGTACTTTGATCTGCCGCGCGGTAGCTTTGCGACCGGTCTGCTACGTGAGCTGATCGCGCATCCGTTGCTGTAATGTCAGTCAGTAGCATCAGTCACGAGGCTATCTCGATCAGTCGTGATGGCCTCGTGACGATCAATCGATACCGATACGATCACCAAAGGGCGAGATGATGCGCAAGATTTTGCTTTCCAATGATGATGGTGTGCATGCCCCAGGCCTCAAGGCGTTACATGATGCGCTGGTGGGGCAGGCGCGTATTCGCGTCGTGGCCCCGGATCGTGATCGCTCTGGGGCCAGTAACTCGCTGACACTCAGTCGTCCATTGATGTTGTCGGCGATGGATGATGGCTTTTATAGCGTCGATGGCACGCCGGCCGACTGTGTCTATCTGGGGGTCAATGGTATCTGGGATGAAAAGCCGGATATCGTGATCTCAGGGATCAATCACGGTGCCAATCTGGGTGACGACGTATTGTATTCCGGTACCGTGGCTGCCGCGATGGAAGGGCGTTCGCTCGGTATGTCGGCGATTGCGATGTCACTGTGCGGCAAGACCCATTTCGAGACGGCAGGGCGCGTGGCGGCAAGTCTGGTCGGTGCCTCCGAAACATTGGCATTGCCGCCTCGCTCGCTGCTCAACGTCAATGTGCCGGATCTGCCGTGGAGCGAGATTCGTGGCTTCCGCGTCACGCGACAGGGTCACCGAGGGCCAGCAGGGGCACCGATTGCCGTGCATGATCCACGTGGGCGCACGCGTTACTGGATAGCACTGGCAGGTGAGGGCATCGATGATGGCGATGACACTGACTTCGCTGCGGTGGCCGCCGGCTATGTCTCCATCACGCCACTGATGACGGACCTGACCTCTCATACTGCGCGACATGACGTTGAACAGTGGCTTGAAGCGCTGACCTGAGGCGTTGCTTTGTTGAACCGCTTCGGCAAAGGGTTAGCTGGCAGGGGCAGTGATTAGCGCCGATAAAGAGCACTTGGCCACAGAATGATCAGAGAACCCGGCGCCAGGGCGTCGGCCGACAGGATGTAAATGGATGCCATGAAGGACGCGTATCAGAACGGTTTTCCTCATTCGCAGTCAGACACAATGCCAGGGCATTCGCTCGACGGTGAGGGTGTACTGCGATTGAGGCGGCCGGACACGGCACAGCTCAGCGGTATTGGCATGACGTCGCAACGGACTCGCGATCGCATGGTGGCGCGTCTGGAAGACGCCGGGATTCATGATGAGCGAGTGCTGACACTGATGACCAAAGAGCCACGCCATCTGTTTCTCGATGAGGCGCTGGCGCACCGGGCCTATGAAGACACTGCGTTGCCGCTGGGGCAAGGACAGACACTCTCCCAGCCGTATATGCATGCGCGCATGACGGAGCTGGCACTGGCTGCTTCGCCGCGTCCATCAAAGGAATGCCGCGTGCTTGAGGTCGGTACTGGCTCGGGTTATCAGACCTTGCTGCTGGCGCGGTTATTGGGTCATGTCGCATCGCTTGAACGTATTGCTGCCTTGCACCTGCGCGCTCAGCAGCGGCTTGACTGGTTCGGGCTCGATAACGTGGAACTGCGCCATGCCGATGGTGGCCACGGATGGGAAGGGCTGGCAGAAGGCTTTGACCTGATAGTGGTGACGGCATGTGCCTCCATATTACCTCAGGCGTTGTTGAAGCAGTTGGCACCGGACGGTGTGATGATTGTGCCATTGGCCGAAGATGATAGTGATCGCCAATGGCTGACACGAGTGCGCCACGTCGGCGACACTCAGGATATTCAGCGGCTCGAAGCAGTACGTTTCGTGCCGTTGCTCGAAGGAGTGATCAGGTGAAACGAGCATTGAGTGTGTTCTTCAAGGGGGTCGGCATGGGCGCCGCCGATGCGGTTCCTGGGGTATCCGGCGGCACAATTGCTTTTGTAACCGGCATCTATGAAGAATTGATCGATACCATCAAGCGCTTCGGGCCTTCTGCCATTGGCGTATGGCGCAAGGACGGTTTCAAGGCGCTGTGGCAACACCTGAATCTGGCATTTCTGTTGCCATTGGTCGTCGGTATCTTTGCCAGTCTGATCACGGTGGCGCACCTGGTCACCTGGTTGATGGATACTCAGCCGCTACTGCTTAATGCCTTCTTCTTCGGGCTGGTCGTGTGTTCCGGTGTGATCGTGGCGCGGCGCATTACCGAATTCAAGGCGGGATATCTGATCTGGTTGGCGTTGGGGCTGGTACTGGCTAGCAAGCTGCCAAGCCTGCTGCCTGCCGCGACTGATGGCTCCTGGGTATTGGTGGCAGGGGGCGCTATTGCCATCAGTGCAATGCTGCTGCCAGGTGTGTCCGGTAGCTTCCTGCTATTGACCATGGGCCTATACGGCACCGTGATGACGGGCATCAAAAGTTTCGATGTACAGCTCATCCTGCTGTTTGGCAGTGGCTGTGCCATAGGCCTCTTTACCTTCTCGCGTGTATTGTCATGGTTGTTTCGCCACCATCACACCGCGACACTGATGCTCTTGACCGGCTTTATCCTCGGGTCGCTGCCGGTACTCTGGCCGTGGCGCACGATTAGCGATTATCGTATTGGGCCAAAGGGTGAGCAGGTACCGCTGGACTATCAATTCATGATGCCGGACACCTATACCAGCATCACGGGAGAGCCTGCCCAATTATGGGCCGCGCTCGCTGTGATGCTGGCTGGCATATTGCTGGTCTGGTTTGCCGGAGAGCGCTCCGGGCCAGATGACTCTTCCAAGAATTCCCGCAAGGAGCAGGAACATGCATGACAGGATGAACAAGGGAATCAGGCTGACTCTGGCAGGTCTGGCGTTAGGAGCCTTGGCGGCTTGCAGTACGGCTACCACGCGGCCACAGGTTCAGGATCTTACCGGTGGCAATGCTCGTATCACGTCTAACACCTATTCCGTTCAGCGTGGCGATACGCTGTATGGCATCGCTTGGCAGAGTGGGCAGGACTTCCGTGACGTGGCGCGGATGAATGGCTTGAATCCGCCTTACACCCTGCAGCCGGGTCAAACGCTACGTCTGGATCCCAAGGCACAATTGCCAGCGAACGCTAGTGGTACCAGTACCGCCAATGTGGCGGCGGGTACCGGAGTGGTCGCAACGGGGTTAGGCAGTGGTGATAACGGCAATATTACAGGCACGGAAGTGCCGGATTGGTTGGCGCCGGATGAATCCGCGATCGCTCAACAGAAACAACGCTCAGGCCAGGCTCAGTCATTGACCACGGGTGCTGGTGGTGTTTCTTCAGCAGCTACAGGAGCTGCCGCAGCAGCGGGAACGGCGCCAGGCCCGATCTATCAGGAAGGCAGTGAAGAGGCGCTTGCAGAAACTGCCCGCACTGCTAATGAGTCCGTGTCTCAGGCCAGTTCTACTGCCTCTAACACGGTCGCTTCCAATACAGCGGCTGCAGATTCTGCTGCCTCTAATGTGTCCAACAGCGCCGGCAGTAGTGCAGCAGTTGCTCAGGCCGCAGCGCGCAAGGCAGCACAGGAAAAGACAGATCAGGCTGCTGCATCCGCACAAGCGGCGCGTGAGAAGGCCGCTGCTAGCGTGAAAAATACCGACGATACGGTTGAAAAAGGTACGAATGTCGCTGGCGCCACGCCCAAGGCTGTTCCGGCCAAGAAAACGTATGTTCCTGTAAAAAACGTTAACTGGCAGTGGCCTACGCAAGGCGAAATCATCGGCAAGTTCGGTGAGTCCAAGAGTGTAACGGGTGGCATTGATATCGCTGGTCAAAAGGGGCAACCTGTCAAGGCAGCAGGGCCGGGGATTGTGGTTTACGCAGGCAGTGGGGTGCGCGGCTACGGTAACCTCATCATCCTTAAGCACAATAACCGTTACCTGAGTGCCTATGCCCACAATGACAGTCTTCGAGTATCGGAGAATGATGTCGTCGAGGCCGGACAGGTGATTGCCACCTTGGGAGCGACTGACGCCGAGCGCGCGCAGCTGCACTTTGAGATTCGCGAGGATGGGCAGCCGAAAGACCCACTGAAGTTCTTGCCCAACCGCTGATTCCCGCCGCTGCCACAACAACAAGTTCCTGGCATCAGACCAGAGACAACGGGGTATCGACATGAGCATGCTGGAAAAGGATATCGACCAGGCTGAGGCGGAGTTGTCTCTCGATGATGTCGAGGCAGACGATACGCTTGAGGCTGAGGCGGAAGAGGCCGCATTTGAGCGTGCCTTGAACCGTGAGGAGCGCAAGCACTACCAAAGCCTGGACGCGACTCAGATCTATCTCAATGAGATTGGTTTCTCCCCGTTGCTCAAGCCCGAGGAAGAAGTCTACTTCGGGCGTCTGGCGCAGGCGGGTGACCCCGCCGGTCGTCAGCGCATGATCGAGTCGAATCTGCGCCTGGTGGTCAAGATTGCGCGGCGCTACCTGAACAGAGGCTTGTCGCTGCTTGATCTTATCGAGGAAGGTAACCTCGGGTTGATTCGTGCCGTGGAGAAGTTTGATCCCGAGCGCGGGTTCCGTTTCTCGACCTATGCGACCTGGTGGATTCGTCAGACCATCGAGCGAGCATTGATGAATCAGACGCGTACCATTCGCCTGCCTATCCATGTCGTCAAGGAACTCAATATTTATCTGCGGGCAGCGCGTCAGCTGACTCAGAAGCTTGATCACGAAGCGACGGCCGAAGAGATTGCAGATTTTCTCGACAAGCCAGTGGCCACGGTCAAGAAAATGTTGGGCCTTAACGAGCGTGTCTCCTCGGTCGATTACCCTATGGGTGGCGAAAGCGATAAGCCACTGATTGAGACCATTGCAGACGAAAATGATACCAGCCCCGAGTCCAGTCTGGTCGATGTCGACGTCAAGGCACATGTTGATGAGTGGCTGGCGGAGCTGACCGAAAAACAGATGGAAGTGGTGGTACGCCGCTTTGGCCTTCGTGGCCACGAAGCAGCCACGCTTGAAGAGGTGGGCGAGGAGATTGGTCTGACGCGAGAGCGGGTGCGTCAGATTCAGGTCGAGGCGCTCAAGAAATTGCGACGCATGCTCGAGAAGCAAGGATTGTCGCTGGAATCAATCTTCGAGTGAACCGGTGATGTTTTGCCTTCTAATCTGTGACGGCCATCATTGAAACGGCCCGCCCTGAACTTGGGCGGGCCGTTTTCATATTTCCTGATTATTATTCAGGTAAGGTCACTGGTATCAAAAATTGATTCATGACAAGTGTCACTACTACTTGGCATGCGGCAGTCCTGTTTTCTGCGCGATAGCACGCGTCTCACTGTTGTCCGTATGGAAACGCTGTATCGTGCATAAAGTTAGCCAACTAACTGGACGCCTTGCAGAGCGACGATTAGACTGAGGCTCACTTTTTCCACGACCCGCTTGAGCAGGGCTGATGCAGGTAATCAGCCGGTTCGTGAAACACTTTCTTTCACCTTGCTCTGGTGCCTTTTGTGCATCATGCAGGTCACGACTGTCATCGATCAGGAATACGCATAAATGGCCAACATACGCATACTGCCACTGGTGCTGGCGATGGGTTTCGCGACCCAGGCCCAGGCTGCCGATCTGCTCGACATTACCCGTGATGCGCTGACCCACAATGCCAGCCTATCGTCCTCTCGCTCTCTGTATCAGAGCGTCGAGGACAACGAGCGGATCGAGCTTGCGGATCTGCTGCCACAGATCTCGGCCACCGGCACCGTGTCACGCACCGATGTCACGGGCAATTCCCAGAGCGGTGTGGAAGGGGATTACACCGACAGCAACATCGTGCTCAACGTGAATCAGCAGCTGTTCGACGCTGCCGACTGGTATGAGCTGGCGACCAGCAAGGACAGTACCGAGCAGCAGAAACTGCTGCTGGATTCTGACCAGCAGCAGTTGCTGTATGACGTGGCATCGGCCTATTTCACCATTCTGAACAACCGTGACATTCTCGATGCGCGTATCGCTCAGGAGAAGGCATTTTCCCGTCAGATGGATCAGGCCAATCAGCAGTTTGAAGTCGGGCTGATTGCGATCACGGATGTTCAGGAAGCAAAGGCCTCCTACGATGATGCACGCGCTCAGCGCATTGCGGCTGAAGCAGACCTGCAGGTGAGTTTCGAGGCACTCCAGCAGCTGACCGGGCAGCAGTACGATTCCATCGATGGGCTGGAAGAGGATCTCGCCATCGAAGCGCCGGTGCCCGCCAGTCGTGGCAAGTGGGTCGAGATGGCGTTGGTCAACAACCCCTTGATCGGCGCCGCGCAGAAGGGTATCGATGTCGCCAAGGGTGACGTCAATACCTCGCGTGCCGGGCATCTGCCGGAAGTCGGTGCCTTCGCGACCTACTCCTATGATGAAACCGACGTCGCATCCTCCGGGGGGTATCAGGAATACAACCAGATCGGTATCCAGGCGTCATTGCCGATCTATACCGGTGGACGCACTTCCGCGCAGGTACGCCAGAGCACGCACCTGCTGGAACAGAGCCAGTTTGACCTGCTCGATCAGCAGCGTTCCACCACCCAGAGCGTGCGTTCGCTCTACAGTCAGGTACGCAGCGATGTCCTGACGGTCAAGGCGCGCAAGCAGGCGATTGTCTCTAGCCGTAGCGCCCTGGAAGCGACGCGCTCAGGCTATGAAGTCGGAACACGTAACATTGTCGATGTGCTGGACGCTGAGCAGACTCTGTATCAGGCGCTGGCCGACTACGCTTCCTCGCGTTACACCTACGTGTTGGACCTGCTCAATCTGCGTCAGGCAGCGGGTATCATCGACGTCAATGCCGTACGTGATCTGAACGAGAGCCTCAAGCGCGATCGTCAGGTGTCACTGGTCCTGAATGATGAAGACAGCGAAGAGCTGGAAAGCACTCCCTGATCGGCGCCTGTCACTATCGGCAGTTTATGACGTTGATTGATTCTCATGCTCCCCTGCTGGCCTTGCCTGCAGGGGAGCATGCGTTTGGAGAGCTTCCACTCTGCGGCGCTCGATAGCCGAGGGAGTATTGGCGTTTCCCTTGGGTTGCTCCACTCGCCGGGATCATCGTTCTCGTATCATGGTGCGTCAATAGTTGAAATTATTGTATTCGTATATAAAAGTAGTTTTTTAGTTGTACTTATTGGTATTAGTTTGGTTTTTTATGGCGTGACCTTGGCGCAACAATAGAAAATAATTGAGTGCCGCAAGACACTACGTTTCTACGGGCGTCATGCGTTGCCATCAGGTGTTACTGCCTATCCTCCCTACCTCTTGCCCAGGAGTTCTCCATGTCCCGCCCGTTGCGTGCCGATATTGATCTGGATGCCTTGCGTCACAATTATCAGCTCGCGTGTGATCTGGCGCCGCGCTCGCGCTCGTTGGCTGTTATCAAGGCAGATGCTTATGGCCATGGCGCGGTAGCATGTGCGCATGCATTGGCAGATCTCGCGCCAGCGTTTGCCGTGGCGACCATCGAAGAGGCACTAGCACTGCGCGAAGGGGGGATTACGCATCCGGTGGTACTGTTGGAAGGCGTGTTTGAGGCCGCAGAGTACACGCTGGCAGCTCAGCATGACTTCTGGTGTGCTATTCACAGTGAATGGCAGCTGGCCGCGCTGGAAGCGACCGAGTTGTCTGTGCCGCTGTCCTGCTGGATAAAATTTGACTCCGGTATGCACCGGCTGGGTTTCACTGCGCCGGAAGCAATTGAGGCCAAGGCGCGTCTTGAAGCGAGCGGTAAGGCGCGAGATTTGCATCTGATGACGCATTTTGCGACTGCCGATAGTCTGACGCCGGATTATTTCCGGCAGCAGTTGGCAGCGGTTCAGAGGCTTGCCGAGTCACTCGAGCTTCCGCTGTGCCTGGCCAATTCTCCTGCGACACTGGCTTGTCCAGAAGCTCACGGTGCCTGGAATCGACCGGGTATCATGCTCTATGGAGCTGATCCTCTGGAAGGGGCCAATGAAGCCAGTCGTCGTCTCAAGCCCGTCATGACGCTGTCTACCGCCATCATCGCCGTGCGTGAGATCGCCATCGGTGAGCCGGTGGGCTATGCAGGCCGTTTCGTGGCCAAGCGCCCCACGCGTATTGGGGTTATCGCCTGTGGCTATGGTGATGGCTACGATCGCCATGCCGTGGATGGCACACCAGTACTGGTAGATGGGCAGGAGACTGTTCTGGCGGGC
The DNA here is from genome assembly GCF_002213105.1 of Cobetia sp. QF-1. NCBI lineage: Bacteria > Pseudomonadati > Pseudomonadota > Gammaproteobacteria > Oceanospirillales > Halomonadaceae > Cobetia > Cobetia sp. QF-1. Next base: position 344,622 of record NZ_NBVS01000002.1, read on the forward strand.
AAGGTGTCGATGGATATGATGACAGTGGACATCACCGGCATTCCTGAGGCGGAGGTTGGCTCCCGCGTGGTGTTGTGGGGAATGGGGCTTGATGTCAATCGCGTCGCTGCCAGCTGCGATACCATCAGCTATACCCTGTTGACGGGCGTGTTGCCGCGAGTGCCCAGGTTCTATCACGGTGGCCGGTTGAGCGTGGTCGCAGAGAGTGGTGTCGAGGCCAGTAGTACACACGCCTGACCTGACGGCGAGGCTTGCACGGTCTACAATGGCGGCCGTTGCCCGCTGAACGAGAGAGTCATGGCCAAGAAGACTTACCCCGAAAGTTTCGCACATCCCCGCTACTGGTCGGCCTGGCTAGGCATCGGGGCCATGAAGGTATCCGCCTTTCTTCCCTGGTGTGCCAAGCTGTGGCTGGGGCGTGGTATCGGTGAGCTGGCCTGGCGCTTTGCCAAGAGTCGCCGCCATATCGCTGATACCAATCTGAAGTTGTGTTTTCCCGAATGGAGTGAGGCCGAGCGTAAACGTCAGGTACGCAAGACCTTCCATGCCAATGGCATCGGTATCTTCGAGACGGCCACCGGCTGGTGTCGCGATCCTGAGCATATGCGAGATCGCGTGACCTTCAAGGGCCAGGAGCACATGGAGCGCGCGATGGCGCAGGGCAAGGGAGCGCTGATCGTTGGTGTCCACTTCTCGACGCTGGATATCGGTGGGGCGTTGCACTCGCTATTCTTCCCCGCTGATGCTGTCTATCGCCCGCATGATAACCCGCTGTTTGAGCGCTTCATGACACGTGGGCGCAATAGTTTCTTTGGCGCTGCCATTGATCGCCATGACCTGCGTGGCGTGGTGCGGCGTATCAAGAGCGGTCACAACGTGTGGTATTCCCCGGACCAGGATTTTGGGCGCGATGTCAGTGTCTTTGCCCCTTTCTTTGGTATCGATGCTGCCTCTATCAGGCTGACGGCCAAGATTGCACGCATGACGGGAGCGCCTGTCATGCCGTTGATGTTTCATCGTAATCCGGATAACCGGACCTATACACTTGAGTATCTGCCGGCGCTGGAAAACTTCCCGAGCGGTGATGAAGTGGCAGATGCTACGCGCATCAATGCGTTTATCGAGGAGGCTATTCGTAAGCATCCCGAGCAGTATCTGTGGTTGCACCGGCGCTTCAAGACACGCCCCGAAAAAACCGATCCGTCCCTGTATTGAGGTGATTCATGTCTATTGATCTGTCCTCCCGCGCTACGCTAACTGACGTCGAGGCACGTCTTGCGGCAGGGGATAACTTCGTACTCAATCAGATTGCCGAATGGTGCCCTGACTGCACAGTGCGTCAACGTCCTGCCCTGGCAGCCTTTGATGCTGCATTGGCGCGTGGTGGTTTGCCGCTGGTCACGGTGTGTGTGCAGAAGGTGCGCGATGTCTACCTGAGCGATGCCCATGCGCAACTGAGTGAGCGTATTGGTGGTGCTGGCTATCCGCGTACTTTGCTGGTGCGCAACGGCCAGCCAGCCAGTCGCGATAGTGGCCTCAACCGCGTTGAAGTAATGAGTGAGCCGGAATTGATCGCCTATGCCGAGGCATTGATCGCGGCACTGTAACTCACGTCTTCATTGTCATGAAAAAGCCCCGACAGGCGATGCCTGTCGGGGCTTTTTTGCTTGGAGGGCGGCACTCGACAAGTTACGCCACTTGTCCGAGCTTGCATGCGTGCGGTCAACCGAGTGCAACCTGTCGCGTGCCTACTACACTACCTGCGGCTTACGAAGGATGCTTTCAACCCTATGAGTGAAAAGTAGGTCATATCCTTAACGAGAGTATAACGTTACCTTGACAAGGCTTCATTTTATTACGATATTCACATGCATGGATTGTAGTGATTAGCCATCTGTACATGAGGCTTCACTTACTCGCTTATGAGTGAGTAATGCTTTTTTCTGCTCACATGACATAAGGAATTGCCATGCTCAACTATGCCATTATTTTCCTGATAGTCGCTGTCATTGCTGCGGTTCTTGGCTTTGGCGGTATCGCAGGCACGGCGGCGACCATTGCCAAGGTACTGTTCGTCATCTTCTTGATTCTGTTCTTGGTGTCGTTCTTTAAAGGACGCCGCAAGCCCTGATCCATCCAGATTTCCCTGTAACACGAACGCCCGCATACGGTAATAAACCGATGCGGGCGTTCGTGTTTGCAGTTGCGGCTGTTCTAACCAGATGTGCTGTTTACCAAGGCGTGCTAGGCAACGATAGCTGATGATGGCCAGCCTTGAGGCTCTGCTCGATGAAACGCTGGTCTATCTCGAAATCTGCCTGGGCAAGAATGGCATCGACTACCTTGTCGGCATGTTGCTGCAGTAGCGCGATATGGCCGGGTTCTGCACCTAGCAATGACAGCGTCTTGAGCAGTTCCAGCAATGCCAGGCAGATCGAGAGATCATTGCGACCATAGTGCAGAATCGGTGAGATAGAGCGATAGAGAAGGCTGTCGAATGACTCCATTGCCCAACTGACTCTGACGCGCTTTTGATCATCGACGCAGCAGTTGCAAGAGGGCAACAGCATGCGCTCGCTGAGCAGCTCGGTAAGCTGATGCAGGCACAGGCGGGCAGTGCCAGGGTCATTGATGCCGGGGGATAGCGCCTTGATGGCGACTTCCATCAGCTGGGTGAGGCCATGCTCGTGAAGGTCATCGACGGACTCGCCATCCAGATAGCCCAGCGCCGCGCGCAGTTTCTTGATCAGCTCTGCCTGCTGAGCCTCATCGAGTTCATCTCCGGCGCTACTACCTTGTGGTAAGTCCTGCGGCAGGCCATTTGGCCATTCGATGCGCATTAACGGCATGCCGCTGACGATAAAGGCACCGAGTGCGAAGTCCAGATGCACCACCATGTCATGCTCGATGGCGAGTGCGCGCAAGGCGGCGAAATCCACTTGCTGTACATAACCCCGGCGGCGGGCACGCAGCAGTTGGCAGTGATCATCATTGCGAGTGACCTCACGATCGCTATAACCGTTGCCGCGGTTACGTTCACGTAGGCGTGAGAGAGAGGCCCGAGTGCGCCCGGCCAGCCGGCGCGCAACAGCGTTGATCTGCACCGACTGTGAGGCTTGGTGGATGAAATAGATGAACATGCCCAGGCAGTTGACCATCATCAGTACGCCGAGGTAGACCGCCAGTGAACGCCACAGTGTGGGAGCATCGCCTTCGTTGGGCACCATCAAATTGATCAACAGGAACAGCAGGCTGCCCAGATAATGGCCGAGTACCAGCTGATGATGACGCTCAGTGACGAGTCCTAGCAATAGCTTGTGGGAGAACTGCGCACCAGCCTGAGTGAGAACACTCATCACCATGGTAAAACTGAACACCATCAGCGAGATGAGCCCGCCAACCAATGCTGCCAGCAAGGTACGAGGTGTATCGTGCTCCTTGAAGGTCAGCGCCTTCAGCAAGTCACTGCCGGGTAATGAGGACGGGTCGAGTAGCCCCGCAGGCAATACCGACAATAGCCCCAATGTGATGTAAAGCGTGGCCAGCAAGCTGGGCAAATAGGCAATGCTGGTGGTGTAGGCACGTACCCACATGAGAGGTTGCTGTATCCAGCGGATCATGGGCTTTTCCTGGTCATAAGCTCTTTCTGATCATGAAGTCTTCCTTGAGACGAGGCGCCATAGGGCATGTTATGACCGTTATGACCTGTCACGTCGGCAACTGCAAGGGCGCGGGATGGCAAGACGCCCCCACCGATAGGCCAGTGGAGGCGTCTAGATCAAGCGAGTTTTTCAGATGAACTGATCAAACCTGCTGATCAGGCATCGATACGCTTGTACTTCATGCGCTTGGGCGCATCGTTACCGACACGGGCATGGTAGTCCGCCTCGTAGTCCGAGTAGCTGCCCTCGAAGAGCACGACATTGGACTCACCTTCATAGGCAAGGATGTGGGTCGCGATGCGATCCAGGAACCAGCGATCGTGCGAAATCACCAGCGCACAGCCCGGGAAGGCCAGCAGGGCCTCTTCCAGTGCACGCAGGGTCTCGATGTCCAGATCGTTGGACGGCTCATCCAGCAACAGCACGTTGGCAGCTTGCTTGAGGGTCTGGGCCAGCTGCAGGCGACCGCGCTCACCGCCGGAGAGATCAGACAAGCGTTTCTGTTGATCAGTCCCCTTGAAGTTGAAGCGGCCTACATAGGCGCGCGACGAGACTTCATGGCCGTTGATGTTGAGGATATCCTGACCGCCGGAAACCGCTTCCCAGACCGTCTGATTATCTTCCAGGCCATCACGCAGCTGCTCGACATAGGCAATCTTGACGGTTTCGCCCAACACGACTTCACCGCTGTCCGGCGTATCCTTGCCCGTTACCAGCTTGAACAGTGTCGATTTACCCGCACCGTTACCGCCGACGATCCCGACAATGGCACCCTGCGGAATGGTGAAGGACAGATCATCAAACAGCAGCTTGTCATCAAAACGCTTGGTGACATTGTGCAGCTCGATAACCTTGTCGCCGAGGCGCGGTCCCGGCGGAATGTAGATCTCGTTGGTCTCGTTACGCTTCTGGAAATCACCGGACTGCATTTCTTCGAAGCGATTGAGACGTGCCTTGCTCTTGGCCTGACGGCCCTTGGCATTCTGGCGAACCCACTCGAGCTCCTGCTGGATAGCCTTGTTGCGCGAAGCTTCCTGCTTGGCTTCCTGCTGTAGACGAGCATCCTTCTGCTCTAGCCACGAGGAGTAGTTGCCTTCGAAGGGAATGCCTTGGCCACGGTCAAGCTCGAGAATCCAGCCTGCGACGTTGTCGAGGAAGTAGCGATCGTGGGTGATCGCGACCACGGTGCCAGCGTAGTCGTGGAGGAAGCGTTCCAGCCAGGCGACGGATTCGGCGTCCAGGTGGTTGGTCGGCTCATCCAGCAGCAGCATATCCGGGCTTGAAAGTAACAGGCGGCACAGCGCAACACGACGACGCTCACCCCCGGACAGCACGCCGACATTGGCGTCCCACGGTGGCAGGCGCAGCGCTTCTGCAGCCACTTCCAGCTTGCGCTCGAGGTTGTGAGCGTCGGAGGCCTGAATCAGATCTTCCAGCTTGGCCTGCCGCGACGCGAGGACATCAAAATCGGCGTCCGGTTCGGCGTAGGCAGCATAGACCTCATCAAGCTCGCTCTGGGCATTCTTGATGTGAGCGAGCGATTCCTCGACGCACTCGCGTACGTTCTTGGAATTATCGAGCTCCGGCTCCTGGGGCAGGTAGCCGACATTCAGGCCCGGCATGGGACGAGCCTCACCGTTATAGTCCTGATCGACGCCGGCCATGATGCGCAGCAGCGAGGACTTGCCGGAGCCGTTGAGACCGAGTACACCGATCTTGGCACCCGGGAAGAAGGACAGCGAGATGTCCTTGAGGATCTCGCGCTTCGGAGGGACGACCTTGCCCACCCGGTTCATGGTATAGACGTATTGCGCCATGGAATTCCAATTAGGTTGGAGAATGGAATGACGCGCTGATGATAGTGCCCGCCGACACGCTTGACCAGTCGAGTAGCATGTATGTCATTCCCTTCATCACTTGCCTTTATCGATGAAAGCACCGCATCAAACGCTGCCAGAAAAGGAAATTATTCCTCTTCGCCCCAATCAGTGGCGTCCAGCACTTCTTCATCGTCCGCTTCTTCATCCCAGCCTTCACGGATGGCGCGTGCCAATGCGCGCTCCTCCATCAGTGCTTCCAGGCGTTGGCGAGAGTCGCTGCGTGCGGACTTGCTCTGAGCGCGGGTGATGGGAAGCTCTAAATCGGCCTCACTTGGGACATCTTCGGACAATGCGGTAGCATCAATATCGTCGAGGAATTGCTCGCGGGCCATGGGCGGACCTCCCGATCATGAAACAGGCTGCCCAACGACAGTCGTCAGACACCGCCGCCGGCATCGTGCCGAGGGCTCATTCGCTATATAGCGTCCACGGCAGACGATGACAAGTCTTTCACGTGAGATGTGGGTTCTCGTCGCATGTACAGACTCGGCTATAAATGCGCTATCGGCTTCGATCATGATGAGTGGATACGACAACGCCCACCAAAGGGTGGGCGTTGTCGTATATCAATGCCTGCGTGTAATGCCTACGTGTTCAGTCGGCGCTGATGCCTTGAGCGGCGCGCAGGCGCTCAAGCTCCTCATGGGCGGTCATCAGGTCGGTGACATCCTTCTGCACCCCGATAAAATATTGCAGATTGTCGTGTTCATCGAAGACGGGCGTCATGGAAAGCTCGTTCCAGAACAGGCTGCCATCCTTGCGGTAGTTGCGCAGGATCTCTCGGCATGGGCGCTTTTCGCGTAGTGCATCACGCACGCGATCCAGTTGTGGCTGATCGCGATCATCATTTTGCAAGAAGCGGCAGTCGCGATAGAGCACTTCGTCGGCGCTGTAACCGGTGAGACGTTCGAAGCCCTGATTGACGTAGATCAGGATGTTCTCGTCGCCTTCCTGCTCGGCCACCACGATGCCATCATCCGAGGCATTCACGACTCTCTCGAGCAGCTCGGGGCTGATCATGTGAGGTCTTTTCATCTGACTCTGATCCTTGCGGCAGAAGGACCCGGCCACCAGGACCGAGCCTGAGAAAACTGGATAAATGGGCGCTTGTCCGTGCTTTTGAACCTTGCAGCACCTTGATGGGTTTACTATGGCGGGGCTCAGTGGCTTATGCAATCACAGCCGCTAATGTGATGGCGTTGTCAGGCGTGCGCGCCGCGGCCAGGCTCAATCATCTTCCACCTCGGGTAATCGTTGGGCATAGAGAGCGGCGCAGGCAGCGACACCCGCCAGAATCAGTAGTAGCCATTCACTGCCCAGCCATTGTGCCAGCCCGCCGATCATCAGTCCCAGTACCAACATCAGCACGCCGGTCAAGGTGTTGGAGAGTGCAACATATAGCGCGCGATTATCGGCGCTGGCGAGGTCGACCACATAGGTCTTGCGACCGAGTCGGATGCCAGAATGCGCCACTACCAGTGCGCCATACACCAGTGCGTAGCTCCAGACATTGTTGGACAGTGTGTCAGGCCACCACATCATGCTGCCGGCCACGGCGCAGCAGGCCGCGGCGCCTGCACCCGCATTGCGCATCACACGTCGGCTGGAAGTGTCGGCAAGCTTGCCCCAGATAGGGCTCGCGACCATGCCAGCAAGGCCGGAGACCACGACCAGTACGCCCAACCCGCCGAGGCTCTCGCCACTTTGCTTCTGGCCCAGCAGAGCGATGTAGGGCAGCGCCAATGCGCTGGACAGCAGCAGAGCGCGGGCCAGATTGAAGTTACGGAAAGCGGCATCATGCTTGAGCAGGCTGAATCCTTCGCGCACGGTATCCCAAGCATTGGCGCCGCCGCCCGTCGCGCCGCTATCTTCCTGAATCAGCGCAGCGCACACGGCATTGAGTGTCCAGCCTAGCGCGGCGATGGTCATCAGGATGGCTAGCACCTGTTGTCCGGGCTGCTGCCCCATCAGCATCAGTGACCCACCCGCAATCAGTGTCATTGCACCGGCCACGCTGCCGCTCCAGCCCATCAAGCGGCCACGGCGCTGCTTGGCGATCGTCTTGCCCAGCACATCCTTGGTCGCGATCGAGGCCACACCACGTCCCAGAGACAGTATGGCCAGCAGTACCAGCATCAGGCTGCCTGCCAAGGTGCCGTCCAGGCCATGACGAGATGGTGAGTCACCTTCGGCCAGCAGAGTGAGAATGACCAATCCAAGCGCCATCAATGCTTGTAACGTAGCCCCTGCGGCCCACACCCATTTGCGCTGAGGCAGTGGGCGGATAAACCCCGCCACCAGCAATTGCGGCAGAAGGGCACCGGCTTCTCGAATCGGTACCAGCAGGCCGACCATCCATATCGGTGCACCGATCAGGCCCAATAGCCACGGCAGTACCAGACGTGCGCTAGCCAGCTCGTCGGCGAGTTTGGTGCCCAGCGAGGCCAGCAGGTGACGCATGAAGTTGCCGGATTGCTGATGGCAGGCATCTTCAGAAATATCCTTGCATATGCGCGAGTCTTCATCGCCCGTCATACGCTCGAAAAAGCGACTCTGTGCGGCACTTGATGAAGCAGAAGCAGAAGCAGAAGCAGAAACAGGCGAGGGGTCTTGCATGAGAGGCTCCGCAGATCGACGGCTGAGACGCCATTATCATGCGTCAGTCAATCAATGCCCAGTGCAGGGCTGGCAACTGGGCATTGACCTTGCGGTATCACTGCAGTGAAGTGAGCGCAGCGCCCCATTTTCCAACGACAGGAAAGCATGCACTCATGGAACACTCATCCACTATCAAGATTCGTATTCACTATTGCACTGGCTGCAACTGGCTGTTGAGGGCCGCCTGGTATGCACAGGAGCTACTCTCCACCTTCGGGGAGGACCTTGGCGAGGTTGCCCTCGCGCCCAGTCATGGCGGCCATTTCGAAGTGCTCTGTCAGGCATCTCCCGATACCGAGTGGCAGGTACTGTGGGAGCGCAAGCGCGAGGGAGGCTTCCCTGACAGTCGTGATCTCAAGCAGCGTGTGCGCGATGTACTCGACCCTGAACGCGATCTCGGTCATATCGACCGTGCCAGCCGCGAACAGGGCACCACTTCGTCTTGAACGGTTTCACCACCATTTCTTGCGCTTGAGCAGCCACATCTGCATCGCCACCACGCCGAGAATCATGCCGGCGAAGATAGTGAAGCCCCACGGACTATCGCTGCCGGGAATGCCGCCGACATTGACGCCTAGCAGGCCGGTGAGAAAACCCAGCGGCAGGAAGACGGCAGTGATGACGGACAGCAGATACATGCGCTGGTTGAGCTGCTCGTTGTGTTCACTCGTGCGCTGCTCGTGAATGATCAACGCGCGTTCTTGCATGGCCTGGAAATCTTCCACATAGCGCGATAGCTGGTTGGCAATCTCACGAAGGTCGAGCCGTGCTGACTCATCGATCCATAGCGGCCCCTGCGCGAGCTGGGCGAGGCAGTCACGTTGTGGGCCCATGAAACGGCGCAAGGTGATCAGCGGGCGGCGCAGGCGGGTGATGTCATCAGGATCAATATCCACATCATTGAGCTGATCCTCCTCGATGACGGCCAGCTGCTCATCGAGGCGATGGCTGAGTTCAGCCACGCGGTCCACCAGTGCGTCACTGATCATCGCCAATAGCCAGGAGATACTCTCGGCACCTTGCCCCGCTTCCAGCTGTTCACGTACCTGGGTGATTGACTGAAAAGGGCGCCGACGCAGGGTGATCAGTCGTGTTGGATTCATCCACAGGCGCAGCGAGAGTAAGTCTTCCGGTGCAGCACCAGGATTGAGGTTGATGCCGCGCAGCGTCGTGACCATGCCTCCTCCGAAACGTGCCACGCGAGGGCGGGTATCCAGTTCAGTCAGCGCCTCGATGCTGGGGTCATCCAACTGGGCAATACCCTCGAGGTAGTCGTTGACGTCACCACGGGTGTAGTCGAGGTGCATCCAGATCAGGGCCTCGGGGTTTTGCCATTCACGGCGTAACTCTGCGTCATCCAGCAAGGTGCCGCCACCCTTGCCATCGAGGCGATAGGCGCTAACCAGTGCTGTAGTGGGCGGGTCTTGAGCAGGTAGTGCCTGCGGATCAGTTACAGGAGTCATTCACGAGATTCCTTTCAATGGCCCCGCTTGCAGCGGTAGGCAGGGCGCGCCATGCTCGAGCTTGTCGCCAGAGCGCCATGGCAGCTGTCATTATCGTTGCCAGGAAGGCAATACCAGAAATGTGAGGAAGGATGCCATGAGTCAGGACAGGGAAGCCATGCTTTACGGGCTCGGTGCGGTTGGCTTGTGGTCGACCGTCGCGACCGCCTTCAAGCTTGCATTGGTGCAGATGACGCCGCTGGAGCTGGTGTGGTTGGCGGCGCTGGTTTCCTGGCTGCTGATCGGTGTGCTGATGTGGCGCCAGGGCAAGTTGCGTGAAGCGCTTACGACAGGGTGGCGAGGAGGATGGCGTACGGCGCTATGGGCGGGGTTGATGAATCCGGTCGGCTACTATCTGGTGCTGTTCGGTGCCTATGCACGCCTGCCGGGGCAAGAGGCCATGGCACTGAATTATACCTGGGCGCTGGCGATGGCCTTTCTCGCGGTACCGATTCTGGCGCAGCGGCTGACGCGAATCGATGTCGCAGCAGGGCTGATCGCTTACGCCGGTGTGTGGACCATCGCCACCCGTGGCGAGGTGTTCAACGTGGCCTTCGCTGATCCGCTAGGTGTCGGGTTAGCGCTGGGCTCGACGTTATTATGGGCACTTTACTGGCTACTAAATGCGCGTGATGCGCGCGCGCCGTTGGTGGCTCAGTGGCAAAACTTCAGCGTCGCGGTGCCAGTGCTGACAGTGTTGGTCGCGATAGGGCCGGGGTTCGGTAATTTCATCGGCGAGAGTGCTAATCCGCAGGCGCTGGCGGCGGGCGTCTATGTCGGGCTGTGTGAGATGGGCATCGCCTTCGTGCTGTGGCAAATGGCAGTTCACAAGGTGTCGCGCACCGCGAAGGTGTCCAATCTGATCTTCCTGTCACCGCCCATCTCATTGACGCTGCTGCACTTCATCGTCGGAGAGCCAATCCTCACCTCGACCCTTGCTGGATTGATACTGATACTTGCCGGATTGGGTCTGCAACAGTTACAGAAAACGCCCGCACCGCTAGAAGTCTAGAGCTACATCGTTAGAGATCTAGCCATTTTTCTTGTCGTCGTCTGGCAGGATCAGTCGCTCGGCATCCACCACGATCAGCGGATCCGGTGTGCCGATCAGCTTACTGTCCTTGCCGGGGTAGTCGAGTTGACTGAGCACATGACGTAGTGCGCCGATGCGGGCGCGGCGTTTGTCGTCGGAACGAATCAGTGTCCAGGGCGCGTGTCGGCTGTGGGTGCGCGCGAACATGGCCTCGGCGGCATTGGTGTACTCATCCCACTTCTCCTGCGCCACGGCGTCCATCGGTGATAGCTTCCAATGGGTCAGCGGGTCTGCGGCGCGCTTGGCAAAACGATTGGATTGCTCTTCGCGGGATACCGAGAAGTACAGTTTTACCAGGTGCAGGCCGTCTTCGACCCACAGACGCTCCTGTTGAGGCACCTGTACGAGGAAGCGCTCGACTTCCTCTTGTGTGGCGAAGTCCATCACCGTCTCGACGCCGGCACGGTTGTACCAGCTGCGATCGAACAGCACGATCTCGCCACTGGTCGGAAAGCGCGTCACATAGCGCTGGAAGTACCACTGACCCTTTTCCGTCTCATTGGGTTTGTCCAATGCGACGATGCGCGCAAAGCGGGGATTGAGGTACTCCATGAAGCGTTTGATAGTGCCGCCCTTGCCCGCAGCATCACGACCTTCAAAGACGATGGCCAGTCGCTCACCACTGTCGCGCAGCCAATGCTGGACCTTGAGCAGTTCGATCTGCAGCGCGCGCTTTTCGGCTTTGTAGAGCTTGCGTTTGAGGCGCTCGTCATAGGGATAGGCATCACTGGAGACTGGCCCCAGTGTCATGCGTGGGCCCTTGAGGACGTCTTTCTGCTTGGAGTTGCTGGTGTTCTTGTCGTTTTTCTTGTCGCTCTTGTGCTTGTCAGCTTTGCTCATGGCGTTGCTCTCTGGTGGGGAGGCCAAAACGGTCGCGACACGCAGTAGATAGCCATCTCTTGCTTGTCATCTCGCGGCAAGGTTGGTGCGTGCAGGCTGTCAGCATGGCGCATGGACGGCTCGGCAATGAGGCATGATCATTCCGCGAGAGGTTCCAGTGTTGGCCAGATGATATCCAGCAACATCGGTTGAGCCTTGGCGGTGGGGTGGATGCGGTCTTGCTGCATCAGCTTTTGACTGGCCGGCGCAGTAGCAATGCCCTCGAGGATGAAGGGCACCAGCGGTACCGAGTATTCGCTTTCCAGCGTGCGGTAGACCTGACGGAAAGCATCGGTATAGGCCGGGCCATAGTTGGGCGGTATCTCGATGCCCAGTAGCACCGGTTGGGCGCCGCTATCCTTGACCGACTCCAGCATGCTGGCCAGATTGGCTTGCATGCGGGTAGGAGGTAGGCCGCGCAGTCCATCGTTGCCGCCCAGCTCGATCATCACCAGTGACGGATGATGTTTGTCGAGCAGGGCTGGCAGACGATTGAGTCCACCTTCGGTGGTGTCGCCGCTGATGCTGGCATTGATGACCTGCGGTGCATCCTCGCCCAGAGCCTCGTCGAGGCGCTCGTCGAGCAGTGCGACCCAGCCTTGGCTGCTGTCAATGCCATACCCGGCCGAGATGGAATCGCCCACCACCAGCCACGGACCTTCAGCGGTAGCAAACGCGGCTTGTGGGCTCAGCATCAACAGGCTGGCCAACATGGCGGGGGCGAGCGTCTTTCTCAGCGTCGGCAGAAGGCGGCGCGAGGGAGTATTTCTGTACACGCGGGCCAGGTGCCATCCGAACAGTATTCGCATTGATCATCTCCGTCTTCATCGGGCGTTGTCCGAGCTGTCTTTTCAGACACATTGTATGCAGGTAGGTAGATACACTTTCAGGTTGCCATCTTCGATCATCATCTCTTGAGCCAGGGCCCAGGCCCGATTCGCTCTCTACCATAAGCGAGCAGACACGATGTCACATAACGTCTCCATTAACGACGTGCCGCTCACGTCGGATCATGCGTCATCAGACACGCAGTCAGGCGCGGATATTTCGGCGCCCAAGGCAGTATTGGAAGTCACGGGGCTGGCGCAACGTGTTGCCAGTAGGGAAGGTCGCTTGACCATCCTTGAACAGCTCGAGCTATGCGTGAATGCCGGTGAGAGCGTGGCGATCATCGGTGCCAGCGGCTCTGGCAAGTCCACGTTGCTTGGACTGTTGGCGGGCCTGGATAGCCCGACGGAAGGGGATATTCGCCTGTTTGGCACCTCGCTTGCCGGGCTCGATGAAGATGGACGTGCGGCGCTGCGCGCGGGGCAGGTCGGCTTCGTGTTCCAGAATTTTCAGCTGCTACCGACTCTGACCGCACTGGAAAATGTGCTGATGCCGCTGGAGTTAGCCCCTCAGGGCGATATCGAGGCCAAGGCGCGTGACTGGCTGGGTCGTGTCGGGCTGGCGGAGCGCATGGACCACCTGCCACGCCATCTGTCTGGTGGTGAGCAGCAGCGCGTGGCGATCGCACGGGCTTTCGTCGCGGGGCCGGGTCTGGTGTTTGCCGATGAGCCGACCGGTAATCTGGATACCGCGACGGGTGATCGAATTGCGGACCTTTTGTTCACGCTCAATCGTGAACGCGGCACGACACTGATTCTGGTCACACATGATCTGACGCTGGCGCGGCGTTGTGATCGTTGCCTGAATCTCGAAGCCGGCAATCTGGTTGAGTGGCAGGACGGTACGAGTGCGCCCGCTGTCGCACCATTGCAAGGAGGACAGGATGTCTGAAGCCACTGCGACGTCTTCTACTCGATCACGACGTTCTCGTGCTGCACGCTTGCCGTTGGCATTGCGGGGTCTGATGCGTGATCTGCGTGCCAGTGATGTGCGCGCACTCTTTCTGGCATTGATGCTGGCGGTTGCCGCGACCACCATGATTGGCTTTTTTCTGGATCGTCTTGATCGCGGTCTGACGCGTCAGGCAGGTCAGTTGCTGGGCGGTGATCTGGTGCTGGAATCCAGCAATCCGCTCGATCCACGTTTTACGCAAGCCTTTGAAGAGGCTGGGCTCACCATGTCGCCGCAGCTGGGTATGGTCTCGATGGCCTCGCAGGGTGACAACTTCGTGCTCTCCAGTCTCAAGGCGGTGTCGTCGGGCTACCCTCTGATGGGCAATGTCGAGCTGGAATCTGATGCCGAGCCGAATGCCGGTGCTGGTCAGACAGACGCGGCGAACGATGAAGCATCAGATGCCCGTGCGGCGATTCCACCGCCAGGTGAGGCCTGGGTCGTGCCGCGCCTTGCCATGGCGCTGTCATTGGAGCTTGGCGATACCCTCACCGTGGGCCGCAAGCAGTTGACACTGACTGGTTTGATCACGCGCGAGCCGGACCAGCAGGGCGGTTTCTCTGAGTTCAGCCCGCGACTGATGTTCAATATGGCCGATCTCGATGCTACCGGACTGATCCAGCCTGGCTCGCGGAGGGAATATCGCCTGTTGGCGGCCGGTGACCCGGCTCAGGTGCAGCAGGCGCGTGAGGCCATTGCGCCACTGCTGGCGAGCGCCAACAACGCTGAGGTGCGTCTCAAGGATGTGCGTGAAGATCGTCCACGACTAGGGCGCTCGCTGGAGCGCGCCGACAAGTATCTGAGCCTGGCGGGTCTGGTGGCAGTGTTGTTGGCGGGTGTTGCGGTGGCGATGTCGACGCGACGCTATGTCGAGCGTCATCTGGACAGTGCCGCACTATGGCGCTGCTTTGGTGCCTCCCAGCGTCAACTGTCACGTCTGTTTGCCGCTCAGCTGGGCTGGCTGGCATTGCTGGCGAGTACTGCAGGTGCCGTGCTTGGTCTGCTGGGCCAGATGGGTCTGGTGGCCCTGTTGGAGCGCTTCTTGCCACTGGAACTGCCTGCACCGGGCCCACTGCCGTTGGCGCTGGGCATTCTGACGGCACTAGCGGTGCTGGTGGGCTTTGCAGGCCCGATGCTGCTGCGTTTGCGTCAGGTCAGTGCGCTCAAGGTGCTGCGGCGTGAATTGGCGCCGATGCCGGCTTCGGCGTGGATCGTCGTGGCGATGGCGAGTCTGGTGTTCGGCGCGCTGATGTGGCTCTACTCAGGGGACCTGGTGTTGGCGGCTGGCTTGCTGGTCGGTGGCATCATCGGGCTAGGTGTATTGCTGGTCGTGGGTCATCTGTTGCTGGCGCTGATGGTGCGCATCGTGGCGCGCATGCGAGGCCAGGGCGGCTGGAGTCGCCCAATTCGCATTGCTGGTGGTCTGTTGGCCAGACGGCGTGGCGCGAGTCTCGGTCAGTTAGTCGCCTTTGCCGTGACCTTTGCGGCGGTAGCCTTGATCGCACTGGTGCGCGGAGATCTTATCAGCCGTTGGCAGGCGCAGATTCCCGTCAATGCACCCAATCATTTCGCCATCAACATTCAACCGGGTCAGCAGCAGGCCTTCGGTGAGCAGCTGACGACTCTTGTTGACGAACAGGCCGGTGACAGCCAGAACGAGCTTTACCCGATGGTGCGAGGACGTATCACGGCACTCAAGGGAGACTCCTTGCTGGGCCGTTCACAGCAGCGTGCACTGGAAAATGCTGCCGCGGGTGAAGGGCAGGGCAAAGGAAGGAGCGAAGGGCAGGCGGCGGGTGGCATGCAGGAAGGCGCCGAGGGCGATGGAGACAAGGGTGTACCTCAGCGTGAACTCAACCTGACCTGGCATCGTGATCTGCCGTCTCATAACCGACTGACGACTGGTGATTGGACGCCACTGGAAACCTTTGCGGATGCCAATCAGACACAGCGTGCTGCCATTGCTGATGAGCAGGGCGTACCCGTCTCGATGGAAGAGGACCTCGCGGAGCGCATGGGGCTCACCTTGGGCGATACGCTGTCATTTACCGTCGGCAGTGAGGTCGTGAAGACGCAAGTGGTCAATACACGCTTCGTCGATTGGGACAGCTTCCAGCCCAACTTCTATGTCATCTTCCCGCCGGGAGCATTGGATGACTTTGCGCACAGCTACATGACCGCCTTCCATCTCGAGGATGAGCGCAAGCTGGCACCGCTGGTGCGTGACTATCCCAGCGTGTCGCTGATCAATATCGACGCGATTCTCACACGCGTACAGGAGTTGATCGCCCAAGTCTCACGGGCGGTGGAGCTGATTCTGGGGCTAGTACTGCTGGCAGGGGCCAGCGTGCTGTATGCCGCGCTGGTGGCAAGCCGTCCGGCGCGCGAGCACGAAGGTGCGCTTTACAAGGTGTTTGGCGCAGGCCAGAGCTTGCTCGCTCGCCTTCAAGCCGCAGAATTCGTGCTGTTGGGTGGGCTCAGTGGTCTACTAGGGGCCATGCTGGCCGAAGGGGCGGCGGTCGGGCTCTATTCCGGCTGGTTGGGATTGCCGGTGGCGTTGCATCCGTGGCTATGGATCAGCCTGCCACTGCTGGGGGCACTGCTGGTCGGTGGACTGGGTTTCTGGCTGTCACGCGAAGTACGGCGTCAGCCCCCGATGGCGGGTCTGCGCGCCTTGCAATGACACCTTGAATGACACCTTCGCGCAGGGGTGAATAGCCTGTCTTGCGGCCTCATGGACGTTCCTTTGTTCGTGAGGCCGCTTTGCATTAACAATGATGCCGATTCATGTGAATCAGACCGCTGGCTGAGGTATCATGCTGGTCCTGATCTTATCCCTAGATAGCGAACCGGCGGAGCCGGAAATCGCTGTCGTCATCACCCTTCAGGCGAGGACACCCGATGTTCACCCGTGACATGCAGATTGCCGGTTTTGATGATGCGCTCCTGAGCGCCATGGACGACGAAGTCGTTCGCCAGGAAGCTCACATCGAGCTGATCGCCTCCGAGAACTACGCAAGCCCCAGGGTCATGCAGGCACAAGGCACTCAGCTGACCAACAAGTACGCTGAAGGCTATCCGGGCAAGCGTTACTACGGCGGTTGTGAGTTCGTCGACAAGGTCGAGCAGCTGGCCATTGATCGTGCCTGCGAACTGTTCGGCGCCACCTATGCCAACGTTCAGCCGCACGCCGGTTCCCAGGCCAACAGTGCTGTTTTCCAGGCACTGGTCATGCCGGGCGACACCATTCTGGGCATGAGTCTGGATGCGGGGGGTCACCTGACTCACGGCGCACGCCCTAACTTCTCCGGCAAGCACTATAACGCCGTACAGTATGGTCTGGGTGAGAACGGCCTGATCGACTACGCCGAAGTGGCGAGTCTGGCGCGTGAGCACAAGCCGAAGATGATCATCGCCGGTTTCTCCGCCTATTCCCAGATCATCGATTGGGCCGAGTTCCGCAAGATCGCTGACGAAGTCGGTGCCTACCTGTTGGTCGACATGGCACATGTGGCCGGTCTGGTTGCGGCGGGTATCTATCCGAGCCCGCTGCCCCACGCGCACGTCGTCACCACCACTACGCACAAGACTCTGCGCGGTCCGCGTGGCGGTCTGATCCTGTCGGCTGAAGGTGATGCCGCTATCGAGAAGAAGCTGAACTCTGCTGTCTTCCCGGGTGGCCAAGGTGGCCCGCTGATGCACGTCATCGCGGCCAAGGCGATCTGCTTCAAGGAAGCGATGGACCCGGCCTTCACGACCTACCAGAAGCAGGTCGTCAAGAATGCTCAGGCGATGGCATCCGTATTCATCGAACGTGGCTTCGAAGTCGTCTCCGGCGGTACCGAAGACCACCTGTTCCTGCTGTCGCTGGTCAAGCAGGGCCTGACGGGTAAGGATGCTGACGCTGCGTTGGGTCGTGCCCACATCACCGTCAACAAGAATGCCGTCCCGGGTGATCCGCAGTCGCCGTTCGTCACTTCTGGTCTGCGTATCGGTACCCCGGCGGTCACGACTCGTGGCTTCAATGAGCAAGAGTGTCTGGAGCTGGCTGGTTGGATCTGCGACATCCTCGACGCAATGGTGGCGGGCGATTCCACCGCTGTCGAAGCTGAAGTACAGGCCAAGGTTTCTACCGTCTGTGCACGTCTGCCGGTTTACGCGTAAACGCGTGGACATGAGTCCGCCTGATTATTCACGTGGGCGGATTCAAGGTCAGGCATGAAAAAACGCCTGTCGCTTTCGCGGCAGGCGTTTTTTCATGGGCGATGTACGTTTCTTCTGTATCAGTTATCACGTGGCCGCTGGCTCAGAAAAGTCAGCCTGCATTGGCTACCCAACAGGCTAGTCTCACACTGAGTACTTTTTATCTTCTTGCAAGGAGGCTGCCATGGCCAGCATGCAGCATTACGCGTTCTTGATTCTGGTCGAGAGTAGTGGCAATACCTCCCTGAATAGTCAGGGCAGCGGTGTAGTGCGCCTGTCAGTGGCTACGCTGAGTTCACTCAGGGCCGCTGAGCGGCTGGTCAGCGAGCTAGTCGCACAGGGCGTGAATCAGATTGAGTTGTCCAGCAGCTTCGGTGAGGCGGGGGAAAAGTTGGTCAAGACAGTTGTCGCTGACAGTGGCGCCGAACATCTGGTGAGTGTCGGGCGCGTGCGATTTGCATAATATCGACGCTTTGATGGCCACCGACAGCACCTTATGAGGCACGGTGATGTGAATTGCGTCAGAGCGTAAATTATTCATCTATCTTGAGTGTGTGCGAGCTGGTGTGCTTGTTGAGTATCTCGATGAGTATGTGTCTATATATCGTGTTATTCCAATCTCGAATGATGACTTGGGACCGGAACAACTGCCATAATTCGAAGATGAAAATAATGATAATGATCGCCAACCCTAGCCACGATTCAAGGTAGAATAGAAGATACAGACCAAGACACATGGCTAATATGTCAAACACGCCACGCTGCCATTTCCCTAGATAGAAATGATGCAGCCCCAGCACTGCACTCCAGCTAAGTACTGCGTAGGTATCGGGATCCTTGAGGCGCTCTTTGGCCTTTGAGTAGAATTCCTTCCGCTGCTCGCTATCAAGCTGATTGATTTCACTGCGTAGGCGTTCTTCTTCCAGTGATACCGCTGCCTTGTTGAGCAAAGGGCTATTCCTCGGGTACAGGATCTTGGTGTTTACAGGCAATATCTCTTTGGTTACAGCACTTTATTCTATTGAACCCCATCTTGATGCCCGCCCAGACCCCAAATCTTTCAATGGCTTGATATGTGTAAAGTGAGCACGTGGGTTCGAAATTACATTCAATTCCGAACCACCGCTTGCTGCCGCCTGTCGTGCGATAACGCTGTATTAAAAAGAGTATCAATTTTTTCAAACGATCAACGACCAAAAGTAATAACGATAGCTTCGCGTGTCCAGAACAACCAGAAACGCTTTTTCTCGACGAGTTGGAAAACGACATTCCAGCCATCCGCAGCTTGCAAATTAAGCTCCGCTTCCAGCCGCTTCAGTGGAATACCCGAAGCTCCTAAAATAACGGTGCCACAACCGCCTTCTGCAATATGCGACACTTTATATTCTGTGTATTTTGAATTCATTATTCTATTTCTCATTGGCAATAAATATTGGCCGAGGATTGAATCACTTTCCTGAAATATACACAAGACTCATTGTCGTCAGGCATGAAAGCATCCTGCACTCCTATCACTCGGTTTCAATCGCTGTGCGAATTATTGAGTGAAATGTTGTGAGTTCAAGCCGAATAGAGGCAAGTGACAGTAAAAGGAGGAGAGAGGAGGCCATGAAAACGCTTGGCATGAATTCTGAGAAAGCCCTTTTGCAACATGCGGTTGCAAAAATGCGTGACCAAAGTCGGGGCCCGTCGTTGGTCTAAGCTGACTTGTTGTCATGTCAGACATGAGCTATTCCTTGACGGACAAGAGCGCGCTGAAGCGAAGTTCTCGAGAATCAAAGACCTTGAGAACAAAGACCTTGAGAGCAAAGTCCTTGAGAGTAAAAACCTCGAGGGTAAGGACCACTTCAAACAACAATCGCGCCACGCCATCAAGGGATGCCACACCATGACCTCTTCTCGCTCGGACGCCAGTCGTCCGCATTCGACGGAGTCGCCGACAGCCACGCGCATCGATGTTGCCGAGTGGCTGGCTCAGGCCATCTTTGAGAACCGCTACCCGCCTGGCAGCCTGATCCCCCGTGAGCTTGATCTCTGCGATCAACATGCTCAGAGCCGTGCCACGGTGCGCACCGCCATCCAGAGCCTCGTCAACGCCGGTATTCTCACTCGCACGACGGGGCAGGGGACACGAGTCAATCCACTTAGTGAGTGGCACCTTCTTGATCCGCGCGTGACGGGGTGGATGACACGCTACGCAATGCCGCACCCGCAGCTGGCACGCGATATCTATGCTTTTCGTGTCTCCATCGAACCGTTTGTCGCCGCACTGGCCGCAACGGAAGCGACCGCTCAAGACCTCTCGGCCATCGAGCAGGCCTATAACGGCATGGCTGCTGCCGTCAGCGGTGGCAGTGCGATGGCCGAATTCGATACCGCCGACATCGCCTTTCATGACGCCATCTTCGCCGCGACGCACAACGTCATCTGGGCGCAGCTGGGTCATGTGCTCAAACCGTCCATCAGCCTGCTGGTCGCTACCTCCAATCACAATGCTTCGGAATTGGGCGATAGCCTCGGCCGTCACCGGGCGGTGATGGAGGCGATTCGCTTACGCCAGCCTGAAGCTGCACACGCCGCGACACTGAGTGTGCTGGACCGTACTGCACGTGATTTGGGGTTGGCATCGCCCGAGAGCATCACTAATCCAGGGCGCGCCCAGGAGCCGCTTGAGCTACTGCGCCGCTTCGGTCAGTTGCCCAGTCTGTCAGCCCCGCTAGGCTGAATCTCTGTGCGAGCTTGAATCTGAACCTGCATATCTAACACCCAAACAGCACTCCAAAATGCTACGTCATAACAACAAGCCAGGAGCTTCACCATGCCGCTTTCCATCGCCATGCCGTCACGTTTCTCTCTCAACACGCTAATGTTGTCGACCGCTGTAGCAGCCACTCTGATGGCGTCGCCAAGTTGGGCCGCTGAGTATGAGTGGACCTTCCAGACCTCCGAAACCGCGGGTGAACCGCAGTTTGAGGTCAAGAAGGCCTGGGCCGACAACATCAAGACCATGTCAGATGGCCGCATCGCCATCGAGATATTGCCGGTCAATGCCGTAGTGCAAGCCAATCAGACGCTGGATGCGGTCAGCTCCGGTATTTTGCAGGGCCACCTGACTGATCCATCCTACTTCTCTGGACAAAATCCGGCCTTTGGCATGTTGGGCAATCTGGTCGGTGCCTGGGGCGATCCGCTTGAGTATCTCGAGTATATGCAGCATGGCGGTGGCGAGGAGCTCTACAACGAGCTGGTCGAGCCTTACGGCGTGCATCTGATCGGCGCGGGCGCGACCGGCCTTGAGTCGTTTGTCTCCAAGCGTCCGATTCGTACTGTCGATGATCTCAAGGGTCTCAAGGTGCGCGCGCCAGAAGGCATGGTCTACAACATCTTCCAGAAGGCGGGTGCCGCACCCGTCAATCTGCCGGGTTCTGAGGTCTATACCGGGCTTGAGAAGGGCGTGATCGATGCGGCTGATTACACCGTCTTTGCGACCAACGATGATCAGGGCCTGCACAGCTTCGCCAAGTATCCGTCTTACCCGGGCTTCCACTCGCTTCCGATGGTGGCGGTGTCGATGAACAAGGGAATCTGGGACGGCCTACCGGCGGATCTCAAGGCGATCATGGAAACGGCCACCGACTCGATGGCCTACGACATGGTCTTCACGCTCAAGGCGCGTGATCTCAAGGCTGTCAGTGCGGCACGTGCCAATCCGGATGTCGAAGTCATCGACATGGCACCGGAAGAGCGCGCCAAGTTCCGTCGTATCGCTCAGCAAGAGTGGAAGGTGTGGGCCGAGAAGAACGAGCTGACCGGCAAGGTCTACGAATCCGTGGTCAGCTTCTTGACCGAGCGCAATCTGATGTAAGCCTGCCCTATGCGCTCCCCTCTGTATTTCAAGGCGCAGCAATGACGACCGGTGTGCTCTGAGGGCACGCCGGTCGTCGTTCACAAGACGTCGGTAATCACTGCAGTGAGTCAGCAAGGAATTCGATATGGCAGAACATGATGTGGCGTCACCCGGCTTGCCGGAAGCGTCAGACGACCACGATCCCGATCTCGGTACCCGCACGCCGCTTGATCGCTGGGTCGGCAAGGGCACACGTGCCGCGGCATGGATAGTGCTGCTGGCGATGGGGATCAGTGTTTTCGAGGTCGTGATGCGCTATGGCCTGGATTCGCCGACTTCGTGGGTCCACGAGACGGTGATCTTCCTGGTCGCGACCAGCTTCGCGCTCGGCGGGCCTGCCGCATTGGCCAACAACCGCCACATTCGTGTGCGCGTGTTGTACGACATGGTGGGCGAGCGCTTCCGTCAGTGGCTAGATCGCTTCAACGACATCATGACACTCGTGTTCTGTGTGGCGATGAGCTACGCGGCGTGGGTCATGTTCTGGCGTGCATCGCACAGCCCGCTGGGCGCGTGGCAACTGGAGCGCTCCGGCACTTCATGGAATCCGCCCTTTCCGGCGATGACCAAGGGCGTGATCCTGTTTGCGCTAGCGGTGATGACGTTGCAGGCGCTGTGGCATCTCTATCAGACCTTCTTCCCGCGTTCGGACTCGCACAGCGATGTTCGCATTGATGAGGAGAAGCGCTGATGGATATCGCAACGGCTACGATGCTGCTGGTAGGCGCGATCTTCGCGCTGCTGGTTACCGGCCTTCCACTGGCGTTCGTCACCGGTCTGGTGGCGCTGGGCTATACCTTTGGCTGGTTCGGACCGATGGCACTGCCGCTGGTCACCAGTCGTGTCTACGGCTTCATCACTGAGTACTCGCTGGTCGCGGTGCCGATGTTCGTGCTGATGGCGTCGCTGCTTGATCGTTCCGGCATCGCCAAGGACCTGTTCAATGCCATGCGCGTGATGGCCGGACGTCTGCCGGGTGGCGTGGCGATCCAGACCATCGTGGTGGCGTTCTTCCTGGCTGCGATGTCCGGCATCATCGGCGGCGAGATCGTGCTGCTGGGGATTCTGGCGCTGCCGCAGATGCTCCGGCTCGGCTATGACAAGCACATCGCCATCGGCGTGGTGTGTGCCGGTGGTTCACTGGGCACCATGATGCCGCCCTCCATCGTGCTGATCATCTATGGCCTGATCGCCAACCAGTCGATTGCCGATCTGTTCACCGCCGCGATCACCCCGGCTATTGTGCTGATGGCAAGCTATATCCTCTATGTGCTGATCCGCTGCCTGCGCAATCCCGCGCTGGGGCCGGTGATGCCCGAGGAGGAGCGGCGTGCCAGCTTCCAGAGCAAGCGTGAGCTGCTCAAGGCCGTCGGCGTGCCGGCGATCATCGCGGGACTGGTGCTGGGCTCCATCTATGGCGGAGTGGCCTCGGTGACGGAGGCGGCGGCGATGGGCAGCTTCGGCGTGCTGGTGGCGGTGATGCTGCGTGGTGAATTCTCCATCACGCTGATGCAGCGTGCGCTGTCCCAGACCATGAACACCTGCGGCATGATCATCTGGATCGGTATCGGGGCGGCGGCACTGGTCGGGGTCTACAACCTGATGGGGGGCAATCGCTTCGTGTCGAGCATGATTCTCGGCCTCGATATTCCGCCGTTGGCGATCATCATGGTGATGATGGCGATCCTGCTGCTGCTGGGGCTGTTCCTCGACTGGATCGGCATCGCGATGCTGACCTTGCCGATCTTCGTGCCGATCATCATTCAGCTCGGTTACGACCCGGTGTGGTTCGGCGTGCTGTTTGCGGTCAATATGCAGGTGTCCTTCCTGTCGCCTCCCTTCGGGCCTGCCGCCTTCTATCTCAAAGGTGTGGCGCCCGAAGGTATCAGCCTCAAGGATATCTTCGTATCGCTGCTGCCATTCATCGCCATTCAGCTGTGCGTGTTGGCGCTGTTGTTACTGTGGCCGCAGTTATCGCTATGGTTGGTCTAGTGCTTATTGACTGATTCAGGCTTTATTGAATAGTCAGTCTTGACTCAAAACGCCTTCGCTCTCGCGAGGGCGTTTTTGGTTGCGCTGTAATGTTGCACGGCATGAGTAATCAGTGTTTTAACGCATCACGATGGTGCGTTCAGGGCGTCATGTTCGCGCTACTGAGGATAATATAGGTGGGCTACCGTTACAGGTGCACCAGAGTGGCACATTCCCTGCAATGTTCTCGCTACGCATGTCGAAATGAGATGTGGGGTTGAGATGCAGAGGCGCCTTATAAGGAGAGCACTCATGTCCGAGGTACAACCGCCCTTGCTGTTGCTGACCGATCTGGATGGCTCATTGCTGGATCATCACGATTACTCGCCTGGCCCAGCGCGTGCCTGGCTGACACGTCTGCGCGCTCGCGGGGCTTGGGTAGTGCCGAACACCTCGAAGACCGCAGCAGAGCTCGCGCCGTTGATGAAGTCTCTGGGGCTTGCCGGTCAGCCGTGGATTGCAGAAAACGGTGGTGTGGTGGCATTGCCCGCACATTGGCTTGCCGCCTATCCCCTGCAAGAGGCCAGTGCACCGGACGAGCATGGTCTGTGCCGTGTGGCCGTGGCGACGCCACGCAACACGATTCTGGAAGTGCTTGAGACGCTGGCGACGGAATTTTCCTTCGAAGGCTTTGCTGCCATGAGTGTCGAACGCATCTGTGCGCTGACGGGGCTGGCACCAGAAGAGGGGGCTCTGGCTGCATGTCGCGATGCCAGCGAGCCGCTGGTCTGGAACGACACTCCTGAGCGGCTAGAGGCTTTCAAGGCGCGTCTGACGGCCAATGATCTTCGTCTGACGCGTGGCGGCCGTTTTCATCATGTCACTGGCCTGACAGACAAGGGCGTTGCAGCCCGCTATTTGATTGCCCGCTATCGGCTGTGTGAGCGCACCCGCCCGTGGACGCTGGGATTTGGCGATGGTGCCAATGACTTGCCGCTGTTGGCGGCGGTGGATAACGGCGTGTTGATTCCGGGCGTTGGCGATACCTCGCAGCGTGACTGCGAGCTGGCAGCTTTTCCCGGACTGGAAGATGAGCGGCGTTGCTACCGCGCGAGCGCCCCGGGGCCTGCGGGATGGGTCGAAGGGCTGTCTCACTGGTTAGCGAATGGATTCACGCATCACGACTACGCCACGAGGAGCTGACATGAGCGATTTCTATCAGAACGGCATCATCACCAACTTCCATAACTTGACCGATCGGCCGGTAGAGGACCTCGAGGCAGACCTGATGCGCTTCTCGCGCAAGCGACCGATGAGCCTCATCCTGCCGTCGCTTTACTCCGAGCTCGAAGGGCCGGCGCTCAAGCATATCGTCGATGAGCTGGCCAAGGTGCCTTATCTCAGCGAGATCGTGATCGGGCTGGACCGCGCCGACCGTGACCAGTTTGAACATGCCAAGGAATTCTTCTCACATCTGCCACAGCATCACCGTATCCTGTGGAATGACGGTCCGCGTTTGCGCGCGCTCGATGACGAGCTGGCCGAGCATGGCTTGGCGCCGATGGAACCCGGCAAGGGACGCAATGTCTGGTACTGCTCTGGTTATGTACAGTCCTCCGGTATTGCCGAGGCGGTGGCATTGCACGATTGTGACATCGTGACCTATGACCGCAGCCTGCTGGCGCGCCTCATCTATCCGGTCGCACATCCACAGTTCCACTATGAATTCTGCAAGGGCTATTACTCGCGCATCGCCCAGGGCAAGCTGAATGGCCGTGTGGCACGCCTGATGGTGACGCCGCTGATTCGTGCGCTCAAGAAGGTCTATGGGCCGCTACCCTATCTCGATTATCTCGACAGCTATCGCTATCCGCTGTCGGGTGAGTTCTCGATGCGTACCGATGTGCTGGCGGATATCCGCATCCCCAGCGATTGGGGGCTGGAGATCGGTGTGCTCTCGGAAGTGCATCGCAATTACTCCACCAAGCGCCTGTGTCAGGTCGATATCGCTGATGCCTATGACCACAAGCACCAGCCATTGTCGGAGGAGGACGCCCTCGGCGGCCTCAATCGCATGAGCCTCGATATCGCCAAGGCGATGTATCGCAAGCTGGCGACGTTGGGGGTCGAGATTCATGGCGAAACCTTCCGCACCATCAAGGCGACCTACTACCGCATCGCGCTGGATCTTATCGAGACCTACTACAACGATGCGCTGATGAATGGGCTGACGGTCGATCGTCACAGTGAAGAGGCGGCTGTGGAGCTATTCGCTGGCAATATCATGGATGCCGGGGCTGCCTTCCTCGAGAATCCACGCGACAAGCCGTTTATCCCCAGCTGGAACCGCGTGCAGGCTGCCGTGCCGGATTTGCTCGAGCGTATGCACGAGGCAGTCGAACTGGATAATCAGTAAGCGACTCGGCATGAGATGAAGATATGCGGCAAGGCGTCATGTGATAAGCATGAGTTCATGGCGGTATGAAAAAGGGCTGCCATTGGCAGCCCTTTTTTCGTGGATATCAGGCCACGTTTTTATCGATGTCAGGAGTCTGTTCGTGAGTGTCAGACGACTTCAATGGCGGGTGCGCGTACGGTTTGCTCCATCAACCAGGCAGCCTGATAGGGACGTCGTGCCATGTCGGGGTCAAAGGCCTTGTCATGGCAGAGGTGGTCGGTCAGCGACATGTTCTGCCAATGCTCCGGCACTGGCAACACGCGCGGTTGATCGGTCACATTGAGGGCGAACAGCAAACGACGGCCTTCATGGTTGACGCGTTCGAAGACAAAAAAGTCTGGCCCCATGTCGAAGACGTGTTGCTGGGCATCCGGGTGGAAGCAGGGTTCTTCACGGCGCAGTTCCATGCGGCGCTTCAAGGCATGGAAGACTTCGTGCGTTGCAGTATTGGGGCTGGCAAGGAGTGCCTCCAGCTCATCACGATGCCACTTGCGGCGGTTGATGGCGCGCAGATGACCGTCGCGCTCGACGCCTTCCTGGTGATTGGGGGTCGCCGTCAATGAGTGGATATAGAGCCCCGGGATACCTTGCAGGCTCAGCATCAGTGTCTGGCTGGCGATGAAGCGTTCGATCTGCCACGGATCACGTCCACGACGCGTGCCCTTGAGAGCATCGAAGTAGCTGATGTTGAGCTCGTAGGGTGTGTCGGGGTGGCCCGGATTGGCACGCATGCTGACGTAGCCGCCGAAGTCATGCACCAGTCGCACCAGCGTGTCGCGTTCGTGGTCTGGCAATAGTCCTTCCAAGGCACGAACTCCGATACCGTCATGGCTGGCAGTGAAGTTGAAGTAGCTGCAGCCTGCTGGCAGTGTCGGCAGGCTGTTGGCCCAGGCGGTCAGAGCGCTGGCATCACCCGAGGTGAGGGTGTGCAGCGTCAGTGGCGGTAACGTGAACTGGTAGATCAGGTGGGCTTCATCCGCCTGTGCAACAGACTTGCCACCCTCTTGTTCTGCCTCTACAAGGCGGTCCAGGCCGAAGTAGGACATGTTTTCGGTGTGCGGCACGTTGGTCTCGGTGATCAACAGGCTACCAGGCGCGAGGTGATCGACGATGGCGCGTAGCAGACGCACCACGGCGTGAGTCTCTTCCAGATGAATGCACGAGGTGCCGAGGCGCTTCCATAGGAAAGCCACCGCATCAAGTCGGATCATGCGCGCGCCCTGCTCAAGGTAGTAAAGCAGGATGCCGATGAATTCCAGCAGCACATCCGGATTGCCAAAGTTGAGATCGATCTGGTCATCCGAGAAGGTCGCCCACAGATGGCGCAGGCCGCGCCGAGTATGCACCGGTGTAAGCAGCGCAGAAGGGCGTGGGCGCACGACTGCCGAGATATCGGTCTCGGGGTCCATCTCGATGAAATAGTCACGACCAGGCTGTACACCGGCCAGATAATCGGCAAACCACAATGATTCACGAGAACAGTGGTTGATGACGAGGTCAGCCATCAGATCACGCTGCTCACTCAGGCGGCGGATGTCCTGCCAACCTCCCAGCGCTGGATTGACCTCGCGGTAGTGCACCACGCTGAAGCCATCGTCACTGCTCCACGGGAAGAAGGGCAGTACGTGAGCGCCGGACAAGCATTCGCCCAAATGGCTGGCGAGAAAGTCGTTGAGGGTGGCCAGTGGCGCTTCATCAGGTTGCTGCAGGCTGTCGCCGTAGGTAATCAGCCACTGATCGCGCTCGCTCCAGAGTACTTCTCCGGCAGGAATTCGAGGGGCGAGCTGCGGGCGATGGAAATCAAGCAGTGTCTCCATTCGCCGAAGCACCTCTTCGTAGCGCTCGGGATACAGCCGAGTGAGCAGTTGGCGCGCATGTTCAAGAAAGGCATCGTGTGATAGTGGCTGGCAGAGAGAATGCAGCGCAGTCGAGTGGGTGACAGGAGTATGAGTCGCAGGCGGCGCATCGGGCATAAGCAATCCTCGAAAGCATCAGGGCAGGTCACTTGACCATGCAAGACAACGGCCAGCCTGCATGTGCCGACTGGCCGTTGTTTCATGAGAAGGCTTTTACAGGGCAAGCAGAACAGGAGGAGCAGCCATCAGGCTGTCAGCAACTATTTGCGAATTACCCGATATAGAATCAGCAGGATGATGGCACCAGCCACGGCGATGATGAAGCTGGCCAGATTGAACCCCGTCACCTGTCCAAACCCCATCTGGGTACCGATCCAGCCACCAATGACAGCACCCAGAATACCTATGATGCTGGTCACGATAATGCCACCGGGGTCTTTGCCGGGCATGATCACCTTGGCGATGATGCCGGCGATAAGTCCAAATATGATCCAGGCAATGATTCCCATGTCGCGTCTCCTTGCGTCATTCGTGAGTATCGTGGTCGTGAAGGTCTTTCACGCTGAAGGCGATCGCCCTTGTGAGACCCTGTCGCCAGCTATCCAATCTTTAGATCAGACAGGCGAATTTCAAGTTCGCTCTCCAAGGCTAGCGCAGAAGTGATCTCACCGACATAGGCTCCCGTGCAAGCGTCTTAGCGGTTACAATAGTCGTCATTCCATGTTCTCTCGGCATCGCTGTCTTTTGTCCATTGTCTTTTTGTCCCTCGGTACAGGACGCAGCCGCCTCGCACCCAAGCAGGCCCCTTACAATGCACTGTCCCTTCTGTGGAACTCATGAAACCAAGGTCACGGATTCACGACTGGTGGTCGAAGGTGATCAGGTGCGCAGGCGTCGGCAGTGTGCAGCCTGTGGTGAGCGTTTCACGACCTATGAGACGGCCGAGTTGGTCATGCCTCGGGTGGTGAAGGGCGATGGTTCACGGGAGAGCTTTGATGAGCACAAATTGCGCGCCGGCATGTTGCGGGCTCTTGAAAAGCGTCCGGTGTCGTCGGAGCTTATCGAGGCAGCCGTCGAGCGTATTCGCCAGCGCCTGCGCGCGACTGGCGAGCGTGAGATAGAAGCACGCCGTATCGGTGATGAGGTCATGCAGCAGCTCAAGCGCCTTGATCAAGTGGCTTATATCCGCTTTGCCTCCGTCTATCGCCGTTTTCAGGATCTCGATGAGTTTCGCGCCGAGATTGATCGTCTTGCTCAGGAGCCAAGCTTTTTGCCTGGCGAAGAGGATCAGTCCTGATGCTGAATCGCGGCTGAATATTCAGTTTTAAGGTCGGTCTTGAGAGCCAGTTTTGAAGGGCGACATTCACTAGTACGGCCGCACCGGTGGCCTTTACTGACCTCGTTCATGTCTCCAAGGATTTGCATGTCTATCGAATCCCGCGATATCGCCCATATGTCGCACGCTTTACGTCTTGCGCGGTTAGGTAGCTACACGACTCACCCGAATCCGCGCGTCGGTTGCGTGCTGGTGGATTCAGATACGGATAGCGTCATCGCGACCGGCTTTCATGCGCGCGCCGGGGAAGGGCATGCTGAAGTCAATGCACTGGCGGCGGCCGGTGAGCGAGCGTTGGGATCAGTGGCCTATGTCACGCTGGAACCCTGTTCGCACACAGGACGCACTGGCCCCTGTGCCAAGGCCTTGATCGCAGCAGGCGTTTCACGCGTCGTGATCGCCATGCGCGATCCGAATCCGCAGGTGGCGGGGCGAGGCATTGCGCTGCTTGAAGGTGGCGGTATCGCTGTGACGGTTGGCGTGCTGGAGACAGAAGCGCGCGCGCTCAATCCCGGTTTCCTATCACGCATGGAGCGAGGTCGTCCTTTCGTGCGTCTCAAACAGGCCATGAGCTTGGATGGACGCACCGCGATGGCCTCTGGCGAATCCCAATGGATTACCGGCCCTGAAGCGCGTAGTGCCGTCCAGCGACTTCGCGCTCGCTCCAGTGTCGTCATGAGTGGCATTGAGTCAGTCATCTTCGATGATTCGCGTCTCAGCGTGCGTGCTGATCAGCTCAGTCTTGAGGATCATCCGCTGGGCATCGAGGCACTGGTCGCTCATCAGCCGCTGCGTGTGGTGGTGGATTCGCGTCTGCGCCTGCCGCTGGCGGCGCGCATTCTTGAACAGACGGGCAGGACGCTGCTGGTCTGTGTCGCAGATGAGACTCCGGCGCTTCAGGAGCGGCGTACACTGTTGGAAGCTGCAGGTGCCGAAGTACTGGCGCTGCCCGCTGGGCAGGATGGACGCGTGGATCTTCCCGCACTGATGGCATATCTGGCAGAACATGAGCAAGCCAATGAAGTGCTACTGGAAACCGGTGCAGTGCTGGCCGGTGCCATGCTGAGTGCAGGGCTGGTCGATGAGATGCAGCTGTTCATGGCGCCGACCCTGTTGGGCGGTGATGCCCGTCCGCTATTGGCGTTGCCCGGCTTGGACAACATGGCTAACCAGCGTCGCCTTGAGATTCGTGAGATTCGTGCGATAGGTCGCGACTGGCGTATCACGGCGATTCCTGTTGCCTCGTCATCCGCTGAGATGGCTGACGAAACATTGGACTCCATGCGAGAACAGAGCGCTGATCAGTTGAAGATTGGTGACATGATAAACGAGTGATTTTGTCAGCCTACGCATGCACTTGCCGCTGTCTGGCGACAGTGGCGTCGCGGGGTGCTGGCGCAAAACGGGGTGGCGGGGTACCCTGACGCCCGACTTTTTGATAACACGCGTGGGCCTTCCAAGGGCCGGCGCGGCCCGTAAAGTGGAGCAAGCATGGCGCTATCAGGCATCGCAGCACTCGTCGAGGATATCCGGCACGGCAAGATGGTCATCCTCATGGATGATGAGGATCGTGAGAACGAAGGTGACATCATTGTCGCCGCCGAGGCCGTGACTGCTGAGCACATCAACTTCATGGCTCGCCATGCACGTGGTCTGATTTGCATGCCGATGTCGCGTGAACACTGCGAGCAGCTCAAGCTGCCGCTGATGGTGCAGGCCAACGGGTCTGGTTTTGGCACCAAGTTCACGCTGTCCATCGAGGCCACTGAGGGCGTGACCACGGGTATTTCGGCCGCTGATCGCGCTCGCACCGTACAGGCTGCTGCCGCACGTAACGCGCGTCCCGCGGATATCGTGCAGCCGGGACATATCTTCCCGTTGATGGCAGAGCCGGGTGGCGTTCTGCGTCGCGCAGGCCACACTGAAGCTGCGTGTGATCTGGCTGAGATGGCGGGTTTTGGGCCGACGGGCGTTATCTGCGAGGTCATGAACGATGACGGCAGCATGGCACGTCGTGAAGAACTCGAACTGTTCGCCGTGCAGCACGACATCAAGGTCGGCACGATCGCCGATCTGATCGAGTACCGCATCCATAACGAGCAGACCGTGGAAGTGCAGGATAGCGAGGAGGTCGAGACGGCCTTTGGTCCGCTGACACTGCATTGCTTCAGTGATCGCATTCAGGGCCGTCACCACCTGGCACTGGTCAAGGGTACGCCGACCGCTGATGCACTGACCACCGTGCGCGTTCATGTGCAGGACCCGATGCGTGACCTGCTGACACTGCGTCAGCCGGGCAGCAGTAGCTGGGCGCTCAATGATGCGTTGAGTGAAGTCGCCGCCGCTGATGCTGGCGTGCTGGTCCTACTGGATACCGGCAGCGACCAGATGGATTACAAGGATCGTCTCGACGTCTTCCTCGGAAGATGCCGTGCGCCGCGCACCAACGAATCCGATGGTGCGGGCAACTATCTGACGACCGGTACTGGCGCTCAGATCCTTCGGGATCTTGGTGTGGGCCGGATGCGTCTGCTCAGCTCACCGTGGAAGTTCTCTGCCTTGTCCGGCTTTGGCCTTGAAGTGGTCGAGCTGGTCGGCAGTGATGATGCGGCGACTGATGCAGGTGTTGAGACCGAGGGCGCGTAAGCGCTCCGGTGACCCCCAAATGGCGGGGGTGGTAGCCTTGTTCCGGCCGTCACTCCCGGTATGAATGATATCCCCGCCCCGGTCCTCCGGGGCGCTAGCTTTGTGGACTGACCATGCAACCGATTGCTCAACTCGAAGGCACTTTCACCAATGTCGATGGCCGTTACGTCATCGTCGTCGGGCGTTTCAACCACCATGTTGTCGACAGCCTGGTGGAAGGCGCGGTCGATTCTCTGGTGCGCCACGGCGTCGATGAGGAAAACATTGATCTGATTCATGTGCCGGGTGCCTGGGAAATTCCGCTGGCCGTCAAGGCGGTGCTGGCCAAGGTCAAGCCGCATGCTGTCATTGCGCTGGGCGCCGTGATTCGTGGCGGTACGCCGCATTTTGAGTATGTGGCCGGTGAATGCAATTCCGCCATGTCGCGTTTGCAGCTCGAATTCAATACACCGGTTGCCAATGGCGTACTGACGGTCAACTCCATCGAGCAGGCCATTGAACGTGCAGGCACTAAAGCCGGCAACAAGGGTACTGAAGCTGCCATGGCCGCGATGGAAATGGTCTCGCTGCTCAAGGCTCTGGGAGGTGACGCGTGAGCGAACGTAAAGAGCGGAACGAGCGCGCGCCGTCCAAGCAGCAACAGGCACGCCGTGCCGCGCGTGAGCTGGCAGTGCAGGGCATCTACCAGTGGCAGATGACTGGCAAGAACATGACGACCATCGAGGCTGAGTTCCGTAGCCAGCAGATCGATGACGACGTTGAGCTGCATGAGAACTGGGTCGAGGTGATGCGAATCGCCGACCAGGCACTCTTCCACGAGCTGCTGCACAACGTGCCGCGCTTCCAGAAAGAACTGGATGCCAGCATCAGTCCGCTACTTGATCGCCGCCTGCAGGATCTCGACGAGATCGAGCTCGCCATTCTGCGCATTGGTGCCTATGAGCTGTCCAAGCGCATGGATGTGCCGTATCGCGTGGCGATCAATGAAGGGGTCGAACTGGCCAAGACGTTTGGTGCCACCGATGGGCACAAATACGTCAACGGTATCCTCGACAAGCTGGCAGTCAGGCTGCGCAGTGCCGAGGTTACCCAGGCTCGCCTGCGCTGACATGCCGGGTGAATTCGAGCTGATTGCCCGCTACTTCCATCGCGATCTATCCGCAGCGCCGGGTGTATTGTTGGGGCCGGGTGACGACTGTGCACTGCTCGCGCCCAGCGATGGCATGCAGCTGGCAGTCAGTGTCGATACCTCAGTGGCGGGTGTGCACTTTCCGCTAGATGCACCGGCGTCTGCCATCGGTCATCGGGCATTGGCGGTCAATCTGTCTGATCTCGCCGCCATGGGCGCCACGCCGCGTTGGGCGCTGTTGGCGCTGACACTGCCAGACGTCGATGAAGATTGGCTGCATGGATTTGCAGCCGGTTTCCACGCGCTGGCGGATCGACACGGCATTGCGCTGGTGGGTGGCGATGTCACGCGAGGGCCGCTTTCGATCACGATTACTGTGCATGGAGAGCTGCCTTTAGTGCTGAATGCTGCCAGTACCATTGATCGCGTGTCGCAGCCGATTCTACGTCGCGATGGCGCAAGTGAGGACGATCTTGTCGTCATCACGGGACAGCCGGGGCTGGCACATGCGGGACTGAAGGCATGGCAATCCGGTCAGCGTGACGTACTTGATCCTTGCCTTGCCGCCTACCTGCGTCCTGAACC
Organism: Cobetia sp. QF-1; assembly: GCF_002213105.1. NCBI lineage: Bacteria > Pseudomonadati > Pseudomonadota > Gammaproteobacteria > Oceanospirillales > Halomonadaceae > Cobetia > Cobetia sp. QF-1. The sequence goes on from NZ_NBVS01000002.1 coordinate 378,226, forward strand.
GCGTATCGATGCCGGAATGGCGCTACGTGAGTTGGCGAGCGCCGCATTGGATGTCTCCGACGGCGTGATGGGGGATCTGTCACATATCTGTCGTGCGAGTCAGTTGTCGGCGGCTATCGAGTTGCATCAGCTGCCGCTGGCGCCTGAGTTGATCGCTGCACTGGGTGAGCAAGGTGCGCAGCAGGCGGTGCTCAATGGTGGCGATGACTATGAGTTGTTGCTGACGCTTCCTGAGGCCAATCTTGACGCTGCCAGAGCAGTATTGCGTGCCAGTCATCTGTCCTTGACGGTTATTGGCCGTATGCACACGACACAGGAAGAGGTTCATCGTGTGTCGTTGCTGAAGGCTGGTGTCGAGCAGATAGCGACAGGACAAAGCTGGCAGCATTTTCCGGCGAACACGACTGCGGAGGTGTCTTCATGAATCGTGCACCTGCCAGTGTATGGCGGCGGCCCGTCCACTTTCTAGCCTTCGGGTTAGGCAGCGGTACTGCACCCTTTGCGCCGGGTACCTTCGGGACACTCGCTGCGATTCCCTTTTACTGGATGATGGCCAGCCTCAGTCTATGGCCCTATCTTGCAATAGTGCTGGTGGCGTCCATTGTCGGTATCTGGATCTGTGATCGTACTTCCAAGGATCTCGGTGTCCACGATCACTCGGGTATCGTCTGGGATGAGTTTGTCGGTTACTGGATTACGATGGTGGCCGTACCGTTCTCATGGCAGGCTGCCTTGTGGGGCTTTGTCGTTTTCCGAGTCTTCGATATCTTGAAACCGTGGCCGATACGTTGGGCTGACCGACGTGTCGCCGGCGGATTCGGCATCATGCTGGATGATGTCTTCGCGGGCATCTTTGCCTGGTCGACGATGCACCTCTGGCTGTGGTTTCACTGATGACTCTGGTTTTGCCGACAGATTCATCGGCGTTGATGGCTTCATTACGCGACATATGACGCACTGCGTAGACGGTGCAATGCTTAAATAACGATACACAAGGGATAACAATGATGGGCAAGGGACTTGTAACTGCGGCAGTAGTTGTCGCGATCGGTGCTGCTGGTTATGTTGGTGGTGTGGCTTACTCCAGTCAGCGTTTTGACGAAGAAATGGCGCGCATGGTGGCGGAGCTCGACAAGAGTTCTGATATCAAGGCGAGCCGTACCGACGTTGAGAGTGGCTGGTTCGACTCTACCGGTCGCGTTGAGATGGAGCTGGCGACTGGCGCAGAGCAAGGCCCTGTGCGCATGGTACTGCCTTATGAAGCCGGTCACGGTCTGCTGTCTACCAGCATGAAGGGCAACGTCAAGCTGCTGCTGGGTAAGCCGGCGCGTGATGTGCTCTCTGATGTCGTCGGTGATGGCAAGGCGATCGCCTTTGAGGGCAGTGTCGATAACTTCAGCGGTGCCAGCGACACGACCCTGACACTACCGGCCTTTGAATGGCAGGATCCTGAGAGCGGCACGCGCTTTGATTTCAAGGGCGGCGAAATGACCGCTTCTCATGATGGTAGTGACACACCTGAGATCAAGGTGGAAGGCGAGATCACACCCTTTGACATCATGAATGATAAGGAAACGATCAGTGTCGGCACCTTGAGCCTGAATGGGCTTTATCGTGGTGCGGATAATGATTTCCGTCAGGATGACAACATTACGCTCGATACCCTGACTATCGACAATGGTATGGGTCAACCGCCAGTTGTCGCGACGGATATCAGCTACGCCGGTGAGACGCGCCTTGATCCGACGGAGCTGCGTTATCTGATGAAGCTGGCTGTCAAGGACGTGAGCGCAGGTGATCAGCAAATGGCCAGTGGCAAGTTGGCACTGTCGATTGACCGTCTGCAGGGGGCGGCTGTTTATGATCTCATCACCCAGCTGCAGGGACTGTTGGAAGAAGCTGGCAAGCCGTTTGAAGAGCTGAGTGAGAGTGAGCAGGTCGCCATGCTTGAGAAGGTTGAAGCGCCGCTGTTCACCATGCTGAGTACCTCTCCGCGCTTGACGCTTGAATCATTCGAAGCCAAGAGCCAGGTATTTGGGGTCGACATGAGTGGTGATGGCCAGCTGATCCTGGACGGAACAGACGCCACTGATTTGAGTGTTGCTGAGTTGCAGACCACACAAGGTCAGCAGGCATTCCTCAACCGCATGAGTGGGCGTTTCGAATTCCGCAATGTGCCGCCGATGCTTGCATTGATGGCAGGTCTCTCGCCGGAAGCGACTGACAAGAATGTTGTGCTGACCATTGAAGGTGACAAGCTGAGCGTCAATGGCACACCTATCTATTGAGTCTCTGCTGAGTTGGTCTTGAGGCTGCAGCAATGCTGTCGTCAGAACCTTTCAGCAAGCACGCTGTGTGATATCACGACGATGCCCGCCTCTTGGCGGGCATCGTCGTTTCCGCATCCCCAATTTATGGATGGACTTGATAAAGCATGCAGTTGGCCGCATTGCAGTCGTTAATCGCCTCAGCCGAGGCCCGGTTTCAAGAGGGTTGCATGTCACGTCACGAAAAGACTCCCGATCACGACGATATTCTCTCTGGCTTCGAAGATGATGGCCAGGCCGAGGAACATGACCAGCCGATGACTGGCGGCCTGGTGCCCAGTGGTGATCAGTTACCTGAGCGCCTCTATCTGCTGCCTATTCATAATCGTCCCTTCTTTCCCGCTCAAGTACAGCCGCTGGTCATCAACAAGCAGCGTTGGGCAGAGACCATGCAATTGGTCGGCAACACGCCGCATCACGCCGTGGGCCTCGTCTTTGTCGGCGATGTTGAAGTCGATGAGCTGGAGGTCGAAAGCTTCCCCGAAATTGGCTCGGCAGTCAGAGTGCACAAGCCTGAAGACGGCCAGGAGCAGGTACAGTTCATCGCCCAGGGATTGCGGCGTTTCCGTATCACGCGCTGGTTGTCGCGCAAGCCGCCGTATCTGGTGGAAGTGACCTATCCGCGTGAGGCGGTGGACACCGAAAGTGATGAGACACGTGCTTACGCGATGGCGATGATCAATGGCATCAAGGAATTGTTGCCGATCAATCCGCTCTACGGTGAGGAGCTCAAGCAGTATCTCAATCGCTTCAGTCCACATGAGCCGGGTCCGCTGACGGACTTCGCTGCTGCCATCACTTCCGCGAAAGGGGCGGAGCTACAAGAGGTACTGGAATCCCTACCGGTGATGGAGCGTATGCAGAAGGTGTTGCCACTGCTGCGCAAGGAGATTGAGGTCGCTCAATTACAGACCGAAATCTCTCAGCAAGTGAACGCACAGATGGAGAAGCATCAGCGTGAGTTCTTCCTGCGCGAGCAGCTCAAGGTTATCCAACGCGAATTGGGCATCTCCAAGGATGATCGCGAGAACGATGTGGATACCTTCCGCGGTCGCCTCGAGGAATTGAAGGTGCCGGAGCGGGTGCAGTCGCGAATTGACGATGAACTCGACAAACTGTCGGTGCTGGAAACCGGCTCACCGGAATATGGTACGACGCGTAACTATCTCGATTGGTTGACCTCATTGCCGTGGGGCATTACCTCGACCGATCAGTTGAACCTGGCTCATGCGCGCACGGTGCTTAACCGTGATCACGATGGCCTGGAAGATGTTAAATCGCGGATTATTGAATTTCTTGCTGAAGGAACCTTCAAGGGCGACGTTGGCGGTTCTATTCTGCTGCTGGTCGGCCCGCCCGGGGTTGGCAAGACCTCCATTGGCCGATCCATCGCTCAAGCACTGGGTCGTGAGTTCTATCGCTTCTCGGTAGGGGGGATGCGTGATGAGTCCGAGATCAAAGGCCATCGTCGCACCTATGTCGGTGCCATGCCGGGCAAGCTGGTTCAAGCACTCAAGGAAGTGAAGGTCGAGAATCCCGTGATCATGCTTGATGAGATCGACAAGCTCGGTCAGTCCTTCCAGGGCGATCCAGCTTCGGCGTTGCTTGAGGTGCTTGATTCTGAGCAGAATGTCGACTTCCTCGATCATTATCTTGATGTCCGCCTGGATCTCTCCAAGGTGCTGTTCGTGTGTACTGCCAATACGCTAGATAGCATTCCCAGCCCTTTGCTGGATCGCATGGAACAGATCCGCCTCTCGGGTTATATCGCTGAAGAGAAGGTGGCGATTGCCAAGCATCACCTGTGGCCGAAACTGCTGACCCGCGACAACATCCCCAAGAAACGCATCAATCTTTCCGACGCAGCGCTGCGTCAGGTGATTGAAGGCTACGCCCGTGAGGCGGGGGTGCGTCAGCTGGAGAAACAGTTGCACCGCATCGTGCGCAAGGCCGCCGTCAAGTTGCTTGAGGAGGAGCTGGATACCGTCAAGGTGTCGGTCAAGAATCTTGAGGAATTCCTTGGTGCTCCGATATTCCGTAAAGAAAAGGTAATGGCGGGCGAAGGGGTGGTCACTGGTCTCGCCTGGACCAGTATGGGCGGTGCCACCTTGCCTATTGAAGCGACGCGAGTGCACGGTTTGACACGAGGCCTCAAGCTGACCGGCAAGTTGGGCGAAGTGATGCAGGAATCGGCCAATATCGCCTATTCTTATGCACTGGCTAATCTGGCGGCATACGATGCTGAGCCTGGTTTCTTCAATGAATCCTTCATCCATCTGCATGTCCCTGAAGGCGCCACACCGAAGGATGGCCCGAGTGCAGGCGTGACCATGACGACTGCCTTGATGTCACTGGCGAAGCATCAAGCGCCGCGCAAGGGACTGGCCATGACAGGCGAACTGACGCTGACGGGGCAGGTGCTGCCAGTCGGAGGAATACGCGAGAAGGTGATTGCTGCACGACGTAGCGATATCTTTGAACTGATTCTGCCGCAGGCCAATCAGCGCGACTATGACGAGCTGCCGGACTATCTGAAGGAAGGCATGACCGTGCACTTCGCCGCCCGCTATGCAGATGTCGCTCGGGTAGCCTTTGATACTGGTGCTTCCACCGGAATGCGTCACTGATCGGATATGCGAAGTGTCTCTCTGACGTCTCGTAACTGCCCAGACACACAAACCCCGCCATTTGGCGGGGTTTGTGTGTCTGGGCGCGACAGGCATCATCAGCGGGAGCATGAGATGCGCCGAGCGAGGTCTCAGATGTTTAAGTGCTTCAAGCTTCAGGGCTTGCTTGGACAGCTTAGACCGGATCTAGCTGTTCCAGTATCGCGGCATCGGCGGCATTGCGGCCGACGCTGGCGATGCCGTTATCGCGACCTGATTCTGACTTATACATCTGACTGCGACCAATTTGCTGACTGTTGGCTGCCAGCAGCGTGAAGTAGAAGCGTCCGTCCTTGGCGATTTCTTTCGTGAAGCGTTTCTCTTCAATGGCATTCTTGCGCACAGATTCCACCCCGTTCAGGCAGCCACGCTTGTCGGCGTAGCCCTGGCTCTGGAGAACCTGCTCGCCGTTACCGGCCTTGAGGGCAAAGTAGAACTTGTTGTCCTTGCCACGCGTGATGACAAATTTTCCGGCCATGTGTGACTCCTGTTCCTTGTGGAATATATGGCGTCCCCGCGCCTGAAAGCATGTGCCTGCAGGAAAGAATTCGCTGTATAGAGCGTATCGCCACGACTTGATGCTGCAAGCGAGTGATTCAACGATCCTGGCCATCATTCTTGTGTTGCGTCATGAGCCACGCAGATTTCAGGTGTCATTGATGGCGCTCTCTGGTAGGCAAATAGGGGCGTAGCGTGACAGAATTGCTATCAGGTAGATCTCGCTTGGCCTTCGCGCCGCGAGTCACCACTGGACACCAGTCACTAGTGACTGACCAAAACAGAAGCCGCTCCCGTTGGGACAGTTCCTCCCTTTTCAGGAGAGCGGCCAAGCATTGACGAGGACACCATGCCAGAGTATCGCTCTCGTACTACCACCGCGGGTCGTAACATGGCCGGCGCTCGCGCCCTGTGGCGCGCCACCGGCATGAAGGATGACGACTTCCAGAAGCCGATCATCGCGGTGGCCAACTCCTTCACGCAGTTCGTACCCGGCCATGTCCATCTCAAGGACATGGGCCAGCTGGTCGCACGTGAAATCGAGAAAGCCGGCGGTGTCGCCAAGGAATTCAATACCATCGCAGTCGATGACGGTATCGCGATGGGTCACGATGGCATGCTGTATTCATTGCCATCGCGTGACCTGATCGCTGACAGCGTCGAGTACATGGTGAATGCTCACTGTGCTGATGCACTGGTGTGCATCTCCAACTGCGACAAGATCACCCCTGGGATGTTGATGGCTGCCATGCGCCTCAACGTACCGGTCATCTTCGTCTCCGGTGGCCCGATGGAAGCCGGCAAGACCAAGCTACTGGATCACGGTCTTGATCTGGTGGATGCCATGGTTATCGCGGCCGACGACAGCGTCGATGATGAAACGGTCGCCGAGATTGAGCGCAGCGCCTGCCCGACCTGTGGTAGCTGTTCGGGCATGTTCACTGCCAACTCCATGAACTGTCTGATGGAAGCACTGGGTCTGGCATTGCCGGGTAACGGTACTGTGCTTGCGACCCACTCTGACCGTCGTCGCCTGTTCGAGAATGCAGGCCACCGTATCGTTGAGCTGGCACGTCGCTATTACGAAGGTAATGAAGCGCATCTGTTGCCGCGCGCGATTGGTTCGCGGGCCGCATTCACCAATGCGATGACGCTGGATATCGCGATGGGTGGCTCCACCAACACCATTCTGCACCTGCTGGCAGCAGCGCAGGAGGCAGAGATCGACTTCACGCTGTCTGATATCGATCAGCTGTCCCACCAAGTGCCACAGATGTGCAAGGTCGCGCCCAATACGCAGAAGTACCACATTGAAGACGTTCATCGTGCCGGCGGCATCATGGGGATTCTTGGTGAGCTGGATCGTGCCGGTGTCATTGATACCTCGGTGCCGACGGTCTATGGCGATTCACTCTCTGCCGCACTCGAAGAGTGGGACATCATGCGCTCGCCTACCGATGCGGTGATCGAATTCTATCGGGCAGGTCCTGGTGGTATTCCGACCCAGACGGCCTTCTCCCAGAGTGCGCGTTGGCCGAGTCTGGATGGTGATCGTGCCAATGGTTGTATCCGTGACTATGCGCACTGCTTCTCCACCGAAGGCGGCTTGGCTGTGCTTTACGGTAACATCGCGCTGGATGGTTGTGTGGTGAAGACCGCCGGTGTCGATGACTCGATTCTGGTCTTCGAGGGAAGCGCCTATGTGTGTGAATCTCAGGATCAAGCGGTAGCCGACGTGCTCGCAGACAAGGTCAAGGCGGGTGATGTCGTCATCATTCGTTATGAAGGGCCGAAGGGCGGGCCGGGCATGCAGGAAATGCTCTATCCGACGTCCTACTTGAAATCCAAGGGCTTGGGCAAGGCATGTGCGCTGTTGACTGATGGCCGCTTCTCCGGTGGTACCTCTGGGCTATCCATTGGACACGCCTCGCCTGAAGCGGCAGCGGGTGGCGCGATTGGTCTGGTCGAGCATGGTGATACCATTCTTATCGACATTCCCAATCGGGCTATCAATGTGCAGCTGTCCGATGCTGATCTGCATGCTCGTCGTGAAGCGATGGACGCACGAGGCAAGGATGCCTGGAAGCCGGCGGTCAAGCGTAATCGCCGTGTCTCTGCGGCGCTCAAGGCCTATGCATTGCTGGCGACCTCTGCCGATAAAGGTGCAGTGCGCGATCTGAGCAAGCTGGACTGATTCGAGAACGCTGAATCAGCAGGGCAAGCAGCATGCATACCGACAACGGCCACCCTCAGGGGTGGCCGTTGCTGTTACTGCGAAGTCGTGAAGTCGCTACCTACCGTCACTCGCATGCTGGCTGCTGTAGTTCGTATGTCGGTTACGAGCAGCCTGATGCGAGCTATCTCAGCGCTAGTGGCTAGGCTTAGGCGGCTTCAGCCAGCAAAAGGGCTGGTTGTTCTTCGGAGTCGAGTGCTTCCAGCGCCAACTCGATGGTGAACCAGTTATCGTCCACCCAGAGTTCCAACGCCTCATTGCTCATACACATCGTCAAGTCTCCCCAAGAGTATTGGCAAACCAGTGAGTGTGATGGTGCACTGCTGATCAGCAGCAAGCATTAGTATGGCGTGTTATAGGAAGCAGCGAGGGAGGATTGCACGATGACTTGATGTCAGCGTGTAGAGATAGCGAAAGCAGGACATCACCCATGGTTATTTTTTCATGGGTGATGTCCTGCTTTTTTTCGTGTTTTCCCTGAGATCAAGTAGAGGGAGTTAGCGCTTGGTGAATGAGCGAATCAGGCTGCGAATCAATGAGCGCCCCAGCTGAGAACCTAGCGCGCGCATGACCGATTTGATCAGTGTCTCTAGCGCTCCCTGGCGTTTGCGCCCGCCAGAACTTGATGATTTGGAACGTGAGGAGTCTGAGTTCGATGGCGGGGCATGCGATGTAACGGGACCTGGCACAGTGGTCGATGCATCCGTGTAGGCTGAGTCGCTGGTAGAAGAGCCTGCTGCCTCAGGCATGGGTGAGGTCGTTGTCTTGACGGCTGCGGCCTGTGAAGTCAGGCGTGCTTCGAGGCGCTCATGAGCAGAGTCACGGTCGATCCGCTCGTCATAGCGTCCAGTCAGCGAAGAGCTGGCTAAAACCTCTGTCCGTTCGGTGTCGGTCAATGGACCTATCCGTCCGCGTGGTGGCGCGATCAACGTGCGCTCTACCTGCGTCGGTACACCCTTGTTATCCAATACTGAGACTAACGCTTCACCGACGCCCAGCTCGGTAATCACCTGTGCGGTGTCGAGTGCGGGGTTCGGACGGAAAGTGTCAGCCGCTGTCTTGACGGCTTTTTGATCACGTGGAGTAAAGGCACGCAGTGCGTGCTGGATGCGATTACCCAGCTGGCCGAGTACATCATCGGGAATATCTGCCGGTGACTGGGTCACGAAGTAGACGCCGACACCCTTGGAGCGAATCAGACGCACCGTTTGTTCGAGTCGCTCCAATAGCGCCTTGGGCGCTGCATCAAAGAGCAAATGCGCCTCATCGAAGAAGAATACTAATACTGGCTTCTCGGCATCGCCGCGTTCCGGTAGGACGCGAAATAGCGTCGACAGGAACCACAACAGGAAGGTCGTATAAAGGCGCGGGCTCTGCATCAGCTCACGTCCGTCGAGTAGATTGATGAAGCCACGCGTGTGCTCACCTTCTCCCACGGTCGCCAGCATGTCATTGATATCGAGAGCGGGCTCGGCGAAGAAACGCTCGCCGCCCTGAGTGGCCAGTACATGCACGCGTCTCAGCATGGCCCCCAGACTTTGTGGGCTGACGCGGCCATAGCGCTCCTCGAAGCTGTCGCGCTCACGCTCGATGTGCTTGAGCAGGCTGATGAGATCCTTGAGGTCGATCAGCTCGAGTCCTTCGCGTTCGGCATGATCAAATGCGAGATGCATCAATCCACCTTGCGTCTCGTTGAGCTCTAGTAGCGACGACATGAGATCCGGGCCCATGGAAGCCACGCTGGCGCGTACGGCATGGCCACTCTCGCCGTAAAGATCCCACAATCGGACGGGAGAGGCCTGTGGCTGCCAATCATTGATACCAAGACTCGCGAGTCGTTCATCGACACGAGGATGTGGTGTGCCTGCGACTGCAATTCCGGAAAGGTCGCCTTTCACATCCGCTGTGAAAACAGGCACTCCCATGCGCGAGAATCCTTCGGCTAGCACTTGCAGGGTGACTGTCTTGCCTGTGCCGGTAGCGCCTGCGACCAGGCCATGACGATTGGCGAGTCGGCCAGCAAGCGTGACGTGACCTTGCGGGCCTTGCCCTGCAAGACCACCGATAAGGACCTCATTCATGTTGCTCTCCTGCCATTTTGAGTATTGAGTCTTGCAGGGGGAAAGACCTGCTGCCGCTTTGCGTTAGTATCTTATTGTTGCAATATGTTTTTTTGGGTAAAGTAACGCAAGCGAATTTTTGTTAGATGACGATCACTTCCCTGTTATTCAGATGCTCGCACGCAAGGAACGCTGCGGGATTCACCATTGCTTGCGCTGGATAAACGCGCCTGCTCTGTGTCATTTGTGTATAGGTATTCTTGCGTTCCATGAAGAATTTTCAAAGCGATCGCTTGAAAGTCTCTGTCGATGGTTCCATATCTTTAAGCACAAGCGCAGCGAAGATCGAGGTGAGTTAGCAGAAATGAGTGTTGCCAAGCCTACCGATGTACGGTGAAGATATAACTTCGGTAGTGCTTTTTCCGCTACTACGTTTTGATCTTAACTGCTACTGAATCACGAAAAGGCGCAGGCGATGTATTGCCTGACTTTATCTGAGCCGGTTCCTGACTGACAAAAGCACGTCAGTGTTGGAGAGACCCAAGCTCATCATCAACAGCCGGGTAGAGTATCTACCGGCCTGTTGTACTAGACCGCAACTGGAGAATGGATCATGAAGAAGCTAACGACTGTATTGCTGGCGACTGCACTGACGCTACCGGCTGCTGCGGCCTATGCCGAACACCATGAGTCCAGCAACACTGGCTCTGCCAACACCGAAGCTCATTCCACCATGGTAGAGGGAGGAGCTGCTGCTGGTCACGAAGGTGGCAAGGTGAAAGACGATACTCAGATGAACACTGATAGCGGTTCTGCCAACACCAAAGAAGATTCCATGATGGTGAAAGGTAATTCTGCGGAGTCAGAGTCTGCCAAGCATGGCAAGGTGATGGATAAAGATGAGGACCACATGGGTGTCAGCCCGGAGTCTGGCTCTGCCAACACCGATGATGGCAGTATGAAAACGCAGTAAATCCCTCCCTCGGGAAGGTTTGTCTGTAAAGATGATCGGTAGGGCTGGGTAATGGCATGAGTTGCCAGTACAACTCGGTTTTCTAGCTCTACAGTGAAACGCCAGCTCTCCGCATTGCGGGGAGCTGGCGTTTTGGTCTGTAGAATGTGCAGAGACAGGCGGCTTCGCATCAGCGATCAACGCCAGCGTTACCACCAACGCGGACTGTGGGTTTCTTCGCCGGCCAGGAGTCGCTCGCGAGCCATGAATAGCGCAGCGATTGCACGTGCTTCATGGAAGTCCTCGCGCGCCAGCAGGGCGGGCAGTTCATCGAGGCGATGGCGCTCGACGATCAGCGGCTCCGGCTCATCTCCCGGTAGGCGCTTTTCATATAGATCACGCGCCAGCATCACGTTCATGCGGTGATCCATGTAGTTGGGCGCAAGGCTGAGTTCGGCCAATGGCTCGATGTCGTGCGCACCATATCCACATTCTTCCATCAGTTCACGATTGGCTGCCGTGACGGGATCTTCACCCGGGTCGATCAAGCCTTTGGGGAGCGTCAGCACGTACTGCTCGGGGCCAGCAGCATACTCACGTATCAGCAGTACGTGGTCCGGGTCTGGCATGGCGACGATCATCACTGCGCCGTGACCGCCGCTCTTGAGGCGCTCGAAGCTACGCGTAGCACCGTTGGAGAAGGTCAGTTCCAGTGCTTCGACGGCAAATAGACGTGAGCGTGCAACTTCTCGCCGCGAATCAATACGGGGTGGAATCATGTCACTGGCAGCAAACGGGTCATCGCCCGTCAAGCCATTGGAGCGCGAAGCATCGTCCATCGTGAGTCCTCGAGTAATAAAGAAATGCTGACATTACTGTCTATCGTGGCAGGCCTCCGAGGGTGGAGCAATCGCTGTTCCACTGAAAATGAGGCGCTTTTCCTGAGACGGGAAGATCATGTCTTTTGATCAGGTTGGCACGCAAGCTCTGGCTGGTGCGTAGCGCCTGTGTGGGCACGGTAACGATGCTCTCCAGACATGCGCAGGCACATGCCATGCTTTACACTATGAGCCCCCATTTCCCCTCCGGCTGACTGACACTGATGATTGACTGGAACACTATCGATACCGTGCTGCTCGACATGGACGGCACGTTGCTCGATCTGCACTTCGACAGCCATTTCTGGCTGGAGCACCTACCGCGTCGCTACTGTGAACTGCACCGTCTCGATGCTGCGCTGCAGGCCGATCTCAAGGCGCGGATCATCGGAGAATCCGGCACACTCAACTGGTACAGTCTGGAGTACTGGAGTCGGGAGCTTGAGCTGGATGTGGTGGCGCTCAAGCGAGAAGTGCAGCATCTCATCGGTTATCGCCATGAGGCCGAAGCCTTCCTCGCCTGGCTGAGGGATCAACCCCAGCGCGTAGTGCTGGCGACCAATGCCGATCGTCACGGTATCGAGCTCAAGTTCGGGCTGACCGGTATGGGTGAGTATTTTGATGCGGTGGTGTCGTCAGCGGACCTTGGCCACGCCAAGGAAGAGCAGGCTTTCTGGCACAAGCTCAACGAGATCGAGCCTTTTGATCCAGCGCGCACCTTGTTCATCGATGACAACCCTCAGGTGCTGAACAGCGCCCATACTTACGGTATTGCGCATCTGTTGGGTGTGCGTCAGCCGGATTCCAAACAACCGCCACGTGATTTCGAGCGTGTGCACGGCCTTGATGGCTTTGCAGTATTGACGGCTGGTGGCGGCATCGAGAAAACGCTGGGCGGAGATAACAAGGAGAACGGATGAGCGAGCAGGTACGCATTGACAAGTGGCTGTGGGCTGCCCGTTTCTTCAAGACACGAGGACTGGCCAAGAAGGCCATCGAAGGGGGCAAGATCCACTATAACGGCGGGCGGGTGAAGACGTCGAAGATGGTCGAGATTGGCGCTCTTGTCGAGGTTCCACAGGGCTGGGATCGCCTCGTTGTCGAAGTGCTGACGCTGAGCGATCAGCGCCGCGGCGCATCGGAAGCGCAGAAGCTTTATCAGGAGACGGAAGATTCTCGTGTTCGTCGAGAGCGTGAGGCGGAAACGCGGCGTCTCGGTAATCAGGGCATGAGTCCGCCGCCGGGGCGTCCTGACAAGAAGCAGCGCCGCAGCATTCACCGCTTCCAGCGCCAGGATGCCGACAGCTAGTTTGGCACCGTTGGATAGATGGCAGGCACTAGTGCGGTTGTAATACGTCCACTTCCCCCAATTTCATTGCGATGTGTCTGACCTCTCAGCTCTTTGATGGGTCAGGCATACGTCGTTGCCGGTAGAGATTGAGCATCGTTACTCGTCGTTACTGACGGCTGATGGCAACTGGCTCGAGGACCCCTTTATGAGTGATCACGATATGCAAGACACCGACATGCAAGATACCGAGCAAGATGCCGACACTCAGGTTGACGTGCCCGTTTTTGATCAGATTCAGCGCTTTCTGTTTGATGCGACCAACGTGCGCGGTGAAATCGTCGCGCTCGACAAGGCCTATGCCGAAGTGCTGGACCGCCACTCTTATCCGCAGGCGATCTCTCGCCAGCTGGGTGAGATGCTGGCGGCCGCGGCGCTGCTGACTGAAACGATCAAGCTGGATGGCACCCTCACGCTAGAAGTGCGTGGCAATGGCGTGGTGCGCCAGCTGATGGCCGAGTCCAATCCGGGTGGCGAGCTGCGTGCCATCGCGCGTCTCAGCGATGAAGCCGTGCTGCCGACAGACGAAGCGTCGCTGATGGAATTGATTGGTCAGGGCCAGATTGTCATTACGCTGGACCCGCGTGACGGCAAGCGTTACCAAGGCATCGTGGCGATTGATCAAGACAATCTTGCTGGCTGTCTGGAAAGCTATTTCAGCCAGTCCGAGCAGCTGCCGACGCGCCTGTGGCTAATGGCGGACGGTCATCGTGCCGGTGGCGTGATGCTGCAGCAGCTGCCCAATGATGCCTCCAATCAAGACCCGGATGCCTGGGAGCGTGTGACACATCTGGCCGAGACGCTCAAGGAAGAAGAGCTGCTGACGCTCGATCAGCAGGATGTACTGCATCGCCTGTATCACGAAGAAACGGTGCGTATCTTTGACCCCAAGGCACTACGCTTCGGCTGCACTTGCTCTCGTGAGCGTCTGGGTGCCGCGTTGCACAGCATTCAGGCTGAAGAGCTGCGCCAGATTGTCGCAGACCAGGGTGAGCTATCGACTCAGTGCCACTTCTGTCACACCCGGTATTCGTTCAGTGCCGCCGAAATCGAGTCCATCATCGAAGACCCTGACGCCGGTAGTCCGGTCGTTCACTGAAGGGGAGGTGGCAGGCATTGAGGATAAAGGCTCAAGCGGGCGCAGATGCAGTGATTTGTCTGACATTTCCTCGTGAAGGATGAGATGGCCCCTGCGAGAAAGTGTTGCATCAATGGGCGTTTCCGCTTGAGTGCCTTTTTGCGATAATGCCTTGCCAGCACAGGGCCGGATGCTCTGTGAGTGGTGACATGGCGCTGAGCCATGCCGGATTCGAGCAGCAGCAGTCGGTACATAAAATAAGCCTGCGGCATGTACTGCAGGCACCTGGCTTCAGCCATCAAGAGAGAGGGCGGCCCTGAGCCGCGGAGACGCGAATGAGCAAGCATCAAGATAGTGCGGTGACCACTCACACCAATCTCAGCAGCGCCGAGTTGATCGAACTGGCGGTAGCCCGCAGTGAAGGTCGTTTGGCCAACAATGGCGCACTGGTCGTCGAGACAGGCGAGCGCAGTGGCCGCTCGCCGAATGATCGCTTCATCGTCGATGAGCCGTCCACGTCTGACGCCATCGACTGGGGCAACGTCAATCGTCCGTTCAATCCAGAGCGTTTCGATGCACTCTGGGAGCGAGTCGAGGACTATCTCGGCGAGCGCACTAGCTTCGTCTCCGAGCTGCATGTCGGTGCAGATCTTGAGCACTACCTGCCTATCCGCGTGACCACCGAGACCGCTTGGCACAATCTGTTTGCACGCACCATGTTCGTGCGCCCGGACAGCTTCAACGCCAAGGACAAGAGCGAGTGGACCATCCTCAATGCCCCGCATTTCGTCTGTGAACCGGAGCGTGATGGCAGCAACTCTGACGGTATCGTACTGATCAACTTCGCGCGCCGTCGCGTACTGCTGGCCGGCATGCGTTACGCCGGCGAGATGAAGAAAGCCATGTTCTCGGTACAGAACTTCCTGCTGCCGGAAAAAGATGTGCTGCCGATGCACTGCTCTGCCAACGTCGGTGACGACGGCGAGACGACGCTGTTCTTCGGTCTGTCAGGTACTGGCAAGACCACGCTGTCCGCTGACCCGTCGCGTTACCTGATCGGTGATGACGAGCATGGCTGGGGCGAAGGGACTGTCTTCAACATCGAAGGCGGCTGCTACGCCAAGTGCATTGATCTCTCCCAGGAAAACGAGCCCGTCATCTGGGACGCGATCAAGTTCGGTGCCGTGCTTGAAAATGTGGTGCTGGATGACCGTCGTGGTGCTGATTACGGCGATGACCGTCTGAGTCAGAACTCGCGTGCCGCCTATCCGCTTGAGCACATCGAGAAGCGTGTGCCGGAAAACCGCGCTGGCGAGCCGAATGCCATCGTCTTCCTGACATGTGACATGTCTGGCGTGTTGCCGCCGGTTTCCGTGCTGAGCAAGCAGGCAGCGGCGTATCACTTCCTGTCTGGTTACACAGCCAAGGTCGGCTCTACCGAGATGGGCTCTACCTCTAGCCTTGAAGCAACCTTCTCCACCTGCTTCGGCGCACCGTTCTTCCCGCGTCCGGCACGTGAGTACGCGGACCTGTTGATCAAGCGTATCGAGGCGTTCAGCTCACGCGTCTATCTGGTTAACACCGGCTGGACCGGTGGCTCCTATGGCGAAGGCGGCTCGCGCTTCTCCATTCCGACCACACGCAGCATCATCAGCGCGATCCAGAATGGCTCACTGGCGGATATCGAGACCCGTCACATTGACGTGCTGAATCTCGATGTACCGGTGCGTGTGCCGGGCGTTGATTCCAAGCTGCTCGATCCGCGTGATACCTGGCAGGACCGCACGGCCTATGACGGCAAGGCACGTGATCTGTCAGCCAAGTTCGTCGAGAACTTCAAGAAGTTTGCGGGTGTGGATGCTTCTATCGTTGCCGCAGGCCCGACACTGGTCTGATGCGCACATGATATGCGTGTAGCAACAGCGTCACTTGAATGAAAACGCCCCGTCCGGGAAACCCGGACGGGGCGTTTTAGTGTGCATGGCGCAGATATTTACCGCTGATGCTCTCAAGGACTACCCCCGACGGCTAGTGAGCGGCTAGCCGGTGAATCGAGTGCATCATCCGCTGAGCGCTGTTTTTCAGTGGTGTGAGCGTCTTCAACAACAAAGGGGGCAGGCGCTTGATACCACCAGCGAGTGGTCCAGGCACGCATGACGCGCTCTGGATACCAAGTCTTGCCTAAGCTGCCGTTATAGCGCGCGAGCGCGTCGGTAATATCGCCTTTCTCACGCTTTAGGTAGTGGGCGAGTATCGTCGCTCCGTAGCGCAGGCTGGTGTCCTGATCGAGTAGGTTGTCGCTCGGCTCGCCAATCTCACGCTTCCAGAACGGCATTACCTGCATCAGGCCGCGTGCACCAGCGTGAGACACTGCGACAGGTCGAAAGGCGCTCTCCACCTGGATGACGGCCAGAATCAGCTCAGGTGCAAGTCCAGTACGTGTCGCTTCGCGGCGTACCTTACGTAGCAGGTCGATACGCGCTGCGCGGTCTGGCATGTAGCGCTCAAGACGCTGTTGCATGCTGAGCACCCAGTGCAGGGTATCGATGGGATCTTCGTAGCCTTCTGGCTCCTCCAGCGCCTCACGCAGACTGTCACGCAGTGCGGGTGAAAGCCCCTCTTCGGGAATCGCGGCCGCCGCGCGTGCCGGCCCACTGAGCAGCGTGCCCGCCAGGCAAGCCACTAGCAGCAAGAGAGCCCCCAGTGCAGTGCGCAGCCTGCGTTGCCATGCGACCCTGGGCGCAGCATGGTGGCCTCCGTCAGTACCCTGCGCTGAGGGAGTGTCAGCACGACGCTGCTGAAGTGTGGAGTGAGGCGAACGAGGTAAAGTGTCCGCCGCAGTCGTTGATGAGGTCATGCGCAGTCCCTGCGTGTATGTCAGTGCCATATTATGCCGCTTCCGTGGCGTTGACGTTAATGACTCGGCGTGCACTATTGAGGGTTTTGAATAGTGTGCTTCAAATGAATGACATGTGAGCCCTCAACGACGACAGCCCGCCTCCGACGAAGGAGGCGGGCTGTCTTTACGACCGTCATGAACCTGCTGACAGCCATTCGTCTTCTTGCGAGCAGAAATCCGAACAGAGACGTTAGAGGGTGCTGCGCTCGACCAGGAATTCCATCAATGTATCGACGGGGATCATGGTCGCTTCAGCATCACGACGGCCCTTGTACTCGTACTCGCCGTTATCGAGGCCACGGTCGCCGATCACTAGACGATGCGGAATGCCCAGCAGCTCGCCATCGGCGAACTTGTTGCCCGGGCGCAGATCACGGTCATCCAGCAACACGTCGTAACCCGCAGCGGTCAGCTCCTGGTAGACACGCTCGGCAGTCTCACTGACGCGCACGGACTTGTGAGCGTTCATCGG
Organism: Cobetia sp. QF-1; assembly: GCF_002213105.1. Taxonomy (NCBI): domain Bacteria; kingdom Pseudomonadati; phylum Pseudomonadota; class Gammaproteobacteria; order Oceanospirillales; family Halomonadaceae; genus Cobetia; species Cobetia sp. QF-1. The sequence continues at coordinate 395,637 of NZ_NBVS01000002.1, forward strand.
CACGATAGCGACCTGGAACGGTGCGATGGCTTCCGGCAGTACGATGCCGCCCTTGTCATTACCTTGTTCGATGGCGGCCGCCACCACACGTGTCACGCCGATACCATAGCAACCCATGGAGAGCGGCTGTGCCTTGCCATTCTCGTCGAGCACGGTGGCATTCATGGCTTCGGAGTACTTGGTGCCAAGCTGGAAGATATGACCCACCTCGATACCGCGTGCGATGTCGATGACACCCTGGCCATCCGGCGACGGATCGCCAGCCACGACATTACGGATGTCGGCGATTTCCGGTAGCGGTAGATCACGCTCCCAGTTCAGGCCGAAGTGGTGCTTGCCTTCGATATTGGCGCCGGCACCGAAGTCGCTCATCAGTGCGACACTGCGATCGATGATGATCGGCATCTTGAGGCCAACCGGGCCGAGAGAGCCGAAGCCTGCGCCAACGGCGGCGCGCACTTCTTCATCACTGGCCATGGTCAGTGGTGCGGCCACCTGCGGCAGGTGCTCGGCCTTGATCTCGTTCAGCTCGTGATCGCCACGCACCATCAGCGCGATCAACCCACCTTCGACGCCTTCGGCAGCCTTGACGATCAACGTCTTGACGGTCTTCACGATATCCAGGCCATGTTGCTCGACCAGTGCAGCGATAGTCTTGGCGTTGGGAGTATCGACCAGCGTCATCTCTTGTGTGGCAGCCGCGCGCTCAGGTGTTTCATCCAGCGGTGCTGGCAGTGCAGCACACTTCTCGATGTTGGCGGCGAAATCGGAGCCAGTAGAGAAGGCGATGGCATCTTCGCCAGAGTCGGCCAGCACGTGGAACTCGTGAGAGCCTTCGCCGCCGATGGAGCCGTTGTCAGCGATGACGGGGCGGAAGTCGAGGCCCAGGCGCGTGAAGATACGCACGTAGGTGTCGTACATCACCTGGTAGGTCTCTTTCAGGGACGCTTCGCCGAGGTGGAAGGAGTAGGCATCCTTCATGATGAACTCACGTGAGCGCATCACACCGAAGCGCGGACGAATCTCGTCACGGAACTTGGTCTGGATCTGATAGAAATTGGCCGGCAGCTGCTTGTAGCTGTTCAATTCACGGCGCGCGAGATCAGTGACGACTTCTTCGTGAGTCGGGCCGACACAGTAATCACGTTGATGACGATCAACGACACGCAGCAATTCCGGTCCATACTGTTCCCAGCGGCCGGATTCCTGCCACAGTTCGGCAGGCTGGATGGCCGGCATCAAGACTTCTTGAGCCCCAGAGCGGTCCATTTCCTCACGGACGATGCGTTCGACCTTGCGCAGCGTGCGCAGGCCCAGCGGCATCCAGGTGTAGAGGCCGGAGGTCAGGCGACGAATGAAGCCGGCACGCAGCATCAGCTGGTGGCTGATGACTTCAGCGTCGGACGGGGTTTCCTTGAGAGTGGAAATCAGCAGTTGACTGGCACGCATGGGCTCAGCGATCCCTCGACTTGTCGCTTTGATCGGTACGCTCCGCCGCGGCGGAACATGAACAGGCAGGGCTTCGGTGCGCCTTGTGAAGACGTATTGGCGAAGCAGACTGAGGCGCATTGTACTGCCGCGAGCCTTTAAGGGGCAAAGTGCGGTGTCAGGTAACCACAAAAGTCGCCTATCAATAATGGTGAAAGGCGCAAAAGCTAAGGGTGTTACGCGTATTACCTACGGCGCGATTCAGCGCACCGGCTGGATGGCAATGGATCAGGAGAATCACTCATGCAGTCATTCGGGCACCGCGAGGGACGCGCGGCACTTTCTCATGACGAGCACGTGCAGGGCAGTGACGAGCGGGACGGTGCAAGGCGGCATAAGCGGACTGGACGATGGTTGACGTGGCTGTTCTGCGGCGTCTTGGGCGTGGTGTTGATGGTTTCGCTGGCGTTGGTCAGTCATTTCCTGATTCTTCCCTTCGTGGATGAAGGTGTGCATTTCGCTCAGATCCGTCAGTTCTTGGAGGGTGACTGGAATCAGCACCCCAAGCTGACCACCCTGACGCTTTACCACGCCACGCTGACTCTTGTATTGCTCGGCTTGCAGACGCTAGGCGAGTGGCTGCACTTGCCACTGGCGGCGGCATTGCCCGATGGGCGTTGGCCAGGAATGCCCTCTGTCGACTGGGCGCGTGGTGTATCGCTGGCAGGTTTTGTGTTGCTGGCATCATTGGTATGGCGCCTATTGCCGAGCGCTTATCAGCGGCTGGATCATGCGTTACCTCTTCCCCAGGCACGTCGCGAGGCGAGTCGGCAATGCTGGCAATGGGTCTGGCTTCCGATCATATTTCCGTATCTGGCGTTGGTCTATACCGATCCGTGGATCATCGCATTGGTAGCGTTGCAGCTGGCGATGTTGATACTGCAGCGCAGAGTGCTGCTGCTGATATTGATATTCGCTGGTTTGGGGCTAAGGCAAGACAGCATCGTGCTGCTGGGGCTGTGGGGTGGCCTGCTGCTGTTTTTAACTCATCAGCAAGCATGGCAGGCAGCCTTGAGTGATGACGGCTGTGGGGCCTTTCACTCGCCGCTGAGGAGATTGGCGACCTGGTGGTCCCTGACTCAGCGTTGGTGGTGGGTGGCATTGATCCCCGTGCTCGCCTTCCTGGTCTTCCTTGAGTGGAATGGTGGCATCGCGATGGGCGATACCTCACGACATCAGGCGGGCTGGCATACCGGAAATGTCGGCTATTACCTGAGTGTGATCGGCATGGTCTTCCTGCCGCTATGGCTGGCAGATCTGCCCCGTCAGTGGCGGCTGGTATGTCAGCGTCCATGGTGCCTCGTGGCTTTGCTGGGCATGACACTGATACTCGCCACCACCTACGGCGTGACTCATGACTATAACTTCCAGCTCTGGACCATCCGCAATCGCTGGCTATTGTGGCTGAGAGATCATCCTGCGGGGCTGTGGGTCACCATGTTGCTGTGCTCAAGTGTGGCGCTATGGTGGTTGCGCGCACCGCTCAGGTTGGGGAACGGCGGGCTGCTGCTGCTCATGCTTGCGTTGATGATCTGCTCACGAGAATTGATCGAGACACGCTACATGCTGCCGCTCATTACCGTGTTTCAGCTATTGCGAGTACCAGAACGCCCCGCAGTAGAGCGAGCGATGACGCTATGGGCGATGGCGATGGGAGCGATGTTACTGGCGGGATTGGTGCTGACACGTACCCTGCCTTGATCGGCAGGGCAGTTTGGCGAGGTGATCGAGAGCGATGTTGCAGTGTGGCTAATGAGTCGACTTTTCCGCTGCCGCAGGTTTGCCCGATGGAGCGCCTTTACGTGGCAGCTCTGCTACCCAGGCATAGGCCGCTTCTCGCTCAGCGGGTGAGAAGTGCTTTACCTCCATCGAGCGGACCAAATGCTTGCTGAACTCGGTGACATGTCGCAGCCAGTCGGCTTTGCTGATGATGGCTTCTCGCTCAAAATCACCGAGATGGCGCAGTGCATAGCCGATATCGTTGAGAAGAGCGGCGGGAGTGATAAGCCCGAAGCGTTCGATTTCCACCAGTAGCGAGATGCGACCATGACGCGCGAGCCGCTCATCACATTCCTTGATCACGGGCGTCAGCGAGGCCTGATCAATATTACCTTCCAAACGGAGTGCCACGACGTGATCAGCGGGACTCTTGAGCAGTGTCAGCATGGATGGGCTCCTACTCCTGATAAATGGGACAGCGATAGCGCATCGCTACCCCTTCAGTGTAGTCGTCTGTCGCGCTGACAGTTGGTCGGCTCTGGCAAGTCGGTCATAACAAGATGCTGACTGCGCGTTATTCGCAGCGTGAAGGACGTAGCCCGTACCACAGTGGTAGTGCGACCAGTAGGCTACCGCCCAGAATATTGCCGATACCGGCGGGGATGATGCTCCAACGCATGGCGTCCCACCAGCCCGGACCGGCACCTGTCGGCATGATCATCGAGAAGTAAGCCATATTGGCGGGGCTATGTTGGAAGTTACCGGCCACGAACAGGCTGACCGCCAGAAAGATAGGCACGAACTTGTCGATGATGGTGCGGCCCATCACGGCCAGGAAGGCAGCCATGCCGACCATCCAATTGCCGAGCATTCCTGACAGCACCAGCGAGAACCAGCCTTCGGCGCCCCCTACTTGTTGATAGTGCATCTTCTTGGCCACCACGCTGCTCAGGAGCTCATAGTGTTCCGGCGAATAGACCTGCGCGAGGGAGACGACCCAGCCGGTCAGCATGGTACCGATCAGGTTGCCCACCCATGCCAGTACCCAGAACTTGATTCCGCGCCGTAGCATGTCGGTCCGCGAACAATTGAGTGCACTGACCGGTAGGAGGACATTGGCTTCAGTAAAGAGGGCCGCTCCGGTCAGAATGACCAAGAAGAAGCCAACCGAGAACCCGAGCCCCTGCAAGAGAAGCTGCAGTCCGTGAGTTTCGACGCCGGTCGAGAGCAGTATCGAGAACAATGCACCCATGGTGATGAAGGCGCCGCCGAGTATGGCCAGCACCAGGATCCGAGGGGCAGAGAGAGTATGAATGTGCTCGCATGCTTCCTTGCATATCTCCTGGGCGACATCGTGTGATGCGATGAATTGCGCGGGGGGACGTTGTGAGGAAGGGGGCATGTAGCTTTTCTCTCTATTCTCGTGAGTGGTGCGTGGAAGGTCTTTCTAGAAGAGCACATGTTGGGGCAGAGGAAAGGAATTTAAATGAAAGGTTTATGGCAAGCGTGTTGGTGCAGGTTGGTTGATAAATTTTGTATATAAAAAAGCGCCGCTCCATCGTGAGATGAGGCGGCGCTCTTGAATCTGGGTGCTGCTCGATTTGGTGCTCTCGATATTGACACTATCTGGTGCGGCCAGCCGGACTCGAACCGGCACGCCCGAAGGCAGGAGATTTTAAGTCTCCGGTGTCTACCGATTCCACCATGGCCGCGCAGACTGGCGCATAACTTATCATATTTCAGATCAAGGTCAACTTTAATGCGCAGAAAGCACAGGCTAACTGGTTGTTCTGCAATATATTTGACGCTTGGCAGAATACGATTGAATAACATTGGGCACGACGAAACATCAGCAATCAAGCGGATGGAGTGGTGTGGATAAGTGAAAGATATCCAAAAGGATGAAGTGCAGTAATTTAGAAGAACAAATGGAATGAATCTATAGAGCAGTGGGAAATTGACGACCCATGAAGGAAGGGTGTCTATGCCATTCCAGAGCGAAACAGAGGATGTTTCGTTATCTGAAATGGAGGCTGGAGTCGGAATCGAACCGGCGTACACGGAGTTGCAGTCCGCTGCATGACCACTCTGCCATCCAGCCTCAATGATCATGATGACAGGCTGTGCTGCCGTCTGATCCGAGGAGTTTCTACTGATACTGCGTAGAAACATGAGTCGTGAAGTAGTGAATGAATCGAGATCAACTAGAGCTTCTGGCTGATCTTGTTACATTACCTGTTTCACTGGAGCGGGAAACGAGATTCGAACTCGCGACCCCAACCTTGGCAAGGTTGTGCTCTACCACTGAGCTATTCCCGCTGAACTCGAGGTCGAATTATACGGATAATTCCCATGCTGTCAAACAGTTAATGGAAATCCATCTCTCGAGATTGTCGCTGCGGGTGTGAGAGGGAGTGCTGCCTTTCGCAAGGTCGTCTGTCAGCGATAACGAGGTATTTTGGTAGACCGTCACCAAAACGCCCACAGGCAGAAAGCGCTGTGGGCGTCGTGTAAAAACCGGTGTGCGAGCGGGCTAGACCGAACGCACCAACTCCGGCCAGGCAGCACGCAGATAGCTGATCATTGACCACAACGTGAGTGCGGCTGAGATATAGAGGAGTGACAGGCCAGCGTCTCCGCCCGCGCTTCCCGGCGTAAAGAACAGCAGCATGAACAGTGCGAGCATCTGAGCGGCGGTCTTGAGCTTGCCGACCCAGGAAACGGCGACGCTGCCACGCTTGCCTAGCTCAGCCATCCACTCACGCAGTGCAGAAATGACAATCTCACGGCCGATGATGATCAAGCTCGGAATGGTCATCCAGAGGCTATCGTAGCGTTCGATCAGCAGGCCAAGTGCCACGGCGACCATCAATTTGTCAGCCACGGGGTCCAGGAAGGCACCAAACGGGGTGGTCTGATTCCAGCGGCGAGCAAGATAGCCGTCAAACCAGTCAGTGATCGCCGCTAGCGCGAAGAGCAGTGCAGTGATCGGCAGGCTCCACGCGTAGGGCAAATAGAAACACACCACCAGCAGCGGAATGAAGAGGATACGGATCAGAGTCAGGATATTGGGAATGCTCATCGTGACGGCACGAGTCCTTGCATGAAGCGTAGGTGGCTGGGCGAAATGAAGGACGGGTAATTGCAGTAAGTTGCAAGAGAGCCTCTCCGATAGCGCCGCACAAGTCGCCTATTCTAGCCTGCCGGTGACACATTCAGCCATGCCATTGCGTGTGATATTCGGTCATGAAGTTGTCATTACTGACCTCAATCCGCAGTGCAGAGCGGTGATGCCTAGCCGTGCAGGGCCTGATGAATCTGCTCAGCAAGCGATTCACTGATGCCAGGTACGCGTGCCAGCTCCAGTTTCGAGGCCTGTTTCACGCCTTGCAGTCCACCGAAGAATTTGAGCAGCTCGCGGCGACGCTTGGGGCCAACCCCGGCAATGCCTTCAAGACTTGAAGTGCGCCGTGCCTTGTCGCGCTTGGCGCGATGGCCAGCAATGGCAAAGCGGTGTGATTCATCGCGAATATGCTGAATGAGGTGCAGTGCTGGCGAGTGGCTGTCGAGATCCAGAGTATCGTGGACCGTCTCGATGAAGAGTGTCTCGAGACCCGCCTTGCGTGTCGTGCCCTTGGCGACCCCCAGTAAAATGATGCCGGTCACGCCCAGCGTTTCGAACACGTTGCGCGCCATGTTGAGCTGCCCTTTGCCGCCATCCACCAGCAAAATATCTGGCCGTTTGCCTTCACCGTCCTGCAATCGCTTGAAGCGGCGTGTCAATGCCTGCTGCATCGCGGCGTAATCGTCGCCTGCCGTCACGCCTTCAATATTGAAGCGGCGATAATCGGACTTGATCGGCCCTTCGTGATCGAAGACCACGCAGCTGGCGACTGTCGCTTCACCATGACTGTGAGAGATATCAAAGCACTCAAGACGCTTGGGGACCTCCGTCAGTCCCAGCGCATCACGTAGTGACAGGAAGCGATTGGAAAGCTGCTGGCGGCTGGCTAGCTGAGTGGCAAGATGCTGCTCGGCATTGGTCTGTGCAAGCGTCAACCACTGGGCACGATGCCCGCGCACCTGATGGGCGACCCGCACCCGGCGCTCGGCTTTCTCGCTCAAGGCGCCTTCCAGCAGGTCGGCATCCTCGAGCGCGAGAGACGTCAGCACTTCATCCGGCATCTCCCTGTCCTGCCCCAGATAGTACTGGCTGACGAAACTGGTCAGCAGCTCGCCACTGGTCAGATCCAGACCATTACCTGGCGAGAAATGGCGCGCGCCGAGCATACGGCCCTGACGTACCGAGACCACGCTGATGCACAGCCCGCCGGGTCGCTCGGCGAGGGCCAGAATGTCGGCATTGCCGGTGCCGGTATCGACATACTGTTTTTCCTGCATGCGCCTGAGTTGCGCGACCTGATCACGCAGGCGTGCAGCCTCTTCAAATTCAAGTCGCATGGCGGCGTCTTCCATCGACTGGCTCAGTGCATCGGTGACCTTGTCGCTTTGCCCATTCAGGCACATCACGGCATGTTCCATGTCACGACGATAATCGTCCTTGCTGATGTAATCGACGCAGGGCGCGGTACAACGATTGATCTGGTATTGCAGGCAAGGACGCTCGCGATGCGCAAACACCGAGTCCTCACAATTACGCAGTCGGAATATCTTCTGCATCAATGTCAGTGACTCACGCACCGCGACACTGCTGGGATAAGGGCCAAAATAGCGACCATCATTACGCTTGTGACGGACACGCTTGAACTCCAGCGCTGGATAGTCGTGATGGTGGCTGATAAAGACATAGGGGTATGACTTATCGTCCCGCAGCAGAATGTTGTAGGGCGGGCGCAGCTCCTTGATCAGGGTCTGTTCCAACAGCAACGCTTCTGTCTCGCTGCGGGTAATCGTGATCTGGACATCGGCGATACGCCCCACCAGCGCCTGAGTCTTGGTATTCAAGCCAGTATTACGGAAGTAGCTTGATAGACGCGCCTTGAGCCGTTTGGCCTTGCCGACGTACAGCACCTCACCGGCCGTATCCAGCATGCGATAGATACCGGGCGCATCACTGACATGCTTGAGAAAATGGCGTGAATCGAAACCGGTCGCTGCGCTGCCTTCCAGCAGCGTGCTGTCAGCATCACTGGTGATCAGACGGCTGGAAACCCGCGCGGCATCATTGCGCTCGCGGTCATGCTGCTGACGCAGAGTGTCCTCGGCGGGCGAGACCTCATGTGCATCGTGAGACACATCGGGGGAAGTGTCGCTGACGACATCGGGCGGGCGGGTATCGGTGGGCTGCTTGGCCATGTGGCTCCTCATCTGGCAATGCCACGAGTCTATCAAAGATGATGGGCATCTCGTCATGCGGGTCATGATGACTGGGCCATGACGGCCAGTTCATAACGGTCAGGCCATAACGGTCAGGCCATAACGACAACGCCACCCTGAAAAGGGTGGCGTTGTGTGACGCTTGCAAAAGATGTTCTACACCGCTTTCAGTTGCTGCCTTGTGCTCAGGAATCGCTAGGGCGATCCAGTGCATAGTCGTCCAGCAGCTTGTGGCGCATCGCCAGATGCGTCATCTCCACATCACTGGCCACCGCGAGTTTGTCAAAGATGCGATAGCGATAGGTGTTGACGGTCTTGGGGCTCAGATGGAGACGGTCTGATATCTCGCTGACGCGATGACAGTTGACGATCATTGTCGCCACCTGAAGCTCTCGGCTGGATAACTGGTCGAAGGGATTGTTGCACTTGGTATCCATGCCGGAAAACACAAGGCGTTGAGCAATCTCGGGTGACAGATAGCGCTCTCCGCGGGCGACCTGGCGGATAGCGCGAATCATCTCGTCGAAGGGCGTTCCCTTGGAGATGAAGCCGAAAGCTCCCGCTTCCAACAGACGCTTGGCGAAGGATTCCTCAAGATAGGCGGTCAGCACAATCACTCTGACATCCGGCAGGCTGCGCACAATCTTCTGTGTGGCTTCCAGGCCATCAACGCCAGGCATGCGAATATCCATCAGCACGATATCCGGGCTGTGTTCGCGGCAGAGTTTGATCGCGGTTTCGCCATCCGAGGCTTCTGCAATCACCTTGAGCCCTTCCTCGAGCTCAATGGTACGGACGATGCTGGTACGCACCAGATGGTGGTCGTCAGCGACAAGAACCTTGATCAAGGCGGCTCCAGTAAAGATGTCAACAAGCAAGTGGGTGAGTTCGGCTTTTAATGTACCCATTGAGAATGGGCTTGTCGATGCCCACCGTTACCCCGTGCGTCGCATGCAAGATAACCACTCCTTAAGAGATACATGATTGAAATGCTGTCATTGAAGTGTGATAGCCAGGGTGTTGTCTATCCTTGAACTCCCTCGGGAGAAGTCATGCGCGAGACTGCTTGTCTATCGGCTATCCAGCATGTGCAAAATGCACAAAGCGCAGCAAAAATAAGAGGTTGACGACGTATTCTGCGCTCTGTAACATGCGCTGCATTGTGAAGAGGGGCCTTAGCTCAGCTGGGAGAGCGCAACACTGGCAGTGTTGAGGTCAGCGGTTCGATCCCGCTAGGCTCCACCACGATCACCCATACGAGTGACGTGATTGATTCATGATAATGCTGTCGTGTATTCTGAGGAAAATATCAGAAAAGGCAGTTTGATTCGGGGCCTTAGCTCAGCTGGGAGAGCGCAACACTGGCAGTGTTGAGGTCAGCGGTTCGATCCCGCTAGGCTCCACCAGAATTCTAGAAAACGGTCATCCTTCGGGGTGGCCGTTTTTTTGTGCTCACGACATCTTCTCTACTGACGAGAACGACGCGACGTGCTGGTCATGAAAAGGCGTGTTGGCAATAGAAAATCCCCTCGCCCAGTCAGCGGAGGGGACGCGTATCTCTATCAATCTTTGCTTTGCCAGTCTTTATTCTGCAGACCGCTGGCTTGACGCGCTTGAAGTGTCAGGCCAGCGTCGCGTTTTCTTCGAGGCGTTCGAACAGGATCAGATGATCGGCCTGGATGCGCAGGCTGACATGTTCACCGGGGTGATAGTCGTGATGGCTGTTGAAGGCCGCCTCGACCTCACGACCTGACGGCAAGGCCAGGCGATACAGGGTGCTGGTACCCGCAAAGGTCGCGCTGATGACGCGCGCCTTGAGATCACTGGTTTCCGCCTCTCCTTCGGCCAGCACCAGGTCATCCGGACGCAGCAGCACGTCCACCGGTGTCCCGGCTTCATACGGATAGGCACGGTTGCCGCGGATCACCCCGAGCTCGGTGGAGACGCTCTCGTTGTCCGCCAGCGTGCCGGGGATGAAATAGCCCTGACCGATGAAGTTGGCGACGAAGCGGGTGGCCGGCTCATGGTAAAGGTTGAATGGCGTATCCCACTGCTGCAGATGTCCGGCATGGATGACGCCGATCTGGTCTGCCATCGCGAAGGCTTCGTTCTGATCATGCGTGACCAACACCGCACTGATGCCGAGGTGCTTGAGGATGCGCCGCACCTCCTGACTCAGCTGGCGGCGTAGCTCGACGTCCAGATTCGAGAACGGTTCATCCAGCAGCAGAATGCGTGGCTCCGGTGCCAAGGCGCGGGCCAGTGCCACACGCTGTTGCTGTCCACCGGACAGCTCATGCGGGAAGCGCTCACCAAGGTGGCCAAGCCCGACCAGCGCCAGCAGTTCCGCGACCTTCTCGTGACGTGCTGCCTTGGGCATGCGACGCACCCCGAAAGCCACGTTGTCTGCGACACTCAGGTGAGGAAACAACGCATAGTCCTGGAAGACCATGCCGACCTGACGCTGTTCGGGAGCCGTGAGATGCGTTGCGCTGGAGAGGACTTCTCCCTCCAGGCGTATCTCTCCGATCGCGACCGGCTCGAAGCCAGCGATGGCACGCAGCAGTGTAGTCTTGCCGCAGCCAGAGGGGCCCAGCAGGCAGGCGATATCCCCCTTGTTGAGGGAAAAGCTGATGTCGCGCGTCACCACGGTAGTGTCGTAACGACATTCCAGCGAGTCGATCTGAAGAAGCGGTTGCATGATGGCAAATCAATCCGGACGCTGATGACAGGGGAGGCGCCGCTGGCGCGATGCTGCTGACGAGAAGGTTCGGCCAGCAGCATGTACATGGTCAATACGACGTAACCGCCGGCAGGGATGCAGACGGTTACGTTGGCTCCAGCATTGAAGCGCTGACGCGGGCACGGGATGTCAGTGGATTCCCGTGCAGAAGGCGTCAGTCCTGACGGCCCAGCATCAGGAATTCCAGCAGGGCTTTCTGTGCATGCAGACGGTTGCCCGCTTCCTGCCAGACCACGGCGCGCGGATCATCCAGCAGCCCCATGCTGATCTCTTCACCGCGGTGTGCCGGCAGGCAGTGCAGGAAGATGACATCATCAGAGGCCTTGTCGAGCATGGCTTCATTGACCTGATACCCGGCGAAGTCAGCTTCACGCTTGAGCTGCTCTTCTTCCTGGCCCATGGAAGCCCACACATCGGTGGTGACCAGGTCCGCGCCTAGCACGGCTTCCTGCGGGTCACGGTGAATGCTGACACGGCCACCCGCGGCGGCAACGATTTCGCTGTCCGGCTCGTAGCCTTCCGGGCAGCAGATGCGCAGGGTGAAGTCGAACTGACGCGCGGCGTTGATCCACGAATGGCACATATTGTTGCCATCACCGATCCACACGGCGGTCTTGCCCTTGACGGAGCCACGACACTCGGTCCACGTCATCACGTCGGCCAGCAGCTGGCAGGGGTGATAGTCATCGGTCAGCGCATTGATGACCGGCACACTTGAGGCATCGGCGAAGGCTTCAATGTCGGAATGGGCGAAGGTACGGATCATCACGCTATCCACCATCTCGGACAGTACGCGCGCCGTGTCACCGATTGGCTCGCCGCGACCCAGCTGGGTATCGCGTGAGGATAGAAATAGCGCGTGGCCACCAAATTGAGCCATGGCGGTTTCGAAAGACACACGTGTGCGTGTGGAGGACTTCTCGAAGATCATCGCCAGAGTACGATTGGCCATCGGCGTGTACACCGGGCCTTCCTTCTTCAGCCCGTCCTTGATGGTGATCGCGCGCTGGATGAGGTAGTCGAGTTCTTCCGGAGAAAGATCAAGCAAAGTCAGAAAGTGCCGGGTGGCCATCGAGCGGGCTCCTGTCAGGGTCTCGGACAGCGGCATCGAAAAAGGCGCCATGCGTCGGTGGAAACCAATAACCGACTCTCACGACGCCCTGATTGGCGCTGCCTGTCAAAAGAGTCATCCTAGCCAGCTGAGCGGGCGCGCGCAACGCTGTATCCCCCATCTTGTCTCCCTTCATGAGGTGTGCAGGTGCATGGGGGGCAGACAGCGATCTTTGCCTGAGGCAATATCGGGGGCTGAATTCATGGCTCACCCCCAGTAGAATGAGGGAATGACACTCACGGGCATGCGCCCACCGTCCGAGGATTGCACATGAGCACCACCATCGAATCGATCGAGAAGCAGATTGGCGACAACCCCATCCTGCTGTACATGAAAGGCTCTCCGCAGCTGCCGCAGTGCGGTTTCTCTGCCCAGACAGTTCAGGCCGTGATGTCCTGTGGCGAGCGCTTCGCGTTCGTCAACATTCTCGACAACCCGGATATCCGTGCCGAACTGCCGAAGTACGCCAACTGGCCGACCTTCCCGCAACTGTGGATCAACGGCGAGCTAGTCGGCGGCTGTGACATCGTGGTCGAGATGTACCAGAGCGGCGAGCTGGAACCGCTGATCAAGCAGGCTGCCCAGGCGGCTGCGACCGATAGCGAGTAATCGGCTGCTACTGTCATACGGCTACAAGCTCCAATGGCAGAATCAAAAACGCCCTCACAGCATCGCTGTGGGGGCGTTTTTCTTGTCGCTGATTTCATGCTGCTGGTAGCACTACGTCTGGCATTGGCAGCATCAGGGCGCAGGCGTTTCGCTATCGACGACCGGCTCGTTCATGCCCTGTTCTTTCATCGCCAGATCCCAGCCGCCCAGGTCCTTGAAGCGATTGACCATTGAGCAGAACAGCTCAGCAGTGCGCTCTGTGTCATAACGCGCCGAGTGAGCCGCCGCATTGTCGAACTCGATACCTGCCGCGCGACAGGCGCGTGCCAATACTGTCTGGCCATAGACCAGACCCGCCAGTGACGCAGTATCGAAGCAGGAGAATGGGTGGAAGGGATTGCGCTTGATGCCACAGCGCTCCACCGCCGCATTCAAAAAGCCCTGATCGAAGGCGGCATTGTGGCCGACCAGAATCGCACGCGTGCAGCCGTGGGCCTTGATGGCCTTGCGGACGGGACTGAAGATCTCGCCCAGTGCCTGGCTCTCGACCACGGCAACCTGCTTGCGTACCGGGTTGTCCAGATCAATGCCGGTGAAGTCCAATGCTGACTGCTCGACGTTGGCACCTTCGAAGGGCGCCACGTGGAAGGCATAGGTGGCATCCGGCACCATGTTGCCGTGTTCATCCATGGTCAGCGTGACAGCAGCAATCTCGAGCAGTGCATCACCGGCAGCATTGAAACCGCCCGTCTCAAGGTCGATCACTACCGGCAGATAGCCACGGAAGCGCTGTGCCATCTGCGTGCGCTCGCTCGCCTGGGTCATCAAGATCTCCAATCCTGTCATTGCATCTCGTGCTGCGCCGTACATGTTGTCGACGCTCAAAGGGGGCAATTGTAGCAGGGCGTGGGTAGCAGGGCGATGGCGACGGCACCACCAGACGATGCGACAACAGGCGGCACAGGCGGGCTGATGGAGGATGGCTGTCCAATATCCGCCCGAGTGGGCAGTATCGGTGAGGTGCCAGCCTCGCTATAATCGGCCCCACATCGTGAATCGGGTGGATGGACAGTGGTGGCATTGTGCTGACTGTCTGTCATGACCGGACGATCTCATCCCACCTGCGGTGATCTCTGACGAGGTTGCTACGGGCATTACAAGCATCAACTCAGGAGTCAAGCATGTCCGACGTGAAAAAGGTCGTTCTCGCCTACTCCGGCGGCCTGGACACTTCAGTCATCGTCAAGTGGCTGCAGGAAACCTACAACTGTGAAGTTGTGACCTTTACTGCTGACCTCGGTCAGGGTGAGGAAGTCGAGCCGGCACGCGCCAAGGCGCAAGCGCTAGGTGTGAAGGAAATCTACGTCGAGGATCTCCGCGAGATTTTCGTTCGCGATTATGTCTTCCCGATGTTCCGTGCCAACGCCATCTATGAAGGCGAGTACCTGCTGGGCACCTCCATCGCACGTCCGCTGATTGCGCGTCGTCTGGTCGAGATCGCCAACGAGACTGGCGCCGACGCCATCTCCCACGGCGCGACCGGCAAGGGCAACGACCAGGTGCGTTTCGAGCTGGGCGCCTACGCACTCAAGCCGGGCATCCAGGTCATCGCACCGTGGCGTGAATGGGACCTCAACTCCCGCGAGAAGTTGATGGAATACTGTGAAGAGCACGGTATCGAAGTCGACTACGCCAAGAACAAGAAGAAGTCTCCGTACTCCATGGACGCGAACCTTCTGCACATCTCCTATGAAGGTGGCGTGCTGGAAGACCCGTGGACCGAGTGCGAAGAAGAGATGTGGCGCTGGAGCGTCAGCCCGGAGCAGGCGCCGAACGAAGCGACCTATATCGACCTGACCTACGTCAAGGGCGATATCTCTGCCATCGACGGCAAGGAAATGGCGGCTCACGAGGTGCTCGAGTACCTCAACAAGGTTGGCGGCGCCAACGGTATCGGTCGTCTCGACATCGTCGAGAACCGTTATGTCGGCATGAAGTCGCGTGGCTGCTACGAAACACCGGGCGGCACCATCATGATGCGTGCTCACCGTGCTATTGAATCCATCACTCTGGATCGCGAAGCCGCACACCTGAAAGACGAGATGATGCCCAAGTACGCAGAGCTGGTGTACAACGGCTATTGGTGGAGCCCGGAGCGTCGCATGCTGCAGGCGGCCATCGATGAGTCCCAGAAAGTCGTCAACGGCGTCGTGCGTCTCAAGCTCTACAAGGGCAATGTGATCGTCGTCGGCCGTCAGTCCGAAGACTCACTGTTCGATGCGTCCATCGCGACTTTCGAAGACGACGCCGGTGCCTACGATCAGAAAGATGCTGCCGGCTTCATCAAGCTGAACTCTCTGCGTCTGCGTATCGCAGCCAGCAAGGGCCGCGGCATCGAGTAAGACAGTCGAGCAAGACGTCGGGTAACGCAGGTTGTCCGCGCGATGAGACTGGCCAGTCGATGGCGAGGGCTCATCTGACTCGATAGCCAGCATATCGGGCCATCATGACGCCGCCCCCTCTTTCAGCATTGCCGCTGCCGGAGGGGGCGGCGTCATGCTATCTAGCATACCGTGCTGTGCTGTGTGACGAATGTGGGGTGCTTCGCATTGGTGACATGCAGTCGACTTGTCTTGTTGGTGAGTCGCTTTTCATGGTCATTCGGGCGTGCCATGCTGATGATCACTATTATTGTTCAAACGTTTAACCTGTTCGCCGTCATCAGTCAGACAGCAACTCCTTATTATTATCACCATCTTCATAATGATTTTGCCGGTGACACTGTTACCGTGCCATGCAAGGGATATTCATCATGTTGGGAATGCTCAAGAAGTTGTTTTCCGCAGGCGAACCTGCGCCCGTCAATGAACCGGAAGCCACCGAATATAATGGCTACCTGATTGTCCCAATGCCGCAAAAGCATGACGGGCAATATCGGGTATCTGGCCTGATTCGCAAGCCGTTACTAGTGAATGGCAGTGAGGAGAGCAACCAGTCTGATGGCAGCGATGTTGCGCAGGGCGGCGGTGAGATGCTGGAGCATCGTTTTGAGCGCTCCGATACCGTACCGTCAGAAGAAGGCGCGGTAGAGCTCACCCTGCTCAAGGCACGGCGGACCATCGACGACCTGGGTGATAGCATTTTTACGCGCTAAATCGCCGATCTCGCGCGGGTTATCCGCGTGGGACATGTATCAATATGCGATATCGGCGTGCCGCGACTCACTGGCGCCATGCTATCAGGAGCACAATATGATCACGGTCCACCATCTGGAAAACTCGCGTTCACAGCGCATTCTGTGGTTACTGGAAGAGCTGAATCTCGAATATCGGCTGGAGATTTACGCGCGTGATGCCAACAGCATGCGTGCGCCCAAGGCATTACGCGAAGTGCATCCGCTGGGCAAGTCTCCCGTCATCACCGACACCACGCTGGCGGGGGAGAGTGCCGAGCCGGTCGTCGTGGCCGAGTCCGGTGCCATCATCGAATATCTGGTAGATCTCTACGCCGCACAGGGCGCAGGCAATACAGCGCACCTGCGGCCTGCTGCTGGTACCCAGGCAGAGCGTGATTATCGCTTCTGGCTGCATTTCGCTGAAGGCTCCGCAATGACGCCACTGCTGATGCGACTAGTGTTCTCGCGTCTCGACAAGAAGCCGGTACCGTGGCTGATTCGTCCGATTGCGCGTCTGCTGGCCAAGGGTGTGAACAGCAACTTCATTACGCCAGAGCTGAAGTCACATCAGGCCTACCTGGAGTCCTGTCTTGAAGGGCGTCACTGGCTGTGCGGCGAGCATCTCACGGGCGCTGATATCCAGATGAGTTTCCCGGTTCAGGTCATGGCATCACGTCAGGGCCTTGACGGTTATCCGAACACTCAAGCTTGGCTGGCGCGCATTCGTGAGCGCGAGGCCTACCAGCGGGCAGTGGCCAAGGGCGGCGAATTTTCGATGTAACAGCGTTGTCAGTGTCGCTGATCGAGAGCAGCACTGGCAGTCGTTGACAGGGGTCGTTAGCGGATAGTTGATAATAAGCAGTGGTTAATGGGGAGTCGTCAGCAGGAAGCTGACAACAGACAGCAGCTGTCTGAACAGGCCAGTTGTAGCGGAGCTTATTTTTGGAGTAGATGAGCTTAAAGGGATGTTTGACAAGGAGTTCACCGAGGGCGTTGGCAATGACACGCAAGAGTCTGCGCGAGCAATCGCTGGAGGCCACCATCCAACAGATGAAGCGCGACAAGGCACGCCTTGAGCGCCGCTTGTCAGGTCTGGAGGAAAAGCTCTCCGCGACCCTCGACGGTACCGGTCTGCGCCTGTGGCAACTGGATGTGTCTAGTGGCAAGCTCACCATCTTCAACTACCGCTGGGGCCGCATGCTGGGCTACCAGCCCGGCCAGCTGAATGCGCAGTTCGACGTCTGGCGTGATCATCTTCACCCGGGAGACCGCGACGAAGTACTCGCCAATCTGGACGACCATCTCAGCGGCCGCACCGAGGTCTATCAGGTGGTGCATCGCATGTTGGCCCGCGATGGCAGTGTTACCTGGGTGGCAGACCGAGGCCGCGTGGTCGAACGCGACGCTAACGGCAATGCCCTCCGCCTGCTGGGTACGCATGTCGATATCAGCCATGAGAAGGACTACGAGTCGCGTCTCAACGCGCTGGCCAGCACCGATGCCCTGACGGGGCTTGCCAATCGCCAAGCCATCAATGGCTGGCGCAAACGGCCGCTGGCCGATGATAGCGTGCTGTTGTTCATCGATCTGGACGGCTTCAAGCAGGTCAATGATCAGCTCGGCCACCGCGCGGGTGATGAAGTGCTGGTACTGCTGGCGCATGGGCTGAACGATGAGCTTCACCAGCTGGGTATTCACCATCATCTTTCGGCCCGTTATGGCGGTGATGAATTCCTGTTTCAGCTGCCGCGCATGACCCCGGAGCGGGTTGAGATGATCACGCGTCGCTGGCTGAAGCGTTTCGAGCGACCTCTTGAAATCAATGGTGGGCTGGTGTGTATCGGCCTGAGTATTGGCGCCTGTTTCGGGCGCGATGCCGACGGCAGTTTCAATACCGCCCTAGAGCATGCCGATCAGGCCATGTATTACATCAAGCGCAATGGCAAGCATGGGGTCAACTTCCATCGTCCTGGCGCGTCAGCGCTGTCAGAGGAAGTGGTCAATGAGCGCGTGGTGCATACGGTGCCATTGTCCCGTGATGCAGAAGTGGCATTACAGGAGCTCGAGCGGACATCTTCACGAGGGACTGAGCCGAAACTTGTCTCGGCGCTGACACCCACAGGTCTGAAGATTGATACTGTCAGCAAGTGACTGTCGCGAGTGATATGAACTCCATGAAAAGACCCTCGAGCGTCAGGCGCCGAGGGTCTTTTCATGTCGCATGCACCACACTCTATATTGATGTCATCCATCGCTGCGTCATATCGACATTCATGGTGACAAGAAGTGATCAGCGGTTGTCACCCCCGTTTGTCACCACCGTTTGTCATCCGAATCTGGCATGGTGGTTACCAATCGATTTCTTGAATGACAATTTTCATCAGTCGGGGCACCAAGCCTCAAGGAGACAGGGATGTTCAGCTCTGATGGTATGCGACAGTTCACCAACCAGCCGCGCCAGATCGTCGGGGAGGCGCTGGCAGGTCATGCACGGCTTTGTCATCCGGATGGCAGTGGTGTACGGCTATCTGATCCCGCCAGTGGCATGCGACTGATCATCCGTGATGACTGGCGGCGTGAACATGTCGCGCTGATTTCGGGTGGTGGCTCTGGCCACGAACCTGCGCATGCAGGATTCGTGGGTACGGGCATGCTGACGGCAGCTGTCTGTGGTGAGCTGTTCGCCTCACCGACGGTAGACGCCGTGCTGACAGCGCTCAGAGAGGTCACGGGCGAGGCGGGCGCGCTGTTGATCGTCAAGAATTACACTGGGGATCGCCTCAACTTCGGGCTGGCAGCGGAACGGGCGCGCCAGGAAGGGCTCAAGGTCGAGATGGTCATCGTCGCGGATGACGTGGCGCTGCCTGACAATCCGCAACCGCGCGGGCTGGCCGGGACACTGCTGGTGCACAAGATTGCCGGTGCGCTGGCGGCCCGCGGTGCCAGCCTCACGGAAGTGGCGGCCGTGGCGCGTCGTGTCGCCGACAGCTGCTCGACACTGGGCATGGCATTCACCATCGGGCGTCATCCCGGTAAGGCACGTGAACAGCGCGCGCCAGAACTGGGTCTGGGCATTCATGGTGAGCCGGGTGCCAGAATGCTCGACATGAGCACCATCCCTGCCGGCGGCGAGGCGCACAGCATGATGGATATGGTGGTGACGGCGCTGCTGGATGGTCATGCCCGCAAGGAAGCCGCCCGCGAGCTTCCCGCCAATGGTCATCTGCTGATGATCAATGATCTCGGTGGCTGTTCAGCCCTTGAACGTGGCGTATTGCTGTCGGAGGCACTGGCACATCCTTCGTTGCAGGCGCTGGGCATTCACGCCGTGGTGGGGCCGCAGCCACTGATGACATCGCTGGACATGCAAGGCTTCTCGCTGACGCTGTTGCCGCTTGATGAGTCGCTGGAATCGGCGCTGGTTGCCGAGTGTGGGCCAGTCGCCTGGCCGGGCGTGCAGCGCGTCAAGCCCTTGAGCTATCTGAATCTCGAGCATGTTGAGTCTCGGCCTTCTGCACCGGTTTCTGTGCAGCCTGCAACACAGGCCCACTCGGACCCCAAGGCTGATGATGACAATGGTCCGGTGTCTGACGGTCAGCGTGCAGATGCAGTGTTGCCGGGGGATGCGCAGGTCGAGCAGAAGCTGAATGCCGTGCTGGAAACACTACTGGCCAGCGAAGACGCGCTGGATAGGCTTGATGCCATCAGCGGTGACGGCGATACCGGCAGTACCTTCGCCAGTGGTGCCAACGCGGTGCTTGAATCGATGGAATGCTGCGAACTTGCCTGCGGTGATGCTGGCCAGTTGATGAACTGTATCGGACAGCAGCTGGCGCGTGGCATGGGCGGTTCCAGTGGTGTGCTGCTGTCGATCCTGTTTACTGCAGCGGCTACGCGCTGGCGTGAGCAGGGCGATGGCCATCCGGTCAAGCAGCGCTGGCACGCGGCGCTGACGCACGGCGTGGCACGCATGCAGCATTACGGAGGGGCCGCACGCGGTGATCGTACCCTGCTGGATGCCTTGCTACCGGCGTTGGATGTCCTCGATACCGCATCAGGCTGTGTTGACTGGGCCGCCATGGCACAGGCCGCCAGGCAGGGCGCGGATGCCACTGCCGAGATGACGACAGGGCGCGCAGGGCGCTCCGCTTACGTACCGGCAGAGCACTTGGCTGGCCATAATGACCCGGGTGCAGAGGCGGTTGCGCGTGTCTTTGAGGCGCTGGCGGATGTCGCCGAAGAACCCGCGTGCTGAGCACTGCCTGACAAGATTACCCGCGCGTGAGAGGGGCTAGCTTGCCGTCTTGCGCGTTGGCAGGCGAATCAGACGTGTCGCGATGGCGGTACCCAGCAGCGTGATGCCCATGCCGGTGAGGATACGGGCGTCGATCACTTCACCCAGCAGCACATTGCCCCACAGCAAGGCGCTGACCGGCACCAGGAAGGTGACAGAGGTGGTCGCGGTGGCACCGGCGCTGGCCAGCAGGCGGAAGAAGATCAGGAAGGCGAGGCTGGTACTGAGTACGGCCAGCGCAATCGCACTGCCCCAGGCTTCCAGGCTGACGCTGGTGGTTGGCCACAGCCATAGGCCGGGAATCAGCAACACCAGTGATGACATCGTGGAGCTGCCTGCCGCCAGGACTGGTGCGGGCAGATGGCTCAAGCGCTGCCGTGAGAAATTGGAGGCGAAGCCGTAGCAGAAGGTCGCGCCCAGTGCCGCCAGGATGAACCAGCCATCGCCGCCGAGCTGGAAATCGAGGCGATCACTCGACAACACATAGACACCGCCGAAGGCCAGCGCCAGCCCCAGATATTGTTGCTTCTGGATGGGCGTGGCGAAGAAAGCCATGCCCAGCAGTGCGGTGAACAGCGGCGTGGTCGCGTTGATCAGCGAGGTGAAGCCGGCCTCCAGCTGGGTGGTGGCCAGTGCCAACAGGCAGAAGGGCAGTGCCTGACTGGTCAGGCCCAGTATCATCAACGCGCCTTTATGATCCCACACCATCTTGAGGCGGCCTGCCCTCAGCAGCAGTGGCGCCAATACCAGCGCCCCGATGCCCATCCGCAACAGAATCAGCGTGACTGGGCCAAACTCTGGTGCTGCCACCCTCATGAAGATGAAAGACATGCCCCACAGGGTGGAAAGCAGAACAAGACGCAGGGCATCGCTGGGGGACATGGTGATCTCGACTGGGTAGAGAAAGACGGGCTATCAGGCTAATCGCTCTCGCCCATGGCGTGAAGCACGATCTTGTGCCTTCTCGTCGTCTTCTCTCAATTGATGCTCCCACAGTCTTGCTCATGTGCGGTTCAGCCTGGAATCGCACCCCGCTGAATCGCGGCGATATCGCGTGCGGCCTGTTCCAGTGCGGGCAGATACTTGAGCAGGTCTTCACGCGACTGGCGCATCACGGGCGCTTGAATCGCCACGCCGATATTGGAAGGTCCATCCGGGTTGGGTGCCAGCACCGCGATGCACACCAACCCCGGCAGGAATTCCTCATCATCCAGTGCGTAGCCTTGCCGGCGGACCTGCTCGATCTCGGCCTCGACGGAGTCGATGTCGGTCAGGGTATTGCGCGTCATCGCGTTCAGCGGTGTGCCCTTGAGCAGGCGGCGGCGCTGGGCGGGCGGCATCTGGGCCAGAAACAGCTTGCCGCTGGCGGAGCAATGCACCGGCACCCGTGAACCGGGATGCAGATAGAAGCGCAGCGGCGCCTGGGTTTCGACGCGATCCAGATAAAGCACTTCGCTGCCCGACAGCGCGGTGATGTTGCAGCTTTCGCCTACCTCCTCCATCAGCCGACTGAGCACGCCGTGACGTGCACCCTGCACGGTATCGTTGAGCAGCAGGTTCTCTGCCAGACGGCGCAGACGCCCCCCCTTGCTGTAATGCCGATTGTCGGCCTCACGCTGCAACATGCCGGAGGTTTCCAGCTGCTGCAGCATGCGATGCATGGTCGGCTTGGGCAGGCCAGTTTCTTCGACCAACCCCTGCAGCGTGAAGAACTGGTCTTTCGCAGCGATGACTTCCAATAGCGCGAGCAGGCGCTGCGCCGGCGTATCGCCTTCTATTTTGCTGACGTCCTTGCTGCTCTCTTTACTGACATCCTGCGGGCCGTTGTCTTGGGCGCGGCTGTCTAGCGCACTGGCGTGAAGGCGGATGTCCTGGTCTGTGACGTTGTTCATGCAGCATTTCTCCATTGCGTAGCCCTGGGGCGGCAGTGCTTGGCTTAACAGTACGCTATCAAAAGCACAAAGTTTCTAAAAAAGAGGTGAATTCTATCATTTTTTGAAATCAGGCTTGACGGCCTGTCTCATGACGGCTAATTTTGGTCACATGTTTCGGTAATCGGAACTAAATGTACCAATAAATCAAAATAACTCGATAGTCGGAGACGCCATGAGCACTCAAGACAGCGCAGACAACCGCAAGGTCGTGCAGGGCATGCAGAAAATGACCCCATCGGAAGCCTTCGTGGAAACCATGGTCGCCAATGGCGTCACCGACATGTTCGGCATCATGGGCTCCGCCTTCATGGACGCGATGGACATCTTCGCGCCAGCCGGCATTCGCCTCGTACCTGTCGTTCACGAGCAGGGCGCTGCTCATATGGCAGACGGCTATGCTCGCGTCTCCGGTCGTCACGGCATGGTCATCGGCCAGAATGGTCCGGGTATCTCCAACTGCGTGACCGGCATCGCCGCGGCCTTCTGGGCACACAGCCCTGTCGTCATCATCACGCCAGAAGCCGGCACTACCGGCATCGGCCTGGGCGGCTTCCAGGAATGCAAGCAGCTGCCGATGTTCCAGGAATTCACCAAGTATCAGGGCCACGTGACGCATCCGTCACGCATGGCGGAATACACCGGTCGTTGCTTTGACCGCGCCATGTCTGAAATGGGTCCGACCCAGCTCAACATTCCGCGCGATTACTTCTACGGTGAGATCGAATGCGAAATTCCGCTGCCGGCCCGTGTGGATCGTGGCCCCGGTGGCAGCAAGAGCCTCGACGCAGCCGCTGAGCTGATCGCCAACGCCAAGTTCCCGGTCATCGTCTCCGGTGGCGGTGTGGTGATGGCAGACGGCGTTGAGCAGTGCAAGGCACTGGCAGAGCGTCTCGGCGCGCCAGTCGTCAACAGCTACCAGCACAATGATTCCTTCCCGGCCAGCCACCCGCTGTGGTGTGGTCCGCTCGGCTATCAGGGCTCCAAGGCGGGCATGAAGCTGATCGCGCAGGCCGATGTCGTCATCGCGCTGGGCACGCGCCTCGGGCCGTTCGGTACCCTGCCGCAGCACGGCATGGACTACTGGCCGAAGGACGCCAAGATCATTCAGATTGATGCCGACCACAAGATGCTGGGGCTGGTGAAGAAGATCTCCGTCGGTATCTGTGGCGATGCCAGTGAAGCCGCTGTCGCCCTGACCGAGCGCCTGACCGGCCGCACGCTGGTATGTGACGCCTCCAAGGATGCGCGCCTGACCCAGATTCGTGACGAGAAGGCTGCCTGGGAATCTGAACTGGATGCCTGGACCCACGAAAAGGACCCATTCAGCCTTGATGCCATCGATGAAGCCAAGGACGAGAAGCCGTTCTCCGGCGGCGAATACCTGCACCCGCGTCAGGTCCTGCGCGAGCTGGAAAAGGCCATGCCGGAAGATGTCATGGTGTCCACCGACATCGGCAACATCAACTCCGTGGCGCACAGCTATCTGCGCTTTGACAAGCCGCGCAGCTTCTTCGCCCCGATGAGCTTCGGCAACTGCGGTTACGCCCTGCCCACCATCATGGGTGCCAAGACCGCCGCGCCGGAACGTCCGGCCATCGCCTACGCCGGTGACGGCGCCTGGGGTATGAGCCTGATGGAAATCATGACTGCCGTGCGTCACGAAATTCCTGTCACTGCCGTCGTCTTCCACAACCGTCAGTGGGGCGCCGAGAAGAAGAACCAGGTCGAGTTCTACAACCGTCGCTTCGTCGCCGGTGAGCTGGACAACCAGAGCTTCGCCGAGATCGCACGCTCCATGGGCGCTGAAGGCATCACCGTCGACCGTCTGGAAGATGTGGGCCCGGCGCTCAAGAAAGCCGTCGACATGCAGATGAACGAAGGCAAGACCTGCGTCATCGAGGTGATGTGTACCCGCGAACTAGGCGACCCGTTCCGCCGTGACGCCCTCAAGAAGCCGGTGCGCATGCTCGAGAAATATCAGGATTACGTGTAACGCCCATCGCTGGGCCGCTGTTGAAAGACAAGTGGTAGAGCGGGTATAGAGCGCTACGCGCAAGCAAGACTGAAAGTCTCTCCCTTGCCCCGGTCATTCTCGATGTCCGGGGCTTTTTCCGTGTGTCGGCGACTCATCAGGGTCGCCAGGAGATCTCCATGAAGGCACTCGACAATATTCTGGCGCGGGCCAAGGCTGACCCGCGACGTATCGTGCTCTGCGAAGGGCAGGATGTGCGTGTGTTGCAGGCCGCCGTGATGGCCGCTGAGCAAGGGCTGGCAAAGGTGATTGTGGTCGGTGATCCGACCGTCATCGCCGCCACTGCCAGAGAAGCCGGGCTTGAGGATGGCTCGCTGGGAAGGTGTGAGCTGATCGACCCCGCCACCTCCGAGCACACCGCCAGGCTTGCCGAGGCACTGCACGCCCATCGCGCGGCCAAGGGCATGACGGTGGAGCAGGCCGCCGAGAAGATTCGTGATCCGCTGACGTTCGCCAACATGATGGTGCGTGAAGGACTGGCGGATGGCTCGGTTGCCGGTGCCGTGAATACCACCGCCGATGTGGTGCGCAGCGCCATCCAGTTACTGGGCCTGGCACCGGGCAGCAAGCTGGTCTCCAGCTTCTTTCTGATGATGCTGTGCAAGCCGTTCCATAACCTGAAGGGCGGGATGATCTTCTCGGACTGCGGGCTGGTGATCGACCCCGACGCGGAAGAGCTTTCGCAGATCGCGCTGGCCGCCGCCGACAGCGCCCAGGCCCTGCTCGGGGAAGACCCACGGGTGGCGATGCTGTCGTTCTCCACCAATGGCAGCGCGCATCACGCCTCGGTGGACAAGGTGGTACAGGCCGCGCATCGCGTGCGGGAGCAACGCCCGGAGATCGCCATCGATGAAGACGTGCAGCTCGACGCCGCCATCGTGGCGGAAATCGCCGAGCGCAAGCTGCCCACCTCACGGGTCAAGGGCACCTCCAACGTGCTGGTGTTTCCCAATCTGGAAGCCGGCAATATCGGCTACAAGCTTGCCGAACGCATCGGCGGTGCCGAAGCCATCGGCCCGCTGCTCCAGGGCCTCGCCAAACCCGCCAACGACCTCTCGCGCGGCTGCTCCACCACCGACATCCTCAATGTCATTGCGGTCACTGTCGTTCAGGCACAGCAGCGCTCCCCGCAAGACTGATTTCTCCTTCTTTTCCTTCTGTTAGCCGCTCACGGCGGATAGGGCAGGCGAAAGCCTGCCTTTAGTCAATAGGTAGTTATCCATTGGTCTTGGGTAATATCTGTGCATATGTTTTTGAGGGGCCAGTAATTCTCATTAAAAATATAGTTCTTTGTAGGCGGGATATGCAATTAATTATGTGCTAACTTGATTTTTGAATCTTTTCTATGAAATATTTAGTGCATAGCTAACAAGGAGGTTTATATGCATAGGCTATCGGAACTTAGTATCGCCAACTTTAGATCTTGTGTTTCAACAACTATCAAGTTGGAACCGTTCACACCATTAGTTGGGTATAACAACGCTGGCAAGACGAACATACTAAAATGTATAGATATACTGGTTAGGGGTAAGGCACAAGATATATCTGTTTTTAATGATCCAGCTGCGCCTATAGAAATAATAGCTTTACTTGAAGGCTTAGATGATCATTCGTTGGCTCATGTTTCAGCTCAGCAAAAAACTAGCTTGCTACCGTATATTGAAGATGGAGCCCTTCAAGTTAGGTTTTATCAAGAAAAGCCAGGTGCTGGCTCTAAATCTGCCGTGTTAGGTATAAGAAAACCTTCTGATGCACAAGGCGAGTGGAGCAATCCTAACGGTTTGTCACAAGCCGTTACGACTCTGTTTCCAGAACCTACTTTTATAAATTCTATGGAAGATTCCGCGGAAGATGTATCTAAATTCAAGGCTGGAAATACAATAGGCAAGTTAATACAGGTTCTGCAGAAAGAGATACTAAGCGTTAAGGGGGAAGAGATTAATGCAGTCTTAGAAGGTGTTGGCAGGAAACTTAATCTTAACGGAGCTGAAAGACTAGAAGAGTTTTCTTCTTTTGATAATGCTGTTAATAGTAAAATCTGCGACTTTTTCCCAGGCTTGTCTCTCAATATAGATATACCTACTCCAGATATCTCTGATCTCTTCAAACAAGGCACAGTTAAAGTAAAGGAAGAAGGTGTAGAGCAAATATCAGAGTTTAAGGAAATGGGGCATGGAGCGCAACGAGCTATACAAATGACCTTGATTAGGCATTTGGCCGAGATAACAAAAGATGTTGCGAAAGAAGGTAAAACAAATCTACTGTTAATTGATGAACCAGAACTATTCTTACATCCACAAGCAATAGAGCTGGTTAGGGCTTCGTTAAAGCAGTTGTCAAGTAGTGGTTATCAAGTGATATTTTCCACTCACTCCCCATTTATGATCGACCAGGAAGATATGCCTATTACAAATGTGGTTAGGAAAAAGGAAGAAGGAACTAAGGTTGAAGTTAGATTGAAAGAGGCAGTTGATAAAGTTATTGGAGATCATGACGCTCAAGCTAGGTTGCTATTTGAGACTTATAATTTGGGTCAAATACTCTTTTCTAACTCCGTGATAATCGCAGAGGGCGATACTGAGAAACAGATACTTCCTACACTCTTTAAAGAGTTTTCAGGCAAAACTCTAGGCGAGTCAAAGCTTGCACTAGTCATTGCAAGTGGATCTAATAACATTCCCGGGATGCTGGCTATACTGAGGGAGATGAATATACCTGCTAAAGCTTTGGCAGATTTAGATTTTGCTTTCACTGTGGCTAAAAAACAACGTCTGATTGAGAAGGAGCATCCCTCACTTGAATCTTGCTTGAATTTATTGGTCGAAATACAGCCTGAGCATAAATTTGTTTTAAATGGTGGAAATCCCTCTGGTGGTAATGGTTTTACTGCAGCTGATATATTCGAAATCCTTGCGGCTGATGATAGATCTAAACGTTATATTGATGATTTAAGGTCTTACTTTATTGAAAGGTCTATATGGATATGGTCTTCTGGCGCAATAGAACCGCATTTATGCTTGGAAGCTAAGAGTACAGGTGAATGGTTTAGATTCAAACAAAAGATTACCACGACATCGTTAGATGAAGCAGTAAGGGATAAAGATTATATTGATGAGCTAGTAACTTGGTGCCTTAGTTGAAGGATCTCAATTTATTTTTAATATGGGGGCTAAAGGGAATGTAGAACAGAGCTATACATTCACATCCCCTGATGTCGACACGCCAGCGCCATGTGATAGACGATTTCATCGGCGAGGGCGTTGTCGAGGGTGCGTTCGAGGTCGATGATCAGCTGGTTGGGGTAGTAGGCGCTGAGGTCCAGCCCGACACCGAGGCCGAGGATGGCCTGGCGGCCGGAGCGGGTCTGTTGCGCAACGACTTGCTTGAGGTGGCTGTCGAGGTAGTGCTCATCATTGGCGGTGTTGGTGGCGCTGTCACAGGGGCTGCCATCGGAGATGACGACCAGCAGACGGCGTGCGCCTTTATCGGCAGAGGCTCCGGTTGGCCCCGCAGAGGCATGGTCGGCGAGACGTGAGCAGGCCCATTGCACGGCTTCGCCATCCACGCCTTCGCGGTAGAGATCGGCCTTTAGCAGGGCGCCGAAGTTGCGGCGCGCACGTCGCCACGCCAGTGAGGCGGGCTTGAAGATCAGATACTGCACTTCATTCAGGCGGCCCGGACGTGCGGCCTTGCCGGCGCGTCGCCAGTCCTTGAGCGCGCGGCCACCATTCCAGGCGCCAGTGGTGAAGCCGAGCACCTCGGTGGGCACACCGGCCATGTCGAGCGCGCGGGTGAGTATCTCGATCAGCATCGCCACCGCCTCGCCATGCACCTTCATCGAACCGGAGCAGTCGATCAGGAAACTGACCTGGGCACTGGCCTCGGGTACCCAGCGCTCGCGCTGGAAGACCCGCCGCTCGGCCGGCGAGGAAATCACCTGACTCAGCCGCCGGCCATCGATGATTCCTTCCTCCTCCCCGAAGTGCCATCCCTCACGCTGTGGCGAGCTGAAATGCCGCGCCAGCTGACGTGCCAGGCGTCGCACGTTGATCTTCTGTTCCGCCAGACGCGTATCCAGCGCCTGACGATACTCATCGAGCAGCGCGGCGCGCATGCGCCTGGCCGGTTCCAGCTCGCGGTCATAGGCCGTGGTGAACACCTGATAGGGCAGCAATTCCTCCGGCGCGCCACGTCGGTGACTCGGCAGCGGCGATGCCGCCTGCTCCTCCAGCAGGCTCGCTTCCTCATCCTCGTTTTCCAGAAACAGCGCGAAGCGTTGTCTGGCATCGGAGTCGTCATCTTCCTCGCCGTCCTGCTCCTCCAGCGATTCGGCCAGTTCCTGCTCCAGCCACAGGCTGATGTTCAGCGCATGCTGCTGATAGGCCGCCTGATCGAAACGCGTGCGTCTCAGCCCCGCCATGTCAGCGCCCAGCGCCTGATAGAAGGAGGCGCGCGTCGTCTCGATGTAATCTTCCGTCTCGTGGATCACCGCACAGGCCATCAGGCGCGACCAGCACGACTGGATGACGCTGTAGATCAGGATGCCGCTGCTCGTCTCGGTCAGGCCCGCGTGATAGAAGGCCAGGCACCAGTCGGTGAAGCGCCGCGCCAGATTCTCCTTCACGCCGGGCATGTCAGGATCGACCAGCGCCTCGACGCGCAGCTGCTCCAGCAGGTCATAGATCAGGCGGGTTTCCGGCAGCGCCGGACGCGCCGTCAGATGCAGCGTCTCGTCGGTGTGGAGCAGGCGCAGCGCGATGGCATCGCTGACCGCGCGATAGTTGTCGAGCGTGCAGTCATCCTCCTCAAGGCGCAGATGCGGCGTGCGCAATGGCAGCGCCTGAGCATGCCGACTCAGGCGCCGCCCCCGATAGGCCCAGCCGGCCTGACCGCTGAGTGCCCCGAGACTCGCAGCCGCAAGCTCCTCGAGATACTGCTGACGACGGCGTACCTGCTGGGCCGCACTCATGCCCGGGCTCCCTTGTCGATGTCCTGTTCACTCATCAGATCGCTCTCCATCAGCGCCGCGGATTCCTCAAGCTCCTTGGCGAAGCAGCGCTGATAGAACTCGGCGACCAGCGGGCGCTCATGCTCATCGCACTTGTTGAGGTAGGAGAGGCGGAAGGCCAGCGCCGGGTTGCGGAAGATCTCGCAGTTCTCCGCCCAGGTGATCACGGTACGCGGCGACATCAGGCTCGACAGATCACCATTGGCGAAGCCCTTGCGGGTGAGGTCCGCCACCGCGACCATCGCGCGAATCAGCGCCTGGCCACGCTCGTTGTCCTTGGCCGGCACGCGGGCCAGCACGATCTTCACTTCCTCATCACGCGGCAGGTAATCCAGCTTGGCGACGATGTTCCAGCGGTCGATCTGCGCATGGTTGAGCAGCTGGGTGCCGTGATAGAGCCCATCCTGATTGCCAAGGCCGACGGTATTGGCGGTGGCGAACAGCCGGAACTGCGGGTGCGGGCGAATCACGCGGTTCTGGTCCAGCAGGGTGAAGTGGCCATCGCGCTCCAGAATGCGCTGGATGACGAACATCACGTCCGGACGGCCGGCATCGTACTCATCGAAGATCAGCGCGATGGGGCGAGTCAGTGACCAGGGCACGATGCCTTCCTGGAATTCGGTGACCTGCACGCCGTCACGAATCACGATGGCGTCCTTGCCGACCAGATCCAGCCGGCTGACATGGCCATCGAGATTGACGCGCAGGCACGGCCAGTTGAGGCGCGCGGCGATCTGCTCGATATGGGTCGATTTGCCGGTGCCATGCAGGCCCTGAACCATCACGCGGCGGTTGTTGGTGAAGCCGGCGAGGATGGCGAGGGTGACATCGGGATTGAAGCGATAGGCCGTATCGATTTCCGGCACGTGGGCGTCGCGCTCCAGAAAGACCGGCACCTTGAGATCACTGTCGATGCCGAACAGCTCGCGCACGCCGCGTAGTTCGGTCGGCTGCATCTGGCCGGCGGGCAGCGGCTGGGCGCCGTGATCGCTGTCTTGATCGAGCGGACGAGAATCTAACGGGCTGGCGTCACTCATGTGGTGATCTCCATCGGGCATTCTGAAAAGAGGGGCGATTGAATCGACCCTGTTGCCCCCGTGTCATGGGCAGCAGTAAGGCTCCGAATATAGCCTTGTTTCTAAAAACAATGCAAATTGTACCGAAATATGAGATTTGTGTTTATTCATTCCCTGGCAGGAGCAAGGCAGATGAGTGACACCCTGATCATTGGTGGCGGTGTGATTGGCATGATGATGGCGTGGCAACTGGCAGATGCCGGTCAACGCGTGACGCTGCTGGAGCGTGGCCAGTGCGGGCTCGAGGCGTCGTGGGCCGGCGGCGGTATCGTCTCGCCGCTGTATCCGTGGCGCTACTCAACCGCCATCTCATCGCTGTCGCGTTGGTCAGAAGGTGAATATCCGCGCTTGGCCGAGGCGCTTATCGAGGCGACAGGGATTGACCCTGAATATCGCCAGAAGGGCTTGATCTACCTGCGGGTGGAGGACGAGGCACTGGCGCTGGATTGGGCGCGTACTCAGCACAAGCCGCTGGAGGTGATCGGGCAGGAGGCGCTCTACGCACGCGAGCCGCATCTGGCGACGGGTCACCACGAGGCGCTGTGGATGCCGACACTGGGCAGCATTCGTAATCCGCGTCTCGGGCAGGCGCTGCGTGCCTGCTTGATACAGCACCCGCGTGTCGAGGTGCGCGAAGGCTGTGACGTGCAGCGGCTGATGATCGGCGATGATCAGCGCGTTGCAGGTACGCTGACAGCCCAGGGCGTCATCAAGGCAGGGCAAGTCGTGGTCTGCGGCGGTGCCTGGAGCGGCAAGCTGCTCGCCGAGGCCGGCGTACTGCTGCCGGTACGTCCGGTGAAGGGCCAGATGATGGTGTTCAATCCGGTGGCGGCGGGGCTTTGCCGCGTGGAAGACCCGCTGTTGTCCCGCGTGGTGCTGTGCGATGGCCGCTATCTGATTCCGCGTGGCGATGGGCGGATTCTGATCGGCTCGACGCTGGAGCATAAAGACTTCGACAAGAGCACTACTGCGGAGGCGCGCGAGTCGTTGCATGCCAGCGCCGCGAGCATTCTGCCAGCACTCAGCGAGCTGGCGCCGGAGCATCACTGGGCAGGCCTGCGCCCAGGCACACCGGACGGCACGCCCTTCATCGGCGCGGTGCCGGGGCTTCACGGCCTCTACGTGAATGCGGGCCACTACCGCAATGGCCTGGTGCTGGCGCCCGCCGCCACCCGTCTGCTCAGTGACCTCCTGCTGGGTCGCGAGAGCTTCATGTCGGCTCAGGCCTTCACGCCGCCGGGCGTGGAGAGGAAGGCGGCGCTCGCCGGTTGACGAGACCGGCTGTCAACAGGGTCAGCTAGCAACAGGGTCAGCTAGCAATAGGATCAACTGGCCCAATAGGCGGCTGCCAACTGGTGCTAAAGGGTGGCGCGGGTGTGGGCGTAGTCTCGGGACATGGCGCAGCGATTGCTGAAGCCCGGCACGATCAACACCGAGACGACCAACAACAATATCCATCCGCGGAGCCCGACCCATGAGCCAAGCCACCATTGAACTGCTGACTGCCTTCTGTGATGCCCTCAACCGTCACGACATCGACGACTGTCTGGCAATGATGACCGATGACTGCGAATTCCTCGCCGTCGGCGGTACCGAGCTGCAGGGCAAGACCTTTGCCGGGCAGGATGAAGTGCGCGCCGGACTCTCCGCTGCCTGGAAGAATGCTCCGGATGCCCAGTGGATCGACGCGGAAATCTTCGCCGATGGCGAGCGTGGCTTCGTCATCAGCACCTACACCGGCACCACCGCCGATGGCGCGCGTAGCGAAGCGCGCATGATCGATGCCTTCACGCTGCGTGATGGCAAGATCGCGATCAAGAATGCCTTCCGCAAGAACCGTCCGCCCGTCAACGTCTGAACGCCACTGGCGAGTTGATGAGGAAAGACGTTTCTGAAGCTGTCTTTGCCCCGAGGTGTTACGGCGCAACCTGTGCCTTGGGGGTGAGAGGAGGTGTTCGAGATGGAAGCTTTCGTGCAACACGGCGCCCGGCCAACCGCGGCAGGTACTGAGTCTGGCCAGCAACAGGCGACACCACCGTCCCAGCCGTATGATCCGGCCTATGATCCGCTGGTCAGTGCAACACCTGGCCGTGGCCGTGAATATGCGCCGACCTATTGGGTGGCGACCGCTGGTGAGCCGCCGCAGGATGATGGCCCGGTGATGGGCGATATCGATGCGGACGTGGTGATCGTCGGCTCGGGCTTTACCGGCCTGACCACCGCCATCGTGCTGGCCGAGAAGTACGGCATCAAGGCGACCATTCTCGAAGCCAATCGTGTCAGTTGGGGCTGCTCGACGCGCAATGGCGGCCAGGCGCAGTGTGCTTCCGGGCGGCTCAAGCGTTCGCAGTGGATAGAGCGCTATGGCCTGCAGACGGCGCTTGGCCTGCACCGCGAATGTGTCGAGGGCATGGAGAACTTCAAGGCGCTGATCAAGGATATCGAGTGTGATCCACAGCCGGGAGGGCATCTCTACATCGCGCACCGTGATCGCATGATGCCGGGGCTGGAGAAGGAAGCGCGCCTGCTGCGCGAGACCTTCAACTACGATGCACGCATTCTCGATGGCGCGACGGTGCGCAATGAATGGGTCGGTGATGAAGAGGCCTGCGGCGCGCTGCACGAGCCGGAAGGCATCGGCGTGCATCCCGGCAAGTTGGCCTTCGGCTATCTGCGCAAGGCACGGCGTCTGGGGGTGAAGATTCATCCTGCCAGCCCGGTGGAAAGCTGGGAGACCCGCAATGGCGTGCATTATCTGAAGACGCCAGGGGGCGTGGTCAAGGCGCGTTCGGTCGGCATGGCGACTGGCGGCTATACCTCCGGCAAGATGCATTCGGAGTTGCGCAATCGTCTGATGCCGGTGCTGTCCAACTCGCTGGTGACACGTCCGCTGACGCCGCAGGAGATAGAGGCAACCCGCTTCCACACCACTCAGGTACTGACCGATACCCGTGTGCTGCGCCACTACTATCGGCTGCTGCCAGACAATCGCGTGCAGATCGGCAGTCGCAGTGCCGTGGCCGGCAAGGATGCCCCCAAGGCGCAATACGAAAACCAGCTGATCGCGGACTTGCATCGCAAGTTTCCGGCGTTGACCGGTATCGAGGTCGATTATTCCTGGTGGGGCTGGGTCGATGTCAGTCACGACATGATGCCGCGTATCCATCAGCCGGACCCGAAGCAGAGCATCTACTACGCGATGGGTTATGGCGGTAATGGCGTGATGTATTCCGCCCAGGCGGGCAAGCGTCTGGCGCAGTGGATCGCCAAGGATGCGGCGGACCTGGTGTTGCCTATCTTCCAGTCGCGCCTGCCGTATCCCAATGTGCTGGAGAAGATCGAGTCACCCATCTTCGCGCCGTTCCGGCGGACTGGGCAGCGTTGTCTGTACCGCTGGTATGCGATGAAGGATGAGGCGAAGTAACAAGGCGAAGGAAGACACCCGCCATTGCTCCGTGACGACGATTGCTCTGTCACGACTATCGCTTCGTCGCGATGCAAACGCTCCTGTATCTGCCAACGATAAATGGCAGATGCAGGAGCGTTATTATTATCTAAAAGATAATTTATATAGATTATACTTCGTTGCCTAAGCTGATTTCATGCTGGCGAATGGCCAGCGGAACCAGCTCCGCCAGTTTCATGATGCCAGCCTCGATACGTGATTCCGGCAGCGCTGAAAATCCGAGACGGAAGTAGTGACGATGCGCGTCGCGGCCACAGAAGAAGTGCAGATCCCCCACCTCGATCAGAATGCTCTGTTCACGCGCAAGGCTCGCTAGCATCTCTGCATCCAGGGTGTCAGGGCCGTACATCCAGAAGCAGGAACCGCCGTAGGTCGAGGGTGTGCTCATCATGGGCAGATAGCGCAGGATGGCCTCGCGCATGATCAGAAAGCGGCGCTGCATCACCTGGTGCATCTGACTGAGCAGGCTGTCGTGATAGCCCCGCGCGATGAAGAGTCCCACGGCACGCTGATTGTTGGTCGGCGGATGGCGCAGCATCAGGCGGCGCAGGGCGCGCGCCTCTCGAATCAGCGTGGGGTGCGCGACCATGTAGCCCAGTCGCAGGCCGGGGGCGAGGGTCTTGGAGAGGCTGCCGACATAGATGACGCGCTGATGGCGATCAAGACTCTTGAGTGCAGGCGTCGGATTATCGGCATAGTTGCTCTCGCTCTCGTAGTCGTCCTCGATGATCAGGAAGTTGTCTGTCTCGGCCATGTCAAGCAACTGGCGGCGACGCTCCAGTGGCAGGGTGACACTGGTCGGTGATTGATGACTTGGTGTGACATAGACCAGCCGGCAGTCCTTGAGCGACGCATCGGGCTGCATGCCTTGCTCGTCCACTGGCATCAACTGGATGTTGTCGGTGAAGGTGCGCGCGATGTTATGCATGTCGACGTAGCCGGGATTCTCCATTGCGAATCGCTGCCCCTGCTTGAGCAGCAACATGCAGCTGATCCACAGCGCCTGCTGAGCGCCGACCGTGATCAGGATCTCTTCAGGACTGGCCCACACGCCACGCCGAGGCAGCAGGCGCTGGTGAATCTGCTCCACCAGCAGCGGGTCATCATTATTGAGGTGGTCTACCGACCAGCTGCGAATAGACGGCACGCTCATCGAATCGCGGCTGCACTCGCGCCAGTGCTGAGTGGGAAAGAATTCCGGATCAAGCTGACCATAAAGGAAGGGATAGTCGTACTGATGCCAGTCGCCCGGCTTGTCGATGGCGCGCTGGCGAGACGGCTTGAGCGCGAGCCGTTCATCCCAATCGAGACGATCGGCATCAATATCATTCAAACGTACCGGCGTGTCGGCACGGCCCTTGAGAATCTCGGGATTGATGAAATAGCCACTACGTTCGCGGGCGATCAGAAAGCCGTCTTCCAGTAACTGTTCATAGGCGAGCATCACGGTATTGCGCGCCACATTCAGCTCTTTCGCTAGCTTGCGACTGGAAGGCAGCGCCACGTCGTGTGGTAGATGGCCTGCCAGAATGGCCTGTGATATTTGCTCGCGAATCTGGAACTGCAGGCTTTCCTTGCGGCGGGAATCAAGGTGAAACAGCGGATGACTCATGCATGTTCTCGATGGATATAACGGCAGATATGTGACGACAGCTCCCGGTGGGGATGTCTGCGTTATGTTTTTGTATTTAATGCATTGTTATACCTGAAGCCTTCATGTGCCTGAAATGCGCGCTCTTTTTGGCGCTAGCTATCCCGGGCTGCATATGACGACTCAAGCAGAGTATGCCTGCATTGAGGCAGACCGCGAGGAGGAGGGCAAGTGACGTGCTCAGCTGGACCTATCGATGACATCTGACTGGTTCTATCGATGGCTGACACAGGGGCAGAAAGTGACTAGGCAAGCAAAACGCAAGTACAGCGCGGCTCGACCCCTCTTCTGAGATGGCGTAGAAGCACTCCACGCGCAATCGTCAGAAGCCCGCTACAACAATAATCACGGGACACCACGATGATCGACTTCAAGCATTCAGGGCTGGCACATTCAGGACTCAAGCACTCAGGTTTCAATCGCTCAGGTTTCAATCGCTCAGGGCTCAAGTGCTCGCTGGCGATCGCGATGGCGGCGACCAGTCTTGGCCTCGTGTCTCATGCCTCGGCAGCCACCTGGAAGATGGCGCTGGGCGATGCAGCCGGCGGCACCCAGTACGAACTGGGCCAGACCTTTGCCCGTCTGGTGGAAGAGAAATCCGCAGGTGACATCAAGGTAGAGATGTTTCCCAATGGCCAGCTGGGCAGTGAGCAGGACACCGTCAACAACGCCAACATGGGGCTTGTTGACCTGTCAGTGGTGGCCATCAATAACCTGACGCCTTTTTCGCCAAGCGTTGGGGTGCTGACGTTGCCGTATGTGATTCATGGCCCACAAGATGCCAAGACGCTTACCCACGGCAAGATTGGTGATGAACTGCGCGACAATACCCTGCGGGATGCCGGTATTCGCATACTGGGCTGGGCCTATTCCGGCTGTCGTCGTCTGACCAATTCCAAGGGGCCGGTGGCCTCGCCGGAAGACCTGAAAGGCATGGTCATTCGCGTGCCCAAGAACGAAATCATGATTTCCTCTTATCAGGCCTGGGGCGTCAATCCCAACCCGCTTGCCTGGTCCGAAACCTTTACTGCCCTGCAGCAGGGTGTCGTGGATGGTCAGGACAATCCCTACATCACCATCGATGCGATGAAGTTCTATGAAGTACAGAATCACGTGACCGATAGCTGTTACGTCTTCTCGCTGGAACCGCTGATCATGGGTGAAGGCGCCTTCCAGGACCTGAGTGAGGCCAATCAAACGCTGGTGTTGGACGCCGCCAAAGAGGCTACCGCACATAGCTATGACTATCTGCTGGCCACCGAAGATTCCATCAAGAAGTCGCTGGTGGAAGACCACGGCATGACCATCACTGAACCTGCCAATGACGAGAAAGAGTGGATCGCTCAGGCCTCCAGTATCTGGCCGGACTTCTACGACAGCATTGGCGGTCGTGACAAGCTGGTCGAAGTGCTCGAGGTGCTGGGGCGTGATCCAGCGTCTGCACCTTGAGTCAGCACTGATCTACTGAGGCTTCTCATGCCCGCTCGACCTTCCCTGCCTGTTGATGTAATGGGCAGGGAAGGCGGGGTGCTGATTCGGTAATCGTGTTGATGTCAGGAGAGACGTGTCCATGAAAGGGTTATCCATGAAGGGAGTGGGGAAGTTTCTGGATAATGTTGAAAACTATATGTGCCAGTGCTTGCTGGTGCTATTTGTCATTATCCTTTTTTTGCAAATCATGCTGCGCAATATTTTCAGTTATTCAATTCCCTGGGGAGACGAACTGGCCACCTATGCCTTTATCTGGTTCGCCTATCTAGGCGCGGTATATGCCACGCGCATGTCGGCGCATAACCGAGTGACATTCCAATTCAGGTTCTTGCCACGCTGGGTGGAAACGTCATGTGGTGTCCTGACGGATATCATCTGGATTGCGTTCAATGCCGTCTTTATCTATTACAGCTACGATTTTGTCTTCAACAAGATGAATCTGTTCTGGAAGTCACAGACATTGGGCGTACCGATGAAGTATTTCTACCTGATTCTTCCGCTGGCCTTTACCGCCATGTCGGTACGTATTCTGCAAAACAACTACCTCAAGTTCGTGCGCAAGAAAGATATCGTGGACCCGGATTCCCAGGCCATGCAGGAGCTGAAGCAGGCAGGATCATCCGTCAATGATGACGAAAAGCGCGGGAGCGGGACACCATGATTGACTCCACCATCATCTATATCCTGTTTGGCGTATTTTTCCTGTTGTTGGTCATGGGGGCGCCTATCACGGTGTCTCTGGGGGTGGCAGCACTGGCGACCTATCTGAGCATCGATGAAAATCCGATGGCCTTCGTGCAGATCGCCTTTACCTCGGTGGGATCCTTTCCGCTGATGGCATTGCCGGCCTTCATTCTGGCGGGGGCGTTGATGGAAGCCGCTGGGATTTCACGACGACTGGTCGATATTGCAGAAGCTTTTGCTGGCCCGGTGACCGGGGGACTTGCCGCCGCCACGGTGTTTGCCTGCATGTTCTTCGGCGCGATTTCCGGCTCCGGTCCTGCTACCACGGCAGCCGTGGGAATGCTGATGATCCCGGCCATGGCCAACCGTGGTTATGATCGTGGTTATGCCTCGGCCATCACGGCCTCCTCTGGTGGTCTGGGTGTGGTGATTCCGCCATCGATCCCGATGGTGATCTTCGGCATTTCGGGCATGGGGCTTCAGCCACCCCCTGAAGCCGTGGCCATGTACGGTGACTTCCAGACTCTCTCGATTCCCAAGTTGTTCATTGCAGGCGTCATGCCGGGCATCGTGATCGCCAGCTTCCTGCTGTTGATCAACTATGTCATCTCGAAGAAACGTGGTTATCGCGGACTGACCAATAGCTGGTCATGGACGCATATTCGCGCCACCTTGAAGAAGGGTGTCTGGTCGATGTTGGCTCCCTTTATCATTCTGGGCGGGATCTACAGTGGCCTGTTCACCCCAACGGAATCTGCCATCGTCGCTATCGTCTATACATTGATCGTCGGGATATTTCTGCACAAGGAACTCAAGTGGAAGCCGACGCTGCGCACACTGGAAACCACCACCTGGATTACTGGGCGCGTACTACTGATTTTATTTACTGCCACAGTATTCGGGCGCTTGTTGGTAGAGCAGCGCGTGCCAGCGCATATCGCGGAAAGCATGTTGGCGATGACGGATAACCTCTATCTTATCTGGGCGATGATCATCGTCTTCCTGCTGTTCGTCGGTATGTTCATGGAGACGCTGGCCGCGATAATGATTCTGACACCAGTGCTGTTGCCGATCATGTATATGCTGGGGATGGACCCCGTGCATGTGGGTATTGTCATCGTATGTGCGCTGGCGATTGGCTTCCAGACGCCGCCATTGGGGGAAAACCTTTTCGTGGCTTCGGGAATTGGCGGGGCTTCCATCGAAGAGATTTCTGTCAAGGCATTACCCTTTGCAGCAGGTTCGGTCGCGGCTATCTTCCTGATTGCCTACGTGCCAGAAATCTCGCTGTGGCTACCCAGATTGATGGGTTACTGACGACACGCTCGAGGAGAAGACCATGCCGGAAGTCAGACGAATTCTGTGTTGTGTGGGCTTGCGCGGTGACTGCGAACGGGTACTGGCACGTTCCGTCTGGCTGGCGGGTGCGACAGGGGCAGAACTGCATGTGCTGCACGCGGTCAAGTCGCTATCAGATGATGTGATGAATACCTTGAAGGTCAATATCCGACACAAACCGACCCTGGAAGGATTGATACAGCAGCGGATTGATCAGGCGAAGGTCAATCTGGAGTCCATGATGGACACCTTCTGGAAGACACATGATAACGGTGATCCACGTCCTGCCATTGCCGGATTGAACGTAGTGGAAGGCTATCCGGCCTCGGA
Source organism: Cobetia sp. QF-1 (assembly GCF_002213105.1). Taxonomy (NCBI): domain Bacteria; kingdom Pseudomonadati; phylum Pseudomonadota; class Gammaproteobacteria; order Oceanospirillales; family Halomonadaceae; genus Cobetia; species Cobetia sp. QF-1. The sequence continues at coordinate 435,123 of NZ_NBVS01000002.1, forward strand.
AATCATCCGTTACGCCACCCGCCATGATTGCGACATGATCATCATGGCGACCAACAAGCGTGGCTTCGTGGCGTCCTACGCGGGCAAGGTCACCAAGGGCGTGATCAAGCGTTCCAGCATTCCAGTAGTGGTGGTACCCACGCCCTGATATCAGACTTGGTTGAGCCCAAAAAAGCCCGCCTCAGCAGAGATGTATTTCTGCTGAGGCGGGCTTTTCGTCTTCTATCAAGCGCTGTTCTCAAGCGGCAGTGAGTCCGGAATATTGTCACTACGAGGCGTTAAAGCGTGCCTTCCAGCTCCGAAGCGATCTGGCGCATCAAGGGTGCCCATTCCAGCAGTGATTCGATGGAGTGGCGCAGGCGCGGGGCGTGAATGGCGAGGGTAGCCTGAATCTGGCCGACTTCATCAAACACTGGCACGGCGATAGCCACCATGCCCTGAATGAATTCCTCGTCATCGGTACTGAGCTGATTGCGCGCGATGACACCGAGCGCACCTTCCAGTGCTGTCTGAGAAGTCAGCGTGCACGGGGTATGCGCTTCAAGTGCCAGGCTTGCCAGCAGCGCGCGGCGGCGATGCAACGGCATCAGCGCCAGAAACAGCTTGCCGCTGGCGGTGCAGTGCAATGGCAGATGCGAGCCGGGTGCCAGCTGGATACGTACCGGCCAGTTGGTCTCGACGCGGTCGTAATACATCACTTCGTGGCCATCGAGCAGGGTCAGGTTGCAGGTCTCGCCGACTTCCTTCGCCAGTCGCTCCAGCAATACGCGACGCGGAGCCTTGAGGCCTTCGTTGGCCAGTGCACCCAACGACATGCGCCGGAAACGCTGACCGGGCAGCAGGTGACGACCGTCCAGGTCGCGACTGATCAACTGCTGTTCTTCCAGCTGCTTGAGCAGACGATGGATGGTCGGTTTGGGGATGTCGAAACGCTTCTCGAGATCAGCAGCGGTGATCATGTGTGGAGTCGTGACCACCTCTTCCAGCAAGCCAAGTGCACGGAAGAGCGTCGAATTCGTGGGAGTGTCTTTGCTCATCAAGTGTCCTCTTCCTGCCTGTCGGGACATCCAAGGCCGTCAGGTATCGGGCGGCATTGAGTGCATCGATTCATCAGTGTCGTTCATCCAGGTCACGCATCAGTGCCCGGGTAGCCAAATTCGGTGACGTTCCCTCTTTCATCGTTCTCGCAAGAATGGCGAGACGCAAGCTGCTGAGGGGACGCAAACAGCCCCTTGCGGGGCTGTCGATAACGCTAGTGTTACAGGTTTACGAGGAACAGGGAAAGGGATGGAATGAGGCAGATAGCCAGCCAACAGGCCATCAGGGCGATGAAGTAGGGAATGACATACTTCACCAGTCGCACGTAGGAGATGCCGGTGATGCTACTGGCAACATACAGGTTCAGTCCGAAGGGCGGTGTGACGAAACCAATCGCCGCACCGACCAGGAAGATGACCGAGAAGTGGATTGGGTCAACGCCTGCCTGTTGTGCGATAGGCGCAAGAATGGGCGCAAGAATGATCGTTACTGGCAGGCTCTCAAGGATCATACCTGCCAGCAGGATGATCAGCATGCAGGTGCCTAGCGTCAGATAGTAGTTGTCGATTCCGCTGAGCAGTTCACTGAGTGCCTGACCCGCACCGAGTACTGATAGCAGTTGCTGCATGACGACGGAAATGGCGATCAGCGGTGCCAGCATTCCTGCAATCTGACCCGAGCGAAGCATGATGGTGGGCAGTTTCTTCAGGCTGATTTCCCGCGTGATCAAAAGCCCGGCGATCATGGTGAAACCGACCGTGATGGCGGCAGCTTCCGTCGGTGAGAACTTGCCGGAATAGATGCCATAGATGACCACGCCAATGGTGGCAAAGCCCAGATAAGCCTTGCGTGCCAGCGTGGCACTGACGCCCATCTTGAAGGGCTGAACCTGCCCCCAGCCATTTTTACGCGCCACCAGATAGCAGGCCACCATCATCGCGATCACCATCATGGCACCTGGCAGCATGCCAGCGATGAACAGGTCACTGATCGACAGGTTCATCATGAAGCCATAGACGATGAAGATGATACTGGGCGGGATGATGATGCCCACCGTGCCGCCGGAAGCTGCCGTCGCCGCCGCGAAGCGCTCGTCATAACCGTTCTTGACCATCTCCGGCTGCATGATCGAGCCGATGGTGGCGGTGGTGCCGGCATTGGAGCCGGAAATCGCCGCGAATAGGCCACAGGCCCCCAGTGTCGACATGCCCATGCCACCGCGTATCCAGCTCAGTGTGGAGTAGGAAAAGTCGGAGAGTCGTTTGGCAATCCCTGCGGCGTTGATCAAATCGCCGGTGAGGATGAACAGTGGCAGGGCCAGCAAGCCGAAGAAGCTTAGTCCCTGGAAGAGAGTGACGCCGACGTTGGCCAAGGTGAAGTCGATGACAAGACTGACGCCAACGACCCACAAGCCAATGACGAGGAAGATAGGCACGCCCAGCAGGAAGAAGGCCGTCACGCCTGCCGTGATGAGGGAGATCCAGATACTGTCAGCCATGATGATCTCCTTAATCCATGATGGACGGTTGGAGGTTGAAGGACTCGCCACGGCGATACGTCAACCAGTCGGCGTAGAGGTTTTGCAGCACGCGATAGATGATCAGAATCCAGGCCAGTGGCGTGGCGAGGTAGAACCACCACTGCATGACGTTATCGGTGCCCGGCACGATCGCGTAGTTGTTGTAGGCCAGCTCGACCTGAGTGGTGGTGAAGTAGATCACCATCATGCCGAAGCCAATCCACAGCACGGCATCAAGAATTAGGCAGGCGAACTGGCCGCCGCGCGGCAGCTTCATGCGGATCTCGTTGAGACTCAGGTGTGTGCGCTTCTTGACGTTGAGTGAGGCGCCGAACCAGGTCAGCCACAGGAACAGCAGTACGGGAATGCTGGTGCTCCAGGGAGCCTGCAGGCCGAAGAAGAAGCGGCGAATGACTTCGACGAAGATGATGCCGGCCATGCCGGAATAGGCGACCAGGATGATGACCTGTTCCAGATGGGCATCCAGCCACAGGAAGGGACGTGCCCAGGGGGCAGCCTTCTTGAGGGAGGGCTTGGTCGAGGGACGGCTGAATATGGTGGTATTGCCCATTACCCCCTCCACCAGCGCTGCGGCTTGACGTTGACGGCGGCCATGTCGCGGGGGATTTCACGCGCGACGCTGTGAATCTCTTTATAGATGTCGAGCCCACCCGACCAGCCATTGAGGCGTTCACGCCACTGCTCCCACGGTTCAGGATTGAATTCTGGCGCGCACATCTGTTCGGCGCGTGCACGTTCAGCATCGGAAAGCGGCGCCACACGTACATTGTTCTCGGCAAACACGGTGCCAGCCGCAGGATGCTCGGTGGCGCCGACGATTTCAAAGCGACCTGCCTCGTTCATGCCTTGAGTGAAGATCTGCGCACAGTAGGCGGATTCCATCACCTGGTCCTGCAGCTCTGCCCCCAGGCTATTGAACTTGTCCAGGTTCATGCCGGTGTGCTCAGTCCCCGCGAAGAAGCGCAAATCGACAGCCTGTGACACCACCGGTGCCATGCCGGCATAGGCCACGGCGCTCATCCAGGTTTCGGCGCCATCCAGCAGACCCTGACGCAGACCATCCAGCGTCTCTTCCCATGCGACCGGTACCGGATTCAGGCCCAGTTGCTCCATGGCGATACGGCCCATCTGGGTGCCGGTCACACGGTTCTTGGTGCCTTTGAGCTGATCGATGCTGGTGACGAGCGGGCGGTCTTGCCACTTCAAGCCGAGCATGATGCCGCGTAGATCACAGTGGGTGAACAGGAATTGCAGGTTATGGCGCTCGCGCAGCGGTTGGCGTAGCAGTTGCTCACTTTTCTTGTGATAGAAGAAGTGGAACATGGAGGCGACGGTCGGGAACATGTACGCGAAATCGAGCACATTCAGATAGGGCGCACTGCCGGAGGAATTCTGGGTCGAGGCTGAATAGATATCGACGATGCCTTGCTGCGTCTTGCCTACGCAATCGAGCTGATTACAGACTTCGTTGCTGCCCATGAATTCGACACGGATGGCGCCATTGGTGCGCTCTTCCAGATCACGCGCGAAGAACAGCTGACCAGACTTCTGAATATCGAGGTTGCGCTCGTTGAAGCCTGAAGCACCGAAGCGCAGCTGGAATTTGGGCGCGGTCTTGTAGCGTTTCTGCTGCTGCTCATCTGCGGCGCGAGCCAGTGTGGAGGCGGTCAGACCCACTCCGAGACCTGATGCGGCCAAGAGGGTCGAGGTTAGTCCGAAGCGTCCAGAGATATTGAGAAAGTCACGGCGAGACAGCTTGCTGAGTGGCGTAGGCATGGTAGTGCTCCCGGTGTTGTGTTTGCTTTTGTGGTGGGATGCAGGTCTTGCTGATGCTCCGTGGCGTCACGTCACGGGCGTTGTCTCAGCATTTTTCTTGGCGTTTTCGAGCTGTGCTATGCGTGTGTACTTTTGGCTAACTCTCTAGCCGTACATCGCGCTTTAGCAACGAGACAAATCTCAATGTAGGGCAGTTATCTTGATTTGGCAAAATTATCGAGACAATACGTTTCGTATTTGACGAATTTTGTTTTCGATACCATTATTACGAGACAAAATGTCTCAATATGGTTGAGAAAATAATGAAAACAATACGTTATGCCAACGAAGACGTCACAGCCACCTACGACTACATCGTGATCGGTGCAGGTTCTGCCGGCTGCGTGGTCGCCAATCGCCTTACGGAAGACCCGTCAATCAAGGTGTTATTGCTTGAAGCGGGTGGTTCAGACTGGAATCCATGGATTCATGTGCCAGTCGGCTATTTCAAGACCATGCACAATCCGGCGACGGACTGGTGCTATCTCACTGATCCTGATTCGGGAATCAATGGCCGTCGCCTGCAATGGCCGCGCGGCAAGGTCTTGGGGGGTTCCAGTTCACTCAATGGCCTGTTGTACATTCGCGGTCAGCACGAGGATTACGATGACTGGGCGGCGGCAGGTAATCAGGGTTGGGATTTCAAGTCGGTGCTGCCGTATTTTCGCAAGTCGGAATGTCAGGCGCGTGGTGCTGATAAATGGCATGGCACTGATGGGCCGCTGCATGTATCGGATTTGCGTCTCAAGCGTGAGATCGCCGAACGATTCATCGAGGCGGCCATTCAGACGGGTATTCCGCTCAATAAAGATGTCAATGGTGAGCGTCAGGAGGGAGTGGGCTATTTCCAGCAGACGACCCATAGGGGCCTGCGTTGCAGCACCGCCAAGGCGTTTTTGCGTCCAGCGCTGACGCGCGGCAACCTGACGCTGGCCAAGCATGCCCATTGCCGACGCGTGCTGCTTGAGGGCAAGCATGTCATCGGCGTGGAGTATGAAGTGAAAGGCAAGGTGTCACGCGCACTGGCACAGCGTGAAGTCGTGCTCTCCAGTGGTGCCATTGGCAGCCCGCAGATTCTGCAGTGCTCCGGCATCGGTGATCCAAGGCACCTGGCCAGTGTCGGGGTCGAATGTCTGCATGAGTTGCCGGGGGTTGGCGAGAATCTGCAAGACCACCTTCAGGTGCGACTGGTCTTCAAGACCCAATGCCGCACGCTGAATGATGAGGTGAGAAGTCCGCTCAAGAAGCTGGCGGTCGGCACCCAGTACCTCTTCACGCGTACGGGGCCGCTGACGTTGGCGGCCAGTCAGGTGTGTGCCTTTACCCAGTCACGTGAAGGACTGACACGCCCGGATATCCAGTTCCACATGCAGCCATTGAGTGCCGACAAGCCGGCAGATGGCGTGCATCCCTTCTCTGCCTTTACCTCTTCGGTGTGCCAGCTGCGTCCCCATAGCCGTGGTTATGTGCGCATCACCAGCGCCGATGCCAGCGTGTATCCCTCCATTCAGCCCAATTACCTCAGCGCTGAGGAAGACCGCCGTGTCGTGGTAGATGCCGTCAAGGTGGCACGTCGTATCGCTCAGGCAGCGCCGCTGGCGGCGGTCATCAGTGAAGAGTATGTCCCTGGAGCCCAGTACCAGAGCGATGAAGAGCTGTTGGAAGCCGCGCGCCAGTTCAGCCAGACCATCTATCACCCGGCGGGCACCTGCAAGATGGGCAATGATGCGCTGGCGGTGGTCGATGATGAACTGCGCGTGCACGGACTGAGAGGGCTGCGGGTGGTTGATGCCTCGATCATGCCGGTCATCGTCTCCGGCAATACCAATGCGCCCACCATCATGATCGCCGAGAAAGCCTCGGACATGATCAAGGCTGCCCAGCTCGAGATGGCCAAAGCCAGCTAACGCGATTCAGCGCCGCTATCAGGCGTTCATTGCTTCCTGAATTCAGGTTTTTATGAGGTGTTAGCGTGGCCAATAACGATAATTCATCTTCATTGCTCGACAAGCCGACGGTGACCGACACATCGTCAGCGCCTCTGCGCAAGCTGGAAGCGTGCGTGCGGGCCGTCATGCCCGGCTTGCTGATCTGCATCATCATTGCGCTTGCCACCACTTTCATTGCTGATCACTACGGCGGCCCCACGCTGCTGTATGCGCTGCTGTTTGGCATGTCGCTGCACTTTCTATCCGAAGACGGGCCATGTCGCGCCGGCATCGAATTTGCCTCCAAGACGGTGCTGCGCATCGGCGTGGCGCTATTGGGCGTCCGCATCACGCTTGAGCAGGTGGCGAGTCTCGGTGTGGGCCCCGTCATCACAGTCATTCTTGGCGTGGTCGCCACCATCATGTTCGGGGCACTGCTGGCGCGACTGATGGGGCTGGACCGTGAGATGGGCCTGCTGACGGGCGGTTCGGTCGCGATCTGTGGCGCTTCTGCGGCACTGGCGCTGTCGGCGGTGATGCCGCGCAACGCCACCAGTGAGCGTCACACCATCATGACGGTGGTCGGTGTAACGACACTGTCGACCATCGCGATGATCACCTATCCGCTGATCGTGAGAGTGCTGGGGCTGGACGATGCCGAAGCCGGTATTTTCCTCGGCGGCACCATTCATGATGTGGCGCAGGTAGTCGGGGCGGGCTATATCATTTCCGAGCACACCGGCGATGTCTCCACCTTCGTGAAGCTACTGCGCGTGGCGACGCTAGTGCCAGCGGTGATGGTCTTCATGCTGCTGTTCCGCAATGCGCGTCAGGCCAATGGTGATGAAGGTGGCAAGGTGCCGATGTTCCCCACCTTCCTGATTGCCTTCGTGGTGCTGGTATTGATCAACAGTCTCGGCTGGGTGCCGTCTGTCGTGGTGGATGGCTTCACTGACATGTCACGTTGGTGTCTGGTCGCGGCCATTGCGGCGCTGGGCGTCAAGACGTCGTTTCAGAAGCTGGCAGTGGTGGGCTGGAAGCCCGTCATCCTGATGGTGCTCGAGACCGTCTTCCTGCTGGTGCTGGTCACGCTGTGCATCAAGTTCGGACTGGCGAGCATCTGATCCCATTGATGTTGCCAAGACGAGCCCTGCCATCATTGGCAGGGCTCGTCTCATTGGGGCTACAGACGGCGCAGCAAGTACTCATATAGAGAGCTGATCACCCCGATGCACCGCGTCAATTGCTTCCTGGCCCACGAGTCGTATGATCACCTTCAACCTGCGCCTGACGCGTGGTCGGGGCGGCTCTCTCAGTGGGGCGCTCTGTGCCATCAGTGGAGCGCTCAGTGCCTATTCTTCTCCTGGAGTCCGATGATGTCCAAATCTCTTGTGCTGGCTTGCCCGCAGTGTCTTGCCCTCAATCGCGTGGCCACCGAGCGTTTGAATGACAACCCCAGTTGCGGGAAATGCAGCAGTGCCATGTTGCCTGAGGCGCCGCTGGAGCTGACCAGTGCCAATTACGAGGCACTGGTCGTGCGCAGCGAGCTGCCGATCGTGATCGACTTCTGGGCCAGCTGGTGTGGTCCGTGCAAGACGATGGGACCGATCTTCAATGGCGTCGCCGCTGAAATGGGCACCCGGATGCGCTTCGCCAAGATCGATACCGAAGCCCAACAGGCGTTGGCGGGTCGTTTCGGCATCCGTAGCATTCCGACGCTGATGGTGATGAAGAAGGGGCAGGAGTTAGCACGTCAGGCCGGCGTGATGCAGGTAGGGCAGCTCAAGCAGTGGCTGGCACCGCACACTGTCTGAGGAGACCTCACCTCGCAGTGGCCTGATTACTCCTGGTAGATCATCTTGCGTGTCATGCCGCCATCGACGACGTGATTCTGGCCAGTGATGAAGCCGGCCTTGTCCGAGATCAGGAAGGCGACCAGCGCAGCGATGTCCTCGACATGACCGACGCGACCCACCGGATGCTGGGCGTGGTCCTGCGCGCTCAGCGTCTCTGGCTGTGCCGTCTTCTGCCAGTCTGAGACGTCAATCCAGCCGGGACTGACGGCATTGACGCGAATCTCGGGCCCCAGGCTCATGGCCATGGCGTGGGTGAGGGCGACGATGCCACCTTTGCTGGCGGCGTAGGCTTCGCTGTCTGGTTCTGATTGCAGTGCGCGGCTGGAGGCCATGTTGATGATGCTGCCGCCATGCTCGCGCAGATGACGCGCCGCATGCTTGGCGGTCAGAAAGCTGCTGGTCAGGCTGGTATCCAGCACGCGGTGCCAGCTGTCGAGCGACAGGCTTTCCAGTGCGCCCTGAAAGGGATTGGCGATCGCGGCATTGTTGATCACGGCGTCCAGTCGGCCAAATACCTCAACCGTCTGCGCGATACTGGCCGCGACGGCGGATTCATCGCACACATCGACAGTCTGAAAGCTCAGGCGTGTGTTGCTGTCTTCTTGCTGCGCCTTGCATTGATCGGCGAGGTATTGCTCGCCAGCCTCATGGTCGATATCCACCACCATCACTTGCCAGCCGTTGGCGAGTAGGTGGTCGCTGATGCCGCGCCCGATGCCTTGTGCGCCGCCGGTGATGTAGGCCACTTTCCGAGGGGAGTGCGTGAGTGTCATGCGGGAGCCCTTGTGCGTGTTTCAGGTGAAGTCTGGACTGAGTGTGTTCAGGAACTGTCAGAATGAAAAGCGCCCCGCCGGGCAATGTCCGGTGGGGCGCTTTTCAGTGTACTGCTGAGAGGTGAATTCGCGACGAATCAGACCTTCTTGACGAAGATGGACTTGAGCTTCATCGGGCCAACGCCATCGACCTTGCAGTCGATATCGTGATCCCCTTCGATCAGACGGATGTTCTTGACCTTGGTGCCAACCTTGACGACGGAAGAGGTGCCCTTGATCTTCAAATCCTTGATCACGGTGACGGTATCGCCATCGACCAGCTCATTGCCATTGGCATCACGGAACACCGGACCCGTCTCTTCGGCAACGGCTTCCTTTGACCACTCGTGGGCACACTCAGGGCAGACGAACTGCATGCCGTCGTCGTAGGTGAATTCGGAATTGCAGGCCGGGCAATGGGGGAGGGCGCTCATGACGGTTTCCTTGGCGGTCCGCCGAGGCGGATGACGTAATGGAAGAAGGCACGCATCGAGCTCAAGCGGTGCGCGAACGCCGGCAAGCCTACACCGATTGCCGGGTAGCATCCATGGACTGCGGCCCTTGGTCGCAACGGTGGCCGTCAATACCGGGACATCATCACTTTGCCATCAGTACTTTGCCATCAGTACTTTGCCATCAGGGCCTGGCCGACTTTCGAGCCATTGGCGCGGCCCAGTTGACGACTGATCCAGTCGCCGGTGCGCGCAAGCTGAGCGAGATTCACGCCACTGTCGATCCCCAATCCTTCCAGCAGGTAGATCACATCTTCGGTCGCAACGTTGCCCGAGGCGCCTTTGGCGTAAGGGCATCCCCCCAGGCCTGCTACGGAACTGTCGATGACCGCGATCCCTTCTTCCATAACGGTGTACAGGTTAGTGAGCGCTTGCCCATAGGTGTCATGAAAGTGTGCAGCGAGGCGTTCAACAGACACTTCACGGGTGACGGCTTCCAGCAGGCGCTTGGCCTTGAGCGGCGTGCCGGTGCCGATGGTGTCGCCCAGCGAAACTTCGTAACAGCCCATGTCGCTCAGTTCGCGCGCGACAGCGGCGACCTGCAAAGGCGAGATCTCTCCCTCATAGGGACAGCCCATCACGCAGGAGACATAACCGCGTACGCGTACGCCGGCCTCAAGCGCGCGTTCCATCACCGGCGCAAAGCGTGCCAGCGACTCGGCAATCGAGCAGTTGATGTTGCGCTGCGAGAAGGACTCGCTGGCGGCACCAAATACCGCCACCTCGCGAACACCGCACTCCAGGGCAGCCTCAAGTCCCTTCAAATTTGGTGTGAGGGCGGAGTAAGTGGTTACTGACTTTTCGCCCTCTATCGCCAATGCCTGCATGATCTCGCGATGATCAGCCATCTGCGGCACCCACTTGGGCGATACGAAGCTGGCGGCTTCGATATGACGCAGGCCACTCTCCGAGAGCTTGCGAATCAGCGCTAACTTGGTCGCGGTATCGACCGGGGTTGGCTCATTCTGCAGGCCATCACGCGCGCCTACCTCGACAATTCGTACGTTTTCAGGGAAGTGCATGCTCACTTACTCCTGTCAGTAGCGTCGATGTCAGCAGCATCTGTATCAGCAGCATCTGTATCAGCGACGAATTCGAGCAGTACATCGCCTTGGGTGACGCTGTCGCCGGCGCTGAAGTGGAACTGTGCGACCTGACCATCGGCCGGCGCGTTCATGGTGTGTTCCATCTTCATCGCTTCCATCACCATCAGTGGCGTGCCTGCCGTCACGCTGACACCGGCCTCAACCAGCTGAGCGACCACAGTGCCGTTCATCGGCGCGTTCAAGGTGGCCTGGGTCTCGTGTTGAGCGTGATTGACCGCATCGGCGCGGCGCCACAGCAAGCGTGATTCGCCGTGCGGGCTTGCCAGCACCAATACCTCGCCACCCGTGGCAGATACGTGGCTGGCCTGCTGGCGGCGGCGATGTCCATCCAGTGTTACGGCAATCGCATTGCCCGAGAGAGGGTCGAGATGACCTTCATGTGTTGTAGTTGTTGCCTCTCCGGACAAGTGAGTGGTCACTTCAATCTGCCACTGACTTGGCGGAGTAGACGCTGCGCTGGCATAGGGGCGTCGTGCGATGACGTGAGCCACCTTGTCGCTGTTCTCATCGGCATCCGCATCGTTGGGCAGACACAGCGCGAGGCGTATCTGTTGGCGAGTGCCATTACGCCAGCCATCACGGCGCGCCCACGGGCTAGCGGGTTGCTCGCTGTGACCTTCATTCGATGCTTGTTCCGCGAGGCGTGAAAGTGCCAGTAGCGCACTGGAAGCCACGGTAATGTGATCAAGCTCAGCGACAGGGAAGAGGCTCGCGTGGTGACGCTCGATGAAGCGGGTATCCAGTCTGGCAGTGCGGAAATCTTCATGCGCCGCCAGGCGAGTCAGGAAGGCGCGATTGGTGGTAACGCCACGTACCTCGAGCGCGGCCAATGCGCGCAGCAGAACTTCCAGCGCCTGCTCACGCGTTGGCCCGAAGGTGATCAACTTGGCCAGCATCGGGTCATAGTGCATCGAGACTTCATCGCCTTCGGCGACACCGGAATCGAGGCGCACCTGGCTGGCATCAAGACCAGCACCGGCGAGATCCAGGTGGAAGCGTTCGAGCAATCCGGTCGCCGGCAGGAAGTCGTTGTCCGGATCTTCTGCGTAAAGACGCGCCTCGAAGCTATGGCCTTCGAGTCTTAGCTCATCCTGCTGGCGAGGCAGGGGTTCGCCCCGCGCGATACGTAGCTGCCATTCGACGAGGTCTTCGCCGGTGATCATCTCGGTGACGGGGTGCTCGACCTGCAGGCGGGTATTCATCTCCATGAAATAGAAGGCGCCGTGCTGCTCGCTACCTGCGTCGGGTGCATCGAGCAGAAACTCGATGGTACCGGCACCGACATAGCCAATTTCACGTGCGGCACGCACAGCTGCCTCGCCCATTTCACGACGTAGCGCCGAGGTCAGGCCGGGGGCAGGCGCTTCTTCCAGCACCTTCTGGTGGCGACGCTGCACGCTGCAGTCACGTTCGAATAGATAGACGCCGCTGCCATAGGCATCGCAGAACACCTGCACCTCGACATGACGCGGCTGCGTCAGGTATTTCTCGATCAGCATGCGGTCGTCACCGAAGGCGGCGCGCGATTCACGGCGGCAGCTCTCCAGTGCGGCCTGGAAGTCGACGGTGTTTTCCACCACCCGCATGCCCTTGCCGCCTCCTCCGGCGCAGGCTTTGATCAACACCGGATAGCCCATGCGATCCGCTTCTGACTTGAGCAGCCCATCTTCCTGATTGTCACCGTGGTAGCCCGGCACCAGTGGCACGCTCGCGGCTTGCATGCGCGCCTTGGCGGCGGACTTGTCACCCATCGCGGCAATCGCGCTTTCCGGCGGGCCAACGAAGATGATGCCGGCGGCATGCAATGCCTGTACGAAGGTGGCGTTCTCGGAGAGAAATCCATAACCGGGATGCACGGCGTCGGCACCACTCAAGCGCGCGGCTGCAATGACCTTGTCGACATCAAGATAACTCTCGCGTGCGCTGGCCGGGCCAAGGCGTACTGCTTCATCCGCCTCGCGAACGTGCAGGGCATTGGCATCGGCGTCGGAGTAGACCGCCACGGTGCTGATACCCATGGCACGTGCAGTGCGTATCACGCGCACCGCAATCTCGCCACGATTGGCAATCAGTAGCTTGCGGATCGCGCCGCAACCGGTGGGCAGGTGCTGTTCAGTGTCGCGGTTGGCGTTCATGGCAAAATCCCGTGGCGAAGGTGAAGGTAGAGTCGATAGATAGAGGCGATGATCAAAAACGCCATCAATTCAGGTCATCAAGCCGGTCAAGAAGCGAGCGGGTCATTTGGCGTCATGACGACGTCCAGGGGGCTGGCGTGCCAGCAAAGAATGCCGCCAGCCCCGCTTGCCCTGTCTCGCTGACACGCAGCTGGCTGATCGTCTGGCAGCAGCGTTCGCGTAGGGCGGCGCCATCATCGTCATGTGACCCACTCGCGACCTCAGCCAGCAGCGCCTTGGTGGCGCGGCTGGCCTGCGGCGACGTGGCCAATAGCGTGTTCAGCATCTCGTCGAGACGTGTATCGAGCGTGTCTCCCGCGCAGATCTCATGCACCAGGCCGAGATGATGCGCGGTCGCGGAGTCGATGACCTCAGCCGTCAGCGCATAGCGGCGCATCTGGCGGACGCCAATCGCGCGTTGCACATAGGGGCTGATTACCGCCGGTGCCAGGCCAATACGTACCTCGGAAAGACAGAAACGGGCGCGTTCGGCAGCCAACACGATGTCGCAACAGGCCGCGAGACCGACGGCACCGCCGAAAGTGGCCCCCTGTACACGGCACACGCTCGGGCAAGGCAGGGTGTCGAGCAACTGCATCAGGCGCGCCAGCTCACGCGAGTCAGCCAGATTATCTTCCAGCGAATAGTCGACCATGCGTTGCATCCAGCGCAGGTCGGCACCGGCGGAGAAGCTCTTGCCTTCAGAGGCCAGCACGACGATGCGTACCTCGTTTGACAAGGCGAGTGAATGCAGCGTCTCGAGGTGGCGATTCAGCTCGCCAATCAAAATGTCATCGAAAGCGTTATGCACGTCAGGGCGCGTCAGCGTCAGTGTCGCCACACCGCGTGCATCGATCTCGAGTCGGCTGAACTGGCTGTGGGTATTCATCGCGACTTTATCCACCTTGTTAGCAAAAAGATCATGGATAGAGAAATAGATCGATTTTAACGACTAGTATTTCGTGGGGTTGGTTACATCCGGAATACACCGAAGCGGCTCTCTTCTATCTCGGCATTCATCGCGGCCGCCAGTGACAGGCCAAGGATGTCGCGAGTCTGCAGAGGGTCGATCACACCGTCATCCCATAAACGTGCACTGGCATAGGTGGGGTGCCCTTGACGCTCGTATTGATCGCGCACCGGCGCCTTGAAGTCTTCCTCAGCCTGCTGTGGCCACTCGCGTCCTTCGCGACTGTGTTGCTCGCGCTTGACCTGTGCCAGCACGTTGGCGGCTTGTTCACCGCCCATGACCGAGATGCGTGCGTTGGGCCACATGAACAGCAGATTCGGATCATAGGCGCGTCCGCACATGCCATAGTTGCCAGCCCCGAAGCTGCCGCCGATCAGGATGGTGAACTTGGGCACCTTGGCGCAGGCCACCGCCGTCACCAGCTTGGCGCCGTGCTTGGCGATACCTTCGTGCTCATGGCGTGAGCCGACCATGAAACCGGTGATGTTTTGCAGGAAGACCAGCGGAATCTTGCGCTGGGCACATAGCTCGATGAAGTGAGCACCCTTGACGGCGCTCTCGGAGAACAGCACGCCGTTGTTGGCGATGATGCCCACTGGGTGGCCATGAATGTGGGCGAAGCCGGTGACGAGGGTCTCACCGTAGTAGCGCTTGAACTCATCGAAATCGGAGTCATCGACAACACGACCGATGATTTCACGCACATCAAAAGGCTTCTTGAGGTCTGTGCCGACGATGCCGTAGATCTCGCGCGGATCGAGCCGTGGCGGCCGCGATTCCCGCAGTGCGAGCTGTCCCTTGCGCTGCCAGTTGAGGCGTGACACGGCGCGGCGTGCCAGCTGCAGGGCGTGGGCATCATTGTCGGCCAGATGATCAGCCACCCCGCTGATCTTGCAGTGCACCTCGGCACCACCAAGGGCTTCGGCACTGATGTCTTCACCCGTCGCGGCCTTCACCAGCGGGGGGCCGGCGAGGAAGATGGTGCCCTGCTCACGCACGATGATGGATTCATCGGCCATGGCTGGCACGTAGGCGCCGCCTGCGGTACACGAGCCCATCACCACGGCGATCTGCGGAATGCCTTCGGCAGACAGGGTGGCCTGGTTGTAGAAGATGCGGCCGAAGTGATCGCGGTCCGGGAAGACCTCATCCTGATGAGGCAGGTGCGCGCCCCCGGAATCGACCAGGTAAATGCACGGCAGGCGATGCTTGCGGGCCACTTCTTGCGCGCGCAGGTGCTTCTTCACCGTCAGCGGGAAGTAGGTGCCGCCCTTGACGGTGGCATCGTTGGCGACGATGACGCATTCGATGCCACTGACGCGGCCGATACCGGTGACCAATCCCGCACCGGGCACTGAGCTGTCATAGACCTCATGTGCTGCCAGTGCCGATAGCTCAAGAAACGGAGAGCCCTCGTCGATGAGGTGATCGATACGCTCGCGCACGAACAGCTTGCCGCGCGATTCGTGACGTTCGCGGGCCTTGTCGCCACCGCCCGCCGCGACAGTTTCCAGCAGCGCATGCAGACGCTCGACCTCGGCCCGCAGCGCTGCGTCGTTGGCGCGGAACTGGTCGCTACGCGGATTGATCAGGGACGTCAGAATGGCCATGTGGCGGCTCCCTCAGTGGAATAAGTGAACAGGGAAACAGGTGGGCAGGAGAGGCTGCCCAGCCGTCGGACATCAAGGGAACAACAGACATGAGAGAGGCAAGGCGATGCCTCATGCACTCTCGTTGAATAGCTCACGTCCGATCAGCATGCGGCGAATCTCGCTGGTGCCCGCACCGATTTCATAAAGTTTGGCATCACGCAGCAGGCGGCCAGTGGCGTACTCATTGATGTAGCCGTTGCCGCCCAGCAACTGGATGGCATCCAGTGCCATCTGGGTCGCCTTTTCGGCGCAATATAGGATGACGCCGGCGGAGTCCTTGCGTGAGGTCTGGCCGCGGTCACAGGCATTGGCGACGGCATAAAGATAGGCGCGGCAGGCATTCAGAGTGGTGTACATATCGGCCACCTTGCCCTGCACCAACTGAAATTCACCGATTGCCTGCCCGAACTGACGGCGTTCATGCAGATAGGGCACCACGATATCCATGCACGCTTGCATGATGCCGATGGGGCCAGCGGCCAGCACGGTGCGTTCGAAGTCCAGTCCACGCATCAGCACTTTCACGCCGCGGTTGACCTCGCCGAGCACGTTCTCGGCGGGCACCTGACAGTCCTGGAACACCAGCTCACAGGTGTTGGAGCCGCGCATGCCGAGCTTGTCGAGTTTCTGGGCGGTGGAGAAGCCCGGGAAGTCATGCTCGACGATGAAAGCAGTGATGCCCTTGGAGCCGGCATCCGGGTCAGTCTTGGCATACACCACCAGGGTGTGGGCGTCTGGGCCGTTGGTGATCCACATCTTGTTGCCGTTGAGCACGTAGTGATCACCACGCTTCTCGGCCTTGAGCTTCATGGAGACGACGTCAGACCCCGCGCCCGGTTCGGACATCGCCAGGGCACCGACATGTTCACCGCTCATCAGTTTCGGCAGATAGCGAGCCTTCTGCTCCGCGCTGCCGTTGAGCTTGATCTGATTGACGCACAGATTGGAGTGCGCGCCGTAAGAGAGGGCTACCGAGGCGCTGGCCCGCGAGATTTCTTCCATGGCGATGCAATGGGCCAGATAACCCATGCCGCTACCGCCATCTTCGTCTGGAACAGTGATTCCCAGCAGGCCCATGTCACCGAACTTCTGCCACAGGTCCGCGGGGAAGTCGTTGTTGGCATCAATCTCAGCCGCTCGCGGAGCAATCTCGTCACGTGCGAAGGCGTTGACCTGCTCGCGCAGCATGGTATGAGTCTCGTCGAGTCCGAAGTCCAGCGGCGTGTAGAGGCTGTGCATGGTCAGGATTCCTGTCTTGAGAGGCTGAGGGTTTGGCGATAGTGCAGTGCATTAATCTACTCTAGGTCAAAGTTGACGTTAACGTAAAGGTTATAGTCGCCTGCTTTGACCAAGGTCGCACGGCACTATGCTGTTGTCATGGAAGACGCTGTGTTGTTGTCATGATGACGTACACTTTTTTCGCCTGATAATCGGTCGACTGGTAATCTGGTGTTCATGTTCGTAAAACAACCTTCAGGCATCTTTCCTCCCTCGGCCTGCCTCTCACCTGCAAGAAGGACCTTCCCGATGAGTGATGACAGTGCCCCGGCGGTTCGCTTTAGCGACCTGCATAAGGGCTTTTCCGGTCAGCGCCTGTTTGAAGGCATTGACCTTGAGTTGCCGCGAGATCGCATTACTGCACTAGTCGGTGCCAGTGGTTGCGGCAAGTCGACCTTGCTGCAATTGATCAATGGGCTGATTCGCCCGGACGCCGGCAAGGTCGAGGTGTTCGGCGCGGCGGTGGATTACACCAATCTGCCCGTGATGCGGCGCCGGATAGGCTATGCCGTGCAGCAGATTGGCTTGTTTCCGCACCTCAGCGTGCGCGACAACATTGCCATTCTTGCTGATCGAGAGAAGTGGGAGGAATCGCGGGTCAAGGCACGCATCGAGCGACTCTTCGCGATGATGGATCTCGATCTGGCCCTACTGACCCGCTATCCCCATGAGATTTCCGGTGGCCAGGCACAACGTGTCGGACTGTGCCGCGCCATGATGCTGGAGCCACCGTTGCTACTGCTCGATGAGGCGTTCTCGGCGGTGGACCCAATCACGCGCATCGAGGTGCATGCCCAGTTCCAGCGCATGCAGCAGGAGGAGCCACGCAGCGTGGTGATGGTGACGCATGACATGAATGAGGCGTTGAGTCTCTCCGATCACATGGTGGTGATGGCGCCCGGCGTGGTGTTGCAGGCCGCCAGCCCCGACATCATTGCCAAGGCGCCTGCGGATGAGCGTGTGGCCCGACTGCTGGAGGCACGCGCATGATGACCTCGATTCCTCTGCGTGCACGCGCTGCACTGACCAATATGCTGCTGATCGTCGGCCTGCTGATGGCAAGCCTGGGGACGCTGCTGGCAAGCCCCGCTACCATGGCCGCAGAAGAGGTGGCCGAATGGCCGGCTGACAAGCCCATCGTGATCGGCTCCAAGGCGGATCGCGAGGGGTATCTGTTGGGCGAGATGTTTGCGCAGGTGCTGGAGGACGCTGGCTACACGGTCGAGCGTCGTTTGGGGCTGGGGCAGACCATCATCACCTATCAGGGCCTGGCGGAAGGCGAGCTGGATGTCTATCCCGAGTACACCGGTACGCTGGCGCACGCCATTCTCAAGCTGGATAACGTGCCTTCACTTGAGAAGCTGGATGCACTGAGTCGCGAACGCGGCCTCAAGGTGCTCAAGCCGCTGGGCTTCAACAATACTTATGCGATCAGTATGCGCCGCGATCAGGCCGAGTCGCTCGGTATCGCCACTATCGGTGATCTGGCGGCGCATCCTGAATTGTCACTGGCGATGTCACATGAGTTCGTCAAGCGGTCGGATGGCTGGCCGGGGTTGGCGGCGGCCTATGACTTGCCGCAGGTGCCGCGAGGTATCGAGCACGGCATCGCCTATCAGGCGCTGCGCGAGAGCAAGATCGATGGCACCGACGCCTACTCCACCGAGGGCGACATCAAGCGTTTCGACTTCGTGCTGCTGGAAGATGACAAGGGCTACTTCCCGGAGTATCTGGCGGTGCCCTTCGTGAATGCCGCCTTGCCCGAGAAGGCCGTCGCGGCGCTCAACCAGCTGGCGGGCAGTCTGGATGAGGACAGCATGCAGGCGCTGAATGCCGAGGTCTCCACCGATGAGAAGAGCTTCGCGCAGGTGGCCAGTCGCTTCATTCAGGAGCAGGGCATCACGAGCGAGCAGCGCGTGGTCAGCGGCGCCAAGTGGGACAAGCTGGGTACCAATCTGATCGAGCATCTGCAGCTGACGCTGTCGGCACTGCTACTGGCATGTCTGGTCGGCTTGCCGTTATCGCTGCTGGTATATCGCAACCCGAAGGTGTCGCGCGTGGTGCTCTACGTGACCGGTCTGTTGCAGACGATTCCGTCGATTGCACTACTGGCGCTGATGATCCCGCTGTTCGGCATCGGTGTGGTACCGGCGGTGATCGCGTTGTTCGTTTATTCGCTGCTGCCGATCATCCGTTCTGCCATCACGGCATTGCTGACGGTCGACCCGCTGTTGGTCAAGGTGGCGCGCGGCATGGGCCTGACGCGCCGCGAGCAGCTGCGGCACGTCATCCTGCCGCTGGCGACGCCGAACCTGCTGACCGGTATCAAAACGGCGGCCATCATCAATATCGGTACCGCGACGTTGGCGGCCTTTATCGGTGCTGGCGGGTTGGGTGAGCCGATCGTGACGGGGCTGTCGCTCAATGACTATGATCTGGTGCTGTATGGCGCGATTCCGGCAGCCTTGCTCGCCATCTGTGCAGAGCTTCTATTCGAGCTGTTCGAGCGCATGGTGATTCCGGCGCACATGCGCGGTCTCAAGACGCGTTGAGGTGACACATGCGCGTCTGGCGCGGCCAATGGGTCGCGCTTGCTGGAAATGGGTGTCCTCTGAAGTGACTATGCTGCTACTGGCCTGTGCCAGTCCGGGTCGATGTCAGTACTGACCATCTCTCTTGATAAGGAACAATTCGATGATGAATGCCTCACGTATCATATCCAGAGGGAACCAGCAGCTATTGATCATCCTGGCGTTGGGAAGCCTGGTAGTGCTGTCAGGTTGCGGGGGACGTGAGGTGTCCGTCCAGCCCACGATCAGTGCGACCAATGATCCTTATCATCATCCCGATGCTGGCAAGGACCATACCCAGCCGGATGCGTCGGGGAACGAGGTGCAGTCGGGGCTAGAGATCAGTACTGACATCTAGCGTGGTCAACGACAGTCCCTGTCGCCAGTCTTTGACAAGCTGTGCAGCAAACAAGGAATGGGAGGATGCAGGATTAACGTTGAGGCTTCCCGGGAGTAAAGTGGTGTTTGATAGTGAGGGCTTGCTGACAGACCACAGACAGCGGCCCTTACCCACTTCAAGGAGAAAGTCTTGCGTATAACATCATTGATTCCTGCGATTGTCCTCGTGGCTGCTACCTTGGCGCTGAGTGGTTGTGGCCTGTTCGGCCATGGTCATGGGCACGGCGGCGGTCATGGTGGTGGAAAGCCGCACGCCATGCTGGATAGCACTGCCACAGCACAGGTCGCCAGCATTTCCTGATCGCCATTCAGGTTCGCGAGAAGTGAAAAAGCCGCCTTTTGCTCGATTCGAGTAGAGGGCGGCTTTTTTGTGTCTGCAAGATGACTGGGAGGGGGCTGATTAGAGCGCATGCAGTGCAATGATCGCCGGTGGGCTGCCGTCTAGCGGCCACTCGACACGTGCTTCGATGGCATAGACCTCGCGCAATCTTGCGGGCGTCAATACCTCACGTGGGCTACCGCAGGCCACGAGTCGCCCGGTGTGAAGCAGCCAGACATGCGCAGCATGGCGGGCCGCCAAGCTCAGGTCATGCAGCGCCACGATCACCACGCGCTGATGCTCGCGGGCTTCGCGGCTCAACCACTCGAGTACGGATAGCTGAAAGTGGAGGTCCAGCGCGCTCGTCGGCTCATCGAGCATCAATAGTGTCGGCTCGCGCACCAGTGCCTGGGCAATCGCCACGCGCTGACGCTGTCCTCCCGACAGCTGACCCAGCCGTTGTGAGGCGAGTGGCGCAAGGGTGAGTGCCTCGACGAGCTGCTCGCAGTGGGCCAGATTGGCATCGTCATCGTGATGGCCTGCCAGACGGCGTGCGAGCAGCAATGACTCGAATACCTCAAGCATTGCCCCCGCCTCACTGAGCTGCGGTAGATAGCCGATACGTGCGGCACGCTGTCGGGCGGACAGCTCATTCAGCCTCTTGCCGTCGAGAGATAGTTCACCGTCAGTCGGTAACAGCCCAGCAATCGCCTGTAACAGCGTCGATTTTCCTGCACCGTTCGGGCCGAGTAGCGCGGTCAGCTCACCACGTCTCGCACGTAGCTCGGGCAGACTGTCCAGTATCCGAGTACGTCCACGGCTGACGCTCAAGTCGCGAATTTCAAGGCCTTCAGCGTTCACCTCAATCATCCGTCCAGTCCTCGGCGCTTGAGTATCAGGCTGACGAAGAACGGCAGACCGATCAGGGCAGTGATCATGCCTAGCGGCAACAGTACGTCCGGTATCAGCGACTTGCTGAGAGTCGAGGTCAATGACAACAACAGTGCACCGAGCAGCGCGGAGAGGGGCAGAAAGCGTTGCTGCTGCTCGCCGACCAGTAGACGTGCGATATGCGGTGCGACCAGGCCGATGAAGCCGACGCTACCGACGAAGGAGACGGCGGTGGCGGTCAGCAGTGCCGTGCACAGCAGGCCGGTCAGGCGCAGGCGACGTACATCCACTCCCAGCGCGCGAGCCTGTGTTTCGCCGAGGCTCAGTGCGGTCAATTCGCTGCGACGGCGATGAAAGATCACTCCGCACACGAGGATCACTGCCGATAGCACGCCCAAACGCGGCCAGCTACTGCGTTCCAGACTGCCCATTGACCAGAAGATCAACTGCTGTAACGCCTCCGGTGAGGCAACGAACTGCAGTACGCCGAGCAGCGCATTGAAGAAGAACATCAGCGCGATACCCAGCAGCACCAGCGTCTGCACACCCACTCCCGGTAGGCGCTGGGCGCTCCACAGGATCAGTGATGCGGTGAGCGCGAACACGAAGGCATTCAGCGTCACGCCGAGCCCGGCGGCGTTGAGGAAGGTCAGCGGTGCAAGACCGGCAGGAATCAGGTCGAAATGTAGAATTAACCCCAGCCCAGCACCGACGCTGGCCGCCGCTGAGACACCCAGCGTGAAGGGATCGGCCAGCGGATTGTGCAACAGCGTCTGCATCTGGGCACCGGCCATCGCCAGCGCGGCACCGACCACGACCGCCATCAGCGCGATCGGCAGACGCAACTGCCACAGGATGACGTGTGCGAGCGGATCAGCGGCCTGCGGCTGCCATAACGCTGGTAGCAGGCGTGCTAGCGTCAACTGGCCGCTGCCTTGACTGATATCCAGCAGGCAGGCCAGCACGACCAGCACACCAATGACCCACAGCCATCTGGCGCCTTGGCGCTGACGGTGGCGCCAGGCAGTGGCAGGCGAGGTAAGGGTGCCCGTCATCTCGGGGGATGCGCGAGAAGTCGATGAGGCAGCAGGGCGGGAATCGGGCACGGTGTCGTCCGGCGAGGTGAGAGGGCTATGAGCTGTCGACAAGCCTAACGACTTGGCTCGGTCAGGTGAAGGTACAAAAAAGGCCTCCCGAGTGGGAGGCCTTGAAGAGAATTTCATATTGTCAGCCGAGTACAGCAAGGCTTGGCCTAGCTGCCATTCATGGCCTGCGGCAAATACAGCACGATCTCCGGGAAGATATGCATCAACACGATGGAGAAGATCATCAGCAGGAAGAACGGCAGTGTTGCCTTGGTGATGGTGATGATGTCCTTGCCGGTCAGGCTCTGGATCACGAACAGGTTGAAGCCAACGGGTGGCGTGATCTGAGACATCTCGACCACGATAATCAGATAGATACCGAACCAGATCAGGTCGAAACCGGCCGCCTGGATCACCGGCATGATGATGGACGTCACCAGCAGGATCAGTGAGATACCGTCAAGGAAGCAGCCCAGGATCAGCAGGAAGAGTGTCAGTACCACCAGCAGCATGGTCGGTGACAGTCCTAGCGCGGCAATGCCTTCTGCCAACTGCATCGGAATCTGGGTGAAGCTCATCGCGGAAGACAGGAACGACGCACCGGCAATGATGAAGGCGATCATGCACGAGGTGCGCAGCGCCGCGAACAGCGAGGTCTTGAAGGTACTGAGGCTCATGTGGCCGTTGAGGCGCGCAATGATCAGTGACAGCACCACGCCGACAGCAGCCGCTTCGGTCGGCGATGCCAGGCCGCCATAGATGCTGCCCAGAATACCGCCGATCAACGCCAGTAGCGGAATCAGCTGAGCGCTGTTGCGCAGCTTGGCCATGAAGCTCATGTGCGGCTCATCATGCCCGGCGCGGCCCTGTGGCTCGCCGATGACCTTGGACCAGATCGCCAGGTAGCCCATGAACAGTGCCAGCAGCAGCAGGCCCGGCAATACGCCAGCAATGAACAGACGCGAGATGGACTGCTCGGTGACCACGCCGTAAACGATCATCATGATCGACGGCGGAATCAGCAGGCCAAGGGTCGAGGCACTGGCGAGGGTGCCGATGGCCAGGTTGCTGTCGTAACCACGCCGCTCAAGCTCTGGCAGTGTCATCTTGCCGACGGTGGCACAGGTGGCGGCAGAGGATCCACAGACGGCGGCGAACAGACCGCTGCCGATGATGTTGGAGTGCAGCAGACGCCCCGGCATACGATTGAGCCACGGTGCCAAGGCACGGAACATGTTGTCGGCCAGTCCTGAGCGGAACAGGATCTCGCCCATCCACACGAACATCGGCAGAGCGGTGAGGTCCCAGCCATAGCTGGCGCCCCAGAAATCAGAGGCCAGGATCGGGCCGGTATCGAAGGTCGAGAAGAAGGTCAGCACGATCCAGCCGGTACCGATCAGCGAGAAGGCGACCCACACGCCACCGCCCAACAGCAGGGCGAGGGTCAGCAGGGTGACGAGGATGAGTGTCAGCATGTCATTCGGCTCCGTCTTCGGGCTCAGGCGCCACGTAGCGTGAGGGCGCGGTGAAGGCGGTGCGCAGAGTGGCGATCAGTGTCTCGAGAATCGCCAGGCACAACAGGCTGGTACCGGCCACCAGCACGCTCTGCGGAATCCACAGCGGCAGTGCCAGCAGTCCGGAAGAAATATCGTGATATTCAAGGCTTTCGCCGACGAGGGCGACCAGCTCATGGGTGATCAATACGCTCAATGCCAGCGCGATCAGTAGCGCCAGGCTTTCGATCCATACGCGGCCTGCAGCCGGCAGGCGGTTGATGACCAGCGTCACGCGGATATGGGCGTGATGCGTAAAGGTGTAAGCGAGGCTCAGGAAGGTGGCACCGACCAGCAGGAAGGCAGCCATTTCCGAGACACCGGAGATTTCGAAGCCGAGACGCTCGGCACCGAACGTCACCAGGATGGCATCAATCAGGCGCAGGAAGACTTGCAGGCTGACAACAGCACAGATCAGTAGCATGCAGGCCGCCGCACCCCACGCACCAAGGCGGTAGAGTTTGTCGAAGAAGTAGGTCATGACGGGCGCTCACAGGGAAGGTGAGGGTGGCCACGCGATACGGGTGACTTGCAACCGCTACCGCGTGGCGGGGACAGACAGAGGGACAGACTGCTGACTCGCGAGCATTGTCTTGCCAGTGGCAAGGCTCAACGTCTGACGATCAGGAGCTCAGGTCGGCCTGATAGCGCTCAAGCAGTTGCTGGCCTTCTTCGCCGGCACGTGATTTCCAATCCTGGAACAGCTTGTCGCCTGCGGCCTTGAGGTCTTCAGCGAGCTTGGCATCCGGCTCGGTGATGGTGAAGCCCTTCTCCGTCAGCATCTTGGCGCTTTCTGCCGCGTCAGCCTTGCTGGCTTCCCAGCCACGCGTTTCGGCGGCCTTGGCGGCGTCCAGCACAGCCTGCTGGCTGCTCTCATCGAGACGATCAAAGGCACGCTTGTTGACGAAGACGATGTTCTTCGGCAGCCACAGTTTGGCGTCGTTGTAATGTTTGACGTAATCCCACGCCGACATGGACTTGCCGGTGGAGCTTGAGGTGATCATGCCGTCGACGCGACCGGTGCTGAAGGCCGTCGGGATATCGGCTTCTTCGGTCTCGGTGGGCTTGCCGCCGACATTCTCGACGAAGCGCTGGGTATTGATGTTGGGCGCGCGAATACGCAGCCCCTTGAGCTGAGACACGTCAGTCAGATCAAAATCGGTGTAGATACCCTGCGCTGGCCATGCGACGGCGTACAACGGCAACAGACCTTCCTTGGCGAAAAGCTTGGTAATGTCAGGCTTGGAGGCTTCCCAGAGCGCAATGGCTTCCGGATAGCTGGAAGCGACCCCGGGCAGGGTATCCAGCTCATAGATCGGCGATTCGTTGGAGAGAATCGACAGGAAGATCTCGCCGGCCTGGACGGTACCGCGACGCACGGAAGGCTTGATTTCACCGTGGGAGATCAATGAACCACCGCTGTGAACGGTAATGGTCAACTCACCATCGGTGGCTTTTGTCACCTCTTCAGCGAATTGCTTGGTGTTCTTGGTGTGGAAGCTGGCATCGCCATAGGGGGTGGCGAGGTTCCACTGGGCAGCCAGAGTAGTGCCGCTGAACGCCAGTGCACCCGCGGCGGCCAGCCATACGAAAGAGTTGGGCTTACGCATGTCTCGTTCCTCATTATTATTGAAAGTTCTCGGCAGACAATTTCATTCTTCAAGCGACAGCCGGTTCAGTCCAATCGTTAATTCTGATTCACAGTATCGCTAAAACCTTTCATTGCTGTGGGTAATGAAAGACTTTGTTGATATTTATAGACCTTGGTCGAATAAGGCTGTTGGTGGATTTACGAGTCATTTGCCGCCTCTTGGCAGATTGGATGGCGTGTCAAAGGTCGGCAAGTGATGTGTCAACACGACACGCCACCATGGTCATGTTTCAGCAGATGGCTCTGCTGGCACGATGGCATGTTGTTGGGCATAGGTTTCGGCACATTGACGGCCCAGACGAGCGACGCTGGCGCAAAAATCAGGGTAGTTGGCATTGCGCCAGATAGCCTCGTAGATCATCGGGGGGAGTGGCGTATCCAGCGGCAGGCGCACCAGCTCGCCGTGGCTGATGACATCCTCGACGGTGGCCACGGGTAGTACGCCGATACCTAGCCCTTCGCTGCTCATGCGTAGAATCGTCATCAGCGTGCTGGTGCAGTGCACCTTGGGTTGCTTGATGCCTAGCTGCGACAGATAACTGACCAGCTCACTGTAGGGGCGTGCCTGCTTGCTGAAGGAAATGAAGGGTGTATTGGCAAAGCGACTGGTGCCTTCCGCTAGCTGCTGAGCCAGCACAGGGGAGGCGAACATGCCCATTTCGAACGTGCACAACGGCGCTTGAGTGGCATAGGGCCCCATGGCAGCACTATCCATTGCAAACAGCATGTCGAGATCGTTCTCGGCCAGCCGCTGATGCAGGAAGGGCGAGATATCGACGGTCATTTCCAGCGTCAACTTGGGATAGCGTTCTGCCAGTTGGCGCATGAAGGCAGGAAACCAGCTGTTGGCGATCGTCTCGATCACGCCCAGACGCAGGGTGCCGGAAAAGGCACCTTCTTCCTGAAACAGGCGCATGGCTTCTTCACGGCCACTTAGCAGGCGCTCGGCATGCGCAAAGAATTCACGCCCTCGCAAGGTGGGCTGAATGGGACGTGTAGAGCGTTCCAGCAGTGATTCGCCGACGGTCGCTTCCAGACGATTGATGCGGTCCGAGATGGAGGGCTGGGTCAGGTGCAGTTTGGTCGCACCCTTGCGGAACGAGCCGAGCCGCACGACCCAGACAAAGGCCTCGAGTTCCTTGAAGTCGAACATGGCAGGTGCCCCGTGATGAATCGTGATGATCGCCCATCTTGCCGCATGCAGCGCAGGGCGTCAGCTTTCATCACGGGGCGGCACGCATCTCATGCCGGGGCGTGCAGTGTTCTAGCGGGTCAGAGTTGGCCCGCTGACGTGATCACTTGCGGAACAGCTGGCTCTCGCGGTCCTTGAATGCCTTGAATTCCAACGCATTGCCGCTGGGGTCAAAGAAGAACATCGTGGCTTGCTCGCCGGGCTCACCCTTGAAGCGAATGTAGGGTTCAATCTCGAAACTGACACCTTCCGCCTTCAGGCGGTCAGCCAAGGCTTGCCAGGCGTTCATTTCCAGCACGACACCGAAGTGAGGCACAGGGACGCCGTGACCATCGACGGGGTTCTTGTGCTGTGCCACGCCCTGCTTGGCGAGTTCGGTATTCAGGTGGCAGACAAATTGGTGTCCGTAGAGATCGAAATCGACCCAGCTATCAGAAGAACGACCTTCGGGACAGCCGAGAAATTCACCATAAAAGCGCCGCGCTTCTTCAATATCGTGGACTTGAATGGCGAGATGGAACGGATCGCTGACGGCCATGGAAAAGGCTCCTCATGTAGTCGTTTATGATTATTGTGCCTGTCTGCGGCTGATCTTGTGGGCAGTCTTGTCGATAGACTGCGAGGGTCAGGCAGCCTGAAGGGACAGAAACACGCAGCCAGAGATTGGGCAAGCAATCGGGTGCCAATACTTGCATTTCCTCAGGTAATGAAAGATTTCTTCGATATAACGAATCATAAAATACGATTGGATACCAAGGCATGGCCTTACATAGAGTGGAGGCATAACAACACACAAGATCAGCCTGTGAGGTGTCCCTATGTCCCGTTCCGTTTCTGCTCCCGCCCTCCCTCTGCTCAACTGTGACATGGGCGAAAGCTTCGGCAACTGGAAGATCGGCCTCGATGAAGAGGTGATGCCCTTTGTCGATTGCGCCAACATCGCCTGCGGTTTTCATGCCTCTGACCCCAGCATCATGCGTCGTACCGTACGCCTGGCCGTCCAGCATGACGTGCGCATCGGTGCGCATCCCGCTTATCCGGACCTGCAAGGCTTCGGGCGTCGCTCCATGGCTTGCTCGCCCGCCGAAGTCGAAGACATGCTGCTTTATCAGATCGGCGCGCTCGAAGGTATTTGTCGTGCTGAAGGCACCCGTGTGCAGTACGTCAAGCCACATGGTGCGCTCTATAACGACATGGCCGCTGACCCGACACTGCTACGTGCCGTCATGCAGGCCGTGGTGCGTTACGACGCCAGCCTGCCGCTGATGGTGATGGCAACCGCTGATCCTGCTCCGATGCAGGCGCTGGCCGACGAGATGGGCATCACGCTGTGGTTTGAAGCTTTCGCGGATCGTGCCTACGACGCCCGTGGCCATCTGGTGTCACGTCGTGAGCCGGGAGCCGTGCATCACGATAGCGAGGTGATCATCGCGCAATCAGTGACCCTGGCACGCGGTGAGGCACTGACGGACAGCAGCGGTGGCCAGCTAGTGCTATCGGCCGACACGCTGTGCGTGCACGGTGACAATGCCGAGTCCGTGGCGGCGGTTCGCGCCATTCGTGAAGCTTTCGACACCTTGGCGGGTGCCTGATGGCGGGCGCTGGCATACAGACGAGTGACGTGCCTCACTTGCGTCTCGAGACAGTCGGCATGGACACGCTGATCGTGCGGCTGTTCGACAGTATTGAAGAGTCCAACATGGGCTGGGTACTGGCGGCAGATAGCGCGCTGCGCCAGGTATTCGGAGCGGCGCTGATTGACCTGGTGCCGTCCTATACCACATTGCTGCTGCACTACGATGTGACGATGCTTGAAGAGAGCGAGGCGCGTGCACGGGTATCGCAAGCGCTTGAAAATCTATCACCCGATAACGGCCAGCAGGGCCAGCTTCACGAGGTACCCGTGTGGTACGACGACAGTGTTGGACCAGAACTCGTCCCTATTGCCACGCGCCTTGGTATCAGTGTCGAGGCATTGATCGAACGACATTGCGCGCATGATTACTGTGTGTTTGCGCTGGGTTTTGCGCCGGGTTACGCCTTCATGGGCGTATTGGAAGATGCGCTGACGACTCCGCGCCTCAAGACTCCGCGTCAGAAGGTGGCGGCGGGCAGTGTCGGTATCGCTGATCGCCAGACCGCCATCTACCCGTCACGCTCACCCGGGGGCTGGAATATCCTGGGGCGCACACCGTTGACACTGTTTGGGCGTAACGCCGTCGGCGAGCCTTCGAGTCTGTTCATGCCTGGTGATCGAGTACGATTCGTATCGGTCAGCCGCGAAGAATTTCTGCGTCAGGGTGGCGATGTCACACCGCTGGAGGAGCGTTCATGAGTGCCGCATCAGCAGTAGAAAGCGTGGTCACCTTACGCGTCGAGCGAAGTGGCGCCCTGGCACTGGTGCAGGATGGCGGGCGTCTCGGCGTGCGTCATCTTGGCGTCACTCAGGGTGGCGCTGCCGATTGGGTCTCACTGGGCTGGGCCAACTGGTTGCTGGGGAATGCGCCTGATGCGGCGGCGCTCGAGATTACCCTTGGGGGGGGGCTGAGCTTGAAGGTCGAGCAGGGAGGTACTCTAGCCCTGCATGGGGCAGATCTTGCCGCGACCCTCGATGGTGAGCCGCTGTTGCCCGGTCGGGCATTCACGGTAACGACAGGACAGGTAATCAAGTTCGAGCGCCCCGTGACTGGTCTGAGAGCCTATCTCGCCTTTGCGGGCGGGCTGGATGTGGCGCCGGTGTTGGGCAGTGTTGCCTGCGTGGTGCGTGATGGTCTTGGCGGCCTGGACGGTGAAGGCCGCGCGCTGGCCAGCGGTGATGAGCTGCGTGCTGCCCGCAATGAGCTGTCCTTGCGCAAGCTGCCGCAAGCTGCCCTGGACTGGCAAACAGGTCTATCGCCTGCCGACCAGGAGACGGCAATCATTTTGCCGCTGGTGGTTGGAGCGCAAATCGCCGAGTTCAGTGGTGATAGTCTTTATCGTGCCTTCAACAGTGACTGGGCAGTGGATGGCCGCGCTGACCGGATGGGCGTGCGTTTGACGGGTCCACGACTGGAGCGCGATGGGGCGGGAATGGTCTCGGAAGGGATTCCGCTCGGCGCGGTACAGGTGCCGGCGGATGGCCAGCCGATCGTATTGCTCAATGATCGTCAGACCATTGGTGGCTACCCGCGTATCGGCGCCTTGACGCCACTGGCATGTGCACAGCTGGGGCAATGTGTGCCGGGTACTCGTGTACGGCTGGCCGCGGTAACGCCGGGTCAGGCACGCCGTGACTACTTGAGGGCATTGAAAGCCTGGCAGGTGTGATCAAGCGCTTTGCACAAAAAAAGGGCCTCCAAGTGGAGGCCCTTTCGGTTTTCCCGTTAAGGAATCTTTGATGCAGTCGGAGCTGATTGATCAGATCACCTCCTTGATGAACAGATTCCCGGAGAAACATTGCGCGAGCATCGGGAAACTGTGCGCTGATTCGTGGGTAATGAAAGAACACGAAGCAGTGCGGTCGTCATGGAGAGAATATTTACCCTCACATGCCAACGGGTAAAGAACGGTTTATCCCCCGAACGGGACTGTACTTGCAAGAATAACGGTTGACGCAACGCGACGCCAGCAATTTTAGAGCGCTGTTTCCTAATTTTTACCACAATGGCCATTTCGCGGCTTTTCCTTGTCAGAGGTGAGGGCGGCCAGTGCCTGATGCATGCTGTGCAGGACGCTTGCGCAGCCGCCACAGATGTACCTCCAGCCAGCCAGCCTCCAGGGCCTGTGCGATGTTGCGTTGCATCAGTGCGAACGTCGGGCCAAAGATCAATTCGGGCGTCAATGCTCTCGCGGCAAGCATGGCGTTTGATAGCTCTTGAGCATCGCAGCTGCCGAGCGGGTCTCCAGCGTTATCGCTCTGATGTGAGGAACGGGCATGCTGCTGGCGGCGTGCTTGCCAGGCGAGCACTTGATCAGTCAGCTCGACATGTGTATCAACCTCAAATCCGCTGTTGGCCATGGCTTCATGTAGTTCTTCACAGGTCGCGAGCTGATCGGCACGCGTTGTCAGCGCCCAGGGTACCGGTAGCTCAGGTCGCTCGCCGAAGGCTTGTGCCTGCACGCTGAGCACTGGCTCATGCAATATCAGATAACCGTCATCCTCCAGGCAGTCATGCCACTGCTTCAGCACGCCAGGTTTGTCACTGAGGTGCACCAGCAGATGTTGACTTAACACACGATCAAAACGCCGACCGGGTAGTGCCGGGTGCAGCTCGGGGTAGCAGGCGTCGCCTTCAAGAACGCGGATATGC
Source organism: Cobetia sp. QF-1 (assembly GCF_002213105.1). Taxonomy (NCBI): domain Bacteria; kingdom Pseudomonadati; phylum Pseudomonadota; class Gammaproteobacteria; order Oceanospirillales; family Halomonadaceae; genus Cobetia; species Cobetia sp. QF-1. Next base: position 465,753 of record NZ_NBVS01000002.1, read on the forward strand.
TCGCTCAGTCCCGTAGCCCGATTCAGGGCGATAGCCACTTGGCAGAGACTATCCGAGAGATCGAGTGTGGTGACATGATGTTGGACACCGTTGCGTGCGGACTGGCTTACCAGATGGCGAGCCAGTCCGCCGAGCCCGGCGCCGGGCTCCAGAATCTTGAGTGGAGTGAAGGAGGAAGGTTTCTGCAGCTTGGCCAATGCAAGCAATTCGTGGGTGTCTCCCACGCCACCCAGGTGTAACTGGTCCAATCCGGCCAGTGCCGTTACCGGTACCTCACTGGGCGGATAAGCACTCAGCAGCGCCTCCAGTGCGCTGTTGAGTGCTGCATGACGGCTGGTGGACGCGTAGTGGGATACCTGATCACAGGCCATTTTCAGGTGGCGTGAGGTTGAGCCGCCGGGCTCATCCTCACGATAGTTTTCTGTCATCTCATTCTCCGGCCGTTCGTGGCTCATGGCCGGCCTCTGGTGTGGTTTATCCCATCATCACCTTTTGTATCTTCTGGCCCTTCCTTGGCCATTCATTCATCTAGCCCTAGCTCGGCGGTGGCCGTCTCGCGCATCTTGAATTTCTGGATCTTGCCAGTCACGGTCATCGGGAATTCGTCGACAAACTTGATATAGCGCGGCACCTTGAAGTGGGCAATGCGCCCCTGACAGAACGCTTTCAGACCCTCAGCATCGAGTTGCTCGCCGTCCTTGAGCTTGACCCACGCCATCACTTCCTCGCCATAACGCTCATCGGGCACGCCGATCACCTGCACATCCGATACCGCTGGATGCGTATAGAGGAAGTCTTCTATTTCGCGTGGATAGATGTTCTCGCCTCCGCGAATGATCATGTCCTTGATGCGCCCGACAATCGTGACGTATCCGTCACTATCCAGCGTAGCGAGGTCGCCAGTGTGCATCCATCGGCCACTGTCGATGGCTTTGGCGGTCGACTCCGGATTGTTCCAGTAGCCCAGCATCACGCTGTAACCGCGCGTGCACAGCTCGCCTTTTTCACCACGCGATACCACACGGCCAGTGTCTGGATCGACGATCTTGATTTCCAGATGCGGGTGCAGTGTACCGACGGTGGAGACGCGTTTTTCGAGGGGGGCTTCGCGGGTGGTTTGCAAGCTCACGGGACTGGTTTCGGTCATGCCATAAGCGATGGTGACTTCACTCATGTGCATGCGCTCAATGACTTGGCGCATGACCTCGATAGGACAGATGGAACCCGCCATGGTGCCGGTGCGCAAGCTCGACAGATCAAACTCGCCAAAGCGTGGGTGCTCAAGCTCGGCAATGAACATGGTCGGCACGCCAAACATGGCGGTAGCGCCTTCCTCGCTGACTGCCTGTAGCGTCGCTAGCGGATCAAAACCCGCCTCGGGATAGATGATGGCAGCGCCGTGGGTCAGGCAGCCCAGATTGCCCATCACCATGCCAAAGCAGTGATAGAGCGGCACTGGCATCACCAGCTTGTCGTGCTCGCTGAGATTCATGCGCTCGGCGACGAAGAAGCCGTTGTTGAGGATGTTGTGATGCGAGAGCGTGGCGCCCTTGGGGGCACCAGTCGTACCGGAGGTGTACTGGATATTGATCGGGTCATCGAAGGTCAGGCTCCTTTGAATCTCAATCATCGCTTCATGCGTCACGTTGTCGGCACCACTCAATACATCCTGCCAATGCAGCATGCCGGGGAGTGCATCTCCCGGCTCGAAACAGATCAGGCGCTTGAGATCCGGTAGAGCAACATTGTGAATGCCATGACGCCCTTGCTGTTGAGATGATTCCGGGAATAGCTCCTCAAGAATCGCCACATAATCAGAGCCCTTGAAACGTGACTGGAAGAGCAACGTGGCCGCGCCGGATTGCTTGAGTGCATAGGCCAGTTCGTGGCCACGATAGCTAGGGTTGAGGTTGACCAGCACCACGCCGATCTTGGCGGTGGCGTACTGGATCAAGGTCCATTCGGCGCGATTGGGTGACCAGATGCCGACTCTGTCTCCGCGCGTGATGCCCATCGCCAGAAGTCCGCGTGCGACGCGCTCGACCTCCTGGTGTAGCTCAGTCCAGTTATAACGCAGGTTCTGATGACAACTGATGAGTGCGTCACGCTCCGGGTAGGTAGCGCAGATACGATCGAGGCAGTCGCCGATGGTTTCGCCCATCAGTGGCGTGTCGGAAGTGGCGCTAAGATAGCTGACATCGTGAGCGCTGAATGATGAAGGTGTGGCGGGATGGCGTGAGTCAATGGCGTCCTGTGGCATGGTGCAGTCCTGTGTCCTTGGTTGTTATTGGCGTGGCAAGGCTGTGCAGGGGGAGTCGCCGTTAGGCGGGGTGGTGAGGCTAAAACATGATAGGGCCGCTCTTCGGCGGCGCCATGTGCTACATCAAGTCTTGTTGATGCCTGTCTTCAAGCACTCTATTCAAGTGTGCTGTCTTCAATCATCCGTCTTCAAACGCGCGAGTGCTTCACGGGCACGGCTTTCTACATCGTCAAGCTCACGTTGCATGGTGGTGAGATCGTGCAGCTGGCGCTCGAGTCCTTCGCGTTTGTCGCTCAGAATGCCGAGCAAGCGCGTCAACTGCTTCTCTCCACCGCCATCGGCTGCATCGTAAAGATCGACTACTTCGCGAATCTCGGCCAGCGAAAAGCCTAGCCGCTTGCCGCGCAGGGTCAGCTTGAGGCGCACGCGGTCCTTGTCGCGATAGACACGTGTCTGGCCTCGACGCTCTGGATGCAGCAGGCCTTCCTGCTCATAGAAGCGGATGGTACGGGTGGTCACATCAAAGTGACGTGCCAGCTCACCGATGCTCCAGGTGCGCTGACTAGGGCGGATGCCACCGGAAGTCGTGCTGCTCAGCAGGCCATCTTCGTGGGCGGCAAGTGCTGCCTCTGCCGTCGGGTCCGGAGCGTTTGGCTCTGAAGAGGTATCCATCGGAGTATCCAGAAAAGTGTGTTGAGTCGTCGTGTTTGTCATGGGCGCTGCCGCTCCGTGTACGAGTTACGTAGTGAAATATTCCCATGACGCAGAGGCTGCCAGCGGCACCTAGCCGCTTTTTGCTATAGCCTAGCATTGTTTACGTTAACGTAAAGGGTAATAGTATTTGCATCCAACCAAGCAGATGCTAGGTTGAGTCAGGTCGCATCTTCTCACGCCCGTCTGTGTAATGAAGAGCGTCACGTAGCCGTCCTCCCTAACAACAACAGTCATAGGAATGCCACGCCATGTCTTCGTCTCTCTCTACTCCCACACCTTCTGCTGGTGGTGCACTCGAACTACTGTCGCGCTTGCGCGCTGTCGTGGCCGGCGAAAGCCAGCCGCTGGTACTGCCACAACTGATCAATGGGCAGTTTGTGGAAAGTACTGCTGATCAGCACATCAGCGTGACCAACCCGGCGACGAATACTGAAGTGGCACGGGTACCACTCACGCCGCTGAGTGAATTGGATGACGCACTAGAGCTCGCCGAGCAGGCCTTTCTGCGCTGGCGCAACACGCCGGTACCGACGCGTGCCCGTCTGATGCTCAGCTATCAGCACCTGCTCAAGCAGCATCACGATGAACTGGCCGAGATCATCTCCCACGAGCTGGGCAAGACATTTGATGATGCCAAGGGCGATGTCTGGCGTGGTATCGAGGTCGTCGAGCACGCCGCCAATATCCCGAGCCTGATAATGGGTGAGACGGTAGAAAACGTCGCCACCGGCATCGACAGCTACTCCGTGACCCAGTCGTTGGGTGTATGCCTGGGCATCACGCCGTTCAACTTCCCGGCCATGATACCGCTGTGGATGTTCCCGTTGTCGATCGCCTGCGGCAACGCCTTTGTCCTCAAGCCTTCTGAACAGGTACCGCTGACCACGCTGCGCCTGGCCGAACTGTTCATGGAAGCCGGTGCACCTGAAGGCATCCTGACGGTCGTGCAGGGTGGCCGTGATCAGGTCAATCATCTATTGGCTCACGAGATTCCGCGGACGGTCAGCTTCGTTGGCTCGGTGCCGGTTGGTCAGCATATCTATCGCACCGCAACGGATCATCTCAAGCGTGCCCAGTGTTTCGCGGGTGCCAAGAATCACATGGTGATCATGCCGGATGCCCCGGCAGACCAGGTGGTGAATGCGTTGGTGGGAGCCAGTGTCGGCGCTGCAGGTCAGCGTTGCATGGCGATTTCCGTCGCGGTATTCGTCGGCGATTCCAAGGCACTGATCGAGCGCGTGCGCGATGCGCTGGCTGAAGTGCGTCCTGGTGGCTGGAATGACAAGGGGGCCAGCTACGGGCCGTTGATCTCGCCGCAGGCGCTGGAACGTGTGACGGGCTGGATTGGCCAGGGCGTCGAGGAAGGTGCCGAGCTGCTGCTGGATGGTCGTGGCATTACCGTCGAGGGATATCCCGATGGCAATTGGCTGGGGCCGTGCATGTTCTCCAAGGTGACGCCGGAGATGGTGCTGTATCGCGAGGAGATCTTCGGGCCGGTGCTGTGCTGCATGGAGGCAGCAGATCTGTCCGAGGCCATCGAGCTGATCAACAACAACCCCTACGGCAACGGCACCTCCATCTTCACTCGCTCCGGCGGGGCGGCACGCCGCTTCCAGAACGAGATCGCGGTGGGTCAGGTCGGGATCAACGTGCCGATTCCGGTGCCGCTGCCGTTCTTCTCCTTCACCGGCTGGCGCGGCAGCTTCTTCGGCGATCTGCATGCCTATGGCAAGCAGGCGGTGCGTTTCTATACCGAGACCAAGACGGTGACGGCACGTTGGTTCGATGACGAGCCCACGGACAGCAACCAGCCGAACTTCTCTATTCAGATGCGCTGAAGGCTCTCTTCACAAGACCGCTGAGGGCTCTTCAGATGCGCAGAGGGCTCTCTTTACAAGATCGCTGAGGGCTCTTCAGATGCGCTGAGGGCTCTTCACAGGCTCGCCGAGGACTCGGCGGGCCTGGAGATAAAGAACAAGGACAACAGGAGGCACCTGCATGAACTTTTCGCTGACCGATGACCAGCGTGCCCTGCAGGAGGGGGCGCGCGCCTTCGCCGATGCTGAACTGGCGCCTTTTGCTGCAGAGTGGGACGCCACCTCTCACTTTCCCATCGAGACGCTCAGCAAGGCCGGTGAGGCCGGCTTCATGGGGCTTTATGTCGCCGAAGAGCATGGTGGGCTGGGCCTGCCGCGCTTGGATAGCTCCATCATTCTCGAGCAGCTGGCGACTGGCTGCATCTCGACCACCGCCTACATCACCATCCACAACATGGTCGGCTGGATGATCGCGAGCTTCGCCAGTGACGAGTGCCGCGAGCAGTGGGTGCCGGCGATGGTGGCGGGCGACAAGCTCGGCTCCTACTGTTTGACGGAGCCGGGCAGCGGCAGTGATGCCGCCAGTCTACGCACCCGCGCTGAGCGTGAAGGCGATGACTACTACCTGACCGGGTCCAAGATGTTCATCTCCGGTGCCGGTGCCACTGACGTGCTGGTAGTGATGGCACGCACTGGTTCACCAGACAGCGGCGCGAGCGGTATTTCTGCCTTCGTGGTACCCGCGGATGCAGACGGCATCAGCTACGGTAAGAAAGAAGAGAAGATGGGGTGGAATAGCCAGCCCACTCGCTTGGTGAATTTCGATCGTGTGCGCGTCTCGGCAAACCATCGACTGGGTGAAGAAGGCGAGGGTTTCCGCTTCGCCATGAAGGCGCTGGATGGTGGCCGCATCAACATCGCTACCTGCTCGCTGGGTGCAGCACAGAAAGCGTTGGAGTTGTCGCGTGATTATCTCGGTGAGCGCAAGCAGTTCGGGCGTGAGTTGGGTCAATTTCAGGCACTGCAGTTCAAGTTGGCCGACATGGCGACCGAGCTGACGGCGGCGCGCACGCTGGTGCGATTGGCGGCTTTCAAGCTCGATGAAGGGGATGCCGAGGCCAGTGCCCACTGTGCGATGGCCAAACGCTTCGCCACTGACATGGGCTTCGAAGTCTGCAATCAGGCGCTGCAGTTGCATGGCGGCTACGGTTATATCCGCGAGTATCCGCTGGAGCGGCTGGTACGCGACACACGCGTGCACCAGATTCTGGAAGGCACCAACGAGATCATGCGTTTGATCATTGCGCGTCGTTTGATGACGCCAGGCATGATTGAGTCGCTGGTCTGAGTGGCTGATCCAGGCCTCCCATCCCCTACGGTTAACTTGTCGCAATTTTTTCAGAGGATTACGCGATGTCATCCAGTCAAGCACAGGACAGTCAGGCACGAAACAAGTGTCTCGTTCTTGAGAAAGACCGTCATATCGCACGGATCACCATCAACAATCCGCCGGCCAATACCTGGACGGAAGCCTCGTTGATCGAGCTGGAGCAGTTACTCGATGAACTCGAACGCGATGGCAGTTTGAGTGCGGTAGTGATCACCGGCGAAGGCGACAAGTTCTTCTCCGCCGGTGCCGACCTCAAGACCTTCGCCGATGGAGACAAGGGCGTGGCCTCAACCATGGCGCGCCGTTTCGGGCTGGCTTTTGAGCGACTGGCCAACTTCCCGGGTGTCACGATTGCTGCCGTCAACGGCTATGCCATGGGCGGTGGACTGGAATGTGCGCTGGCGTGTGATATTCGCATTGTTGAGCGTCAAGCCAGGTTGGCACTGCCGGAGGCCAAGGTCGGTTTGCTGCCGTGTGCAGGGGGAACTCAGCATCTGCCGTGGCTGGTGGGTGAAGGCTGGGCCAAGCGCATGATTCTGTGCGGTGAGCAGGTGGATGGCGAGACGGCGGGTCGTATCGGGTTGGCAGAAGAAGTGGTCGAGAAAGGCCAGAGTCTTGAACGCGCGTTGGCGATCGCCGAAAGCGTGGCCAACCAGAGCCCGAGCGCCGTGGCGCGCTGCAAGGCGCTGATAATGTCGTCACGTCATCGTGGCATGAATGACGGCCTGCGCATGGAGCGTGAGCTGTTTGTCGAGCTGTTTGATGATCCCAATCAGAAGGAAGGCGTCAGTGCTTTCCTCGAGAAACGTGCGCCTCAGTGGGTGACAAGCGGCGAGGGTCAAGGGAGAGAGCAGTCATGAGTCATATCGAAGGGGTCAGCAGTACATCGGTGGCCGCTACCGAAGCATCGGTTGTTTTCGAGACGCGTCGTGCACGCGATGGTAAACAGCTGGCGATTATTCGTCTCAATGCGCCGCGTGCACTGAATGCGCTGTCGCTTGAGATGATTGAACGTATTGAGGCTCAGCTGGATGCATGGGAGCTCGATAGCAGCATCGCCATGTTATGGCTGGAAGGTGCCGGCGAACGGGCACTCTGTGCTGGCGGCGATATCGTGGCACTTTATCAGGCCATGACGACAGCGCCTGCGGGTGAAGGGAGTGATGCTGAAGCGCTCGAAGACTTCTTTGCCACTCGTTACTTCACGGCGGAATATCGACTGGACCACCGCTTGCACACCTTTCCCAAGCCGCTGCTGGTCTGGGGGGGCGGTATCGTGATGGGCGGCGGCATGGGCCTGTTCACAGGGGGCAGCGAACGCGTCGTCACCGAGACATCACGCTTGGCGATGCCGGAAGTCAGCATCGGACTCTATCCGGACGTAGGTGCCAGCTGGTTGCTCAATCGTTTGCCGCGTGGGCTGGGTGAGTATCTTGGTGTGACGGGGGCGCAGTTGAATGCACGTGATGCATTGGATCTTGGCATTGCGACGCGACTGATTCCCGATGGCGAGCGTGAGGCGCTCAAACAGGCGTTGTGCGATGGCGAGTTTGGTCGGCACCCGATGCGCCATCTTGGCCGAGTGCTGAGCGCGTTCGAGCATCGCGAGCTCGCGCCCCCTGGGCAAGTCGCACCGTTGTTTGATCACCTGCAGCAATTGGTCGCGGGTCAAGAAGTGCAACAAGCCTGTCAGCAGATTCTCGATGATCCGCAAGCACGCAAGGACTGCAATGCCTGGCTACATGCTAATCGTGAACGACTCGCCTCAGGTTGTCCCAGCTCGCCGCATCTGGTGTTCCGCATGTTGTCGCGTCATCGCCATTCTTCACTGGCCGAAGCCTTCCGTGATGAATTGACGCTTTCCGTGCGCTGTTGTCTGGGAACTGAGCTTGCTGAAGGCGTACGCGCGTTATTGATCGATAAGGATAAACAGCCGCAGTGGGCCTATCGCGGAATCGCTGAGGTATCGGAGGAATATATCGATGGCTTCTTCGCCCCATTGTGGGAAGAGGACGAGCATCCGCTAGCGGATCTGTAAGCACTGTCGGGCGCAGTGTCTTTGAGGTGACGCTCTTTTTACGTGTCGATTATCAATATTCATCATGATAGAAATTTCTATTATAAGAATAAGGAGTAACGCCATGACGTCCATCGGATTCATCGGGCTTGGCAACATGGGGGGGCCGATGGCCCTCAATCTGGTCAAGGCCGGCCATCCCGTGAAGGTGTTTGATCTGGTCGAGTCGGCCATGACGGTACTGACCGAGGCAGGTGCCAAGCGCGCTGCTTCTCCTCGTGAAGCCTGTGAAGACATTGAGGTGCTGATCAGCATGCTGCCTGCAGGGCAGCATGTGCGCAGACTCTATCTGGGTGACAAGGAAGATGGTGAGGGCGGCTTGCTGGCAGCGCTCGATAGTTCTGTGCTGGTCATCGATGCCTCGACCATCGCGCCTGATGACGTGCGTCTGGTGGCCGGTCACGCTGCTGAGCGCGGTATTGATTTCATGGATGCGCCGGTCTCTGGTGGTGTTGGGGGAGCACGCGCTGGCACCTTGAGTTTCATCGTCGGCGGTGACGCTGATGCTTACGCACGTGCCTTGCCACTGCTTGAGGTAATGGGCAAGAACCTGTTCCACGCTGGGCCTGCCGGTAGTGGTCAGGTGGCCAAGATCTGCAACAACATGCTGTTGGGTATCTTGATGAGTGGCACGGCAGAGGCACTGGCGCTTGGCGTCAAGAACGGCCTTGATCCCGCCGTGCTGTCAGAAGTCATGAAACAGTCTTCCGGTGGTAACTGGGCGCTGAATGTCTATAACCCGTGGCCGGGTGTGATGGAGGCTGCGCCGGCATCCAATGACTATCAAGGCGGCTTCCTGGTGGACCTGATGGCCAAGGATCTGGGGCTGGCCTGGGAAATGGCACTGGGATCAAAGTCGGCGGTGCCGATGGGGGCTCAGGCGCGTAACCTGTTCGTGCAGCATGCGGCGCAGGGGGCCGGGCGACTGGACTTCTCAAGCATTCAGCGCTTTTACCGTGTGGGCGAAGCCGATGTGTAGGGTGTGATTGGCAAGAGGTGCTGAGCTATTGGTTCAGGGTGTGCAGATCAGTATGTGCAGACCAATAATGGCGGCTGCTAGTCGGTAGATGGTAGTCATGATCAGTAGTCAATAGCCGTCGCCACAGCAGCAAGAGGAGTGAACATGATTCGACCGGTGAGTGAGCTAGTGGCCTCGGCTAATGCCGAGGTGGAGACTCTGTCGGCCAGCGAGCTACACGTCGCATTACAAGAGGCTCGCAGTGGTGGTACGCCGCTAACATTGGTGGATATTCGTGATGTGCGCGAGTTGGAGCGTGAGGGACGTGTCCCTGAGGCAATTCATGCTCCGCGTGGGATGCTCGAGTTTTGGGTTGACCCTGCCTCGCCCTATCACCGCGCTGAGTTTGCTCGCGAAGGTCGCTATGTCCTCTTCTGCGCTGGCGGGCTGCGCTCGGCGCTAGCGACCAAAGCGCTACAGGACATGGGCTTTGGGCCGGTCGCGCATCTTGACGGTGGTTTTGCTGCCTGGCGTGAAGCAGGGGGAGAGGTCGTATCACCCTTCATGCAGGGTAACTAGCCGAGCGCTGAAAAGTGAGTAAGTACTGCTACTTTTCAGGCGGGAACTGCTCTTGGCAGAGTGATGTCTTACACTACGTGGCCCCGCAGGCATCTTGTCTGGCGGGGCCGTTTTCTGTCCGGAGCCTGCATGTCTGACCCTGCCACACCCACTTCTTCATCTTCTACTGGCGCTGGCTCTACTGGTGCCATCCCTGTATCGCGTGGTCGGCGCGATCTGATACGTGACCCAATCGCGACAACGCTAGCGCGTATGACAGGGCCGGTCATCGGCGGCATCGTGACCATGATGTTATTCAATCTGGTCGATGCCTGGTTTATCGCCCAGCTGGGCACGGCGCAGCTAGCGGCAGTGACCTTTACCTTCCCTGTCACCTTCGCGGTGATCAGCATTGCCATCGGTCTGTCCATCGGGACGACGGCAGTTGTTGGGCGTAGGTTAGGCCGTGGAGAAATCGAGACCGTACGTGCGCGCGCCACTGATGCCGGTTTGCTCGGATTATTGCTGGGGGTGGGACTAGCCGCGGGAGGGCTTGCGAGCATTGCACCCTTGTTCCGGTTATTGGGGGCAGATGATGCTCTGATGCCTCATATTCAGGACTATATGCAGGTCTGGTACTTCGGTGCACCCTTCGTGCTGCTGCCCCGTGTTCTGGGCAGCGTGTTGCGGGCTGAGGGTAATACGCTGGTGCCGTCCTTGGTGATGGCGGCGGCGGGGCTGCTTAATGCCGCGTTGGACCCACTGTTGATCTTTGGTGTCGGAGGTTGGCAAGGCATGGGCGTGGCGGGCGCGGCGCTAGCGACAGTGGTGTCATGGCTGGCGATGACACTGGGTTTGTTGGCGTTGCCGATGTTGCGCGCCCGCTTGGATATTCGGCAGATAAGTCTCACGCGCATGATGGCTTCCTGCCGCGAGGTGGGCGCGATAGGCTTGCCTGCTGCTATGACCAGTGTGATGACACCGATCGCCACGGCGCTGGTGACGCGTATCGTCAGCCAGCATGGTCATGCCGCCGTTGCCGCGTTTGGTATTGGCTCGCGCATCGAGTCGCTGGCCTTGATTCTGGTGCTGGCATTATCGATGACGTTGTCACCCTTCATCAGCCAGAACGACGGCGCGGGTCAGCAGGCACGTGTATGGCGAGCCATTCATGGTGTGCTTGGCTTCATTCTCGTCTGGCAGCTGGCGGTGTGGCTGGGTCTGGGATTGAGTGGGGGATGGATAGCGGCGCGCTTTGCGGAGACTGAGGAGGTGGCCAGGCTAGTCAGTACCTATTTGTGGCTGATTCCGGCAGCGCTGGGAGCGCAAGGTGTGATTATCCTCACTAACTCCAGTCTCAATGCGTTGCATAAACCTCGGCGCGCCATGACGTTATCGTTGATCCGACTGTTTGCGTTGCTGGTGCCGTTGGCCTGGCTGGGCGGAGAGATTTTTGGAGTGGTCGGTATCTTCGTCGGGGTAGCGGCAAGTTACCTGCTGATGGCTGGAATCAGTTATCTGGCGCTGCGTACGGTGCTCAAACGACGTCGCCGAGCCTGAGCTGTTTCGTGGGTGGGTACTGGCCTATCAATGAAAAAGCCGCCGTAGCCTTTTAAGGCTGCGGCGGCTTTTTATCTCGGGAGTGACAGTGTTGATCAGGCGTCTTCGTACTTGCACAGATAAGCCGACTCGACGGTGGTACGTACTTCAAAGCTCTGACCTGCTTCGACGATGAAGCTTTCACCGGGCGCCAGCTGATACCACTCTTCCGCGCCCGGCAGCAGCACCTGCATGTCACCGCTGGTCAGTGTCATGTACTCGCGTTGGCTGGTGGAGAACACGAACTCACCGATGCCCATGACACCAACGGTGGCGGGGAGGTCGGCGGTCTGAAAGGCAATGGAGGCTACCTGGCCATCGAAGTAGTGATTGGTCTGGAACATAGTGATGCTTCCTGCATGAGAGTGATGTGTCGTGGGTGTTATTACGTATGTGGGTATTGTGCGTGCTGTTGAAAGGCCAATGACTAACGACGACTGACAACGAGCGGCTTAGCGCGGTGAAAAGCGGCGTGCCAGGCCGGTCTCGGCAATCATGCGTGTCGAGATTTCTTCAATGGAAAAGCGCGTGGTGTCGATGAACGGGACCTTGGAGCGCCGGAACAGCGCCTCGGTCTGTTCGACTTCCTGCAGACACTGATCAATGGAGCAGTAGCGGCTGTTGGGGCGGCGCTCGGTACGGATGGCGGCCAGTCGGCGCGGGTCGATGGTCAGCCCGAAAAGCTTGTGGCGATACTGAGCCAATGAGGCGGGCATCTTGAGTGAGCCGGACTCATCGAGATCATCTTCGGTCAGCGGGTAGTTGGCAGCACGAATGCCGAACTGTAGTGCCAGATATAACGAAGTCGGTGTCTTGCCGCAGCGCGAGACACCCACCAGGATAACGTCCGCCTTGTCGTATTGATGAGTACGCGCGCCGTCATCGTTGTCGAGTGCAAAGTGCACTGAGTCGATGCGGTTCATGTACACATCGTCTTGCCCGATGGAGTGAGTCTTGCCGACGCTATAAGAAGAGTGGGTATCCAGTTCTTCTTCCAGTGGCTTCAGGAAGGTGGAGAAGATATCGACCTTGAAACCGGAAGATCCCGAGATGATGTCACGGACATCATCATCGACGATGGTATCAATGATGATTGGGCGCTCGCCGTCGTTGGCGTGAGCGCTTTCAATGGCTTTGACCAGTGCCGTTGCCTTCTCGGTAGAGTCGATATAGGGCTTGGTCACCATACGGATATCGGTGTTCTCGAACTGGGCCAGCAGACTGCGTCCCAGTGTCTCGGCAGTGATGCCGGTGCCATCGGAAATGAAGAAGGCGGTTCGGGTCATGAGAGGCACTCGTGAAAGGCGAAGAGGGTGCTGGGCGGCGCAAGCTGTCCCTGGATGAAGACTCAAGTGTCAGTGTTCACTGTCTACCTTGCAATATCCTGCTGGTCTAGAGGGTTGCCAGAGAAGAAATCAATCTTTCCAACAAGAGGGTGTCAGTAGGTGAAACTACATTCCTGTAGCGGGGAATTATCGACTATCGGTATTTTCGCCGACGTTGGCGACATTACGCACGTGTCAGTGTAACGGTTGTAGTCCTCCTCCATTGACTAGCCGGTTAGACTAATGGCTAATGCTAGAGGGAGCTTGTTAGGGTGGCTGCATCGCTGCACCGGGGTCTGTTCTTGGTATCGACCTCGGTGCTCAGCTGGCGGACTGGAAAATTTCCCCACTGGCTGTTGAGACACTTTTTCTTCGTTCTCAGGTTCACTGTTCTTAATCCATTGGTACCAGGGGGTTCCCTTGTCACAGCAAGCCATATCCGAATACGTCATCGACTTCGATCAACTCGGCATGAACGATGTTGATCGCGTTGGCGGCAAGAATGCCTCGCTTGGCGAGATGATCTCCAATCTGGCAGATGCGGGTGTTACCGTGCCTGGCGGTTTTGCTACCACGTCTTTCGCCTATCGTGAATTCCTCGAGCATGAGTCGCTGAATACTCGCATCAATGCGGCGCTCGACGCGCTGGATGTCGATGACGTGGTTGAACTGGCCCGCGTGGGCGCCGAGATTCGTCAGTGGGTCATCGATACACCACTGCCGCCGGCGTTTGAAGCCGAAATGGCGCGCGCTTACCGTGAACTGCAGGCCCGTCACCCGAACTTGAAAGTCGCCGTGCGCTCATCAGCGACGGCAGAAGATCTGCCGGATGCCTCTTTCGCGGGTCAGCAGGAAACCTTCCTCAACATTGAAGGCTTCGATAACATCAAGCGTGCAGTGCACGAGGTGTTCGCGTCGCTGTTCAATGATCGCGCCATCTCCTACCGCGTGCACAAGGGCTTTGACCACTCACTGGTGGCCTTGTCGGCAGGCATTCAGAAGATGGTGCGCTCCGAAACGGCTTCTTCTGGTGTGATGTTTACGCTGGACACTGAATCTGGCTACCGTGATGCCGTCTTCGTGACGGGCTCCTGGGGCCTGGGCGAAACCGTCGTGCAGGGTGCTGTCAATCCTGACGAGTTCTACGTCCACAAGACTACGCTTGAAGCGGGTCGTCCGGCGGTACTGCGTCGCAACTTGGGCTCCAAGCTGATCAAGATGATCTACACCGATGACACCAGCGCGGGTCGCTCCGTCGAGACCGTTGATGTGCCGGTGCCGGATCGTCACCGATTCTGCCTCAACGATAGCGATGTCGAGGCGCTGGCGCGTCAGGCGCTTATCATCGAGAAGCACTACCAGCGTCCGATGGATATCGAATGGGCGCGTGATGGCGATGACGGCAAGCTCTACATCGTGCAGGCGCGTCCGGAGACTGTGGTCAGCCAGGAAGAGGGCGGTAATCTCGAGCGCTTCCAGCTGCGCGAGAAGGGCCGCACGCTGGTGACGGGCCGTGCCATCGGTCAGCGTATCGGTCAGGGTGCGGTACGTATCATCGAAAGCCCGGAGCACATGGACAAGGTGCAGGTCGGCGACGTGCTGGTCACCGACATGACGGATCCGGATTGGGAGCCGGTCATGAAGCGTGCGTCTGCCATCGTCACCAACCGTGGTGGACGTACCTGTCATGCGGCCATCATCGCGCGTGAACTGGGTATTCCGGCGGTGGTTGGCTGTGGCGATGCGACGGCTGTACTCGCTGAAGGCCGTGAAGTGACGGTTTCCTGCGCCGAAGGTGATACCGGCCATGTCTATGACGGCATCCTCAACTTTGATCGTACTGTCACCAGCGTCAGCGAGATGCCGGAGATCCCGTTCAAGATCATGATGAATGTAGGTAATCCGGACCGCGCCTTCAGCTTCTCGCGTCTGCCGAATGCGGGTGTGGGCCTGGCCCGTCTTGAGTTCATCATCAATCGCATGATCGGTGTGCACCCCAAGGCACTGCTCGACTACGCTACGCTGCCGATCGAGCTGCAGCAGACCATCGATGCACGTATCGCCGGTTACACAAGCCCGGTGGATTTCTACGTCGACAAGCTGGTTGAGGGTATCTCCACGCTGGCGGCCGCCTTCCACCCGCAGAAAGTCATCGTGCGCATGTCGGACTTCAAGTCCAACGAATACGAGAACCTTATCGGCGGCAAGATGTACGAGCCGGGTGAAGAAAACCCGATGTTGGGCTTCCGTGGCGCATCACGCTATGTGTCTGAAGCCTTCCGTGACTGCTTCGATCTTGAGTGCCGTGCGCTCAAGCGTGTGCGTGATGAGATGGGGCTGACCAACGTCGAGATCATGGTGCCCTTCGTGCGCACCGTTGGTGAGGCAGAGCAGGTCATCAAGCTGCTGGGCGAAAATGGTCTGGTCCGTGGTGAGAACGGCCTGCGCGTCATCATGATGTGCGAGCTGCCGACCAACGCGCTGCTGGCGGATCAGTTCCTCGAGCACTTTGATGGCTTCTCCATCGGCTCCAACGACTTGACTCAGCTGACGCTGGGGCTGGATCGCGATTCCGGTATCGTCGCTCACCTGTTTGATGAGCGTAATCCGGCGGTTAAGCAACTGATGTCGATGGCGATCCGTGCCTGCAAGGCACAGGGCAAGTATGTCGGTATCTGTGGCCAAGGGCCGTCAGATCACCCGGAGCTGGCCAAGTGGTTAATGGAAGAAGGTATCGACAGCGTGTCTCTCAACCCGGATTCCGTGTTGGAAACCTGGTTCATGCTAGCGGATAAAGAGTTGGTGTAATGCCCTCTTTCTGCTGAAAGGGTAAGCCGGATGTCAGTACCCGGCGCCCTGAAATGAAAAGCGCCCATTGCACCCTATGTGCAATGGGCGCTTTTCATTTCAGGGCGCAGAAACTGAATATCTGGTCAGGCTGAGGTGCTCTGGCAGGAATGGAGCAAACCGGCGTAGCTGCCTTAGACCAATGGCGAATGGATTCGTCATTTCTCGTTGTTTAGTAACAAATAGCAACAAAACGATCTCGAAAGCGCGACTAAATGAGTATCTTCCTGACTTATGTAAGAAATGCAGTCCTTTATAATCCCTGCCACCCCACTGACCACAAGATCATTGGTGGCGACGATGGCAAGCCTCACCGGTAGCCAGCAATACGACGGTGTGTAGCAACCGACTTTTCGGACAAAATCTAAGGTAGTCGTAACGTGAAACAGTCTCTGTGGAAGAATATTGGTGTCCAGGTGGTTATCGCCATGGTACTGGGTGCCGGTGTGGGTGCGTATATGGGGGAGAGTGCCTCCATGTTTGCGCCGTTGGGTGAGCTATTTATTCATCTGATCAAGATGCTGGTGGTGCCGCTGATCGCGGTGTCGATCATCTCGGGTGCCGCGAATCTGGGTGACAGTCCGTCAGCGGGCAAGATTGGTCTGTCGACCTTTGCCTTCTTCATGCTCACATCTGCCGTGGCCGTTGTGCTGGCATTGGTGATGGGGCACATCTTCCAACCGGGCAGTGGTGTGGACCTCGACAGTGCCAAGGGCATGTTCTCCAATGCCTATGCTGACAAGGGTGATGTACCGGGCGTAATGGACACGATTCTGGGCATGGTGCCGACCAATATCTTTGGCGCACTGAACGATGCCAACATCCTGCAGATTCTGGTGTTCTGCCTGTTCCTCGGCATTGGCCTGTCCAAGACAGGCGAGCGTGGCAAGCCGCTGATCGAAGGTCTTAACACTGTCATCGAAGCTTTCGTATGGATGATCAACGTGGTGATGTGGGTCGCACCGATTGGTGTGTTCGGTCTGATGGCGGACGCTGTAGGTACCTTCGGTTTTGACGTGCTGACGTTGGTGATGAAGTTGTTCCTCGTCTATATGGGCGCCATCCTCATCTACGGCTTCGTGTTCTATCCGCTGATCGTCAAGTTCGGTTCGGATGTACCGGTAGGTCGCTTCATGTCGGCGATGAAGAAGCCGCAGGCCGTGGCACTCTCCACCGCGTCCTCCATGGCGACGCTACCGGTCAACATGGAAGTCTGCGAGAAGGAGTTGGGCCTCAAGAACGCCACCACGGCCTTCGTGCTGCCGCTGGGCGCGACCATCAACATGAGCGGCAATGCCATCTATTACGGACTTGTCGCGATGTTCTTCGCCCAGGTCTTCAATGTCGATCTCGGCTTATCTGCCTATGCTGCCATTATCTTTACTGCCACGCTGGGCGCGATTGGTCAGGCCGGAGTGCCGGGGCCATCCTTCCTTGTCGTGGCGGTATTGCTGGCCGCGGGTATTCCCATCGAAGGCCTGCCGCTGCTGTTCGCGCTGGACCGTATCTTTGACATGACGCGTACCGCACTCAACATCACCGGTGATGCCGCATGCGCTGCGGTGGTGGATCGTTTTGCACGTGCCGATGACGCAGCCGTCACGGCGCAGGAAACGTCGGCCGTCGAGCCTGCCAGCGCCCGTTAAGTCACGAGCTGCTAAGTCACGAGCTGCTAAGTGATGAGCTGCTAATCCCAGTAGCTGTCCGACAGGAAAACGCCCCTGCAATCGATAAGGTTGCGGGGGCGTTTTCGTGAAGAGGTAAAGCTGAGAGTGATTACGGTGTGGGTTGAGTACGAATCAATGCGTGTTTGGCAGTGACGATACCGTTGTTGTCAGCATAGAGGTAATCGCCTGGCACGATGGTGACGCCCGCGAAGGTGACCGGTACATCGCGCTGACCTTCGCCGCGCTTGATGCTGGGTCGCGGGTAGCAGCCCAGTGCCTGAACGCCGAGATTCGTGGCATGGATCTCATCCACGTCACGAATGCAGCCATACATGATGACGCCAGCCCAGCCACTCTTGGAGGCTTGCTCGGCGAGCATATCGCCCAGCATGGCGCAGCGCATGGAACCACCTGCATCGACGACCAGCACACGACCGGCACCTGGTTCGGCGACGGCAGCCTTGACCAGTGAATTGTCCTCGAAGCATTTGATCGTCACGACCTCACCACCGAAGGACTCGACGCCCCCAAAGTTGATGAAGAGCGGATCAAGTACCTGAACTTCAGGGAACTCGTCGCAGAGATCGGGAGTGGAGATGGGGTGGGTCATGTGTCTGGCTCCTTGTGCTGATCAGGCCCGTACGGGCCGAGAGAGGGTTGCACGAGTATCACGTCGCTATTGCACCCTTGCTGATGCGCCCTTGCTGAATGGTTGCTGCACTGCCATATACCTCAGCATGCCCCAGATGACAGGCCTTTGCACCTGTGCGAAGGGCTAAGGTTTCTGATTGAATCGATCAGGAAATGCCCTGGAAACTCTTGCAAATGTAGCTGACTGGCGACGTCTCAAGTAGCGAAAAATCCACTCTTGAAACACTGTTCGATATCTACCACGATGTAAACACACTAGCGGTAGAGTCTGCTGCTACTGACTGTCCTCTCGGCGCGTATCGTCCTTGTGCCGTCTTCTGATTCAAGGAGCTTCATATGAGCAAGTCACGTTTTCTGGCCGCACCCTTGGCTACCGTTTCTTTTGCAGCTCTGGCATTGGCACTGAGTGGCACTGCGCACGCAGCAGAGAATGCCAATGAAGGTCTTTATATCGGTGTTGGTACGGGCTTTTCGAGCTTGGAAAATGATGACTCTGACGATGCCGGTGACTTCATTGAATCAGGCAGTGATGATTTTGATGTAGATGACGATGACAACGTCTACAAGGCCTTCGTGGGCTATCAGTACAACCCGTACTTCGCCACTGAAGCGTTCTATACCGACCTGGGCACCGTACAGCTCAAGGGTAACGATTTCGGCAACACGGACCTGAAGTCCAAGGCCTATGGCGTCAACGTGGTCGGTATCCTGCCGATTGGCCAGTACTTCTCACTGTTCGCCAAGGCGGGTATGGCGAAGTGGGAAACCGATGTCGACGGCAACCTGGGCGATTCCAGTATTGACCTCAAGGACAACGACGGCTTTGATCCTGTCTATGGTGCCGGCGCTCAGATCAACCTGAATCCGTTCCTGATTCGTGCCGAATACGAGCGTTACGACTTCGACAGCGATTACCAGGTCGATGCCTTCACGGCATCAGTCGGCTACAAGTTCTAATCACATTCGACGATCGCCAGGCATGAAAAACGGGCCGCCCTTCAAGGGGCGGCCCGTTTCGTCGTGTGAATGGCTCGATGCTTGGCAGCACATCCACACGCTGTATTCCTTCACATCACCGGGTGGCTGTCTGCATGACGCCGCTACCGATCAGCTCGATAGGCAGCGGCGTCACACGGGATCAGGCTTCCTGGGTGACCGGAATGATGCTGGAAGCGGCGTTTTGGTACTCTTCGATTTCATGGAAGTTCAGGTAGCGATAGATCTCGCCAGCCATGGCATCGAATTCGCCCATGTAGCCCTGATATTCCTCGACGCTCGGCAGACGACCGATGACGGCTGCGATGGCGGCCAGTTCGGCAGAGGCCAGGAAGACGTTGGCGCCGTCGCCCAGTCGGTTCGGGAAGTTACGCGTGGAGGTAGACACAACGGTGGACTTGGCGGCCACACGTGCCTGGTTACCCATGCACAGTGAACAGCCCGGCATTTCCATGCGAGCGCCAGCACGGCCGTAGATGCCGTAGTAGCCCTCTGCGGTCAGCTGGTGCTGATCCATCTTGGTCGGCGGTGCCAGCCATAGCTTGGTCTTCAGGCTGCCAGCCGGCTGCTTCTCGAGCAGCTTGCCTGCCGCGCGGAAGTGACCAATGTTGGTCATGCACGAGCCGATGAAGACTTCGTCAATCTTCTGGCCGGCGACGTCGGACAGCACGCGAGCGTCATCCGGGTCGTTCGGCGCACACAGCACCGGCTGGTCGATCTCGGCGAGGTCGATCTCGATGATCTCGGCGTATTCCGCGTCCTTGTCGGCACGCATCTGGCTCGGGTTGGCCAGCCACTCTTCCATGCCAGCGATACGACGCTCGATGGTACGAGCATCGCCATAACCGTTGCTGATCATCCACTTGAGCAGGGTGACGTTGGAGGTCAGGTACTCGGTCACGCTTGCATCAGACAACGTGATGGTACAGCCAGCGGCAGAGCGCTCGGCAGAGGCATCGGACAGCTCGAATGCCTGCTCGGCAGTCAGATCTTCCAGACCTTCGATTTCCAGAATGCGGCCAGAGAAGGCGTTCTTCTTGTTGGATTTGTCGACGGTCAGCAGGCCTTGCTTGATCCCGTACAGCGGGATGGCGTGCACCAGGTCGCGCAGGGTGATACCCGGACGACGCTCGCCCTTGAAACGCACCAGAATGGATTCCGGCATGTCCAGCGGCATCACGCCAGTGGCGGCAGCGAAGGCCACCAGGCCAGAACCCGCCGGGAAGGAAATGCCCATCGGGAAGCGGGTGTGGGAATCACCGCCGGTGCCGACGGTATCCGGCAGCAGCATGCGGTTCAGCCACGAGTGGATGATGCCGTCGCCCGGACGCAGGGAGACGCCGCCGCGGTTCATGATGAAGTCGGGCAGGGTGTGGTGAGTCTCGACATCGACCGGCTTCGGATAGGCGGCGGTGTGGCAGAAGGACTGCATCACCAGGTCAGCCTGGAAGCCCAGACATGCCAGATCCTTCAGCTCATCACGGGTCATCGGCCCTGTGGTGTCCTGTGAGCCGACGGTGGTCATTTTCGGCTCGCAGTACATGCCCGGGCGCACGCCGTTCATGTTGCAGGCCTTGCCGACCATCTTCTGTGCCAGGGTGAAGCCCTTGCCAGTGTCTTTCGGCTGTTCCGGCAGGCGGAAGACGTCAGAGGCGTCCAGACCCAGTTCGGCACGCGCCTTGTCGGTCAGACCACGACCGATGATCAGCGGAATACGACCGCCAGCACGCACTTCATCCAACAGGACCTGAGTCTTGAGCGAGAAGGTGGAGACCACTTCATCGCTGTCGTGACGGCAGACCTTGCCTTCATACGGGAAGATGTCGATGACATCGCCCATGGCCATCTTGTCGACATCCATTTCGACTGGCAGGGCGCCAGCGTCTTCCATGGTGTTGAAGAAGATGGGCGCGATCTTGTTACCGAAGCAGAAGCCGCCGGCACGCTTGTTCGGTGCAAACGGGATGTCATCGCCGAAGAACCACAGCACCGAGTTGGTGGCGGACTTGCGCGAGGAACCGGTACCGACTACATCACCGACGTAGGCGACCGGGAAGCCTTTGGCCTTCACTTCTTCGATCTGGGCCAGCGGGCCGGTAACGCCTTCTTCCTGCGGGATGATGCCTTCACGCGGATTCTTGAGCATGGCGTTGGCATGCAGCGGAATGTCCGGACGCGACCAGGCATCAGGTGCCGGAGACAGGTCATCGGTGTTGGTTTCGCCAGGCACCTTGAAGATGGCCAGCGAGATCTTGTCAGCCAGTGCCGGCTTGGACAGGAACCACTCGGCATCGGCCCAGGACTGCAGCACTTCTTGCGCGACAGTGTTGCCCGCCTTGGCGCGATCAGCGACGTCATGGAAGGCGTCGAACATCAGCAGGGTGTGCTTGAGCTGCTCACCAGCTTCTTTGACCAGGCTTTCGTCGTCCAGCAGCTCGACCAGCGTGGCGATGTTGTAGCCGCCCTGCATGGTGCCGAGCAGCTTGGTGGCGTGAGTCTTGTCGATCAGCGGTGAGGAGGCTTCGCCACGTACGATGGCGGTCAGGAAGCCAGCCTTGACGTAAGCGGCTTCATCAACGCCCGGGGGAATACGGTTGGTGAACAGGTCAAGAATGAACTCTTCTTCACCGGCCGGCGGATTCTTGAGCAGTTTGACCAGATCAGCGGTCTGCTCTGCGGTCAGCGGCTTCGCCGGGATGCCCTGCTGGGCGCGTTCTTCAACCTGTTGACGGTAGGCTTCAAGCACGTGGGAGACCCTCATCTGTAATCGTGTCGAGATGCGCAGGCCGGTAGTTACAAGACCGGCCTGCGCATCTCGAGGCTTCTTGCGGGTAAATCAAGCGTCTTATCGCGAGTAAGTCAGGCGCTACGAGGCGAAACGGAGTCTACTCAACTTTGTCGACAATGTTAAGGAGTGCCCTTTGAAAGAGACTGCAACTTTGGTCGCCTTAATTTGTATAACACATTGATATTTAAGTTATTCATCTTTGATTGTAGTTGGTGTCTCTCGTGGTGTGCTTGGCAGGTATTGAGAGATATGAGGCCCGTGTTGATAGATAAAGGGCTTGTATTGAGGAGAGCGCTGTCGCGATACGAGGAGGGTGGCTGCTATTGAGCGTGCGTCGGAGGTGACTGTTGGGGGCAGGGTGGGCGGGGTATGATGATCGTGTCTTTCCGCTTCAATTTTCCGCCTCAATTCGAGGGCACCATGAGTCGTATTCTTTCTCCCTGTGTCGGGGTTTGCTCCACCACTGTCGGTGACACTGTCTGTCGTGGTTGTCAGCGCCACGATCACGAGATTCTTGACTGGTTTGGCTACGACAGCGAGCAGCGCTCACAGCGCATGGCTGAGCTGGACGCCTTGCGCAGCCACGTGGCTGCGCGTTGGTTGATCGTCCACGACGAGGCAGTTCTGACGGCGCAGATGGAGCGTCACCGCATCCGCTTTCGTCAGGGGCAGTCGGCGCTCTCGCGTGCCGTGGAGCTTTTGCGTGTTGGGCGCACTCGGATTCGTGATCTTGAAGCGTATGGTCTTACAGTGCGTGAAATAGGGAATAAACTTGATCCGGAGCGCCTTTTTTCGCAGATAAACGATGAAATCATGGTGGAAGCCACAAGACGCGCCGATAATGACATGAATTCAGATAGCCAGATGTTTACTCCCGTTGAGGAGTGGGTGCCTGGAGAAAAAGACTGACACAATGACTGATACGATAAATGACACGATGATTGTGACGACAGATCCTGGCTTTTCTCTGACTGAAGCTCCCGTGGTTTACGACATGCCTTATGCCATTTCGGCGCCGGAAGGTCCTGATGATGAAGATACCGATGCTCTGTTGCCGGCATCGTTGTTGGCTTTTTTACCGTGCCGTACGCCATTGGGCTGGATAGAGGCAGCACTTGAGAATCCTGAGTTGCTGCTGATTGATCATGCTCAGTGTGAAAAGAAGGCGGCCTCCACCGCGATGAGTTTGATGTACCGCTACGTGGACAGACCGCTATTGTTGACCAAGATGTCTCAGTTGGCGCGAGAAGAGCTTTTGCACTTTGAACAGGTCGTGGGCCTGATGGAAAAGCGCGGAATCGTCTATCGTCATATCAAGGCCTCTCGTTATGCTGAAAGACTACGTCAACAGGTAAGAGATGAAGACCCTGAGCGACTGGTGGATATCCTGCTGATCGGTGCATTGATCGAGGCCAGATCTTGCGAGCGCTTCGCACGCCTCATCCCTTATCTTGAGCCAGAGCTTGCAAAGTTCTATCGCACTTTGGTTAAGTCAGAAGGACGCCACTATGAGGATTACCTCATGTTGGCGGAACGCTATACCAATGAACCACTGGAACCCCGTCTCGCGGTGCTGCGCGCAGTGGAACAGGAATTGATCGAAACCCCCGATTCTTCCTTCCGCTTCCACAGTGGTCTGCCAGTCTCGCGGCGAGAACAGCGTGCGTCAGTCAGGGTGGGCTGACGCGCGACAGACAACAAAGGCAAGGCTCAAGAACAGGGGATCACCGGCGCCATGGCAGGGCTGGCGTTTCGTTCGCGACTTTGAAATGGATGACACATGACGCAGGAAACATCTGGTCAAGCTCAACTGGCGCTGCTGGGACATTTCCAGCTGACCTTGGGTGATGACACGCTGACCCAGTTCAGCTACGACAAGGTCAAGGCGCTGCTGCTGCATCTGCTGCTGCACGACCAGGCCGTCTCCCGCGCGGGTCTGGCCGAATTGCTCTGGCCAGACCAAGGGCTATCCTCCGGACGCACCAATCTGCGCCACGCGCTGCATTGCCTGCGTCAAAGCCTTGGCGAAGAAGCGGACAATCTGCTGACAGTCTCTCGCCAGACCATCGCGCTCACGTTGCCGGAATATTGGGAGTTGGACCTCGACGAGCTCAATGCGCTGCTGTTGGCACCTATTTCAGCGGCTACGCTCGTTGAGATCCTCGCGTTATACCGTGGTGATCTGGTCGAAGAGTTATCGCTGACACAATGCCCTGACTTCCAGCGTTGGATGATCAAGGTGCGCGGTGAATGGCGCCAGCGTGTCATCCAGTTTGCGGAGCGTGTGCTGGCAACTGATGAACCTGTTTCGGACGACGTGCTGCGCACGTTGGTCAGTCGCTTTTCAGGTTATGGTCCCTTCCATGAACGCCTGGTGCGCCAGTTGGCGGAAGACGGCCAGTCGGCGGCGGCCCATGAGCAGTTCAATGCGTTCTTGCAGCAATTGGCGCTGTCTGGTCAACAGCCTGATCCGGGATTCCTGCAACTGGCGCGTTATTGGTCGGATGGCAAGAGCGAAGCGATGGGCGCACTCACGCCACAGGGTGCCATCTCGCGCACGTTGTCGCTGGATAGCGCACCGTTGCGTGAAGATGAAATCGATCACCGTCAGCTATCAGTGATGGCGATTCGCCTCAGCGTCAAGGACAGCCATCGTGACCGTGTCTGGGCGCGTGCCTGTTTGACGTTGCAGATCGAGTTACTGCGTTGGCTTGAGCAGCAATGCCATCACTTGGGTGGCTTCTGGCTGCCGGGGGCGACGGGCGGTGTGGGTCTTGCGTGCTTCGGGACCCACGGTCCGGCACATCAACTGGCCGAACTTGTCGCGCTCTATGAGCATTGCAGCAAGGCGTTGTCCGATGAAATCGCCAAGCTATGGGACGGTGAAGGCAAGCCACCGGTCTTCTCGCTGTCGGCAGGTCTGCATTCCGGTCAGGTCATCTATCTGCCTGAGCGTCAGCTGGCGGATCCGCTGGGTCAGGTCACCCAGTATTCGCTGGAGCTGATGACGGCTGCCGAGGGTAGTGAGTTGGTGATCTCTCTGGAGGCCAGCCAGCACATGCCGCCGGCGCTTGATCTTCAACCGCGTCTGACATCCAGACTACTGGCTGCCGATGGTCGTGTACGCCTGCGTGCCCTGGTGCTGGGTAGCAGCGTCGCGACCCGCGAGGCTTCGCTACCAACGCTGATTGGGCGTGAAGGCGAGCTGCGGCGTCTGCGTGATGCGCTGGCACGCGCCAGCATCGGTCTGCGTCAGAGTGTGCTGGTCAGTGGCAACTCTGGTATGGGCAAATCGGCCTTGATGGTCAATTTCCGTCAGCTGGAGCAGAGTCAGGATGTGGGGCTGTGCTGGATGCCGACGACGCGCCTGTCTCAGCTTGAGCCTTATAGCGTGGTGCGTGCACTCATTCGCTGGCGTCTCGATGGCCATGTCGATCGTGATGCCGTCGAGCAGCTGTTTGAGACCTCCGAGGCGCTGCAGGGCGTTAGCGAGGAAGCGCGTCGCTCTTTCCATGCCATATTGGGCACGGCGGAAGAGTCGAACGAAGACGAAGTATTGATTCAAAGCAGCGAGACGGTCGAGCGCGTCGTCCGTGTACTGCATCTGGTGATCGAGAAAGCCGCCAGTCTGCGCCCGTTGGTCATGATGATCGATGATCTGCAGTGGCTCGATGAGCCCTCGCTCAAGGTATTGGCTGGCTTGCAGGCACGTCTACCGATCAATATCGGCTTCATGCTGGCAGCCAGCCATAATGGCCGCGATAGCCTTGCCGTCAAGCTCAACTGGGATCAACACATTGCGTTGGGCCGCCTTGATCCAATGCAGGTCTCACGCCTGTTGTCGCACCTGTCACGTCGTTATCGTCTGCACCTCAGCCCGCGCATGCGCAGTCAGTTGATCGAGCGCTGCGATGGCGTGCCGCTCTACCTGCAGGAAATCTGTCGCCGTCTCGACATGGACCGCCGCGAAGGGCGTCCAGTGCAACTTGATGAGCTGCCCAAGGGCTTGATCGGGCTGCTCTCCAGTCGTATTGATCAGCTGGAGGAAGGTCGTGACGTTGCACATGCCGCTGCCGTACTGGGGCGTGTGTTCAAGCTTAGCTTCGTGCGTCAGAGCTGTGAATTTGAGGAAGGACGACTCAAACGCGCCATCGAGAACATGCAGCGTCTGGAAATTATCGAGACATGCGGTAACGACAGCGAATTTGATTACCAGTTTACCCATCAGCTGATTCAAGAAGCTGCGTACCTGTCCTGCCCGCGTGATGTACGACGTCGGATTCATCATCAGGTTGTGGGGCTTATTGAAGACAAGTATCCCGCTTGGATCGGACGTCACCCCGGCTATTTTGCTGTTCATTTGCGTAAATCGCAGAACTTCGGTCGCGCTGCGCGCTATTTCGAGCTTTCTGCACGTGAGTCGCTCAAGATCAGCGCCAACCGTACGGCACTGAAAATGGCTGATAATGGCCTGGCGTGTCTCAAGCATATTGATGGCCAGGAAGAACGTGAAGTGAGTCTGCTGACCGTGCGCGGCCAGGCTGGTTTTGCGCTGGAAGGACATGGCTCTCGGATTGCGCATGAGAGCTTCGTGCAGGCGCGTAACCTGCTGAGTAGCCCAGCACTGGTCGAGGATGACGAGCCGGATCTTGAGCAGGCATTCATCGTCAAATGGGGCCTGTGGGTCGGGTGCAGTGAGCGTCATGCTCATGCTGATGCTTTTTCACTGGCCTCCGGCCTTAGTGAGCTGGCCGAGGAGCTATCGGATATTCGCTATCGTCGCTTGGCCGATTATGCCCAAGCGCATTGTGAATTCTGGGCGGGTCGTGTGCAGGTCGCTGGTGAGCATCTCGACGAAATTGATCCGCTCAATAATGCGATGGTGCTCGAGTGGTTGCCGTTCAGTGATCACCCGCAGGTCGCGGCTGCCTGTCTGCAGAGCTGGACGTCCTGTCTGCGCAGCGATTATGTGAAGGCCGAGCAGCAGGCCGAGGCGGCCATTCGCATGGCAGAAGAGATTGGTCAGCCCGGTTCACTGGCAATGGCACTGATGTTCTCCACCTCGCTATATCGTCAGTTGGGTCATACCCATCTTGCGACTCAGCGTGCCGAACGCGCGCTGGAACTGACGCGCTCCGCAGATCTACATCTGTGGCACATGGCAGCGCATGGTGTGTTGGGGTGGGATCGCGCCATGAATGGCGATCGTGATGGCCTGTCCATGCTGCAGTCGAGTATCAACGAGTTTGCCGAGCTGACTGGGCGCGAGCGTCATCAGCGGCCGAATCTATGGTACATGGATGCAGTCATGGCGCTGGGTGAGCATGCGGCTGCCGAGGAGTACATGGAGAAGGTGCTGCTGGTCGCTCAGGAGCGTAATTCCTTCTATCTGGCAGAGGTCAGCTATCTGGTTGCGGCGCTGCGGACTGCACAGGGGTTGCCGACTGAGCGCGTGCGTTCGCTTATCGAGCAAGGTATGTCTTATGCCATTGAACAGGGTAATCCGCATCATGAGGCGGCGGGTCTGGCGACGTGGTTGCGTCTAGTCGATGGCAATGATGCTGAGCGCTGTGCACGTCTGAAGGTACTGCTGGAGGAGCTGCCTGGCTCGGATGCACCGGCAGTGCTGGGCTGGCATCAGTTGGTGGAGTCCGCTGAAGGGCGCGCGCGTCGCAGAACCTCTTCACCGGCCTGATAGCAGTTTGGATATATGTCGGGTGGCATGAAAAAAACCCCACTACCTTCTTCAGGTAGTGGGGTTTTTTGATTTTCAGGAGCAGCTTCCGCTCAGGTGGCGTTAGCCATGAGTGATTGCATCGGCAAGGGGTAGGGCGAACTCGCGTAGTTCCGGACCCTGCCCATGCGAGATAATGTCGAAGGCTTGGGTTGGGCGCCAGTCGCCGAGCACGATACGACGTGCCGGCTCACCCTCGATTTCGAGCGGATGTACGGCAGGGCGATGAGTGTGACCATGAATCAGCGTGCGCACATCATGTTCACGCATGTGCTTGATGACTTCTTCTGGCGTGACATCCATGATCGCTTCGTCCTTGGCGCTATTGGTTTCGCCAGACTGCATGCGCAATGATTGTGCCAGCGCCAGACGCTGTTCCAGCGGCATCGCCAGAATTTGTGCCTGCCACTGAGGGTCACGGGTCATGGCGCGGAATTTCATGTAGGCCTCATCGCGTGTGCACATGCTGTCGCCGTGCATCAGCAGTACACGCTCGCCATCCAGCGTGATGACGCTGGGGTCGGGGAGCAGGGTGACACCGGCTTCGGCGGCAAAGGTCTCGCCGACCAGGAAGTCGCGATTGCCGTGCATGAAGAAGATGGTGGTGCCACGCGCTGCGACACGCTTGAGGGCGGTGCTCATGGTACGCGTGAACTCGTCACGGTAGTCATCACCCACCCAGACCTCGAAGATATCGCCCAGCAGGTAGAGGCGCTCGGCAACCGGCGTGCAGGTTTCGAGGCGTGCCAGGTAATCGATGAAGCCTTGGGCTATCTCCGGTGCCTCGTGATGCAGGTGTAGATCGGAGATGAACAGGGTAGTGGCAGTCATGGTCAGGGTCCGGAGTTGATGGGGTGGGGCGGAGAGCAGGAAGCCAAGGGTCACGTCAATGAATTGAAGAGTAGAACGCAAGCCGCCCGGTCTGACACTCGAGGGCACGAGGCAAGACCGGGCGGCAGATCAGTGATCAGGTGAAGGCGATTATTCGGTGACTTCAGCGCTGGTGATGATCACGTCTTCAGCCGGCACATCGGCATGGCCGTCGCGACGGGTGGTCTTGACGCCTTCGATCTTGTCGACTACATCCATGCCTTCAACGACCTTGGCGAACACGCAGTAACCCCAGCCCTGGCTGGTCTTGCTGGTGAAGTTCAGGAAGTCATTGTCATTGACGTTGATGAAGAACTGCGCGCTGGCGGAGTGCGGGTCCATGGTGCGCGCCATGGCGATGGTGCCACGGTTGTTCTTGAGGCCGTTGTCGGCTTCATTCTCGATCACGCCACGTGTTGGTTTCTGGTTGAAGTCGGTGTCGAAACCGCCACCCTGAACCATGAAGCCCGGAATGACACGATGGAAGAGCACGTTGCTATACTGGCCGTCACGCACATATTGCTCGAAGTTGGCGGCGGTCTTGGGCGCCTTGTCAAAGTCGAGTTCGAGTGTGATGTCGCCGTAGTTGGTATGAAGAACGATCATTCGGGCTTCCCGGTCATCTGTGTTGCTGAAGTGTCAGGCAGGCGCGGTTACATGGCATCGCCTGCAGGCGTCGCGCTATAATAGCGGCTTTGCATCCAGTGACGAAAGCCTGAGCGAGCGGCAGGCCCCAGATGCAGACTCCGCGATCCGTCTTGTTGCCTTTTGAGCATAGGTAGGCTTCAGGAACACGACGCCCAAGAACACATAGAGGTGCAGCGAAACTTCATGAGTACCGAGACCCAGAGCGCTCCGAACTTCGTTCTTAACCAGATTCGCGAAGAACTCGAGGCTGGCCGTGCAGAGAAGGTTGTCACCCGTTTCCCGCCGGAACCGAACGGTTTCCTGCATATTGGACACGCCAAGTCGATCTGTCTGAATTTCGGTCTGGCACAGCAGCTTGGTGGCGATTGCCACTTGCGCTTCGACGACACCAATCCGGCCAAGGAAGAACAAGCCTATATTGATGCCATCAAGGAAGACGTTGAATGGCTGGGCTTCGAGTGGGCCGGCAAGGTGCGTTTTGCCTCCGACTATTTCGATCAGCTGTATGCTTGGGCACAACATCTGGTACGTGAAGGCAAGGCGTATGTCGACGACCTTTCTCCGGACGAAATTCGCGAATACCGCGGGACTCTGAGGGAGCCGGGACGTCCAAGCCCGTATCGTGAGCGCAGCTCCGAGGAAAATCTCGATCTGCTCGAGCGCATGCGAAAGGGGGAATTTGGCGAGAGTGAGAAGGTGCTACGCGCGCGTATCGACATGGCAGCACCGAACATCAATCTTCGCGACCCGATTCTTTATCGCATTCGCCACGCGAGCCACCATCAGACCGGCGACAAGTGGAAAATCTACCCGTCTTACGATTTCACTCACGGGCAGTCGGATGCGTTGGAAGGCGTGACTCACTCCATCTGTACGCTGGAGTTTGAAGATCACCGTCCGTTGTATGAATGGTTCCTGGCCAACCTGCCGGTGCCGTGTACGCCGCGTCAGATCGAGTTCGCACGTCTGAATCTTGATTACACCGTCACCTCCAAGCGCAAGCTCAAGCTGCTGGTGGATCAAGGTGTCGTCAATGGTTGGGATGACCCACGTATGCCGACCATCTCTGGAATGCGTCGCCGTGGTTACACTTCCGCCTCCATTCGCAAGTTCTGCGATATGGTCGGCGTGAGTCGCGCAGATGGCGGTATGGTTGAGCTCGGCATGCTGAATCATGCCATCCGCTCAGACCTGGAAGACAACGCGCTGCGTGCCATGTGTGTGCTCAACCCGCTCAAGGTTGTGCTGACTAACCTGCCGGAAGGTCACGAAGAGTTGTTTGAAGTGCCTGGGCACCCGGCACGTGACGACATGGGCACGCGTCAGGTGCCGTTGACCCGTGAGCTGTGGATCGACGCTGAAGACTTCATGGAAGATGCACCCAAGAAGTTCTTCCGTCTCGCGCCAGAGAAGGAAGTGCGCTTGCGCAATGGCTACGTCATCCGCTGTGATGAAGTCATCAAGGATGAGGCTGGTGAAGTTATTGAGCTGCGTTGCAGTGTTGATCTCGATACGCTGGGCAAGAATCCGGAAGGGCGCAAGGTCAAGGGTGTCATTCATTGGGTCAGTGCGGTTCACGCGGTGCCGATCGAAGTGCGTCAGTACGAGAATCTGTTCCTTGAAGCTGAGCCGGACCGTGACAAGGATGTCGACTTCCTCGATCACTTGAACCCCGAGTCATTGAGTGTCGTGCAGGGCTATGGCGAGCCAAGCCTGCGTAATGCTGAGCCGGAGACGCGTTATCAGTTTGAGCGCATCGGCTACTTCGTGGCTGATCGTCATGATTGCACGTCAGGTGCATTGGTCTTCAACCGCACCGTTAGCCTCAAGGATGGCTGGGCCAAGGCTCAGAAAAAGGGCTGATTTTATGCTGGTGGGTGTCTTTTGAGGCTCCTGCCAGTGTCGCCCTCCTGTCTCTTGCTTTCTGTATCGCATCAAGGACAGGAGGGTGTTTAGCTTCACGGCCCGCATCGCGGCCACTCGTGACTTCATGATGGAGGCGAGTGGTCGCTGATGGCGGGCCGCTTAATTTTCGCAAGGCCGACAGACGTTTCTTGTCGGCTCAGAGCCAAGGGCGACCACGCATGACCCACCTTGCAGATGCATCAAGCACGCTGTCGATCTACAGCACACTGAGTCGTACCAAGGCACCCTTCGTGCCGCTGGAAGGCAACAAGGTGAGCATGTACGTGTGTGGCGTGACGGTCTATGACCTCTGCCATATCGGCCATGCGCGTGTGATGGTGGCCTTCGATGTCATTACTCGCTACTTGCGGGCACGTGGCTACGAGGTCACCTATGTACGCAATATCACTGACATTGACGACAAGATCCTCAAGCGCGCTGATGAGAATGGTGAGGCCTTTGAGGCGCTCACCGAACGCATGGTTCAGGCGATGCACGGAGATGAGGGGCGCCTGGGCATTTTGCGTCCGGATATAGAGCCGCGTGCTACCGCTCACATCGCCGATATCATCGCGATGACCGAGACGCTGATCGATAAGGGCTTCGCTTACGCGGCCAGCAATGGCGATGTCTACTATCGCGTGCGCCGCTTTGAAGGTTACGGCAAGCTCAACAATCGCCAGCTGGACGACATGCAGTCCGGGGCACGAATCGAGATTGAAGCGGCCAAGGAAGATCCGCTTGATTTCGTACTGTGGAAGGCTGCCAAGCCGGGTGAGGCTAGCTGGCCATCACCATGGGGAGACGGACGTCCGGGCTGGCATATCGAATGCTCGGCGATGTCGACCTGCTGCCTGGGCAACACCTTTGATATCCACGGCGGTGGCCCGGACCTGACCTTCCCGCACCACGAGAACGAGATCGCCCAGTCTGAAGCCGCCACTGGCCAGCAATACGCCAATGTGTGGATGCACGCCGGTGCCGTGCGCGTGGGACAGGACAAGATGTCCAAGTCGCTGGGTAACTTTTTCACTATCCGTGACGTGCTGGAGCAGCACAATCCTGAAGTGGTGCGCTATCTGCTGGTGGCAAGCCATTACCGCAGCGCGATCAGCTATGAAGCCAACTCGCTGGATGAGGCGCGGCGTTCACTGGAGCGCTTCTATAACGCGCTAGAGAATGTTACGCCCGAAGAGGGCGACGTGAGTGATGAGTGGCGTGCACGTTTCATTGCAGCCATGGATGACGACTTCAACACGGCCGGTGCGCTGTCGGTGCTATTCGAGTTGGCGCGTGAGTTGAATCGTGCCAAGAAGGAAGCCCCGCAGCAGGCGCCGGCACTGGCCTTTGAACTCACCTCGCTCGGCAGTCTGTTGGGGCTGTTCGGACAGGATCCGGCGGCCTTCCTCAAGGGCGATACCGAAGGGCTGGCGTTGTCAGAAGAAGATATCCAGCAGCAGATCGAGGCGCGCGCCGCCGCCAAGAAGTCCAAGGACTTCGCAGGGGCGGATCGTATTCGTGACGAGCTAGCCGCTCAAGGCATCATCCTCAAGGATTCCCGTGAGGGGACGACCTGGGTGCTGGAAGGCTAGGCCATGCTTCTCGTGTGTGATTGATATGCTGGAAATAAAAAGCCGCCGCCCATATGGGACGGCGGCTTTTTACGTTGATAGCCATCAGTGCTTAGTCATCATCGTTCAGGCAGCAGCGCTTGATCAGCTCGCGAGTCGCTTGACCATGGCATCGACCATGCGTGAGGACTGGCGTGCCGCCACATGCAGGAATTCCTCGAAGGACTGGCTGTTGTTGTCCTTGCCGGCGATGTCAGATAGCGCACGAATGACCACGAATGGCATGTCGTAGACGAAGCAGGTCTGCGCGATAGCAGCGGCTTCCATCTCGACGGCCAGCATGTCCGGGAAGCGTGAACGGGTGAGAGCGACCAGTTCTGGGTCGGACATGAAGATATCACCGGTGCAGATCAGGCCTTCACGCGCCGTGATCTCGCCCTGAGCTTCGACGCACTCGCGTGCCACTTTCACCAGTTGCGGGTCAGATGGATAGGCGGCCGGCATCTGCGGTACCTGGCCGTATTCGTAGCCGAAGACCACGGCGTCGACATCATGGTGACGCACTTCACTGGAAATCACGACATCGCCGATCTCGAGGTCTGCCGCAAAGCCGCCGGCGGAGCCAGTGTTGATGATGGCGTCTGGTTGATAGCGCTCAATCATCTGGCAGGCACCGACGGCAGCGTTGACCTTGCCGATACCCGATTGCAGCAGCACGACCTTGATACCGTGTAGCTGGCCGATATGGAAGGTAGAGCCAGCGTGACTAGACGTGGTGCTGTCTTCCAGCAGTTTGGCGAGAATGGCCACTTCTTCGGCCATGGCACCGATGATGCCAAGTGTCTTGAGAGACATGATGTAGGAGTCCTTTAGCGCAAACGACACGCCGCCTCGTGATCAAGAGGCGGCGTGGGAAAAAAGAGGGCGTTACTCAGTCGCGAGACGTGCGTCGTGCAGCTCGGCAGCAAACAGGGTGTTTTCCAGTAACGAGGCGACGGTCATCGGCCCTACACCACCTGGTACCGGCGTGATCCAGCCAGCGCGCTCAGCGGCCGGTGCAAACTCGACATCGCCGACCAGTGATCCGTTTTCAAGGCGGTTGATGCCCACGTCGATCACGACAGCACCTTCCTTGATCCACTCACCCTTGACCAGTCCCGGTTTGCCGACGCCGACCACGACCAGATCAGCTTGGCGAACCTTGCCTTCCAGGTCCTTGGTGAAGCGATGACAGACGGTAGTAGTGCAACCGGCAAGCATTAGCTCGAGTGCCATCGGGCGGCCCACGATGTTGGATGCACCGACGATAGTGGCATCCATGCCGCGCACTTGCAGACCACTCTCGCTCAAGAGCGTCATGATGCCCTTGGGCGTGCAGGGACGCATGACCGGCAAGCGCTGAGCCAGACGGCCCAGATTGTACGGATGGAAACCATCAACATCCTTGTCGGTGCGAATACGCTCAAGGATGGGGCGCGAATCAAGGTGTGCCGGCAGTGGTAGTTGAACGAGGACGCCATCGATGCTGTTATCGGCATTCAGCTCGTCAACCAATGCTTCCAGCTCGCTCTGCGTGGTATCGGAAGACAGGCGGTGCTGAGTGGAAGTAATGCCGGCCTTCTCGCAGGCGAGGTGCTTGTTACGGACATAAACCTCGGACGCGGGGTCTTCACCGACCAGCACGACGGCAAGTCCCGGAATACGTTCACCGGCGTTGCGGCGCGCATCGACCTGGCGGCCGACTTGCTGACGTACGCGTTCGGCGATGGCCTTACCATCAATCAGTTGTGCTGCCATCAGCGATCATTCCTTCTCGTGGGCGATAGATGCAGGAGGGAAAACTGCCGCCAATTTTCGCATGCCCTGCTCGCCAGTCAACGCCGAATGACGACCTTGGTCGAAACGGTGGCGATATGTCGACTGAATGCTGACGTAATGTTGCCCAATGGTGCATGGCTAAGCGCAAGAGTTCGCCGTGATAGTTCAGCTGTATAGTCTGGTATGAGCATTGAGAAGCAAGACTCGAGGCAAAGGTGTCTCGGAGCGATACGTCGTTTTTTTCATGTCGTGATTCTTTTGGAAAGAAAATCACGTAAGGGCTTGACCGCAGACGGAAGTTTGGTAGAATACGCCTCGCATCGACGGGGTTCGACAGTCGGTTGAAGACGGTTTCGGGATATAGCGCAGTCTGGTAGCGCGCCTGCTTTGGGAGCAGGATGTCGGGGGTTCGAATCCCTCTATCCCGACCATTTGAATGCAATGCCTTTTAGGGTGGTGTTCAAACTTTATCCGGAGTTGACTCGCAGTGTCAGTTTCTGCGCCTATAGCTCAACCGGATAGAGCAACGGCCTTCTAAGCCGTAGGTTGCAGGTTCGAGTCCTGCTGGGCGTACCATCAGCATGATATTTGTCATGTGGATGGAAGTCAGATTGCGTGTTGTGAATCTGATGGTTACGACCAGACGATGTAAAGTTGTCCATACAGTGGTGGGTGTAGCTCAGTGGTAGAGCCCCGGATTGTGACTCCGGTGGTCGTGGGTTCGAACCCCATCATCCACCCCATTGTATATCAGCTTGAACAGTATCAACGAGATGGAAATGGCAATTTTTTGTCAGGTTTCAGAAGTGGTGGGTGTAGCTCAGTGGTAGAGCCCCGGATTGTGACTCCGGTGGTCGTGGGTTCGAACCCCATCATCCACCCCATTTCTCGATGAATATCAGGATGCTGCCTGGCCCGCTTGGGCGGGCGGCATGCCGCAAAAGGGGGAGAAGGCCAATGGCTTTCTCCCCCTTTTTTCGTGTTTTTCGCACTGTTCCACTCACGCAAATTTCGAGCGGGTACGCACACGATGCGTCCGCAGAACGGCTGAGTAGAGCAGAAAATGGCCTGGTTCCTTGAAAATCTTGGACCAAGGCACCATATGGCATGTCATATCCGCGCTTGCCAGCGCGTGGCGGGGTTTCTACAATCTTCGCCTTTATGATTCGAACGCCACCAGTGGGTAGAGGAAATTTCATGCAAGCTTCTGTCGCAACGACTTCTCCGATCGAGCGCACGGTCACCATTACGGTGCCGGCTTCTGAAGTCGACCAGGCCGTCAACGCCCGTCTTCTGGAAACCGCCAAGACCGTTCGTCTGAACGGCTTCCGCAAGGGCCACGTGCCGATGGCAGTGGTGCACCAGCGTTACGGTAAAGATGTGCGTAACGAGATTGTTGGCGAAATCATGCGCCAGCACTACGTGACCGCCGTCACTGAAAACGAACTCAACCCGGCTGGCTGGCCGAAAATCGACGCGACTGTCGATGAAGCTGGCAAGGACCTGGAGTTTGTTGCAACTCTGGAAATCTATCCGGAAATCGACCTGAAGCCGATCGACGGCGCTGAAATCGAGCGTCCGCAGGCTGAAGTGAACGATGCTGATGTTGAAGAAATGATCGAGACTCTGCGCAAGCAGAATGCTACCTGGACTGACGTCGAGCGCGTTGCTGCCGATGGCGACCAGGTCAACCTCGATTTCGAAGGCTTCCTCGGTGAAGAAGCATTCGAAGGCGGCAAGGCTGAAGGTCACGAGCTGGTGCTGGGCTCCAACAGCTTCATCCCGGGCTTTGAAGAGCAGCTGGTCGGCGCCGCTGCTGGCGACGAAAAGGAAATCAAGGTTTCCTTCCCGGCTGACTACCAGGCTGAGCACCTCGCCGGTCAGGAAGCGACCTTCAAGGTCAAGGTCCACGCCATCAAGGCTCAGGAACTGCCGGAAGTGAATGCGGAGTTCATCACTCAGTTCGGTCTGGAAGCGACTGACGTCGAAAGCTTCAAGGTCGAAGTGAAGAAGAACATGCAGCGTGAGCTGAAGAACGCGATCGAGAATCGCGTCAAGCAGCAAGTGCTGGCCGAACTGACCAAAGCTAACGATATCCTGGTGCCGCAGACATTGGCTGATCAGGAAATCGACGGCCTGAAGCGTCAAGCTGCACAGCAGTTTGGTCTGGGCGAAGACTTCGATGTCTCCCAGCTGCCAGCTGAGCTGTTCCAGGATCAAGCGGTTCAGCGTGTCAAGACTGGCTTGCTGCTCAGCGAAGTCGTCAGCAGTAGCGAAATGGATGTCAGCGAAGACGAGCTGAAAGCGCGTGTTGCCGAAATGGCTCAGCAGTATCAGGACCCGACCCAGGTCACTGAGTACTACACGTCTAACGAACAGGCGCGTAACCAGCTCAAGTCTGTTCTGCTGGAAGAGAAGGCCGTTGACAAGCTGCTGACACAGGCTCAGGTTAAGGACGTTACCATGTCCTACCAGGAAGCCCTGCAAGCCGCTCAGCAGCAGGAAGAAGCAGAAGAAGAGACTGCTGAAGCAGAAGGCGAGCAGGCCTAAATC
Organism: Cobetia sp. QF-1; assembly: GCF_002213105.1. Taxonomy (NCBI): domain Bacteria; kingdom Pseudomonadati; phylum Pseudomonadota; class Gammaproteobacteria; order Oceanospirillales; family Halomonadaceae; genus Cobetia; species Cobetia sp. QF-1. The sequence goes on from NZ_NBVS01000002.1 coordinate 502,499, forward strand.
CTGTCTACCCCTTTTGCTTGCTAGATCAGGACCCGGCTACGGCCGGGTCTCTGGTCAGTGGGCGGGGTAAAGTGGCATGCTCAATGGATATCAACGTCATCGGATGAAGGAAGCCCCCATGAACGACTTCGACATCAAGAATGCTGGCGGTCTGGTTCCGATGGTTGTCGAGCAGAATGCTCGCGGCGAACGGGCCTACGACATCTATTCCCGCCTGCTAAAGGAACGGGTGATCTTCCTTGTCGGTCCGGTTGAGGACTACATGGCCAACCTCGTGGTGGCTCAGCTGTTGTTCCTCGAGTCTGAAAATCCTGACAAGGACATTCATCTGTATATCAACTCGCCGGGTGGATCGGTGACTGCAGGGATGGCGATTTACGACACCATGCAGTTCATCAAGCCCGACGTGTCGACCGTGTGTATTGGTCAGGCTGCAAGTATGGGTGCACTGCTGTTGGCCGGCGGTGCGGCTGAGAAGCGTTACGCTCTGCCGAATTCACGCGTCATGATCCACCAGCCGCTAGGCGGCTATCAGGGTCAGGCGACGGATATCGAGATCCATACCAAGGAAATCCTGACCATCCGCGAGAAGCTGAATCGTATTCTTGCGCATCACACTGGCCAGGATTTCGATACCATTGCCAGTGATACCGACCGTGACAACTTCATGGCCGCCAATCAGGCAATGGAGTACGGCCTGATCGACGCCGTGCTGGAACGCCGTCCTGACGTGGAATAATCTTCCTCGTACACGGCTGACCTGACGTCGGCAAACATGCATTTCCGGCGACTCCCCGGGGGAGTCGCCGCCATTGAGAGGTACGCGAATGGCTGACGGCAAAGGTAAGGACGAGAACGGCAAACTGCTGTACTGCTCCTTCTGTGGCAAGAACCAGAATGAAGTGCGCAAGCTGATCGCGGGACCTTCCGTCTACATCTGCGACGAATGTGTCGATCTGTGCAATGACATCATTCGCGAAGAGGTCCTTGAAGCCGACGCCGAAGGTGATGATGATCGCCTGCCGGCGCCGCGTGAGATTCGTTCGACTCTCGACGATTACGTGATCGGTCAGGACCGCGCCAAGCGTGTGCTGTCCGTGGCAGTGTACAACCACTACAAGCGTCTGCGTGCCGGTCAGAAGACTGGGGACGAGGTGGAGCTGGGTAAGTCCAACATTCTGCTCATCGGCCCGACAGGTAGCGGTAAGACGCTGCTGGCCGAGACGCTGGCACGTCTGTTGAATGTGCCCTTCACCATCGCGGATGCGACCACCCTGACCGAAGCAGGTTATGTCGGTGAGGATGTCGAGAACATCATCCAGAAGCTGCTTCAGAAGTGCGATTACGATGTTGAGAAGGCCGAACGTGGCATTGTCTACATCGATGAGATCGACAAGATCTCACGCAAATCTGATAACCCGTCCATCACGCGGGATGTTTCCGGTGAAGGCGTGCAGCAAGCGCTGTTGAAGCTGATTGAGGGCACTACTGCCTCGGTGCCGCCGCAAGGTGGCCGCAAGCATCCTCAGCAGGAGTTCCTGCAGGTGAACACGGCGAATATCCTGTTCATCGTAGGGGGAGCTTTCGCGGGTCTCGACAAGGTCATCCGTGAGCGCGCCGAGAAGGGTGGCATCGGCTTCAATGCTGAGGTCAAGAGCAAGCAGGATGAGAAAACCGTTGGGCGTGTGCTGGCAGACGTCGAGCCGAGTGATCTAGTCAAGTTTGGTCTTATCCCTGAGTTCGTCGGTCGTCTGCCGGTCATCGCGACACTGACCGAGCTGGATGAAGATGCGCTGGTGCAGATTCTGACGGAACCGAAGAACTCGCTGGTCAAGCAGTACTCGCGTCTGTTCGAGATGGAAGATGTCGAGCTGGACCTGCGTGAAGATGCGCTGCGTGCTGTGGCACGCAAGGCGATCGAGCGTCGTACCGGTGCACGTGGCCTGCGTTCGATTCTTGAGTCTGTGCTGCTCGATACCATGTATGACATTCCCTCTGAAGAGAGCGTCAGCAAGGTGGTGGTCGATGAGTCGGTCATCCTCGGTGACAGTAAGCCATTGCTGATCTACTCCAAGAGTGAAGAAAGTCAGGACAAGGTGGCCGGCAAGGACGGCTAACGCGTCCAGGCCTGAGTATCACCAACGGGGGGCCGCAAGGCCCCCCGTTGCGTATGCGGATACTCATCGTGACCTCTGACAATGTGATTGATCATCGTCCTGTGGCTTCAATTAGCGTTGAGTTACCGCTACAGGTGTCGGGATCATTGCAAAATCATGACCTTGCCCCCATGGTCTCTGAATCCGAGAGCCGCGTGACGCGGCCCACCCACCGAATACCGAGGAACGTCTGCCATGGAGCAGAACGATGATCAGACCCTGACACTTCCGCTGCTACCGTTGCGGGATGTGGTGGTCTATCCCCAGATGGTGATTCCGCTGTTCGTCGGCCGGGAGAAGTCGATCCAGGCCCTCGAAGTGGCCATGGAAGGTGACAAGAAAATCCTGCTGGCTGCGCAGCGTGAAGCCGGTCAGGACGATCCGACGTCGGAAGACTTGTTCGCCATCGGTACCGTTGCTGACATCATGCAGCTGCTCAAACTGCCGGACGGCACCGTCAAGGTGCTGATCGAAGGCAATTCGCGCGCTGATATCAAGGATATTCGTCTGCACGAAGACGGCCACAGCATTGCTGATGTCGTCCTGCGTGAAAGCCAGCCGCTCAGCGAGCGTGAGCAGGAGACGCTGGTGCGTGTGCTGCTCAATCAGTTCGAGCAGTACGTCAAGTTGTCCAAGAAAGTGCCTAACGAGGTACTGGGCAGCCTGCAGGGTATCGAAGACCCGAGCCGACTGGTGGATACCATCAGTGCGCACTTGTCGTTGGGTATCAATGACAAGCAGGCGCTGCTCGAGATGGACAAGGTGCGCGACCGCATCGAGCACTTGATGACGTTGATCGAAGCGGAAATCGACCTGCTGCAGGTCGAGAAGCGCATTCGTACGCGCGTCAAGGAGCAGATGGAGAAGTCACAGCGCGAGTACTATCTCAACGAGCAGATGAAGGCCATCCAGAAAGAAATGGGTGAGCTGGATGACGTACCCAATGAGGTTGAGCAGTACGAGCGTCGTATCAAGGACGCTGGCATGCCGAAAGAGGCAGAGGACAAGGCCAATCAAGAGCTCAACAAGCTCAAGATGATGGGCCCGACCTCTGCTGAAGCGACTGTCGTGCGCACCTACCTTGACTGGTTGTGCGACGTGCCGTGGAAAAAACGCACTCGCGTCCGCCATGATCTCGATCACGCCTCTCGCGTGCTCGACGAAGACCATTACGGACTTGATGAGGTCAAGGAACGCATTCTTGAGTATCTCGCCGTGCAAAAGCGCGTCAAGAAGCTCAAGGGGCCGGTGTTGTGTCTGGTAGGCCCTCCCGGGGTCGGCAAGACCTCGTTGGGCAAGTCCATCGCCCGTGCGACCAATCGTCAGTACACGCGTATGGCGTTGGGCGGCGTGCGTGACGAATCCGAGATTCGTGGCCATCGGCGTACCTATATTGGCGCATTGCCGGGCAAGATCATCCAGCGCATGGCCAAGACGGGTGTGAAGAATCCGTTGGTACTGCTCGATGAGGTCGATAAGCTGGGCATGGACCATCGTGGCGACCCGGCGTCGGCGCTACTCGAAGTGTTGGATCCGGAGCAGAACGACAAGTTCGCAGATCATTACCTCGAGCTTGACTATGATTTGTCCGAAGCTATGTTCATCTGTACCTCCAATTCGATGAATATTCCGGGCCCGCTGCGTGACCGCATGGAGATCATCCGTCTGCCGGGTTACACCGAAGACGAGAAGCTCGCCATCGCGATGCGCTATCTGGTGTCTAAGCAGCTCAAGGCAAATGGCCTCAAGCCAGGTGAATTGACGTTCAGTGAAGCCTCCGTGCTGGAATTGATTCGTTACTATTCCCGTGAAGCGGGTGTCCGTGAGCTGGAGCGTCAGATTGCCAAGGTATGTCGCAAGATCGTGCGTGAGCGTGTCGTAGCGGAAGCGAAGGAAGGTGCACTGGCCTCAATGCACCTCGAAGCTGAGCAGGTTGAGCATTATGCTGGCGTGCGCAAGTACAGCTTCGGTTTGGCTGATGCAGAAGATCAGATTGGTCGTGTCACTGGCTTGGCCTGGACGTCGGTGGGTGGCGAATTATTAACCATCGAATCCGTCGTGACGCCTGGCAAGGGGCGGGTCAGCAAGACCGGCTCATTGGGCGATGTCATGAAAGAGTCCGTGAGCGCGGCACACACCGTCGTACGTGCACGTGCAGAAGCCTTCGGTATCGCGCCTGAGCGCTTCGAGAAGGAAGATCTGCATATTCACGTGCCGGAAGGCGCTACGCCTAAGGACGGCCCCAGTGCGGGCGCTGCAATGGTCACTGCGATGGTGTCCGCTTACTGCGGACGACCCGTGCGCTGTGATGTGGCCATGACCGGTGAGGTCAACCTGCGTGGCGAAGTCATGCCGATCGGTGGGCTCAAGGAGAAATTGCTGGCAGCCCGACGTGGTGGTATAAAGCTGGTACTGATTCCCGAGGAAAATCGCCGTGATCTCAAAGAGATCCCGGATACTATCAAGGATGCACTCGATATTCGGCCGGTGCGCTGGATTGATGAGGTTCTTGAGGTCGCTCTAGCAGAAAAGCCTTCTGCTGAGAAGGATGAAACTCGGTCAGACGATGCAAGTGGTCGTCAGACAATGATCAGTACACATTGACGGATTTTTTCGGCCATGCCGCTGTCGAAACGGCGGTATGGTGCGGTTTTGCGCGTGAGGTTGCTTGACAGTCGTTTGAGGGCGTTGCTATAAACTCCGCATCGTCGCGATCGTGTTTGGTATCCGTATTTCTCGCGCTGATTTCTGGTAATTTTTGCAAATTCAAGGGGTGAATAGTGAACAAATCCGAGCTGATCGAAGCCATTGCTGCATCTGCCGATATTCCGAAAGCAGCAGCTAGCCGTGCACTCGATGCGATGGTCGACACCGTCACTGATAGCCTGAAAAAAGGTGAGACCGTGGCATTGGTCGGATTCGGCACCTTTACTGTCAAGGATCGTGCTGCTCGTACTGGCCGTAACCCGCAGACTGGCGCTCCGATCGAAATCAGTGCTGCCAAGGTGCCGAGCTTCAAAGCAGGCAAGGCACTGAAAGACGCCGTCAACTGAGGTCTGCCTGCGTTGCAGGCTCCCGGTGACGCGGTTCCGATTCGTCAGGTGCTTCATTGTCTGCCGGGTCGGAACCAAGATACCGAAGCGCATCGCCTGGCGATGCGCTTTTTTTGTGACTGTTTTCATGACTGATGCCCAGCCATTATCATTCGGTAGCTGAAAGGCACCTGCATCTGCTGGCGGCATGCGTATAATCATCAGTCACTGAGTCGCGGCCCTTGTGGCCATTCCTATCCCTGTAGTTCGAGGCTTGCATGCTGCAACGAATTCGAGACCGGTCGCATGGCTGGGTGGCCAAGACGATCGTTGGCTTTATTGTTGTCACCTTTGCCTTCTTTGGCGTCGAGTCCATCATTGGTGCCTTTACTGGCAGTAGCGATGAGGTGGCGACCGTCAACGGTGACAAGATCAGCCGTCAGTCGGTAGAAACTGAAGTACAGCGTGCTATTCGTTCTGGCCAGGTGGCGCCGGAGCAGGAGCGTGAAGCGCGCACTCAAATCATCAATCAGATGATCGACTCACGCCTGTTGGATCAGTATGCAGAAGAGGGTGGTCTGCATCTTTCGGATGCCCAGCTCGATCAACTGATCGTGAGCCTTCCTGAGTTTCAGGATGACAAGGGGCGCTTCGATGCCGATGTCTTCCGTAACCGCCTGGCCAGCGCTGGCTATTCGCCGACGTCCTTCCGTCAGCAACTGAGCAGCGACACTCTGCGTGAGCAGCTGCGTCAAGGCTTTGCTAGTAGCGCTTTCGTGTTGCCGAGCGAAACAGAAGCGCTGAGCAAGCTTCAGCGCCAGACCCGTAGCTTCCGCTACGCCACACTGAGCAGTGCAGATCTTGAAGCCCCGGTCACATTGAGTGATGACGAGCTGACGGCCTGGTATGACAGTCACCAGCAGAACTATAGCCGTCCGGCACAGGTCAAGCTGACTTACGTGCTACTGGATCAAGCAAAGCTTGCTGAAGGGGGACAGGTGACGGATAAAGCCCTGCAAGCTGAATATGCTGCCAAGCGCGCTGAAGCACCGCGTGAGATCGCACATATCATGGTTGAGAAGGGTGACGACGTAGCAGAGTCGCGTAGCAAGCTTGAAGCCGCTCGTGATCAGCTGGCCGCTGGCGACGACTTTGGCAAGGTTGCGGCAAGTGTCTCCGAAGATAGCTCGACTGCTGATAAAGGCGGTGAACTGGGTGTCATCACGCGTGGCATCTTCGGTGAAGAGTTTGATGATGCCGCTTTCGCGCTGGATGAAGGTCAGGTCTCTGACATCGTCGATACCGGCGACAGCCTGCACCTGATCAAGGTGACGGGATTGGATATCGCCTCGTTTGATGACATGCGTGACGAGCTGCTGACGGATGCTCGCCAGTCGGCCTCACGCGATGCCTTCAACGAGAAAGCGCAGCAGCTGAAGGATGAGAGCTTCGCGGCAGATGACCTCAAGAGTGTTGCCAAGGATCTCGACCTCCCGCTGCAGCAGACGGATTGGGTCGCACAGGATACTGATGATGCGTTGCTATCAGAGCCTGGCGTGATGTCTGCTGCCTTCGATGATGAAGTGCTCAAGGAAGGCTACAACAGCGATGTGATCGAGCTGGATGACAGTCGTCGTCTGGTACTGCGTGTGGCTGAGCAGCGCCCTGCTACCACACTGGCTTTTGATGAGGTCAAGCAGCAGGTGCAGCGTGAAGCAACTGCCGACAAGACCACCAATGCGCTCAAGGCCCTGGCCGAGTCAGACCTGAAAACCCTGAGTGATGGACAGCAGGTTGATGGTATTGATTGGCGCGAGGCCAAGGATGTTAGCCGCCAGGCCGACTCCCAGCTTCCACAAAGCCTTGTCAAGCAGGCCTTTGCGCTGGCTCATCCGCAGGGTGGCAAGTCGGTATACGGTCATGCAGTGCTCAAGAACGGTATTGCGCTGATTGAACTGACGGATGTTGGTGAATCCGAGCCAGGCGAGATGGATCAGTTCCTGTCGCGCCTCGCCAGTCGCCTGCAAGCGCAGGCAGCGGTGCAGGGACTACAGGAATCCTTGCGTGAGCGGGCTGACATCGAACGTAAGTAAACATTAGTTGTTCGAGAGTATAAAAAACCGCCACCTTTTTTGGGTGGCGGTTTTTTATGTCTGTAGAAGTCCATGCGTAATTAATGCGACCTCGCCTGCCTTTATTGTCAGACGTTAAGGAGGTGGCGGAGTCGCTGTGTCAGCTCACGATGACGAACCTGGATGCCTGCAGATAGCCGTTGCCGTAGCCAGCTGTGCCCAGCGTCGTGATGCAGACGTTCATGCCATACCAGCCAGTAGGAAAAGCTATTGATATCGATCGGCAGTGGTCTGATGGTCAAAGGTAGTTGTTCCAGCATGCTGGCGGCTAGACAGCCAGGCACACAGAGCAGCAAGTCACTGTGGCAGGTGACGCTGAAAGCAGCGAGGAAGTGAGGCTGGCGCAGGACGACTTGGCGACTCAAGCCTTGCTCAGCGAGTGCCAGGTCTACCGCGCCACGTTCATCGCCGCCCATGCTGATCAATTGATGACCCGCCACCAGAAAATCGTCAAGACTCAACGTGGGCTTGGTAGCCAGCGGATGGTCCTTGCGCATGACACAGACAAAGTGATCCGCTCCAATTTCTCGCCCGTGCACTCCTGCCGGAACTTTGGCAGTCGGCACGCACATCGCAAGTTCAGGTCCTCCTTCATCCAGCTGCTGTTCGACATTGCCACCGTAGGCTTGAATATCGAGACGCACGTTTGGAGCTTCACGATGCAGAGGCGCAATCTGTGGCGCGACGAATGCATGCATTCCATAGTCTGTGGTCGCCAGCTGAAAGCGTCGCTGGCTATCCGCCGGGAAAAACTCCGGCGGTGCCAATAGCGCGCCTAGCGCCTGTAGTAGACGCGCTAGAGGCTGTTGTAGTGCCTCAGCGCGCGCGGTAGGGCGCAGGCCGCGCTGAGCGCGTACAAAGAGTGGATCATCAAAGGCTTCACGCAAGCGTCCGAGTGTGCGTGAGACGGCAGGCTGGCTCAGGTTCAGGCGCTCTGCGGCCCGCGAGACACTTCGCGTCTCCAGCAGGGCATGCAGTGCCACGAGTGTATTGAGATCATGGCGTGCCAATTCGGCCAAGTGCATGACAGTCTCCAAGTGTAGAAAAGACCAACGTGAAGAAAGCCAATCCGAGAGGCGAGCGGAATGCTCGCTTGGGGAATCGGCAGTGATTTTCAACCACCAATGATATCAGCCTTGCGCATACCGGAATTCAGTTTTTGGCATTGGTGTGATAACTCGATCGCGAGTAATCTGGCGGCATCTTCCCGCTGGTGGAACGATTACCAGCGGCTATCGTCACATTGAGCAGATCAACGTGATGATTCGACAGACCTACTCGCAAGGAGCATCCCATGCAGACACGTTATTTCACCATTACCGATTATCCGACAGGCACTCCGGAGCGCGAGCTATTCAAGCTGCGTGAAGAGGCACTGGCTGAACTGGCTGAAGGCGAGGTTCGTGTTCGTAATGCCTGGTTATCTGTCGACCCCTACATGCGGGGCCGTATGAGTGGTGTAAAAACCTACATTGACCCCTTTGAGCTGAATGCTCCGCTGCAGGGCGCTGCCGTCGGGGAAGTGATCGAATCACGTGATTCCCGCTTCGCAGTCGGTGACAAGGTGCGTCATATGGATGGCTGGCGTGATATTGCTCAGCTGTCGGCTGATCAGGTTGAGGCGCTGCCGAGCATCGAAGTGCCGGATCAGGCCTATCTGGGCGTGTTGGGCATGCCAGGCATGACCGCCTGGACAGGTCTCAATATCATCGCTGAAATGAAAGAAGGTGATAATGTGCTGGTCAGTGCCGCCTCTGGCGCGGTGGGTTCTCTTGCTGTACAGCTGGCCAAGGCCAAGGGCGGCACCGTCGTCGGCATCGCCGGTAGTCAGGAGAAACTTGATTGGCTTGAGGCACGTGGCGTCAAGGCGGTCAGCTACAAAGGCAAGAACGCTGAGCAACTGACAGCAGAATTGCATGATGCTTGCCCAGACGGCTTCGATGTCTATTACGAGAACGTCGGCGGTGATTGTCTGGTGGCGGCGTTGAATAACCTGCGCGTCGGTGCACGTATCGCTGTCTGCGGCATGATCTCGCGTTACAACGACACTCAGCCGGTGGAAGGCCCTGCGAACCTCGCGATGATCCTGGTACGCCGTGCTCGCATGCAGGGCTTCATCGTCTTCGAGCATTGGGATAACTATGCTCGTTTCCTCGAAGAAGTAGGGCCGCTCGTCGCCAAGGGTGAGATCGAGTATGAAGAGACCGTCGAAGAAGGGCTCGAGCAGACGCCAGATGCGTTCCTGAAGCTCTTCACCGGTGCCAACAAAGGCAAGATGCTAGTGCGTCTGTAAGCGGTTGCTTGATCGTTCTAGCTGATGAAAATGGCTCGCCTCGGCGGGCCATTTTTATGTCATCAGTACGGCCATGAAAGACTTGAGAGGGTATTTCAGAAAGTGGTGATAACTCTATTGATGCCGGTATGGAATCAAAGACGTGAGCATCACCCTCTCCTTTAGTCGTAGTTCTGTCGGTAGAATGCTCCTCAGCATCTGTAGCGATAGGCGGCGATGTTACCTGTCTTGCCACCCATCGCTCTTACCCCGAAAACGATATATCGCGTCAGACGACACCTGCTGGCATTGAGTCCGTAATGGAACCCTGCACTGTCGCTGACGTCGCGAGGAGCGCAACATGCAAGACTTTACCTATCAGAACCCGACCCGTGTCCACTTCGGTGCTGGCCAGATTGCCAAGGTGCGCGATGAGATTCCCGCAGATGCCCGCGTGCTGGTCACCTATGGTGGTGGTTCCATCAAGCGTAATGGCGTGATGGACCAGATCGAGAGCGCTCTTGAGGGGCGTGAATGGTGGAGCTTCGGTGGCATCGAGCCCAATCCGAGCTACCATACCCTGCTGGAGGCGCTGGACGTCATCAAGCGCGAGAAGATCGATTTTCTGCTAGCCGTTGGCGGTGGCAGCGTGGCTGACGGTAGCAAGTTTCTGGCACTGGCGGCGTGCCATGCAGGCGACCCGTGGGAAATCCTTGCTGAAGGCAAGCATCCGCAGACGGCGCTGCCACTGGGTGTCGTACTGACGCTGCCGGCTACCGGTTCCGAATCCAACGGCAATGCCGTCGTGACCAACTATGAGACTCACGACAAGCTGCCGATGTTCAGCGAGCTGGCATATCCGCGCTTCGCGGTGCTTGACCCCGCAACGACTCTGACCTTGCCGGAGCGCCAGAGTGTCAATGGCGTGGTCGATGCCTTCATTCATGTCAGCGAGCAGTACCTGACCTATCCCGTCAATGCACCAGTGCAGGACCGCTTTTCGGAAGGGCTGCTGATGACCTTGATCGAGGAAGGCCCCAAGGTGCTGAGTCAGCCGGATGACCTGGCGGTACGTGCCAATATCATGTGGGCCGCCAATCTGGGTCTCAACGGCTTGATTGGTCGTGGTGTGCCGCAGGATTGGGCTACGCACATGATCGGACACGAGATCACTGCACTGCATGGCGTTGATCACGGTCGCACTCTCACCATCGTGATGCCGGCGCTGTGGGAGGAGCTGTTCGAGGCCAAGCGCGCCAAGCTGGCCCAGTACGGCCGCCGTGTCTGGGCATTGGAAGGCGATGACGAGAGCGTTGCACGGGCTGCCATCGTCAAGACGCGTGAGTTCTTCACACGCATGGGTGCCCCAGTGTCGTTGAGTGAGGCCAGCATCTCGGCTGATAGCATCGACAAACTGGTCGAGAATCTGACCCGTCACGGCTTTACTGCCATCGGTGAGCACGGTGATATCACCCCTGACGTTGCTCGCCGCATTTTGACGCGCGCTGCCTGACGCGCGCTGCTTGGCGGCATACCAGGCGCTCGTCGATACTCAATCCCCTCGTCACTCCGGTGGCGGGGGGATTGTGCGTTCAGGAAGCTCAGTTTGTGGGTGACTGTCAGGTAAGTTTTGTTATTATGTAACAATTGATGCGTACCAATTGCTTTTCCTGCTGCGGAGATTCTTCCATGCCCTTGGATTCACGTGCGCCGCTCAGGCCCATTCCTGTCCATCTGATTACCGGTTTTCTCGGCACCGGCAAGAGCAGCTTCATACAGGCATTGGTCGCTGCCAAGCCTGCGGACGAACATTGGGCAATCCTGGTCAATGAGTTCGGGCAGGTGGGGATCGATCAGGCGCTGTTCGCTGAGCGCGATGACATCACCGTCAAAGGATTGCCCGGCGGTTGCATGTGTTGTCAGCTGGCGTTCGTGCTGCAAGCGGGTCTGGTCAGCTTGATCCATCGGGCGCGCCCTGATCGACTGATCATCGAGCCATCGGGGCTGGGCCATCCGGCAGGCTTGATCGATGTGTTGCGTGGGGAAGGGCTGGCCTCAGCATTAGTGCTGCAGGAGGTGATTACGCTGCTTGACCCTCGGGCTCTGGAGGATGCACGCACGTTCGAACATGGCACCTTCCAGGATCAGTTGAGCCTGGCCGGTGGCGTTGTGCTGAGCAAGCGTGATCTGTCGACTCCTCAGCAGCTGACGGCAGCCCATGATTATCTGGAAGGGCTATGGCCACGCAAACGCTGGATCGCAGAGCTGGGTCGCGATGCAGAAGGTGCTCCGCAGGCGATGAGAGAAGGGGATGATGCCACGCTGATCGAATGGCTGATAAACGGTATCGAGACAGAGGAAGATATTCAGGCGTTTGCAGGACTTGCAATGCCTGCCGAGCATCGCGTGGCGCATGCCAGTGCTCGTCTAGCATCGACTCTACCGCAGGACGGTGACGCGGTTGATGCATCGCGTTCCTCGCCGCCTTCTGATGCCTCATCTTCCGTAATCCCCTTGCCTGGTGCGCCGGTGATCGAGCAGGCAGAGCGCCTTGGGCATGCCAGCATCGGCTGGCGACTGGCTCCCGCTGAGGTATTTGATCTCGACCGTCTGACCCAGTGGCTGGATGGCTTGCCGCGCGAATGGCGAGTGAAAGGAGTCTTTCATGTGCAGGAGGGCTGGCGTAGTTACAACCGTGCCAATGGGCGAGCTGAGTTATCGCCTTCAAGTTGGCGACAGGATTCGCGTCTGGAGCTGATTGCCTCGCACTCGGATGGCCAGTCACCCATGGATAGCAGCGTGGCCTCGCCCTTTGGCGAGACAGCGATGCTGACTCAGGCACTGTTGGCATGTCGCAGTGACGGGGCAGCGGAGCCTTTCAGCTTTTTCCGCTAGATCTCTTCATCTGGACAGCAGCCGTGTTGTTTGTTGAGAGCATCCGGTGAGGTGGCCTGATGGGGGCGCAGGAGGGTCAGGTCAGGCGTTCCCACTCACCGATCAGGCGCAGTGCTTCATCGCGGCCATCACCACACAGCTCACGGTCAAAGCCGAAGTTGCCACACACCGCCGGACGCTCCGGCTGGCCGAAGAGCTTGCACAGGTTGTCAGTGTCGAGCTGAATGCAGCGTACGCCTGCCGGCTTGCCATCGGGCATGCCGGGAATGGCGCTCGAGATCGAAGGCGCAATGCAGCAGGCACCGCACCCGGCACGACAGCCGGGTGCGGGATCAGTGGCCGTGTTGTGGTTCATGAGGCTTCATTGCCTGCTACCTCTTCTCTGGATGTATCCAGCGTAGGCATGACCAGGGGTTGGCGAGCGCTTTCAGGCGTGTGCAGGGCGATGGCGCCCTTGTTGATGCCTTCGTAGGCCTCGACACGGATCGTATCACCGCTCTCGAGTGCGATCTGGCGAGCCAACCAGTCGGCGATCCATTCGATGGTGGTCGGCGTTGGCAGCAGCCAGACACGCTGACGCGGCAGGCGAATGCGGAACTTGCCCTGCGGTGCTTCGTAGCTGAACACCATGTCACGGCCTGGGCGGTCGAACAGGTCCGCCTCTTCCGCCAGATAGCTGTCATGCAGCTTCTCGGCCCACTCTGCTTCCAGTGTCGTATCGCGTTCGCCGTTGCGCTCGATGATCAGCGGTGAGCGATGGCCGTGCGCAATACGCTGGCAGTTGCCCGTATGATGACGCAGGCCATGGCTATAGGTGTAGGTCGCGCCGTCGATGACTTCGTTGCGCAACTTGACGCGAATGGCATCAACGCGTGGCGGAAGCCTGCGCATCAGCAGCTTCTCGAAGTGCTGAGTCATCACCTCGTCGGTAATCTCGGCGACGGGTAGCAGGCAGAAAGCTTGACGTGGGCCACGGACTTCCATGGCGTAGGGCTGGGTGAAGCGCAGTGACAGCCCTTCGGGGCAATCGGTGACACTGACACCTTCCGCCAGTGTTGGCACGATCAAGGTATGGTCCGCATCCTGATCGATAAGCCCCTTGGCCCATGGCTTCACATTGCCGAAGTCGAACAGCATGCCATCGTGGCCAACTTCGCCGTCCAGTTCGATATCAAGATGCTGACTGATGCCGTACAGGCCGCGCGTGTTGCTCCAGGTGGAGGCATCCAACGCTGTCAGTGCCCTGACGAACAGGGTCTTGGTGATCATTGCTTTCATCAATCGATACCACTGATTTTGTGAGTCTGTAGCGACAGCTGCCACTGAGGATTGGCCATGCAGTAGTTGACGCACTGCGTCATGGGCGTCTCGCGGGCCAGTACTTCATGGTAATGCGCCAGCGCGGCAGCGGGCGCTGGCAGTGCTTCCAGTGCGGAGGTATCCAGCGGCTGCAGATAGAAGTGGGTGAAATCCAGGCTAGCGAAGCGCTCTGGCAATGCCTCGGGCTGCGGATAGACGAGTTTGAGCTCATCGCCGGCACTGACGATCAGAGTGCTAGCGCCCTTGGGGCTGACACACAGCCAGTCGATACCTGCTGGCGGGATAACCGTGCCATTGGTTTCTACCGCAATCTCGAATCCGTGAGCATGCATGGCGTCTATCAAGACGCTATCCAGTTGCAGCAGTGGCTCCCCGCCGGTGAAGACGACATAGGGTGTCGCAATGCCTGAGTGCTCCGGCCATAGGCTTGCGAGGAAATCCGCGAGCGACTGCGCCTCGCGAAACTTGCCGCCATTCTGGCCATCAGTGCCGATAAAGTCGGTATCGCAGAAGCGACAGACAGACGTGTCACGGTCGCGCTCGCGACCACTCCACAGATTGCAGCCGGCAAAGCGGCAGAACACGCTGGCGCGCCCTGCGCGAGCACCTTCGCCCTGCAGGGTGTAGAAAGCTTCCTTTACCGTATACATCAGAGAGTGTCCGTGCCCTTGGCTGTCGCAGGCATTTCATAGCCAAGTGGGTCGCTCAGGCCGTGGCTGGCAAATGCCTCTAAGCGCTCACGGCAGCTACCACATTCGCCACAGGCAAGTTCGCGACCCTCATAGCAAGTCCAGGTCTGGCTGTAGTCGAGTTGCATGGCGATGCCAGCGGCCAGGATTTCATCCTTGCGCGAGTGCAAGAAGGGCGCACGGATCTCGATTGGCGAGAAATTGGCGATCGCGGCGACTGCATTCATCTTGTCGACGAATTCAGGGCGACAGTCCGGATAAAGCACATGATCCCCACCATGAGCACCGTAGAAGCAGACATCGGCGTCAATATTGACCGCCTTGGCGATGGCCAATGACAGCAAGATCATGTTGCGGTTAGGCACCACGGTCGAGGTCATCGAGGCTTCGTCGTAGTCAGCCTTCGGCATCGCCTGATCGACATTGGTCAGCGCAGAGTTACTGATCAGGCCATGAATCGCACGAATATCGACGATTTCATGTGCCACACCCAGTGATTCACATACCGCGCGAGCGACATCGAGTTCACGTGAATGACGTTGGCCGTAATGGAAGGAAAGAGCATGTACCTCGAAGCCTTCCTTCAATGCCTGATGCAGTACAGTGTAGGAGTCCATGCCACCGGAATAGATGACGACCGCGCGTGGCGCAGACACCATGTCAGTGGCAGGAGTGCTAGAGGGTGTAGCGGAATTCGGGACGTGTTGAGTCATGACGGAGAATTTCTTTGACCGATGGATTCGGCGCCCGGGATCCGGTCCGGGCGAAACGGGCGCCTATCCTACTCTTCCGCACCGCCTGATGCTACTGACGCGAGATGCCGCAACACAAGTTATACATGGCTTTACGCGACTCGGAATGCCATGGTCGAGATCCAAGCGTTGAGTTGTCGAGAAAATAGCCTTGGTACCTTTCCTATGGCTTGGCATAGACTCAAGTGACTATTATTCGTGTATAGAGTTCTTGTGTGTGCTTTTGTATGGCGACACCGTGTATCTGTTGATGGATTCACCGTAACCCGAGTTGTCTTGTCTCATTCTTGGTGGTGAAAACAGCGTGCTGCTGAAGGCGCTGTCGAACAGGGCCGAAAGGATTTTTCTTTGTCACTATAGGCGGGGTAAACGTGCCTCTCGATATCCTGATCAAACTGCTGTCTTCCATTGAAGAACCCTTGTGGATCTATGATCGTTTCGGCCAGCTAGCCTGGAGTTCTCCGCGCGCCCGTCAAGTGGATAACCAGCCAGAGCTGCCATCTCCTGTGCCTCGCATGCCAGAGCCCTGTGGCTTGAGTGGTCAGCCGAATTTCTGGCTTGTCGGCATTACCGGAAGACTTGGTGATTGGTTGTTAGTACAGCAGACCAATCTTCCGTGGAGGATAGCGGTGTTCGATGATGAGCAACTGATCGCTAATACCTGCGGCTGGCAAGAACTCTTCGGGCTGGCTCGTCCGCGCCTGGAGCCGGTGAGCGAGCGCCGTGTGCGTCTCAAGGCTCCTTTCTCGGGATTGGCAGAAGCAAGAGCGTCCGGTCTCGACGACAAGGCACTGATTGCATTGCGTCGTTTGCAGCCGATCAACCTTTTGTCACGTGACCGTTTCAATGCCCAGGTAGATGAGTTGCTGATTGAGGAGGCTACCGATGGTGGCATCATCTATCTATCTCTGACGCACCTGGAAATCATCAACTCCGCCCATGGTGCTGAACGAATAGACCCGCTGTTGGAGCGCATGGCAGAGTCCATGTCACTGCAGTATCGCGATGCATTGGTCTGTCGTCCGTTGGGTAATGCCTTTGCATTGTTCCTCAAGGGCGATGAAGCGGCGTTGATCGCTCGCGCCAGTGAGCTATGCGAGCGGTTGGTCACGCTGATGCGCCTGGATGGCAAGATGCTGCCGGTGACAGCGCGGGTGGGTATCAGTCTTGCGCCGCTACATGCGCGACGCGCCTACCGACTCATGCATCTGGCAGAACTGGCCATGCTGCACGGCGAGCACGACGATATCGATGTGTGTGGTCCGTGGCATGTGTTCTCGCCGGGAGCTCATATGCGTCATCTCAATGATTACCGTCTGACCAGTGATCTGCGTGAGCACCTTGAAGAGCTCGATCTCGCCTTCCAGCCGCAGTTTGACCTTGTCAGTGGGCAGGCAGTCGGCGTTGAGGTGCTGGTACGTTGGGATCACCCGGAGCTTGGCACCATCGGCCCGGGACGCTTTATCCCACTGGCCGAGCAGTATGGGCTGATCGGTACGGTCGGGGCGCGGGTCATGGATACAGCATTCCTGGCGACGCGAGATTTGGTCACGCCAGATGGCAAACCGCTATCGGTGGCCATCAACGTCTCAGCGCAGGAGTTCCGTGATCCCGGTTTCCCGGCGCGGGTGTCAGAGGCACTGGCGCGGCATGATTTTGCCCCGGAGCGCCTAGAGCTCGAAATTACCGAATCCTCACGCGTGCCGGATCTCGATCGTGTCGTGGAGCGACTGACTGGCCTGATTGACCGTGGTGTGCGCTTGGCTATCGATGATTTTGGGACCGGCTTTGCATCATTACTCTATGTACGTGACTTGCGTGCGTGTCGCCTCAAGATTGATCAACAATTCGTGCGTTGCCTTGATCATGACTCACGCGATCGGGCCATCGTGTCTCACGCTATTTCTCTGGCAGATAGCTTGGGAATGGAGGTGTTGGCAGAAGGCGTCGAAACCGCCGAGCAGGAACGCCTATTGATCGAAATGGGGTGTCATCTGGTGCAGGGCTTCCGCTATGCACGGCCCAAGCGGCTTCCAGAGTTGATCGAGTGGTTGAACCGCAAGCCTTACGTTCATCCATGTATTGGGACTTCCTGACCGCTGTCTCGTGGTAGTGAGACACGAATCGCTAAGCATCGACAAACAAACGCCCGCCATGCACTTGCATGGCGGGCGTTCTAGTTCTGGTGTTCTAGCTTTGGTGTTCTAGTTCTGACGCTCTAGTTCGACCTTGGCGATATTGGTGTCAGCTACCGCAGACCTTGCCGTAGCCGTACATGCTATCGAAGCCCGGGATTCGCTGCTCCCAGACCGGTGGTGTGCCTACCACTTCCTGCAAACAATCGCTGAAGCGACGCGTTTTCTGCGGTAGATACTGACGGTGCGGGTAGACCAGATGAATAAAGGGCAATGGCTTCATCGTTACTTCGGTCAGCAGTGGGATCAACTCACCAGTGAGTATTTCATCATTGATGTTGATGGCCGATACCATGCCGTAACAGGCGCCTGACTTGATGGCGCTTAGCAGGACATCGCCATCATTGACCTTGAGGCGTGAGTCCAATGCGACCTTCTCCTCGACGCCACTTTCACTGCATATGCGTAGGCGGTCGAGAATAAAGCCATCACGGGAGTAGACGGCCGCGGGCAGGCCTGAAAGGTCTTCCGTGGTCTTTGGCATGCCATAGCGCTCGATAAAGGCAGGGGATGCGCAAATCAAGTGACGGTGCGCTGCCAACGGGCGAGCAATCAGATTGGAATCCTCAAGCTCCGACATGCGGATGGCGAGGTCATACCCACCACCGATGATGTCCGTCAGGTGATCTTCCAGACGTACTTCTACTTGAGTGTCCGGATAGCGTTCCATATACAGGCGGACTGCCTGAGCTACATAAGTGCGACCGAAATGGCTTGGGCTGGTGATCTTGAGTACACCACGTGGCCCATCCTGATAGGCGCCAGCCACATCGTCAGTATCTTCCAGTACCTCACGCAGTCGTAGTGCATGCTGATGAATCTCACGTCCTGCATCAGTCAATGCCAGCGAGCGAGTGGAACGATTGAAAAGGCGAATCTGAAGCTCTTCTTCCAGGCGGCTAATCTGTTTGGAAACCACCGAGCGATTGACCTGACGATGGTCTGCCGCTTTGGAAAAACTCTGCGTTTCCACGACATCTAGAAACAGCAACAAGCGGGATGCTTTATCCACGGTATGACCTCTCGTGATGCAATCGGAAAAGTGGTCACTTCGCTGCTTGCCTTGATGGCAGGAAGTGATGTGACTATCGATGTCGCCAGGTGAGTGCTGATGGCAAGAAGGTGTGATTCGCAAAGCTTAGCACGGCGACTGTTTCCTCTAATACCACGCGCCACGCTATTTCATCGCCTTTCCTGTTGCCAATAATGCATCAAAGTCATGTTTTCCTGATGCTATCGACATGGGATGCAAAGTCTTAGAATCATCTGTCTAACCACAGGGGCTGACTTCTGAGGCTCTTGTCATTTTTTGACCAGCGATGCCTGGCATGCTGGGAGTGAGTGAATGTCTTCGAAAATCATGCAACCCACATCGTCGTCGCCCGATTGCCCAAGTACCCGTGAGCTGATGTCGCGACTGTGGCGCAGCACCTTGCCCATGACAATCGGAATAATGGGGCTGCTGGGCTTCAACCTGGTCGATGCTGCTTTTGTGTCTCGTCTGGGTACGGCGCCACTGGCGGCTCAGTCCTTCACCTTTCCGCTGACGTTCTTGATCATTGGTGTTCAGGTCGGAATGGGGATTGCGATTGCCGCGATTGTCTCGCGTACGCTGGGCGCAGAAGAGGATGCGCGCGCGCGCCGCTTGGGAGGAGTCGTGGTCTTGGCATCCGGTGGTGTGCTCGCGTTGTTGCTGCTATTGCTGTGGATAGTGCGCGTACCAGCCTTCCATCTGCTGGGCGCCAATGATCAGGAACTCACGCTGATCGAGCAATATTGGGGGCCGTGGCTGGTCGCCAGTTGGCTGGGTGCGATGGCTTATGTGCTCTACAGCCTGTTTCGTGCGCACGGTAATACTCGGCTGCCGGGTGTGATGATGCTGATCACCAGCTTATTGAACCTGGCGCTCGATCCTCTGTTGATCTTCGGTCTCGGCCCGATTCCTGGCTTTGGTCTGGCAGGAGCTGCCTGGGCGACCTTGATCGCTTTTGCCATCGGCCTGGTGATCACGGCAAGCAAGTTGAGTGGACAGGGATGGGTCGAGTATCGCGGTCTGCTTCGTGAGTGGCGTGAATCACGTCGTCAGTTGATGGGGATTGCAGGTCCGGCCATGCTTTGCCAGATGATGCCTGCGCTGGCAGCCATGCTGGTCACAGCGATTGTGGCAAGCCTGGGACAGACTCAGGTCGCCGCCTGGGGTATTGCCTCTCGGCTTGAGACCTTCTCGCTGATCGTGGTGCTGGCATTGACCATGTCGCTGCCGCCGTGGCTAGGGCGTTGTTACGGGGCAGGTCGCTGGCAAGAGGTTCGCCGCCTGATGAACCTGGTCGCGCGCGTGGTCGTTGTCTGGCAGCTGATATTGGGCGTTATCGTGACCTTGCTGGCATCGCCGCTGGCGAATGTACTGGTCGGTAGCAGTGACGTGGCTGAAGCACTGGTCCTGCTGGTGCCGTGGATGCTGCCCAGCTATGCCTTCCTGGGCATCTGTATGCTGGTGGTGTCTGCGGCCAATGCGCTGGGCTGGCCATTGCGGGCAACGTTGTTGTCCTTCATTCGTCTTTTTGTCTGCTTTCTGCCGGCGGTGTGGATCGGGGCTCAGATGGATGGTCTGCGTGGGGTGGCGATCGGTGCCGCCATTGGCAATCTGCTGGCGGGTATCGTTGCCTGGCGGTTGTATCGTCAGGCCATCGGTAGCTTGGGCAAGCCATTACGCAAGATTTCTGCAGCGGCCTCCGTCTGAACTAAAAGGGGTGGCGTAGACGCAAGGTCTTGAGGGATAAATGAGATAGCCAACAACGCAGTGCGCAACAAAAAAGCGGCCATTCTAAAAATGACCGCTTTTTTGTTGTTTAACACTATAGAGTCGGCAAAATTACCTAATATTTTTCTGATTACTGGGTATATAACAGAATATTAGTGATGAGCGGTGGCCCTATACTGGTGATATTCAGGTCAAGCAGCTGCGAGTAATCGGTTGCCCGATAATGGCCTATTGAATTCATCCGGTGCTGATGGGCGCTGGATATGCTTTTCATTTACCGCAGGGCGCGGTTTGCAGTCACGGAGTAGGCCAACATGAAAATTCTTGTGCTCGGAAGCGGCGTCGTCGGTGTCACCAGTGCCTACTATCTCGCACGCCAGGGTCATGAGGTCACGGTGGTGGATCGTCAGGCCAGCCCTGCGATGGAAACCAGCTACGGTAACGCAGGACAGGTATCCTTCGGATTCTCATCTCCTTGGGCAGCCCCTGGCATTCCGCAGAAAGCCGTCAAGTGGATGTTCCAGGAGCACGCGCCGCTCAAGATTCAGCCGCGCATGGATCCGCAGATGGCCAAGTTCATGGTCAAGATGTTCGCCAATTGCAATGCTGATCGCTATGCCGTCAACAAGGAGCGCATGGTGCGCGTCGCCGAGTACAGCCGCCTGTGCATCAACGCGCTGCGTGACGACACTGGCCTGCGTTACGAAGATCGCCAGCAAGGTCTGCTGCAGTTGTTCCGCACTGAGGCTCAGGTGGAAGCGGTACAGAAGGACATGAAGGTACTGGCAGGCTGTGGCGTGCGTCACTCCTTGCTGGACGCTGATGCCTGTGCACTCGTCGAGCCGGCTCTGGCTCGCGTACCGGGCAAGTTCATCGCTGGCCTGCACTTGCCGGATGACCAGACGGGCGATTGCCATCTCTTTACCAATCGACTGGCAGATTATTGCCGCGACACTCTCGGCGTGACGTTTGTCTTCAATACCACCATTCAGCGTATTCAGCGCAGTGGCAGCCGTATTGAAAAGGTCATCACGGACCGTGGCGAGATGACGGCGGATAGTTATGTCATGTGTCTGGGTAGCTACTCACCGTTTCTGGCCAAGGATCTGGATCTGGACCTGCCGATCTATCCGGTCAAGGGCTACAGCCTGACAGTGCCGATCATCGACGCCGATGCCGCGCCGCAGTCTACTGTCATGGATGAAACCTACAAGGTGGCGCTGACGCGCTTTGATGACCGCATTCGTGTCGGCGGCACTGCCGAGCTGGCATCCTTCGATCTGTCACTGCTTGAGAAGCGCCGCGCGACCATCAACATGGTCGTCCGCGATATCTTCCCTGAAGCCGGCGACTATGCACGTGCCGAGTTCTGGGCTGGCCTGCGCCCGATGACACCGGATTCCACGCCGATCATTGGTGCCACCAAGTATGACAATCTGTGGTTGAACACTGGTCACGGTACCCTGGGCTGGACCATGAGCTGTGGCAGTGCGAGCCTGTTGGCGGACCTGGTAGACGGCCGCAAGCCCGGTATTGATCCGAATGGTTTGAGCCTCGGTCGTTACGCCGCCTGATCGTTTTTGATGTTTTCTCATCGATTGATACTGTCTCGTTGATTGATGTTTCCCCTAGTGATTGATGGCTTCTTGAGGAATGACGCATGACCAAGCAGATTATCTCCACCGAATCCGCGCCGGCCGCGATTGGCCCGTACTCCCAAGCAGTTCAGACGGGCAATCTGGTGTTCCTGTCCGGCCAGATCCCATTGGACCCGGCTACCATGGAAGTGGTTGAAGGCGGCTTTGAAGCACAGGCAGATCAAGTGTTCCGCAACCTCAAGGCGGTGTGTGAAGCGGCTGGCGGTAGTCTGGATCAACTGGTCAAGGTCAACTTGTTCCTGACCGACCTGAGCAACTTTGCCGTGGTCAATACCTTGATGGAGCAGTACTTCACTCAGCCGTATCCGGCGCGTGCTGCCGTCGGCGTCAAGGAGCTGCCCAAGGGCGCGCTGTTTGAAGCGGAAGGCGTGCTTGCGCTGTCCTGATCCGTCGATGCTCTGACGCCAGGCTGCCCTGATGCCACTGGGCCATCGATGGCAAGCCATACCACCACCCTCGCTGATTCGTCAGCGAGGGTGGCGTCGTTCTGGGGAGCTGCTTTCATAACGTGCGTGACATTTAGTCTCAGCATGATTAGCGTAAGGCTAAAATAGGCAGATGCCGCTGACTCGATCACAGGGGCATATCGGTCGATATCTTCAGGGAGCAACAAGATGGCGCAGTCAGACACCGGAACACGTGAGCCAGGCATGCGGCTGCGGCAGCTGGAAATGCTATGGGCAGTCATCGAATGTGGCTCGATGAAGGGCGGTGCGGCGCAGCTGGGTATCAGCGTACCGGTTGTCTCGCGTGGGTTGGCGCAGCTTGAGCAGACGCTGGGCTATTCGCTGTTTCTGCGTGAAGGCGGCCGCTTGGTGCCGACGCCTGAGGCTGAGCGGCTGACGCCATCGCTGGCACAGATGTTCACGGCACAATCCGAGTTGCGTCGTCTGGCATTTGGGCCTGGCAGTGGTACTCGTCCACGGCTGGTCTTGGCAGTAACACCTGCGCTTGAAGCCTTCAGTGCTGGTTGGCTGACGCGTATCGCAGCCTGTGAAGCGCTGAGTGACTGGTTGCCGGTGATTGAGGTGATGGAGCCATCGCAGCAGGTAGAGGCCGCGCGCGAAGGGCGGGTAGCAATGGCAGTGAATCTGGAAGCACCGCCAGAGCCGCAGGGTGGCAAGCGGGCTGCGACAGCGGCGGCGCGTGCGCGTGAGCTCAACGCCAGCCTGCGGCAGCGTGCCCGTGAAGAGACCGTCCTGATAGAAGACGAGGATGGCACGAGTGCGACAGCTACCATGCCAGAGCTGGGAGACAATCCGTCGTCGAGTGAGCCGGAATCTGTCATTGAGGCACCGGTGACGGACGCGTCAGACGAGGAGACTACTGCTCATCAGCAGCAAGTCCTCAGGCTACCATTGATGCTGTTATGGCCGGCGCGTTGGCCGTTGTTGAACAAGCCGCTGTGTCTGGCCCGCCTCAATGAGCGCCCGTTTGTCGATTTGCCAGAGAACACTAGCCAAGGGCGTCTGATCAGAGGGTTGCTCAAGCGTGAGCGAGTGACACCTGCGATACAGGCTGAAGCGGCAACGCCAGACAGTGCAGGGCGGTTGGCCTGCTCAGGTGTGGCAGCCACCATTATCGATGTGCTCTCGGCTCGTCAGACCCTGAGCGGAGCCAACGGCAGTCTGATTGGAATGGCACTATCGATGCGCAGTGAACGTTATCTGGAATTGAGTTGGCAGCTGCCGGTGGCGGAAGATGGCAGTGCTGAGCAGGAAGTGCAGACACGATTGATCGCCTTGCTGGAAGCCGAAGTGGCAGCGTGTCTTGCCGAGCTTCCGACAGGGAATGACGAGCAGGAATGATTGAGGTAAAGCCGTCTTCTTGATCTAAAAAGTACGAGTCTAAAAATACAAGGCATGAAAGCACGAAGCCCGCCAATTGGCGGGCTTCGTGCTTTCATGCATCTCGCAGCATCAAGCGCTGGCTTTACAGCCTAGCCTTTGACGACAGCAGCGATAGCCTTGGCCACGTAGGACAGGTTCTCGGTCGAGAAGCCCGCCACATTGGCACGACCAGAGCGCACCATGTAGATGCCGAATTCGTCACGCAGACGGTCAACCTGTTCCGGCGTTAGACCGGTGTAGGAGAACATGCCGCGCTGCTCCGCGATAAAGGCGAACTGCTCATCCAGACCATACGGCTTGAGCGCTTCGACGAAGTCACGACGCAGGCCATTGATGCGCTCGCGCATCTCGGTCAGTTCGCTCATCCACTCGGCGCGTAGGGTGTCGTCCTGGAGGATGTCGATCACTACTGCGCCACCGTGTGCTGGCGGGTTGGAATAGTTTTCGCGTGCGGTGATCGCGGCTTGGGAGCGCACATCCAGCATGTTCTCCTCATCCTTGGCGATCAGGATCAGGCAACCGGTACGCTCGCAGTAGATACCGAAGTTCTTGGAGCAGGAGCTGGTGATGATAGCTTCATCGACATTCTCGGCCAGCAGACGCACGCCGTAGGCATCTTCTTCCAAGCCGTCACCGAAGCCCTGATAGGCGAAATCGATCAGCGGCAGCAGCTTGCGGGACTGGACGACTTCCAGCACCTGATCCCACTGCTCACGGCTGAGATCGAAGCCGGTCGGGTTGTGGCAGCAGGCGTGCAGCAGTACCACGTCGCCTTCCGGAATCGTCTTGAGCGTCGCCAGCATGCCGGCGAAGTCGAGACGATTGTGCTCATCAACGTACGGATAATCATGACGTGTCACGCCCGCGGCATCGAAGATGCCCAGATGATTCGGCCAAGTCGGTGTGGAGAGCCAGATATCACGGCCCTTCAGGTTGCTGGCGATGAAGTCAGCGGCCAGACGCAGCGCACCGGTACCACCAGGTGCCTGAGTGGCGCTGGCACGATTGGCCGCCAGCACTGGCGAGGATGCACCGAGCACCATCGGCAGCACGACCTTGCCGAAGCGCGGATCGCCGTGAGAGCCGATGTACGTCTTGGTGACCTCATTGTCGACCAGGCGGCTTTCGGCCTGCTTGACCGCGCGCATCACCGGCGTGTTGCCGTTCGCATCGCGATAGACACCCACTCCGAGGTCGACCTTCTGCGGGTTGGTGTCCTTGTTGAAGGTCTCGATCAGGCCGAGGATGGCATCCCCGGGTACACGCGCAATCTGCTCGAACATCTTATTTCGCTACCTCGTCGGTTCTGGCGGCCATGATGAAATCGTTCTTGTGCAGGCCCTTCATCTCGTGGGACCACCAGGTCACGGTGACCTTGCCCCATTCGGTGAGAAGTGCCGGGTGGTGCCCGACTTCCTCGGCAATCTCGCCTACGCGATTGGTGAATGCCAGCGCCTGCTTGAAGTTGCGGAACGTGAAGCATCGTTCCAGTTGCATGATGCCATCGCGCTCAAGCAACTGCCACTCAGGAATGGCGCCTTTGAGCGTCTCGATTTCGCTATCGCTGACCTTGGGGGCATCGAAGCTGCAGGCTTCACAGGATTGGTTGGCAAGATCGGTCATGGGCAAATCTCCATCGTCAGGACTAGACATGAGTGATTATAGGGAACGACGTGATAGGACTTTCAAGCACTGGTGGCCCCAGCATCTTTCGGCGCAAAACGTGGTGTTTTCAGGCCAATGCGCATGGCGTCATGCACCAGCGCCATGATGTCGCGGCCTGCCAGTTCATGCAGGTCATCCAGCGATTTCAGTACATAGTAGAGCGGCTGTAAAATATCGATGCGGTAAGGCGTGCGTAGTGCCTCGACAGGATCAAAGTCGAGATGCTCAGGACGACCGAGCGTATCGCCTAACTCACCGAGCGCGTAGCGCGTCTCACGCGGTGAAGAGATGATGCCGCCGCCATACAGGCGCAAGGCGTTGCTGCCATCAGATTGGCGTTCGCGCAGCATGCCGAATTCGACGGTCATCCAGTACAGGCGTGCCAGATAGACGCGTTCTTCCTTGCTGGCGGCCAGCCCAAGGCGTCCATAGGTGGCGGTAAACTCGGCAAAGGCTGGGTTGGTCAGCATCGGGCAGTGGCCGAAAATTTCGTGAAAGATATCCGGCTCCTGCAGGTAGTCGAGTTCCTGCGGGCTACGAATGAAGGTTGCGACAGGAAAGCGCTTTGCGGCCAGCAACTCGAAAAATCGCGTAAAGGGAATCAGTGCTGGCACACGTGCGGTCTGCCAGCCGGTTGTCGCTTTCAGTACACGATCAATTTCGCCGAGCTGCGGGATGCGATCATGGGGCAAGGCAAGGCGCTCAAGACCCTGCCGATATTCACGACAGACCCGACCTTCTACCAACGCCATCTGGCGCTCCATCAGCGTTTGCCAGGTGGCATGCTCTTCCGTGCTGTAGTGGATGATTCCATTGGCATCTGGTTCACGCGCGATGTAACGGGTGCCCTTGCCCTGTGCAGAGGGAGACGAGGCCACGTGAGAATGGGGGCTGGGTGAGGGTGTGACAACGGTGTGTGTGTCAGGCCATTGCCGACCTTGCGAAGCGTTCATGCAACCTCCCTGGCGGTTTCGATACCGCTGGGCTGCGTGCGCAGCCATGTTGTTTTTTTACAGCCGTTGTATGTGTATCGCCGTATCGTTGTGGGATGCATCAAGTGATTCTGGCGCGCTTGGCATCTTCCTCTACGCTAGGCGTGCACGATGGGCTTTGGCTAGAGGAAAATGGTGTCGGTCAGCGTTTTCCGGAAGCCAGTGACAGACAATATCGTCACATAAACCTGACAGCTCTGCGCAATGGGTCGTGTGTGCCGGTATCTGTGGCATAAATGCGTCACGCCAATACATCTATCGTAAAGAAGACTTTACGACGATCTTGTCAATGCTTACGTTAACGTCATGTCATAGAGCTGCCTTGGCTGCTGGCAGACCTTTTTGATCGCGAGACACCTGACAACAACAACGCCGAGAGACACATGCGCCTCAAACTGACTTGCCAGAATCGGATCGGCATTTTGCGTGACATCCTTGCGCTCTTTGCTGACTACGGACTCAACGTGTTGCGTGGAGAGGTAGGCGGCGAAGCCAATAACACCATCTATCTTCACGTGCCCAACATGCTGCGTATGCAGCTCTCCACCTTGAAGCCTGCGCTTGAAGAGATTTCTGGCGTGTTCAAGGTGATTCGCGTCAGTTTGATGCCTACCGAGCGCCGCCATCTGGAGCTCAATGCGTTGCTGTCTTCGCTATCGGACCCAGTGATGTCCATTGATATGGATGGCCGCGTAGTCGCGGCGAATCGAGCAGCTGGCAAGCTTCTGGGAGTGCGCATCGACGAGGTGCCGGGCCTGGCACTCACACGCCATATTCAGGATGTCGATCTACCGGATCTGATTCGACGTAACAATGCTCGCGTCAACGGTCTCAGGTTGCGCGTCGGTGATGAGACGTTCCTCGCTGATATCGCGCCACTGCATACCGAGAACGAAGATGTGGCCTCGTTGGCAGGTGCCGTAGTGACACTGCACCGCGCGGACCGTCTTGGCTCGCGTATCTACCAAGTCCAGCGCACCGAGGTGCGTGGCTTCGAGGCCATTTTTCAGGCCAGTCGCCAGTTGTCAGCCGTGGTAAAAGAGGCTAGGCGCATGGCGCCGTTGGACGCGCCGCTATTGATTGAAGGTGAGACAGGGACTGGCAAGGAGCTGTTGGCACGTGCCTGTCACCTGGCCAGTCCTCGCGGGCAGGCGCCATTCATGGCGCTCAACTGTGCGGGCCTGCCGGAATCCATGGCGGAGACGGAGCTGTTTGGTTATGCACCCGGTGCCTTCGAGGGGGCACGCCCTGAAGGCAAGCTCGGGTTGTTGGAGCTGACCAGCGGCGGCACCATCTTCCTCGATGAAGTGGGTGAGATGAGCCCGCGCATGCAGGTCAAGCTGCTGCGCTTCTTGCAGGACGGCGGCTTCAGGCGTGTGGGGAGTGACGAAGAAACCTTCCTTGATGTGCGCGTTATTTGCGCCACTCAACAAGACTTGCCTGCGCTGTGTAGCGAAGGACGCTTCCGTCACGATCTCTTCCATCGTCTCAATGTGCTGTCAGTACAGATTCCGCCGTTGAGAGAGTGTCTGGATGGTCTGGAAGAGCTGGCCCGTCACTTTCTTGAACGTGCTGTACGCCAGATTGGTGCTCGCGTACGCGATATTTCGCCGGAGGCGATGGCGCGCCTGCGCGGCTACCACTGGCCGGGCAACGTGCGTCAGCTGGAGAACGTACTGTTTCAGGCCGTATCGTTGTGCGACGGCGAGGTGATCGAGGCGGTGCACCTGCGTCTGACAGGAGAGGCACGTGAAGACGGTCTCGAGAGCATCGATCTGGCGGGTAGCCTCGGCGATATCCACGATGAGGTAGAGAGGCGGGTACTGGCGCGACTGTATCCGGATTTTCCCTCTAGTCGCCTATTGGCGAGGCGCTTGGGTGTATCGCACACCACCATTGCCAACAAGCTCAAGCGTCATGGTATCGGCCAGGAGTGAGTCATTCTTGATCGACGAATATCCGTATTATTGAATTGTCTTGCCTGCTGGTGAAGCGTATGATTCGCCCATTTTATTAGCACGCTAAATTAAACGCAGGCTCTCAAAAGTTACTTGTATAAGGGCTTCATGAGGGCCTGCTGTCGCGAGGATGGTCATGCAGGAAAATTCAGCCGTGGTTGATTTTGAGCCGCGCCCGGACAAGTCATGTCCGGAAGAGTTGCATCTCCACGAAACAATCAAGCCCTCGTTAGGGGGGCTGGTCGGTCGCGTTCATCGTGTGTGGCGCACGGCCATCACTATCGCAGTTCAGCCGCTTGGCATGACTGAGGCACGCTGGACGGTCATGGTGCATCTGGACAAGCTCGGCGAGGGCTGTACCCAGCAGATGCTCGCCAGTGAGCTGGGTATCGAGATGCCCTCGTTGACGCGGACTCTCAATCAGCTGGAAGCCCAGCAGCTGATTCGGCGTGGTGCGCATGCTACTGACAAGCGCGCTCGCTGCTTGTGGTTCACCGCAGCGGGGCGTGACTGCTTGCAGCAAGTCGCCGAGCGTATCTCTCGAGTGCGTTCCGAGCTGTATGTCGGTTTCGATGATGCTGATCTGAACCAGTTCGCTGAAATGCTGCTGACCCTGGAAGCCAATGCGAGTGTCAGTATCCATCGCTCCCAGGCGGATAGACATGCATCGCTGGGAGATGAGGGCAACATGGCATGACTTTCGGTAATGTCATCGCGGACTTTTCGTGACCGATTGGCTCTTTCTTGATCGCTGATACTCAGCGCGGCGCATCATAGCGACCTGCGGTGCCATGAGTGAAGACGACCTGCCACAGCTGGAGCTGTCGGGCACGGAAGGCACCGGCACAGGCGCCGAGATAGTACTCGAACATGCGCTTGTCACGTGGTGAATAGGTATCGGCCAGTGCATTCCAATGAGCATCGAGATTCGCTCGCCAGGCCATCAGCGTCGGATCATAGTCGGCGCCGAAGTTGTGCCAGTCTTCCATGATCAGGTGGTCTTCGCTGGCGCGGATCAGCTGACTGGCGCTGGGAAGAACGCCATTGGGGAAGATGTAGCGGTTGACCCATGGGTCGGCGGAGATATCGCTCTGGTTGGAGCCGATAGTGTGCAACACGAAGCGGCCGCCGGGGCGTAGCAGGCGTGCGGCATGAGTAAAGTAGGTGGCGTAGTTCTTGTGGCCGACGTGTTCGAACATGCCGATGGAGACGATGGCATCGAAAGTACCTACCTCACGGCGGAAATCCTCATCGCGATAGTCCTTGAGTAGAATTTCCACGGGGAGGCCACTGCAGTACTCGCGGGCCAAGGCGGCCTGCTCAGCGGAGATGGTGATGCCGACGACTTCCACGCCATAGTGGTGCGCGGCGTAAGCGGCGAAGCTCCCCCAGCCACAGCCGATATCCAGCACCCGCATACCGGGTTCCAGTCCGAGCTTGCGGCAGGCCAGGTCGAGCTTGGCCTCCTGAGCAAGCTGGAGATTGTCAGGCGTGGTGGCCAACCCCTTCCAGTAGCCGCAGCTGTAGCACAGAGTGGTGTCGAGCATGAGGGTAAAGAGATCGTTGCCGAAGTCGTAATGTACCTTACCCACCTCGCCGGCGCGTCGACGACTCTGCAGATTGATGACGCCGGCCTGTAGGCGATAGGCGATCCGCTCACCGAAGGTGTGGGCACGATGGCCCAAGCCATGTTTCAGCAGGCGATATATCATCTCGTCGATCTGCTCGCAGTCCCACCAGCCCTCCATGTAGGCCTCGCCCAATCCAAGGCTGCCTTGATGCAGTACACGGCGGAAAAGATCTGGGTGTCGGACGCATATGTCCCAGGGCTGATCACCATTGAGTCTGACTCCGGAGCCTTTCAGCAGGCGTTCAGTCACCTGTCGGTGTCGGGTGTCAGGTAAAGCGGTAGGGGCCAAGCGTTGCTCGAGGGTCATGGGTAGCCTCCTTGACGGCGCAATGAGCGCAAAGGGTGTCCTGATGGGTTCGTCATGGCATGTTGTCAGCCAGCATGTGTCTGGTGTGTTGTGTCATAGACCGATATGCAGGGCTGTCGTGGTGCTTGTTGTCATCTTGGGCGCTTTAGAAGATAGCCGCAGTAGTAGAAGTATTGCTCACAGCATAGACAAGCGACGCCTGATATGGAGGGATAGTATCAATCATCTATTGCAACAGATCGTTGCGCTGGCTGTGGCAATGGGAGGCATGCAGGGCAGGAATCGAAATTTCTCAAGCGCTGAAGGTGTTATCAGAGATATTGGGAATAGCACATTGCTGCGCTAGCCCATCACCAATGTCGCACATGAAAAAGCCGCCCAGTGGGCGGCTTTTTCATGTGCTTCTCTTTATATCAATGCTAGGCGTAGCGCTTAACGGCAGCGTACGGTCCATACGACCTTGTAGCCTTCGCCTTCGTGAGTGGCAGCGGCCATTTCGGTGTCTTCATTGACGGTGCCGCCTTCCAGCTGACGGTTGCCGTCGGCATTCTTGGCAGTGGCATCTTCCGGGCCGAAGACGCGGGAATCGATCACATCATACTTGTCGCGATCCTGCTCTTCGCAGACCTCAAGTGCGCGCTCCTTGACCTGAGCGAGAGCATCGTCACGGTTCTCGTCGACAGCGCTGACTTCATAGCGCGTGTCCTGCTTCTCGATCACGCTGGTGTTACCGCAACCGGCAATGAAGGCGGAACCAGCGATAGCCAGTGTCATGAAGGTGGTACGCATTGCAGTGGAAGTCATGGTCATGATCTCTCCTTGATGTGATTAACGCCTGACTGCTCACGGCTTACATATCAACCGTGTCTGGCGGAGTAGAGCAGCAAAGCCTGTGGCAACACTTTGCCATGCACCTCAATCTTGGGGCACCGCGGGTGGATTCAAGTGTAGAGATGTTTCGACGCGAACTGTCTGTCGACGGCAACAGGATGGGATTGCCGTGATTACCCACCGCGGCTGAAGGCACTGAGATCCTTCTGCCACTTTGGTCGCGAGATGTCTCAAATAGACATGTCGATGCCTCATCTGGACAGCTGGCGAATGCTCACCGGCCTACGCTGCGGGCATCCCTTCCTATTGGACGCCATACCGATAGTGGGTCATCTCGCGCCAGGCGTATCAAGCGCCATTCACGCAAGCGCCGCCATCTACGCCAATCAGGAGTACGTCATGTCAGCCAATGCCAATCGCGGAGTCGTCTATCAGGGCGGTGGAAAGGTCAGTGTCGAGTCGCTGGATTATCCGACACTCGCACTGGGAAATCGCAAGTGTGAGCACGGCGTCATCCTCAAGGTTGTCTCGACCAACATCTGCGGTAGTGACCAGCACATGGTGCGTGGCCGGACGACAGCACCCGAAGGGCTGGTTCTGGGGCACGAGATCACCGGACTGGTCGTTGAGGCTGGGCGTGACGTGGAATTCATCAAGGTTGGTGACATCGTGTCGGTGCCGTTCAATATTGCCTGTGGCCGTTGCCGTAGCTGCAAGGAAGGCAAGACCGGCATCTGTCTCAACGTCAATCCGGCACGTCCCGGCGCTGCTTACGGTTATGTCGACATGGGGGGCTGGACCGGCGGCCAGACGGATTACGTCATGGTGCCGTACGCTGATTTCAACCTGCTCAAATTCCCGGATGCCGATCAGGCGATGGAGAAGATTCGTGATCTGACGCTGCTGTCAGACATCTTCCCGACAGGGTTCCATGGCTGTGTGACGGCGGGTGTCGGCCCGGGCTCCACTGTCTATATCGCAGGTGCAGGGCCAGTGGGTCTGGCGGCGGCGGTCTCTGCTCAGCTACTGGGTGCGGCCTGCGTTATCGTCGGCGACATGATTCCTGAGCGTCTCAAGCAGGCCGAGAGCTTTGGTTGCGAAACCATTGATCTGCGTCAGGAAGGTTCAATGGAAGACAAGGTCGAGGTGATTCTGGGCGATCGCGAAGTCGATTGCTTCGTTGACTGTGTCGGCTTTGAAGCCCACGGCTGTGGTTGCGACCACGGACGCGAGCAACCGGCGACGGTGCTGAACTCGGCGATGGCACTGACACGCGCTGGCGGGCAGATCGGCATCCCGGGCCTTTATGTCACCGAAGACCCGGGTGCCGAGGATGAGGCAGCGAAGATCGGTGCACTCTCTATGCGCTTCGGGCTCGGCTGGGCCAAGTCTCACTCGCTGCATACTGGCCAGTGCCCAGTGATGAAGTATCACCGCCCGCTGATGCAGGCGATTCTGTTCGGTCGCGTCAACATCGCGGATGCCGTCAATGTTCAGGTCATCAGTCTGGAAGAAGCGCCACAGGGATATGCCGATTTTGATGGTGGTGCCGCCAAGAAATTCGTGATCGATCCGCACTCCATGGTGCGTAACGGCCGCGCTGCCTGAGGCCAGGCAGGACTGACATCTTGTGATAGCAAGTCTTGTGGCAGTAAATGTAGCAAGCCTTGTTGTCGTCATTTTTCCGTAAACGACGATGCCACGCCTTGATCACAAGGCGTGGCATCGTCGTGTCTGGCTGCTGGAAGCGATGTTCAGGCTGATGAACAGTGCGCCTCGATCAGCATCATCAGGCGGGCAAGCTCCTGCTCGACCTGCTCATCCAGCGCAAGGCCGATATTGAGTCGCAGGCAATTCAGGTAGCGCGTTGATTCGGTAAACCACGGCCCGATGCGGATATCGAGCTGTGCCTGCTCGGCGGCCTTGCCAACGGCGCTGGCATCCAGGCCAGGTACCTCAATCCAGAGCACCAGGCCGCCATCCGGCTGCGTCACGCGGCTACCTGAGGGCAGATGCTGACTCAGATAGCGGAGATAGCCGGCCTTGTGCTGGCGGATGAGATGGCGGGTTCGTTTGAGATGGCTCGCATAGGCGCCACTCTCGATGAAGTCCGCGACTGCGCACTGCACCAGAGTCGGCACACCGAGTGCACGTTTGAGATAGGACTGGAAGAAGCGGCCGGGTCGACACCAGCCAAGTCGATAGCTCGGCGACAGGGTCTTTGAGACCGAGCCACACCACAGCACGAAGCCGCCCTCATCGTGGTAGGCCGTTGGCAATGGCAGTGGCTGATGATGCGTCAGTTCGAGATAGACATCATCTTCGATCACCGGCACGCGGTAGTGATTGGCCAGACTGGCGAGTCGCTGCTTCTGCGTAGGGGAAAGAGTGATCCCCTGTGGATTCATGTGGGTGGTGCAGAACAGTCCGGCCTGTAGCTGGCCGCGTGCCAGATGTTGCTCGAACTGGTCGAGATCGATGCCCTCCGCGCACGAGGGAATTTCGATGATTTTCAACGACAGCTGTGACAGCAGGTCCAGCAGGCCGTTGTAACACGGTGAGCTGACCGCCACCGTATCGCCGGGTTGAGTGCAGACCTGCAGCGCCGTCTTGACCGCATCCATGCAACCGTGGGTGATGACCAGTTCCTCACCCCTCAGAGGAAAGCCGGCCTGGGTGAAATGTGTCGCCAGCGTACTTAACAGCGCGGGTTCGCCTTGAGGGGCAGGGTACTGAGTGAGCGTGTGTGAGGCACGTTGCATGGCACGGCGCAGGCTGCGATCTAGCGCCTGTCGAGTCACCTTGTCCAGCGCTAGATGCGCCGTGCCGAGCGGTCCGCACACGATGTCTGTGCGGTGGCGAAGCGTGGTGGGAGTGGTGACTCGGCTTTGAAACGGTTGCCAGGTGGGTATGGGCACGACATGCGATTGATCGGCGATGAAGAATCCTGCCTGCGGGCGAGCCATCAACCATCCCTGCGACTCCAGCTCCGCATAACAGCTGACTGCCGTCGAGACGCTGATGCCATGCTGGTGGGCAAACTGG
The DNA here is from genome assembly GCF_002213105.1 of Cobetia sp. QF-1. Classification (NCBI taxonomy): domain Bacteria; kingdom Pseudomonadati; phylum Pseudomonadota; class Gammaproteobacteria; order Oceanospirillales; family Halomonadaceae; genus Cobetia; species Cobetia sp. QF-1. The sequence continues at coordinate 536,639 of NZ_NBVS01000002.1, forward strand.
CGCAGCGACAGCATGCGGTCACCGGAAGTCAGCTTTCCGGCCTGGATGTCGTGAATGCACTTCTCTGCCAGTTGTCGGTATCGCGCCATGGCTGGATGAACTGTACTGGTGGAATGTCCAGAAACTGTATCTGTACGGCTCTGAAGCGGCAAGCGAGACTGGCGTTCTTGTCCATGACACGCCGCTAGTGCTTCACCCAAGCGCCAGCACCACGCCGCGCCGCGTCTTGAATACAGGATCAGGGCCAGGGCCAAAATCAGGAGAACAGCCATGCAGGGACGGGATTTACTGCTCATCATCAGCGTGATGGCGATCTGGGGGTTCAACTTCTCGATGATCAAGCTGGGCGTCAGCGAGCTGGACCCGTTGTTGATCGCTGCGGCACGCTTCGCATGTGCCACCTTTCCTATCATCTTCTTCATTCGCAAGCCGGATGTGCCATGGCGCTATCTGATCGCCTATGGGCTGGTATTCGGGACCGGTATCTGGGGCATGGCCTCGTGCTCGATCACCTTCGGTCTGTCGTCGGGCATGGCGGCGGTACTGCTGCAGACCGATGTACTGACGACGGTGCTGGTTGGCGTGTTGCTCTACAAGGAAGTCATCTCATCACGCATGGCAGCGGGCATCCTGATCTCGCTGATGGGGCTGGTGGTCTCTATCTTCTACACCAACGGTAATGTGACACTGGCGGGAGTGGCTTTCATCATGCTGGCGGCGATCTGCTGGCCCTTGGCTGGCGTGATTCTGCGCAGTTCCGGTACGCGGGCTCCCTTTGCCTTCAATATCTGGGGCATGCTGTTTGCACCGCTACCGCTGATGGCACTGAGCATCGCGATGAACGGCTGGGGCGTGCTGAGTGCGACCTATCAACAGTGGGGCGCGGATGCCTGGATCTCGGTACTGTTTCAGGCTTATCCGACGACGCTATTCGGTTACTGGGTCTGGAACAAGATGCTGCTCAAGTACCCGATGAGTCAGCTGGCGCCCATGACGTTGCTGGTGTCGGTGTTCGCGTTGCTCAGCGGCTACGCGATCTATGATGAACAGCTGTCGCTGGCACAGTGGATCTCCTGCAGCACCTTTCTGCTGGGTATCGCGCTGGTGCTATATCCCCAACGCAACAAGACACCTGGCGAGAGTGATCGCAAGCTGCCGGCTGCAAGTCAAGATCGCGCGGAGGCATCGGTGCCCTGAGTCGGGCGTCCTGCGTTGTTGCCGTTCTTCGACTGCCTGTTGTCAGCCCCTTGTTGCCACGCATGCACTGCGTTATACCGATGTGCATGCCGCGTCATTGCATGAAGATGGCGCTCACCAGATCCGATGATGACAGGAAGGCGTTCATGACCACTGCTCACGTGACGACAGAATTTCAGCTGCCGCGTCAGGCAGATTTCTCCGACTGGCCGAATAGCCATGCCTGGCTTACACATCTGGTCAGCTTCAATACCGTGTCACGCGAGTCGAACCTGGCGCTGATCCATTGCCTGCGTGATGCACTGGAAGTGGCCGGTGTGAGTGCGGAAGTCATTCACAACGACGGTGGCGACAAGGCCAATCTGTTGGCGGTGATTGGACCTGAGGTCGAGGGCGGTGTGGTGCTCTCCGGACATACGGATGTGGTGCCGGTGGAAGGACAGGCCTGGGACAGTGACCCGTTCACGCTGCGCGAGGCTGATGGGCGCCTCTACGGGCGTGGCTCTGCTGACATGAAGGGCTTCATTGCCTGCTGCATGGCAGCGGTGCCAGCGTTGGTCGGCGCTCAGCATGAAGGCAAGCTGATGAAACCTGTCATCTTCGCCTTTTCCTACGATGAGGAGATCGGCTGTCTGGGAGCACCACGGATGATCGCTCGCCTGCGTGATCGCCTGCCGCGTCCGGCAGCGGTGCTGGTCGGAGAACCGACCATGATGGCGATCGTCGATGCCCACAAGGGCATCACGGATCTGCGCACCACGGTGACAGGCAAGCCGTCGCATTCCAGTCAGGTCTATCAGGGCGTCAGCGCGATTCATCTGGCGGCGCGCATGGTGACCTTCATCGAAGACCGCATGCAGGCACGCATTGACTGTGGACACCTTGATGAGCGTTTCGATGTGCCGCATGCCAGCTTGCATGTCGGGCGTATCGAAGGCGGTACGGCGGTCAATATCACGGCGGGTGAGTGCATCTTTGATTGGGAGCTACGTCATTTGCCGGGCGAGGATGTCGAGGCGATGCTGGCTGAGATAGATGCCTATGCGGAACGGCTGGTCGCCCCGTATCGAGAGCGGGCACCGCAGGTAGGGATTCGCAGTGAGCGCACCGTAGAGACAGTGCCGTCATTGGGCCACGGTGATCGTGATCCGGCGATTCGTCTCTGTCAGCGTCTGCTGGGCGATAGCCGCGCCAGTGAAGCCGTCACCTATACCACTGAGGCGGGCCAGTTCCAGAGCGAAGGTTGGCCGACCGTGGTCTGCGGTCCCGGCTCGATTGGCGTGGCGCATCAAGCCAATGAGTATATCGAGCTGAGTCAGCTGGCTGCCTGTGACCGCTTCCTCGCGCAACTCGTGCGCGAGCAGCAAGCTGGCTGAGGCTGCCTTCCCTCTGAGCTTATTACAGTGTGCCGGGGCGAGGCGGGTCCTGCTCCGGCATGGGCAACAACAGTGATTCACAGTGGCGCAGCAAGTGGTCGGTCAAGCGCTCAAGCGTGTTGCCACCATGGCGCCAGTGATGCCAGTAAAGTGGAACCTCGAGCGCATGATTCGGCGCAATGTCGATCAGCTCGCCGCTCTCTAGCAGATGGCGGGCCTGTTGCTCGGGAATCATGCCGTATCCCATGCCACTTAATGCCAAGCGAACGAAGCCTTCCGATGATGGACACAGGTGATGAGGGAAGGGTTCGTCAAAGCCCATGCTGGAGAGCAGGCGATGTTGCAGCTTGTCATCGCGGCCGAAGACGATGGCCGGCATGCGGCGCAGCACCTCGTGTGACAGATGCTCGGGCATCTCAAGTGAAGTGCTCTGTTTCTGGTTCTTTGTTTTGCTATCGGTCTTGTGGTCTGCGGATGACGCATCGGTGGGTATCAGGTATCGCCGCACAAAATCCGGGCTGGCCAGTGCTCGATAACGCATGCTGCCCAGCGGATGAGAGCGTGCGCCTTGCACTGGCCGTGGGGTGGCGCAGATACAGCCAGCGACCTCGCCATCGCGCATGCGCTTGAGCGCGACTTCTTGATCTTCCACCAGCATATCCAACAGCAGATCGCGCTCCTGGCAGAAGATACCGGTCACTTTCGGCCACCAGGTGGCCAGAGAATCCGCATTGATGGCGATGCGTAGACGTTGTTCGCTCTCACCCAATGCGGGAATCTGATCGAGCAGATCATGTTCCAGTAGACGCACTTGTTGTACGTGATTCAGCAAGCGACGGCCCAATGGCGTCGGCCCCAAGCGGGGAGTCCGTACCAGTACCGGCTGGCCCAGTCGCGCCTCCAGCAACTTGATACGTTGCGAGACAGCTGACTGGGTGAGTCCTAGCGCACGTGCGCCGCGCTCAAACCCCGCTTGGTCGATGACTGCCGCTAGTGCTTCCAGCAGTTTGTAATCGAGCATCAGAAATCCTTATGAGTCATTCACTGAATCAATTTCCTTGATAGAAACATCCTAGCGTACTCTGCTTCGGGCTGCAGCCGCACCGGCTTGGAAGTCATGGCGCTGTATTTGTGAAATATGACAAATGAAAAAGGGCACAACATGTGGTGGTCATTCTTCAATGGAGCGGGTGTTGGTGCAGGCCTGATCATCGCGATCGGAGCACAGAATGCCTTCGTGCTAGGCCAGGGGCTCAAGCGAGAACATCAATGGTGGGTCGCGGGGATCTGTGCGCTGTGTGATTGGTTGTTGATCGTCATCGGCGTATTGGGATTGGGCACGCTGATACAGCAATCTCCGCTGCTGATGAGTGTGGCTCGCTGGGGCGGGGTTGTGTTCCTGCTTTGGCAGGCGGGCAAGGCGATAGGGCGTATGTGTACGGGCGGTCAGCTCACGGCAACCAGTGCCCTCACGGCGAGTCTTGGCAAGGTAGTGGCAGCGACGTTGGCCATCACGCTACTCAATCCGCAGGTCTATCTGGATACCCTGGTAATGCTGGGGGCTATCGGTGCGCAACAGACATCGCCGGTCGGCTTCATCATAGGGGCTAGTCTGGCCTCGTCTGGGTGGTTCTTTGGCCTGGTGGCCGGTGCGGGCTGGCTGGCGCCACGCCTGACCAGTCCACGTGCTTGGCAGTGTATTGAAGCCTTTATCGCCATTATCTTGCTATGGGTGGCATGGCAGCTGGGAAGCGGTGCCTGGCTATAAGGCTGGCCTCCAAATCAACCGCCGATGGACGGCAAGACGTGAATGGCGAAGAGTCACGATAGTATGTGTAAAGAAAACATGACGATGTGTCATGTTGATGCGCCGCTACAACGGCCCTCATATAACGGGTTTCATGGTTGGCAGGTTTTCGTTACATGCATGGAGCCTGCAGGAGGCACGGCAGCATGAGAGTGCGCGTTAGCGGGCATGGGCAGAGCGGCGGGCAGGGCATAGATTGAGGTCACATATTCAGCGCAGACATTGGAGGAAGGGCGGAGAGAGTGAAGTGGCAGCGACCATGCTCACTCTTACTCTTACTCTTACGCCCACGCCCACGCCCAATGTCTGATCTGACGGCTTTTGTGCTTTTCCCTTTTTCTTGCCGGCTCATGTTTCGGCAGCCTGACACCTGGAGCGTCCCTCATGAATGCACCTGCGCGTATTGAACAGCACAACCCTATCGGCACTGACGGCTTCGAGTTTGTCGAGTTTACGGCGCCAGATGTTGCTGGCATTGCAGGGCTGCGCGCCTTGTTCAACCAGCTCGGCTTTACTGAGACTCGTCGTCATCGTTCCAAGCAGGTTTTCCTGTTCCAGCAGCAGGGCATCAATGTGGTACTGAACGCTGAACCCGACTCTCCCGCGGCGGCCTTTGCTACCGCACACGGTACGAGTGCTTGCGCAATGGCGTGGCGTGTCACGGATGCCGAGCAGGCTCATCGTTACGCCTTGGCTCACGGGGCACGCAGTGTCGTGCATCCGGTCGGGCCTGGCGAAGTGGGCATTCCAGCAGTGGAGGGCATTGGTGGCTCAGTGCTCTACTTTGTGGACCACAATCGTGAGCAATCAATTTACGAGACTGATTTCGTCGCCATTGAAGGCGCGGTGCCGAATAGCAACAGCGTTGGCCTGCATACGCTGGATCACCTGACCCACAATGTCGGCCGCGGACAGATGGACGTTTGGGCCGGCTTCTACTCCAGTATCGCCAACTTCCGCGAAATCCGTTATTTCGATATCGAAGGCAAGATGACCGGCCTATTCTCACGGGCCATGACTGCGCCGTGCGGCAAGATGCACATTCCTATCAATGAGTCTGCCGATGACAATTCACAGATCGCGGAATTCATTCGTGAGTATAACGGTGAGGGCATTCAGCATCTGGCGATGGCAACCGACGATATTTACGCCACGGTCAAAGCGCTCAAGGCTAATGGGGTCAAGTTCTTGTCTACTCCGGCGACTTATTACGAGAAGATCGATGCGCGGGTGCCGAATCACGAAGAGAAGGTCGAGGATCTCAAAGCGCTGAATCTGTTGGTCGATGGCGCGCCGGGCGAAGGCGTACTGTTGCAGATCTTTACCGAGACCGTGATTGGGCCGATCTTCTTCGAGATCATTCAGCGCAAGGGTAACGACGGTTTCGGCGAAGGTAATTTCAAGGCGTTGTTCGAGTCCATCGAGGAAGATCAGATTCGTCGCGGTGTATTGGACGCAGAGTGATAGTGAAGTTTTCCTGAGGATCAAGTGATGTTCAGATGAGTATTCAAGCTGAGTAACAGCGGATGACTACTCTTGCAAACGACAACGCCCCACCGAGACTCGGTGGGGCGTTGTCGTTACGGATGTCTCGGTAGGCACTGGTGATGAATGCTCAGGATGCCGTTGGTACGCGCTGGTGATCAATGACCTGGCGCAGCACAAAGCTTGAATGCACGCCGGTTACACCTTCGATACGCGTAATCTGCTTTAGCAGCAGATCGTGATAGTCGTCCATGTCCTTCACGACGACCTTGAGCTGATAGTCGGCTTCTTGCCCAGTGATCAGTAGGCATTCCATGACCTGTGGCAGGCTGGCGATCGTATCCTCGAAATTGGCGAAACGCTCAGGTGTGTGTCGATCCATTGAGATATGCAGCAGGGCCATCAGACTCAGTCCCAGCTTGCGAGCATCGATCTGAGCACGGTAGCCCAGGATCATGCCACTTTCTTCCAGAGCACGTACGCGACGCAGGCAGGGTGACGGTGACAGACCAATGCGCTCGGCGAGCTCCTGGTTGCTAATACGTCCTGAATGCTGAAGCTCATCTAGAATGCGACGATCAAAGCGATCCAGCGTAGGGAAAGTGATGTTCTGGCTCATTTTCGCAATCCATTAGCGGTGAATATGTGAATGGTAAAATAATCTGCTGTTAAGATGGCGATGTCATGTGATTTTCGCAATCGTCCGCCCTGATATGCGGCATATACTGTATTCACTGCTTGGCGACCTTTCAGGTCACTGCGCAATGTAAGCTGCCGGCGCTGGCCACACGCCTCTTTCGTTCGGTAAAGCGGTAAAGCAGGAGACTTCTGATCGAGACGGTCCTGCTGACAGGAATAGTGCGGTCACCCCGTCCTTTCTGCCTTGCCCGCTGTTGGTAGCCGTGATCCGGTGCCATGGTTTTACACAATCGAGCGGCCCGGTCCATGTGCACTCTGTCTTGGTCTTGCACGCTCTGGCTTATGCACTCTGACTTGCATATGCATTGTGGCTTGCTTGCCTGCGACGCTAACGGCAAGCTTTCAGAGACGAGACTCATAAGGCCCTCGTTACTTTACATTCACTCAGGCGCCCCTATTGGGACACTGCTGAGTGCGAAAGGTGCCATCGAATCACCATAATCAGGTGCCAAGACGCTACCTTGTTCACGCGCCCAGACCGCCAAGGATACGTTTATGATTGCTGCATCCACGCCAAGTGCTGCGTTCGACCACACTAAATATCGCCCCGTGACACCTGTGGCGCTGACCGACCGCCAGTGGCCGTCGCGTACAGTGACTCAGGCGCCGCTATGGGCCAGTGTCGATCTACGCGATGGCAATCAGGCACTGCTGGAGCCGATGACGGTCGAGCAGAAGAAACTGATGTGGAAGCTGCTGGTCAAGATCGGTCTGAAGGAAATCGAAGTAGGCTTCCCATCTGCCAGTCAATTGGACTTCGATTTCGTGCGCTGGTTGATTGAAGAGGATCAAGTGCCGGAAGGGGTCAGCATTCAAGTGTTGGTGCAGGCCCGTGAACACCTTATCGCACGGACTTACGAATCACTGATCGGGGCACGTGACGCGGTTGTTCACGTTTATAATTCAACGTCTACCGTGCAGCGTGAGCGCGTGTTTGAGATGGATCGCGAAGGCATCAAGGCCATTGCAGTAGAAGGTGCGCAATTGGTCAAGGACTATGCGGCACGCTATCCCGAGACGCGTTGGGTGTTCCAGTATTCGCCGGAGAGCTTCACTTCCACCGAGATGGATTATGCCGTTGAAGTATGTGAAGCAGTCATGGATGTCTGGCAGCCGACACCAGAAAATCGCTGCATTCTCAATCTGCCGGCGACGGTAGAAGTGGGTCCGGCCAATCATTTTGCCGATCAGGTCGAGTACTTCATCAAGCACCTCCGTCGTCGTGACTGCGCGATCATCTCGCTGCATACCCACAACGATCGTGGCGGCGCTGCGGCTGCTGCTGAGTTGGGCCTGCTTGCTGGTGCAGATCGTATCGAAGGCACATTGCTCGGCAATGGCGAGCGTACCGGCAACATGGATCTGATCACGCTGGCGATGAATCTCTACAGCCAGGGCATCGACCCGCAGCTGGATCTCTCCAATCCCGATGAGATCATCCAGGTCTACACCGAGTGCACCAATCTTCCAGTACACCCGCGTCATCCGTGGGTCGGCGAGCTGGTCTACACCGCCTTCTCAGGCAGTCACCAGGATGCGATTCGCAAGTGCCTCAAGAAGCAGCAGCCAGATGAACCGTGGCAGGTCGCCTACTTGCCGATCGACCCGCAGGATCTGGGGCGTGACTTCCAGGCGGTGATTCGCGTCAACAGCCAGTCCGGCAAGGGCGGCATGGCCTTCTTGCTTGAACGCGATCACGGCATCAACCTGCCGCGCTGGATGAGCCTTGAATTGGCACCGCACGTGCAGAAGGCCAGTGAACAGGTCAGTGGTGAGCTTTCCAGTCAGCAGATTCGCGATATTCTGGATGCCAGCTTCAAGCGCGAGTCCCCGTTAAATCTCAAGGGCTATCGTCTGGATCGCGATGGCGCTGAGCAGCTGACTGCCACCCTGGTGGATGAACATGGCGAGCAGATCTCGTTGGCAGGCGAGGGCAATGGTGCTATTTCCGCCTTCATGGATGCCTGGCAGCGCCATACCGGTTCCACGGTCAGCGTGGTCGATTATGGTGAGCATGCGCTCGGTGAGGGCAGTGATGCCGTCGCAGTCGCCTTCGTGATGCTGAACCTGGATGGCAAGCGCGTCTGCGGTATGGCGGAAGACGGTGATACCGTCAGTGCCTCGCTCAAGGCGGTGCTCTCGGCGGTCAATCGTGGCCTGGAAAGTAATGCTCGCAGTGAAGCTGAACGTGCCGAAGAGGCAGCGCCTGTATCGGTGTAATGAAACACGAAATGTGAAAATCCTGACGCCCGCTGCGAGATACGTCACAAAACATGTCTGAAATGCTTGTTTGGAGCACTTACAACACCCCCGTTCAGATGAACGGGGGTGTTGTGCTTCAAGCCAGGAGACATTGGTGCTCAAGCCAGCGGTGGCGCGGGGTTTGATGTGTTTCAGACCGCGTGTTCGGCAATGTCTCTGACGAGCAGTGATATAGACTTTTGTCGGAAGTTGTCTGGCTGTTCAACATCGGCGCTTGCACCGGTGTAATCCCTGCGTATCATCGCAGCACTCGCATAATGATAACGATCTGGTGGCAGACCGGATTCGAGAACACAACAATTCCAAGCGGTGCAAAGGCAGCCTCCCTGATGAGAGAGATAATGGATGTGTCCCCATCCTCCTCTTGTCGAGTATCGCCAGTGCACCTCTCGTTCAAAAGGTCCGCTAGAACAATCCACAACTACTCATCGGTATCGCATGATTCAACTTGATGCAATCACCACCCTGCTGCTGGCGGCGCTTGTCCTTGTCGTTGGCCATCTCATTGTCGAACGCGTGAGCGTGCTTCGAGAATTCAATATCCCCGAACCTGTGGTCGGCGGTCTTATCGCCACTGTCATCGTGACCGGCCTACGTGCCCTTGGTTATGAGTTCCAGTTCTTCGGTGGGCTGCAGACCCCCTTCATGTTGCTGTTCTTCGGTTCCGTCGGTCTGTCTGCTGACATACGGATGATTCGTGCCGGTGGCAGCAAGTTGGTGCTATTCCTCGCGTTGGTGATCGGTCTACTGATTCTGCAGAACCTGTTTGGCGTGGCCGTAGCCAGCCTGTTCGGTCTTGACCCGGTGCTGGGTCTACTCGGTGGTTCCATCACCATGTCCGGGGGCCACGGTACGGGCGCGGCATGGGCCAACGTCTTTGCTGAGGAATATGGCATCAATGGCGCCATGGAAGTCGCGATGGCGTGTGCCACCTTCGGGTTGGTATTCGGCTCGCTGATCGGTGGTCCGACAGCGCGTTATCTGATCAAGCGCATGAAGCGCGATGGGCAGGATATTGCCGCCCAGACCAGCGAATCTGAATACGATGAGAGTGAAGTCCAGCATCCGCTCAATACCGCCAATGCACTGAAGACGCTCTTCATGCTGCTATTGGGCGTGGTCTGTGGTCAGCAGCTGCAGAGTCTTGCGGCTGACACTGCCTTCGAGCTACCGACCTTCGTGTGGGTACTGTTCAGCTGTATCGTGATCGGCAATGTGGTGCGCACCTTTGGTGACAAGCATCTCAATAGCCATGCGGTCGACGTGCTGGGCAACATCTGCCTATCCGTCTTTCTTGCGCTGGCATTGATGACGCTGAAGCTGTGGGATCTTGCCAACCTGGCGTTGCCGATTCTGGCTATCCTGCTGGTGCAGGTGGTGCTGGTGTTCGTTTACACCACTCAAGTGACCTTCCGTTTGATGGGCAAGAACTACGATGCTGCGGTACTTGTCGCAGGTAACTGTGGCTTCGGCATGGGGGCTACGCCGACGGCGATTGCCAACATGCAGGCGGTGACCCAGCATCATGGCCCATCGCGGCTAGCCTTCATCATCGTACCGGTGGTGGGTGGTTTCCTGATCGATATCGCAAACTCGCTGATCATCAAGGGTTTCCTCGGTTTCTTCTAAGCCTGAGCGAATCTCCTGTAAAAAACGACAACACCGGACTCCAATGGAGTCCGGTGTTGTCGTTTTCAGGGACAGAAGACGAGCTTGAACGTTACATCCAGAAGGCCACGATAAGCGCGTAGGCCAGCAGAGTTACCACGACGGTACCTGCCAGGTTCAGGAAGAAGCCTGCGCGCATCATGGTTTGAATCTTGAGGTGTCCAGTGGCAAACACGATGGCATTGGGGGGCGTCGCGACTGGCATCATGAAGGCACAGCTCGCGGCGATGGCTGCCGGTACGGTGATCAGCAGCGGATCAATATCCAACGATAGTGCCAGCGCGCCGAGTAGCGGCAGGAAGGCGGCTGCCGTCGCGGTATTGGACGTGACCTCGGTCAGGAAGATGATCACCAGTACCACGATGCCCACGAGCCCGATGAGCGGTAGCACGCTGAAGATGGACAGTTGCGCGGCGATCCACTCCGCCAATCCGGAACTCTTGATGACCCCGGCCAGTGCCAGGCCACCCCCGAACAGCAACAGCACGCCCCACGGTAGATCACGCGCATCTTCCCACACCAGCAGGCGTCGCCCGCGTGCCGTGCCGGAGGGGATTGCGAACAGCAATACGCCAATCGCCATCGCAATGCCGGTATCCGACAGCCAGTCGAAGCCGGCCTGATTGATCAACGGACGGAACATCCACAGCAATGCTGCGGTGAGGAAGGCGATGCCCACACGTTTCTCGGCGCTGCTCATCGTGCCTAGCGCACCTAGCTCACGTGTAATCATTTGGCCGCTGTCTTGATTGGCCTTGAAGGTAAAGGGTGTGCGTGTCAGCCACCACCAGGTGATGGTGCACATGACGATCGCGACCGGCAGACCGATCAGCATCCACTGGGCGAAGCCGATCTCGATGCCTTGATCACTGGCCAGATAACCTGCCAGCAGCGCATTGGGCGGGGTGCCAATCAGTGTGGCGATACCCCCCAGGCTAGCGGAGTAGGCGATCGCCAGTAACAGGGCGGCAGCGTAGCGCTTGAGTTCCGGGTCGCCACTATCGCGTTCGTCCTTGCCACTGGACATCAGACTGACCACTGACATGCCGATCGGCAGCATCATGATGCTGGTGGCGGTATTGGAGACCCACATGCTGATGAAACCAGTCGCGATCATGAAGCCGGCGATCTGGCGGCGTGGCGAGCTGCCAGCCAGTTTCAGCGTATGTAGAGCGACACGACGATGCAGGTCCCAGCGCTGCATGGCGATGCCGAGCAGGAAACCGCCGAGGAACAGGTAGATGGTGGGATTGGCGTAGGCCGCGGTCGTGCTCTTGATGTCACTGATACCGAGCGCTGGTACCAGCACGATAGGCAGCAATGACGTCACCGGAATAGGCAATGCTTCAGTAGCCCACCAGGTCGCCATCAACAGGGCCAGGCCCACACATAGCCAGGCAGTCTCCGGCATGCCGCCCGGTGGCGGTGTCAGCCAGGTCAGCAGCAGGAATAGCGGTCCAAGGATTAGCCCGACACGAGCGGCAAGGGGCGCTTGTTGTGAATCAGGCGTAGGGCTTTCGCTTGAGCGATCAGTGGTCTGATCAGAAGAGTGGTCAGGCATGTTGACTCCAGAGAAGCCGTGCAGCCACGGACTTCCTCATCATGTTGTTCATATGGGTCATGATAGATGATGGCGATGTGCCAGTAAGGCGATATTGATGTTATTGGTCAGGTGTCTGTCGGATATTGGCGTGGGAGCTTTTCTCCGACGTGCGAGACCGCGCTATTATCTCAGCATTAGGCACCTGCTCACTACCCAATATTGGCGGTATCGAGCAGGTAGAAAGGTGAAATATCGACAATGCCCAATCGCAACGATATTCCGCTGGCTACGCTACCGGTTGCCGTCTGGCGACAGACGCTGTCGTCCACTGTGGACTTGTGAGCCACAAGGTCGGCAGGTAGGGTTAGCTGCCATGAAAAGGGTTGATGTAGCGCTGGGCGCTGCTCGACTGACGATCGCACGATTATATGCACAAGGAAGATGATTGATGATTCTGGTCACGGGTGGTGCAGGCTATATCGGGTCTCACACGGTATTGGCGCTCATGGAAGCCGGCCATCAAGTGTTGGTGCTGGATAATCTTTCCAACGCCAGTGAGGCATCTCTTGCGCGCGTGGCAACGCTTGCAGGGCGTGAAGTGCCTTTCGTTGAGGGGGATATCCGCAATGGTGCGCTGCTCGACAGCCTGTTCGAGCGTCATGATATCGAGGCCGTCGTGCATTTTGCAGGCCTCAAGGCAGTGGGTGAGAGTGTCGCCAAACCACTGGCCTACTACGACAACAACGTCAGCGGCACATTGGTGCTGTGTGATGCGATGGCGCGCGCTGGCGTCAAGCGTATCGTGTTCTCGTCTTCTGCCACGGTATATGGCGATCCGGCTTCTACGCCTATTCGTGAAGACTTCCCGACCTCTGCAACCAATCCCTACGGCCGCTCCAAGCTGATGGTCGAGGAAATGCTGCGTGATCTGGCGATTGCTGATAGCAGCTGGCGTATTGCGCTGCTGCGCTACTTCAATCCGGTCGGCGCGCACGACTCTGGCACCATTGGTGAAGATCCCAACGGCATCCCCAACAATCTGGTGCCCTACATCAGCCAGGTCGCGGTGGGTCGTCTGGATGAGCTGGCGGTGTTCGGTGATGACTATTCAACTCCGGACGGGACTGGCGTGCGTGATTACATTCATGTGGTAGATCTGGCAGATGGCCACCTCAAGGCGCTGGACTATCTAGCCGGTGATGCGCGTGATGGTGTGCATACCTATAACCTCGGCACGGGGACGGGCTACAGCGTGCTGCAGATGGTCAAGGCCTTCGAGAAAGCGAGTGGTCGTCCGGTGGCGTATCGTATCGCGCCGCGTCGTCCGGGCGATATCGCGGAGTGCTGGGCGGAGCCGGACAAGGCCTTCAATGAGCTTAACTGGAAGGCTGAGCTGGGGCTGGACCGCATGATGGCGGATAGCTGGCGCTGGCAGTCAAATAACCCTAATGGTTATCGCCAGTCGTAAGGTACTGACGGCAGTCAGGTTTCCGTCTATTAGAGCGGTCGCGATCAGCACTCGCGGCCGCTTTTGCGTATCATGTGCCACAGAAATCATGTGGACGTTCCTTTTGATTTACCGTGAGATTTATCATGCATCAGCTCACTATTGCGCTCGATCTGGAATCGCCCGGTATTAGTGGGTCAAATCATGAGCTTTGATGGGACGCCCTATGCCTGCTGATCGCCAACATCATGCAGCCACGAGTGATGGCAGAGTGAAGCGTGCTTTCAGGTGTCTTCGACATGGCCTGTTTGGCGTTCGCCCTCAGGCAAGTGTTGGAGGGGGACTGCTTGCCACTGTCGTGATGTCGTTGTTGGCAAGCGTGGTGCCACTGATCTATCACGGGCTGCTGGAAGGCGGCCTTATCCTGATCGGCAACTTGCTACTGTGGCCGTGCCTGCTGGCGGGCGTTCATAGGCGTGGCTGGCGCTGGTCGACGCTAGTGCTGATGGCGGCGCTAGGCATCAATCTCTCTGCCAGTGTCGTCAGTGCGGTCTACTATGATTCCCGCTATGGGTTGGCGTTTGCACTGAGCTCGCTGGATACCAGTCGCAGCGAATCGATGGCGATGCTATTCAAGTTTCCGCTGGCGCTTATCGTGCCGCCGGGCTTCTTTTTGCTGGCGCTGTCCTTGGCGAATCGCCATGGCGCAGGTTTGGCGCGCTCACGCTGGGCGAGACGTAGTGGAGTGATGTTTGTCGGCTGGATGCTGATGCTACTGGCGGGTAGCTGGCAGTGGGGGCGTGCGAGCGTTCCGCTGCCTATCACGATGTTGGCGGTGTCACCGGGCTGGAATCTGGCGACCACTTCGCATGCCTGGTGGGAAAAGGAGCGCTTCAAGGCACTGATGGCGGATGACTACGATTTCGGTAAAGTGACCCGCAGCCCTCGGATACCTGACGATGCGGTGTTCGTGTTGGTGATCGGTGAATCACAGCGGCGTGACCAGCTGTCTTTGTATGGCTATCCGCGCCCGACGACACCCAATCTTGATGCGCGACGCGAGCAGCTGGTCGTGTTCGATCAGGCGATCGCACCGGCGCCGCAAACAGTGTTGGCGGTACCGATGCTGGCTAGCTTGACCGACCCGCGTACCTTTTCGCCGCGCTATCTGGATGCCAACCTGATTGCGCTCGCCAATCAGGCAGGATTTCACACCGAATGGCTGTCGCGGCAGGGGCTTGATATCAGCTCTGAGCACACCTGGATCACTGCGATCGCCCGGCGCGCCGATATCGCGAAGACCATCATGAGTGATTACGATGATGGTCTGCTGGATGCGCTTGATGAGGCGTTGGCGCGTGACGTCAAGGGGCCGCGACTGATTGTGCTGCATCTCTATGGCAGTCATCCGCCGGCGAGCCTGCAGTATCCGGAAGCGCTACGTTATTTTCTGACACCGGACAGCACCAAACCACTGACCGATGCTTACGATGACAGTATTCGCTTTACCGATCAGGTACTGGAAGGTGTCTTCCAGCGCCTTGAAGGACATCCGGCTGGGGTGCTTTATCTCTCGGATCACGGACTGGAACATGATCCGCTCAACGATGCCTATGTGCATGGTGGTGATCGCCCCAGTCAGGCACCTTACCGCATCCCCCTGTGGCTGTGGCAGGCAGGTCAGGGGCCCAATCCGACGCGTGAAATGACGCGATTACGTGCTCACGCCGATGAGCCCTTTGCCAGCTTTGACCTTCCTTACCTGGCCAGTGATTGGATGGGAATCCATTTTTCGGGTAACAAGCCCTGTCTATCACCCTGGTCGGCTTGTTATCAGCCGCGTGCACGCCATCCTGTATTGGATCAGCTAGGTCGTCTGAATTTCTTTGAGAGTCTGCCGTCCGATTATCTTGCTCGCCCTCTGGCTCCAGGAGCTGAGGAGCTGGAAGAGGCGGTTCAGGCGACGACGCGGCTGTTGGAAAATCCTGGTTTCATGCCTGAGAAAGGCACCGAATTTGCAGTGCCGGGCAAGATTCCCGGGGCTGGCGTGACGCCATCGGATGTCTCGGCGCCGATCATGCTATCACCCCCTTCATTACCCTCAGAAACGCTCAAGGACTGACATGAACATCACTGTCTTCGGAACAGGCTATGTAGGCCTGGTCACTGGTACCTGCCTGGCGGATGTTGGCCATGATGTAGTGTGCATGGATGTGGACGAGGCCAAGATCGACGGTCTCAAGCGTGGCGAGATACCCATCTATGAGCCGGGCCTCGAGAGTATGGTGCTGCGCAATGTCGAAGCGGGGCGCCTTAACTTCACTACCGATGCCCGCCAGGCTGTCGAGCATGGCACTTTGCAGTTCATCGCTGTCGGCACGCCGCCGGATGAAGACGGTAGTGCCGACCTCAAGTATGTATTGGCCGTGGCGGGCACCATCGGTGAGTTCATGGATGGCTACAAGGTCATCATCGACAAGTCGACCGTGCCAGTGGGGACAGCAGACCGTGTCACCACGCGCATCGCCGAGGTGCTGAACGAGCGCGGTGCGATGCACGACTTTGATGTCTGCTCCAACCCGGAATTCCTCAAGGAAGGTGCTGCGCTGGAAGACTTCACGCGCGGTGCACGTATCGTGGTGGGTACTGACTCTGAGAAGGTTCGTGAGTGCATGCGTGAATGTTATGCGCCGTATAACCGTAACCATGAAAAGCTGATGTTCATGGACGTGCGAGCTGCAGAGCTGACCAAATATGCTGCCAATGCGATGCTGGCGACCAAGATCAGTTTCATGAACGAGATTTCCAATCTGGCCGAGCGGCTCGGCGCGGATATTGAGGAAGTGCGGCGTGGTATCGGCAGTGACCCGCGTATCGGCTACCACTTCATCTATCCGGGCTGCGGTTATGGCGGCTCCTGCTTCCCTAAAGACGTGCAGGCACTGGCACGTACTGCCAGTCAGGTCGGCTATGACGCTGAGCTTCTGCAAGCTGTTGAAGCCGTCAACAAGCGTCAGAAAGTCACGCTGTTCGAGAAGCTGTCACGCGCCTTCGATGGCGATCTCGCCGGCAAGACCATCGCAGTGTGGGGGCTGGCCTTCAAGCCCAATACCGATGACATGCGCGATGCGCCGAGCCGCACGCTGATGGAAGCGCTGTGGGCCGCGGGTGCCAAGGTGCAGGCTTATGATCCGGAAGCAATGAAGGAGTGCCGCCGTATCTACGGTGAGCGCGATGATCTGGTGCTGGTGGCTGACAACGTTCAGGCCGTCAAGGGCGCAGATGCGCTGGTGATCTGCACCGAGTGGAAGGAATTCCGCACGTTGGATGGCGAGTGGCTCAAGGCACAGCTCGGTTTCCCGGTCGTCGTTGACGGACGCAATCTGTTTGAACCTGCGGCAATGAAAGCAGCGGGCCTGATGTACTACGCCGTTGGCCGTGGGGATTCCATGCTGGCCGCGCGGGAGGCCTCGTGAACGAGGGACGGTCTGGAATCGGCAAGAAGCTTGCGGCTATTGCCATTCGGCAGGTCGAGAAAAATACCGGCGCCAGCCGTAACGCGTTTGAACAGGCGGATGCCTTGCGTGCGCTGGGCTATCGCGTAGTGATTCTGGCCGAGCGTGGCAAACCAGAGCTCTCGCGTCAGCACGGGGCCGAGCTGGTGCGCTTGTGGCGTTGGCCGCTGAAAGGTGCTTTCCGCCGCTTTTGGTTCAATCGTCGTGTACAGGCGTGGTCCAAGCGTCATGCGCCGAATCTCTTGATCAGTCATGGTGATTGCGAGAGCCCGGATACGGTCTATCTGCACAACTGCGTGCATCTGGCCTCGCAGTGCATACATGGCCGCGAGTTGCCAGACGGTCACGAGGTCGCGGCCATACACGATCACGTGCTCAAGGGAGGGAAGTTTCGTCAGGTGGCGGTCAATTCGCGCATGATGGGGGAAGATCTCATCAGTCGTTACGGCATTGCACGTGACAAGATCGAGATCAGTTACCCGGGCTATGATCCAGAGCAATTCACGCCCGAGCGGGCGCGTGCCGGACGCGCCGTCCAGCGTGAGTCACTGGGAGTCAGTGATGATGAGCTCCTGATTGGTCTGGTCTCTTCCGGTAACTTCACCAAGCGTAATGTGGCGGGTTTCGTGGCCATGGCGGCGCTGATGGAGCAGGCCTCACCGGGCCGGTACCGCTTTCTGGTCGTCGGCAAGGATAATGCCACGCCTTACCAGCAACAGGCGCGTGAGGTCGGTATAGAGGCACGTATGCTGTGGCGCTCGACTATCCCCGAGGTTGAAACGCTCTACGGCGCATTGGATCTGTTCGTATTGCCGGCACATATCGAAGAGTTTGGTCGTGTCGCGCTGGAGGCCATGGCCTGTGGTGCACCGGTACTGCTGAATGCGCGGGTCGGGTCTGCAGAGTTACTGGATAAGCATCCGCTGTTGGTCATGGCAGCTGAATCTACCGCTGAGCAATGGGCTGAGCGCTGTATCCAGTTGCTGGAAAGCGATGCGCAAGCGCTGGGAGAAACACTGGCGAATCTGGCTCGTGACTACTCGCATCAGGCGCAGAATCTCAAGCTCAAGGCGAGCTTTGAGGCATTGATGGCCGAACGCTAATGGCGCTCTTGTGATGCTAAAAGCCCTGTATCCATGACGATATAGGGCTTTTTCATGCTTGATGGCAGTGAATTGTCACAAAAAGGTTTATTGCCAGTGCTCGCCATGCTTGCCATCCGCTGTGTGATGATCTGTCTTGGGTGTCGTGCCTCCAATCCCTATACTCGTGGTTTGTTTTCTGCAGGAGAAAGGCATGTCTTTGAGCAGCAGCATTATCTTGATCGCTATCGCGCTCATTATCATCGTGGGTCTCGCGGTGTATGCGCTCAAGCTACGTGGTCAGGTCAAGGAGCGAGAGGCGTTGCAAGAGGAAGAGCTGACGCGAGCGCGGGCCAACTGCCTCGAGAGCCTCGAGACGATCGCGCGCGCCATGCAGGCAGGGCAGATTGATCTGGTCGAGGGGGGGCTTCGCTGCAAGGTACTGGTCGAAATTCTCGATACAACGCTTGCCGAGGATGAAGTGTTGTCTGCCTTCGGCATTCTGCATGGCCGTGTGGCGCACCTGCACACTCATTCAGCTCGCAAGGCATTGAGTCCGCGCGAGCGTCTTGCCGAGGATCGGGAGCGTATCGCCGTCGAGGAAACGCTCACTGAGGCGCTTCAAAAGGCCGCTGATCGCGTGCTTGAAAATATGGATTTCTGGCATCAGCACTATCTTGGCCGCAAGCGGCCGGTGGTGCCTGCTGACCTGGGCAGGGCCGTCTAGTGGTTGCGAGGCTAATCCTTGTGCGCTCTTATTGATCATTGTGAGGCGATCATGAACGTAACACTCCCCCTGCTGGGGACCTCTCTGGTGGAATTGCGTCACGCGTTACATCGCGAACCAGAGCTTTCTGGCCAGGAAGCGGCTACTGCTGCCTGTATCTCCGGCTGGATGAAAGAGGCTGGTGGCGAGGTGGTCACCGGACTCGGCGGGCATGGGTTGGCGGCTATCTTCCGAGGTGTCTTGCCTGGCCCTCGTGTCATGCTGCGCTGTGAGCTGGACGCGCTGCCTATTGATGAGGAGCCGCGTGGCGACTGGTCGTCGTGTCGCCCGCATGTGGGGCATCTGTGTGGCCATGACGGGCACATGAGCTGGTTGCTGGGCGTAGCGCAACGTCTTGCTGAAACGCCAGTCGCGCGGGGCGAGGTCGTGTTGTTATTCCAGCCTGCAGAAGAAACGGGAGAAGGGGCGAGGGCGGTCGTGCGTACCAGCGCATTTCAGGCTATCAGGCCCGATTATCTCTACTCCTGTCATAACCTGCCGGGACGTCCTCTGGGTGAAGTCAGTGTGCGTGACGAGGCCTTTACCTGTGCCTCGCGCGGCATGATCGTGCGGCTTTCCGGTTTATGTGCTCATGCGGCACACCCCGAAAATGGTCGTAGCCCTGCAATGGCCATGTGTCGAATCATGCAAGGACTGTCACGATTGCCGCTTCAGTTTGCGGATGAAACTGGCTTGGCGATGGTCACATTGATCCATGCGCGCCTCGGAGAAGTGGCTTTTGGCACATCCCCGGGAGATGCCGAAGTCATGGCAACGCTGCGTACCGAAAGCAATGACATGATGAAAGCACTGGCTGAAGCTGCTGTTTCTCTTGCGCGTAGCGAAGCAGAAGAAGACCGATTGGGGATTGAGGTCGACTGGTGTGATGTCTTCGAGGCGACCTGGAATTCACCGCAGGCAAACGACGTGATTCGCGAGGTAACTGCACAATTGGGGCATGATTGCGTCGAGCTTCTTCATGCTCACCGTTGGTCTGAAGATGTTGGCGTACTAGGCCGCGACTGCCATGCAGCCATGTTTACGCTCGGCGCTGGTGAAGAAATGCCAGGGTTGCACCACCCGCAATATGATTTTCCTGATACCCTGATCACGCTCGGCGTTGATCTCTTCGAGGGACTGATTCGTCAACACCTCGGGAGGAGGTGAGACAGGTCTTTTACAGCGTCTCTATAAAGATACAGATAGTGTCAAAGTTTTTCGACGTTGCAAAAAACACTGTTTTCCTTCAACGTATGCATGAGGATCGGTACCGTTTTCAAGGGAAACAGACCCGATCAGAGCTGGAAGGACGCACCTACATGTGCTTTCTTCTAAAGGGATGATGTTGCATGAAATTCCTTTCACCGTAACGAGTTCGGCTCTTATACTCGGAGCCGCTGCGTAACACCCCCGTTACATATAGCGCTGTGTTAAGAAGGAGTCTTACATGAAAAGATCTACGACTGGCTTGGTTCTGGGTTCTGCATTGGTTGTTGGCCTGTCCGGCTGCGCAAGCTCTGCTTCCCAGTCTTCATCTGCTGAGAAGCCCTGGTACAGCCAGCCGTTCGTCTGCGGTCTGGCCGGCGGCCTGATCGGTGGCGGCCTGGGTTACAGCGTCTCCGGCGATAGCGACGAAGACACTGGCGCTTCTCTGGGTGCTGTGGGCGGCGCAACTGCTGGTGCACTTCTGTGTGCTGACGATGCTCCGAAGTCCATGGACGACGATGGCGATGGCGTGCCGAACGACCGTGACGAATGCCCGGGTACTCCGGCAGGCGTCGCTGTTGATGCGAAAGGCTGCCCGCTGGACACCGACGGTGACGGCGTTGCTGACTATAAAGACCAGTGCCCGGGGACTCCGGCAGGCGTCACTGTTGATGCGAAAGGCTGCCCGCTCGATTCCGACGGTGACGGCGTGCCGGATTACCAGGACCAGTGCCCGAATACTCCGGCCGGTGCCAAGGTCAACGCTCTGGGTTGCGTCGCCGACCTCGTGCTGCGTGACGTGAACTTCGAGTTCGATTCCGCCAAGCTGACTGCCAACGCTGAGAAAGTGCTGAATGGCGTTGCTGCGAAGCTGGTCTCCAACGAGAACGTCCGTGTTCGCGTCGAAGGTCACACTGACTCTGTCGGCTCTGACACCTACAACAAGCAGCTGTCCCAGAAGCGCGCTGATTCCGTGAAGGCCTACCTGGCTTCCGAAGGCGTTGGCTCTGCTCGTATCGAAACCATGGGCTACGGCGAAGAACAGCCTGTTGCCGGTAACGATACTTCTGCAGGTCGTGCAGAAAACCGTCGTGTTGAGCTTGCCGAAGTTAAGTAAGCCATACGTCGTATGTTGAAACAGACAGGGCGCCTTCGGGCGCCCTGTCTGCGTTTGCGAGTGAGTGATCGAGTTTGGCCCGCCTGGCAGTGCCTTTACGCTTTTCTGATAGGCTGCTAAGGTCGAGTTCGTCCGTGACCGGATGGCTCCTGCGTCTTGCATTGTATGCGACAGCTTTGGCTGTTACAGGCAACGCAGGACTGACTCTCCAGGCATTGTAGGCCGGGGATAACGGGGGCCGTGGACTCGTGATGTGCTACACCCTTTTCGAGCCGACGCCGGTGGCGCTCGGCTAAATCCGTTTCACGTGACCCTTGGTAAGGGCCACCACTGAACGCAAGGAATTCTTCATGCCTATCGTTACTCTGCCTGACGGCAGCCAGCGTACTTTTGATACTCCGATCTCCGTGATGCAGCTGGCCGAGTCCATCGGTCCTGGTCTGGCCAAGGCCTGCGTTGCTGGAAAGATCAATGGAGTCGAAGTCGACGCCGCCGACATGATCACCGAAGATGCCAACGTCGCCATTCTTACGGCGCGTGACGCAGAGGGCCTGGAGGTGATTCGTCACTCCTGCGCCCACTTGATCGGTCATGCCGTCAAGCAGCTCTACCCTGATGCCAAGATGGCTATCGGTCCGGTCATCACTGATGGTTTCTATTACGATATCGACTTCGGTCGCTCGGTGACGCCGGAAGATCTTGAGGCCATCGAGAAGCGCATGAAGCAGCTGATCGATACCGAATATGATGTAGTGCGCGAATATGTGTCACGCGACCAGGCCATCGCCGCGTTCGAGACACGTAACGAGCCCTACAAGCAGGAAGTCATCGAAGGTATCGGTGAAGGCGATACTATTCGTCTGTACCACCATGAAGAATACACCGACATGTGCCGCGGTCCGCATGTGCCGAATACCCGCCATCTCAAGCACTTCCAGCTGCTCAAGCTGGCCGGCGCCTACTGGCGTGGCGATTCCACCAAGCCGATGCTGACACGCATCTACGGCACCGCATGGCCGGACAAGAAGCAGCTCAAGGCCTATCTCAAGCGTCTTGAGGAAGCCGAGAAGCGCGATCACCGCAAGCTGGCCAAGAAGCTTGATCTGTTCCACATGCAGGAAGAAGCACCGGGTATGGTGTTCTGGCATCCGAATGGCTGGACCATGTACCAGGTGCTCGAGCAGTACATGCGCCGTATCCAGCGTGCGAATGGCTATCAGGAGATCAAGACGCCGCAGGTGGTTGATCTTTCGCTTTGGAAAAAATCCGGGCATTGGGGACATTACAATGAGTTGATGTTCACCACAGAGTCCGAGAAGCGTGAGTACGCGGTCAAGCCGATGAACTGCCCGTGTCACGTCCAGGTCTTCAATCAAGGCCTGAAGAGCTACCGTGATCTGCCGCTGCGTCTCGCTGAGTTCGGCTCCTGTCACCGTAATGAGCCATCTGGTTCGCTGCATGGTCTGATGCGTGTACGTGGTTTTACTCAGGATGATGCTCACATTTTCTGTACTGATAATCAGATACAGACAGAGGCAGAAGATTTCATTCGTCTGACGCTTGAGGTCTATCGGCAGTTTGGCTTTGAAGACGTCGAACTGAAGCTCTCTACTCGCCCTGAATCCTACATCGGTGAGCCGGAAGCATGGGACAAGGCTGAAGCAGGACTGCAGGCAGCACTTGATGCTACCGGTCTGCCATGGGATCTTCAGCCGGGCGAAGGTGCTTTCTACGGACCGAAGATTGAATTCTCACTACGAGATTGTCTGAATCGTGTCTGGCAGTGTGGTACTCTACAGCTGGACTTCAATCTGCCTGAGCGTCTCAGTGCCCAGTTTGTCGATGAAAGTGGAGAGCGTCGCACGCCGGTTATGCTACACCGCGCGATTCTCGGCTCTTTTGAGCGCTTCCTCGGTATTCTGATTGAGCACCACGCAGGCGCGATGCCATTTTGGCTCGCCCCAGAGCAGGTCGTCATACTTAACATCACGGATTCCCAGGCAGAATATGCCAAGGATCTGGTCTCTCGCCTCGAGAAACATGACATCCGTGTCAAAGCAGACTTGAGGAACGAGAAGATCGGCTTTAAAATCCGTGAGCATACTCTGCAGAAGGTCCCTTACCTTATCGTCGTAGGCGACAAGGAAGTGGAAGCTGACGCAGTAGCTGTCCGTACCCGTTCTGGTGAAGACCTCGGTACCATGAGTGTTTCAGCATTCGTGGAACACCTGACGGAAGAACGAGTCTGACAGTAATGATTTTCAGCCAAACGGAGACGCAACGATCAAGCGGAATAATCAGCGCGGACGCCCCCAGGAAAAGCGGGCTCCCATCAATGACCGTATTCGTGCGGACGAAGTCCGCCTCATCGACGCAGACGGAGAGCAGGTTGGCGTAGTGCCAACGAAAGAAGCGCTCACCAAAGCCGAAGAGGCAGGGCTCGACCTCGTCCAGATTTCCAATGCCGATCCCATCGTCTGTAAGATCATGGATTACGGCAAGTTTCTTTTCGATGAAAAGAAACAGAAAAATCTGCAGAAGAAGAAGCAGAAACAAATCCAGGTCAAGGAAGTCAAATTCCGTCCTGGTACCGATGAAGGCGACTATCAGGTCAAGCTGCGCAACCTGATTCGCTTCATCGAAGGCGGAGACAAGGGTAAGGTAACCTTGCGCTTCCGTGGTCGTGAAATGGCGCATCAGGACATCGGCCGCAAGCTGATGGAACGAATCGCCGGCGACCTTGGCGAGCTTGTGGTCGTCGAGTCCTTCCCGAAAATGGAAGGCCGTCAGATGATCATGATTCTCGCGCCGAAAAAGAAGTGATCCATAGGCATTAAAACGGACATTTCAGGGTCACGCCTGCGGGCGTGATTCTGTTTTTGTCGGCCTTGGATTTTCTCAAGAAACCGAGCGGAGTTAAAACTCATGCCGAAGATCAAGACTAACCGCGGCGCTGCCAAGCGCTTCAAGAAGACTGCCAATGGCTTCAAGCACAAGCAGTCCTTCCGTAGCCACATCCTGACCAAGAAGTCGACCAAGCGTAAGCGTCAGCTGCGTGGCATGAAACAGGTTCACGCTGCAGATAAGGCGCTCATCCGCCGTATGCTGCCGAACCTGTAAGCCGTCCTTACCTCGGTCTACCTTTCTTAATATCAGGAGTACGCTATGTCCCGCGTCAAGCGTGGCGTCGTCGCACGTCGCCGTCACAAGAAGATCATGAAGCAGGCCAAAGGTTACTACGGAGCGCGTTCACGCGTCTTCCGCGTAGCCAAGCAGGCTGTCATCAAGGCCGGCCAGTATGCTTACCGTGACCGTCGTGTCCGTAAGCGTCAGTTCCGTGCACTGTGGATCGCGCGTATCAACGCTGCGGCCCGCATCAATGGCATGTCTTACAGCCGCTTCATTGCTGGCCTGAAGAAGGCCAATATCGAGATCGACCGTAAGGTCCTCGCCGATATCGCGGTTCACGAAAAAGCTGCCTTTGCTGCCATCGTTGAAAAAGCAAAAGCTGCCTAAGTGACCGGATCAGGTGCCATCGATGTCCTGGCAGCATCCTCGGATACTGTCTTGATAAGGCTAGCAAGGTGTACGCATCGAGCTGATCAGATGGCACTACGATGACGTGTTACGTCTCAGGGGAAGAGCAGCCGCTCTTCCCCTGTTTTTGTTTGGCACTCTCGAATAGTGGTACTGGCTGGGTGTGCCAGGCATTTATATTGATAAGTCTGGTTCCTTGTTCAGGAGCCAGACTTTGGCAAGAGCGTGATCGCTGACGTGTATCACCGTCGACGGGACGCTCTCCCTGCCGGCCTTATGGTCGGCGCGACTTCCGCTGATGGTGGGGCGACTCCCATCAGTGACTCAAGCGATCGGAGCTGAACGGATGGAACATCTTTCCACCCTGGTGGACGAAGCACGCACCGCGATCCAGGCGGCCGGAGACGTCCAGACCCTTGACGAGGTTCGGATACGCTTCCTGGGCAAGAAGGGCGAGATCACTGCATTGCTCAAGGGGCTGGGCAAGCTGTCTCCCGAAGAGCGTCCCAAGGCCGGTGAGACCATCAACGAAGCCAAGCAGCTGCTGAGTGGCGAGCTGGATGCGCAGCGTAATGCGTTGGAAACTGCTGCGCTCAATGCGCGGCTGGCCTCGGAGCGTATTGATGTGACCCTGCCGGGACGTGGTGAGCCGGTTGGCGGCCTGCATCCGGTCACACGCACGCTCGAGCGTATCGAAAGCTTCTTCTCGCGCATTGGTTACGGTGTCGCGGAAGGTCCGGAAATCGAAGACGATCATCATAACTTCGAAGCGCTGAACATTCCTTCGCATCACCCGGCGCGCGCGATGCACGATACCTTCTACTTTGATGCCACACGTCTGCTGCGCACGCACACATCACCGGTGCAGGTACGGAGCATGAAGGCCAGTGAGCCGCCGCTGCGCATCATCTGTCCAGGGCGTGTGTATCGTTGCGACTCCGATCTGACACATACGCCCATGTTCCACCAAGTGGAAGGTTTGCTGGTTGACGAGAATGTCAGCTTTGCTGACCTCAAGGGAACGGTAGAAGAATTCCTGCATACCTTCTTTGAGCGTGATGACCTGGAAGTGCGCTTCCGTCCGTCCTACTTCCCGTTCACTGAGCCGTCCGCTGAAGTCGATATTCAGTGCGTGATGTGTGCCGGCGATGGTTGTCGCGTTTGCTCTCACACAGGCTGGCTTGAGGTGATGGGTTGCGGCATGGTTCATCCGGAAGTCTTCCGTCACTCCGGTATCGACAGCGAGCGCTTCCGCGGCTTCGCTTTCGGTATGGGTGTGGAGCGTCTAGCGATGCTGCGTTACGGCGTCAACGACCTGCGGTTGTTCTTCGAGAACGATCTGCGTTTCCTTCGCCAGTTCAGCTAGGCATTCACTCACGTATCGCGCCCTGAGGGCGTGGACTTACGGAACAGGACAGCAAGATGAAATTTTCCGAACAGTGGCTGCGTGAATGGGTGTCGCCGGAGCTGACGACCCAGCAGCTAGCCGACCAGATCACCATGGCAGGCCTCGAAGTCGATGGTATCGATCCGGTAGCCGGTGAGTTTTCCGGCGTCGTCGTGGCTGAGGTCATCTCTCGCGAAGCACATCCTGAAGCAGATCGCCTTAATGTCTGCCAGGTGAATGACGGTTCTGATGAGCCGGTGCAGGTCGTGTGTGGTGCGCCCAATGTGGCGGTGGGTCAGAAGGTGTTGTTCGCACGTGTCGGCGCGAAGCTGCCGGGCGACTTCAAGATTCGCAAGGCCAAGTTGCGCGGTGTTGAATCCCGCGGCATGATCTGCGGTGCCTCTGAGCTGGGCCTTGAAGATGATGCCTCTGATGGCATCATGGTGCTGCCAGCAGACGCGCCAATCGGTCGCGACGCGCGTGAGTGGTTGAAGCTCGATGACAATGCCATCGAGGTCGATCTGACACCGAATCGTGGTGACTGCCTAAGCGTCAAGGGGCTGGCCCGTGAAGTGGGTGTGCTCAATCGCCTTGCCGTGACTGTACCGGCCATCGCGCCGGTGACAGCTGTGATCGATGACACCTTCCCGGTGACCGTCAGTGCGGCACAAGGCTGCCCGCGTTACCTGGGCCGTGTGGTCCGTGGTGTCAATGTAGCGGCGACTTCTCCGCTGTGGCTGGAAGAGCGACTGCGTCGTAGCGGCATTCGCAGCATCGATCCAGTGGTCGACATCACCAATTATGTGCTGCTTGAACTCGGTCAACCGATGCATGCCTTCGATCTGGCGTGCCTGAGCGGTGGCATCGACGTACGCATGGCAAAAGCCGAAGAGCCGCTGACGCTGCTCGATGGCCAGGAGATCGCCCTGCGTGACGATACCCTGGTCATCGCTGATGAGAATGGCCCGTTGGCCATTGCGGGCGTGATGGGCGGTAAGGGTAGCGGTGTGAGTGCTGATACTCAGGATATCTTCTTCGAAGCTGCCTTCTTTGCTCCGCTGACGATTGCCGGCAAGGCACGTAGCTATGGCTTGCATACTGACAGCTCGCACCGTTTCGAACGTGGTGTGGACGCCCAGCTGCAGCGTGACGCCATGGAGCGTGCGACTGCCTTGCTGATCGAGATTGCTGGTGGCCAGCCGGGCCCTGTCATTGAAGTGGCCAGTGATGCTGAGCTACCCAAGGCGGCTGTCGTTGGGCTGAGTGCAGCCAGCGTCGAGCGCATGCTGGGCATGGCGTTGCCGAATGACGAGATCGTCGAGATTCTCGAGCGTCTGGGCATGCAGATGCGTGCCGATGGCGATGGCCAGTGGCAGGTCGTGGTGCCGAGCTGGCGTTTCGATGTCAGTATCGAAGCTGATCTGATCGAAGAGCTGGCACGCATTCATGGCTATAACAATCTGCCGGTCAGCCGTCCGAATGCACGTCTGACGCCAGCGGCTTCCCACGAGGCGACTCAGCCGCTGACGAGTCTACGTCGTCAGTTGGTGGCGCGTGGCTATCAGGAAGCGATCAGTTATAGCTTCGTCGCACCGGAGCAGCAGAAAGCGCTGGATCCTGACGGTGTGGCGCCGGCGCTGGCCAACCCGATATCCAGTGATATGGCTGTCATGCGCAGCTCACTATGGCCGGGCCTGGTCAAGGCACTGAGCCATAATCTCAATCGTCAGCAGTCACGCGTTCGTCTTTTCGAGACCGGTCTTGTCTTCCGTGGTGAGCTGGATACGCTCGAGCAGACCCCAATGGTCGGCGGTCTGATTAGCGGTGCACGTTTGCCGGAAGGTTGGAATGGCGGTCGTGACAAGGTGGATTTCTTCGACCTCAAAGGTGATGTTGAAGCGCTGCTGGCATTAGGTGGCAATCTCGCAGCATGGCGCTTTGATGCGGCTGAGCATCCAGCGCTGCATCCTGGGCAAAGCGCTCGTCTGTTGCTCAATGATGAGCCGGTGGGCTGGATGGGGGCTTTGCATCCTGCCACGCGTGCCGAACTTGGCCTGAAGGTTGAGGTATTCGTCTTCGAAATTACGCTTTCCGCTGCCTGTGCGGGTCGCTTACCGCGTTTCGCACCGTTGTCGAAGTATCCGGAAGTTCGTCGCGACCTGGCTTTCGTGGTGGAAGAGGGTGTGCATGTGCAGTCGCTACTCGACGCTATTCGTGCTCAGGCTGGGGAATGGTTGACAGATTTGCGTCTATTTGATGTTTATCAGGGCCAGGGGGTAGCCGATGGTCACAAGTCGCTCGCTCTAGGCTTGACCTGGCAGCATCCTTCGCGCACGCTCAATGATGATGAAATCAATCAGTTAGTCGATGCGATCGTCACCGATAGCCATACACGCTTCGGGGCGGCGCTGAGAGCATGAGTCGCCACTTGAACGAGGGAGCGGACATGGGAGCATTGACCAAGGCGGAACTCGCCGAGCATCTGCATTCAGATCTTGGCATGTCCAAGCGCGAAGCCAAGTCGATGGTAGAAGTCTTCTTCGACGAGATTCGTGGCTGCCTGCGTGAGAACGAACAGGTGAAGCTGTCCGGGTTTGGCAACTTTGACCTGCGTGACAAGCGCGAGCGTCCGGGGCGAAACCCCAAGACCGGCGAGGAGATTCCGATCTCTGCGCGTCGCGTAGTGACCTTCCGCCCAGGCCAGAAACTCAAGGCCCGCGTGGACGAGTACGACGGCGAAGGCCATACGCATCAGCGCCTGGATGAGCACGACGACCATGATGATCACGATGATGATGACCACTAGCGTCGTTGGCTAAATCTGCTTGCCGCTCCATGGGTGACGGATTCTGTCGACTCATATCATTCAACAGCCCCGACGCATTGCGTCGGGGCTGTTGTCGTTTCAGAGCGTTATTAATGTCATTTCAAGCCATTTTAGAGATCAGTACCTGGTGTTGTAGAGCGGGCAAGCATCAGAGTTGTCACCGTTGCGTTAGCCAATGGAAAGCTCCGTGCGGGCATAGTTGATGCCGTGATGTTTGCGTGTCGCCAACAGGTAGCCAAGTGCCAGCGGCCCAGTGCGTCCCAGCAACATGGTGATGATGATGATCAGTTGCCCGGGAGTCGACAGCTCAGGCGTCAGCCCCCGACTCAGGCCGACGGTGCCAAAGGCCGAGACGACCTCGAAGGCCAGCGTCAGGAAGTCATGATTCGGATCGGTGATGGTCAGCGCAAATAGCATGGTGAAGATCAGCAATATTGCCGTCAGTGCCACGGCAATGGCTTTGAAGACCGTCTCGTCGCCGATGCGTCTGCCATGTAGTGAAGGAGATGCTTCTCGGCGTAGGAAGGAGCGAGTCGTCAACAGCAGCACTACAAAGGTGGTCAGCTTTATTCCGCTTGCGGTAGAGCCACTCCCGCCACCGATGAACATCAGTGCCATCGTCCACAGTGTGCTGGCGTGAGTCATCGCAGAAGTATCGATGACGCTGAAGCCAGCCGTGCGTGGCGTGACCGCGGTGAAAGCGGCGGCAAGTACGCGTTCACCCTGATTGGCCATTCCACCCAGTGTGCCGGGATTGCGCCATTCCAGTGCCAGAATCACCACCAGACTCAGCAGATTAAGTATGACAGTGGCCTCGAGAACAAGCCGTGTCTGCACCGAGAAGCGAGACGGTTGCAGTAGTACACGCCAGCCATATTCACGGCGTCGCTCGCGAAGTTCTCCAATGACGGCAAAACCAATGCCACCGGTCATGAACAGCACACTGATCACGCTTGTCACAAGCGGATTGGTCGCTTCCCGCAGTAGGCTATTCGGCCACAAAGTGAAACCGGCATTGTTAAAGGCCGAGATGGAATGGAAGAGGCTAAGCCACAGTCCGTGACGCCAGCCGTAGATTGGCACCCAGTCAATCGCTAGTAGCAACGCGCCGGTCAGTTCTAGTGTCAGGGCAAAGGCCGTGATGATCTTGAGCAGGCGGGCGATCTCGCGCGAGCTACTGCGATTCAAGGCTTCGCGTACCAGGCTTGCCTGGTGCATGGGCAGGCGCTGCCCGAGCATCACGAGTGAGAGGGCGGCGAGGGTCATGAAACCAAGGCCGCCCAGCTGGATCAAGATCATCACTACTGCTTGACCCGAGAGAGTGAATTCGCTGAGTGGCGTGACGGATAGTCCTGTGACAGTGACCGCCGATGTCGCTGTAAAGAGTGCCGACAGCCAGCTCAGGCTTTCATGGTGCATACCGGGCAGCTTGAGTAGTCCGGCACCGAGCAGACTGAGCCCGAGAAAGCCACCGAGCAGTATTTCCGGTGGTGACAGATGAATGATCGGGCCACGTGGTGAGCGTGTCAGTGGGCGCAGGTAACGTCGATAATGATGCCTCATCGTAGTAGGCCAGCGAGTGTGTTGTCAGAGAGCCCTGACCGCTTGCTGGAGAGGCCATCCAGCGACCTCATAGATGCGCCCCCAGCTTGCGCAATGCGCTCAGTTCTCCGATCAGCACCAGATGATCGCCATGGGTGAGTGGAGTGTCAGCGGCAGGTTTACGATCCAGCCTTTCGCCCTTGCGCAGTGCAATGACGCTGATGTCATCACCCAGTGGTAGATGATCGAGTTGCTGGCAGTCATTGCACAGGCGCTCACTGACTTCCAGCTCGACCACAAACTGATGATTGCCGAGATGGATGAAATCGACCATTGCGTGATAGGCAAGGCTTTCAGCAACGCGGATGCCGAGATCATATTCAGGATGTACGATGTGATCGACGCCCAGTCGGCTGAGTAATTTGTGATGGGCATCGGAGGTGGCCTTGACCCATAACTCCTTTGCGCCTAATTCACGCGCCAGCAGGGCACAGGTAAGGCTCTGCTCCATTGAATCGGAAAGGTCGATCAGCACGGCGTCGAATTGATCCAGTCCCAGCTCACGGAGTGCATGTTCATCCGTTGGATCCGCGATGACTGCCTGGTTGAGAAGGTCGGCAATTGCATTGAGGCGTTTCTCATCAGGATCGACGCCCAGTACCTCATGTTCGTGACGTCTTAGCTCGCGTGCAACGGTAGCGCCAAAGTAACCAAGCCCAATAACCGCAAATTGACGATGCATGAACTGCTCCCTGCCACGATGTTGTCGTTTGTCGTGAACGATCCGTGTGTCGATGACCTGTGTTCTTTCTTTGCGTTCTCTCTTTATTTATCAAGTGCTTCTTTTTTGTATTTTCTACCCTATTCCCTCTGATGTGTCTGGTCGAGTGGCAGGCTAGCGTGACAGGAGTGTCAATGAGGTGTGACGCCGATCGCTAGTGGTGGAGGTCAGGAGAGAAAATAGAGTTTCCAAGGTCAGTATACGCATCGTATAGTTTCATATGTAACCTTATGGGCATGACAGGCATTCATCAGAGTTTGTCGTGTAGTGCTCAAGCCCCCCTTTTCCCACAGGCATTAATGCTTTTAGCATGAAAATCGCGGACGAATCCTGCTTATATCAGTAAAATGTCCCAGTGAATCGCTGGAGGCGGCGGATGCCAAGCATAAGGCATCACTGATTCACAACAATAACTCGCAAGGTATTCCATGACGGCAAGACAGCAACCCAAGAACCTCTGGATCAGTCGCTGGGGCTTTATCCTCGCGGCCACCGGCTCCGCTGTGGGGCTGGGTAATATTTGGAAATTCCCCTATATCACTGGCGAGTACGGTGGTGGAGCCTTTGTGCTGGTCTATCTGGCCTGCATTCTGGCGGTAGGTGTGCCGGTCATGATGGCGGAAATCGCCTTCGGGCGTCGCGGTCGCGGCAGCCCCATCGATGCGATCACCAATCTGGCCCGTGAGTCAGGGGCTAATCCGCTATGGCGCATTTTCGGCTGGATCGCGATGCTGGCGGGTTTCATGATCTTATCGTTCTACGTGGTGGTGGCGGGGTGGTCATTCAGCTATTTATGGAAGATGGCCAGCGGTTCGCTGTCAGGTCAGAGTGTCGCCGAGCTTGGTGGCATCTTTGAAGCCGGGAATGCGAATCCCTGGGCGCTCGGTGGCTGGGCTACCTTGGTGACCGCAGTGACGATGCTGATTGTCGGGAGAGGGGTCCAGGAAGGCGTCGAGAAGAGCGTGCGCTGGATGATGCCCGGTATGGTGATCATGTTGCTGATCATGATCGGCTATGCATTGACCTCGGGTAACTTCTCGGCGGGTTTCCACTTCCTGTTTGATTTTGACGTGACCAAGCTCACCAGTGAAGGGCTGTTGGCAGCGCTGGGGCATGCTTTCTTCACGTTATCGCTAGCCTCCGGTGCCATCCTGACTTACGGCTCTTATCTGCCTGCGGGCACGTCGATCGCGCGTACCACTTTCACGGTCGCGATTGCTGATACCTTGGTGGCGCTGATGGCTGGATTGGCGATTTTCCCAATCATCTTTGCCAATGGCATGGACCCATCATCCGGCCCGGGACTGATCTTCATGAGCCTGCCGGTGGCCTTCAATCAAATGCCTTTTGGTCAACTGTTTGGTGTGTTGTTCTTTGCCATGTTGTCGATTGCAGCGCTGACTTCTGCGATTTCAATGATCGAGGCCACCGTTGCCTGGCTAACTGAGAATCGCAGCATGAGCCGCGTAAAGGCTTCATGGATCGCTGGTGTGGCACTTTGGCTGGTCGCGATGTTTGCGATGCTATCGTTCAATCTGGGCGCTGAATGGAAGTTTGCTGGCAAGCATTTCTTCGACTGGCTCGATTACCTGACCTCGCGCTGGATGATGCCCATCGGAGGTATCGCCATGGTGGTGTTGGCTGGTTTTGTCTTCAAGAGCAGCATGATGCGTGATGAATTGGGCCTGAGTGCTGGTGGTTATCGCCTCTGGCTGTTCATGATTCGCTATGTCAGTCCAGTGTGTATTGTCGCAATCTTCGTCGATGCGCTGGGGCTTGCGCATCTGGAGATCGGCGATTGGCCCTATTTCCTCGCAATCATCGTGATCGCCTGCCTGGTGGGTGAGGTACTGTCACCGCGTCTACGCGAACGGACCTCCGCAGCGTAATGCAATTGAGGTAACCACGTCGGTGACATGCAAAACGCCCCGACAGCCAAGGCTGGAGGGGCGTTTTTGCGAGCACTGTAGACTAAGAGGAGAAACAAGCAGTGCTCGATACGGCGGGAAGACTTGCGTAACGCAGAACAGAGCGCGTTAGAAAAGAGCCAGTGAGGAGAGGGCCAGTAAGGAAGGGAGAGGGTGCTACTCGCCCTCGAGGCCGGTAATGGGTTTGACGGTCCCCCAATGACGGCACTTGGGGCATTGCCAGATCAGCAGTGATGCCTCAAAGCCACAGCGATGACAGCGATAGCGCGGGCGTGCCTCGATCAATTGCTGGGTATGGCGTTTAAGGAGATTGAAGCGTTCTGTCTCGCGCTCGTCGGCATCCAATAAATACAAATCAAGCAAGTAGTCAACGCCGCGCAGGCTGGGGTGACGATGCAGCTGCTGGCTTGCGAAGCTGGCCGCTGCCTCGACGCCATCGCGACGCTCGATCAGTTGGGCCAGGCTGATAACGGTCGTGGTATAAGGCGCGCGCTCAACTTCTTGATGGAGATGGCGCACTAGACCGCTTTCGTCATCGAGCATGCGGAAGGCATTGCCGAGCGGTTCCAGAATGATGGGAGTGAAGCCGGTATCTTGCCGTGGAATACGTTGCAGCAGGCGAATGCTTTGTTTGTAGTTGGCATGATCGAATTCGATTTCTGCCAGCATCCAGTTGGCGCGTACGCACTTCTCGTCGGTAGACAGCGCCTGCTTTAGGCGTTTGCGAGCGAGTGCCAGGCTACCTTCTGTGATGTCCAGAGCCGCTAGCTCGCAGTGCCAATGTGCCGCCGCACGGCGAATGCCGCCTTCTTGACGCAAGATGGAGTGTGCGACTTCAAGTGCGGCTTCCCACTCGCGTTCACGCTCAAGAAGATCAATCAGCAGGCGTCTACCATCACGGCGATGACAGTCGTTCTGTGCCTGTTTGAGGAGGGCTTCCAGCAGCTTCTCGGCGCGATCATAAACACCTGAGCGCATGAAGTCGCGAGCAAGTTCCAACTGAACTCGCTCACCTTGCTCGCTGTCGAGAGCCGGGCGTGCCAATAGGTTCTGGTGAATCTTGACGGCTCGATCGACCTCGCCGCGGCTGCGGTAAAGATTCCCCAGCGCGATGTGGGTATCGACCGTATCGCTGTTGACTTCCAGCGCCTGAACGAAAGTTTCAATGGCGCGATCAGGCTGCTCGTTGAGCAGATGATTGAGGCCAACGAAATAGTCGCGGGATAAAGAAGTAGGCGCAGGAGGTTGTGTGTCGGGGCGGCGATCACGTCGCCCCAGCCAGAAGCCAATGGCGATGGCCGCCATCAGCATTCCCAGCATCATCAGATCAGGCATTTATGCCACTTCCTTGATCTCCTGGATGCGCAACTGGTCCAGTTCCTTGCGTTGCTGCTGATTGCGTCGCTGCGCGCGGGTCAACAGAGTGCGCAGGCGCAGATACATACCCGTCATCGCTACCATGCCGAGGACAACCCCGATGGCCAGGGAGAATAGCAGCCACATGGAAAGAGAGGCGGCGGGAAGCTCAACCCAGATAAGGTCGAGGGGCACGGCTTGCTGATTGTGAACGGCAAACAGAATGCCGACCAGCAGGACGATCAACAGGATCACGGCCAGAACGAGACCTTTTAGCCAACGCATAACGGTTTCCTTGTCATGAAATGCAGTCGTGAATCATCGCAGGGCGAGTGTATCACTGGCCAGCGCCCGAGTCTTGACGCCGCCGAAGGGATGGCGGCTCAAATGATGAGTCGTTTAGTAGCCTAACGCGCGACTTGCGTCGACCTGCTCGCGGAGCTCCTTGCCCGGCTTGAAGTGCGGGACGAACTTGCCGTCCAGCTGCACCGGTTCACCTGTCTTGGGGTTGCGGCCCAGACGCGGTTCACGGTAGTGCAACGAAAAACTGCCAAAGCCACGAATCTCGACTCGGCCACCATGGGCCAGAGAGTCGGTCACATCATCGAGAATGATGCGTACAGCGGCCTCTACATCCTTGAGCGACAATTCAGGCTGTCGCATGGCTATCTGTTCGATTAGCTCGGACTTGGTCATCGGATCTCTCCATGCCTGCGCCTTCTGAAAAGAAAGGCGTTCGTGATGCGGCAGTCGGGCAACGTCTTGTCGCCGGACAGGCGCACGCATCCTTGTGATTGTTATCACCTCAGCATAATGGGCAAATCCTGAGAAAACAACGCACTACGGACATCATTGCTGATCAGGGCTCGGATTGCCAATTCACCATGAGGTAACGGGTCAACGGATGCTGCCGTCAATCCCCTCGGGTATACTGCGTGCATTGATGTGACGACTGAGGTTCAGGCAATGGAAGATGTGATTCGTAAGCGGCTTCACTGGCATTCGCGTCGCGGTATGTGGGAGCTTGATCTGTTGCTGCTGCCTTTCCTGGAACAGCGCTATGACGCGCTGAGCGAGCAGGACAAGGCGATTTACGTGGACTTGCTGGCAGAAGAGGACCAGGACCTTTTCGTTTGGCTGATGAAGCGTAATCCATCGGGCAATCCTGATTATCAGCGTCTGATCGACATGGTTATCGCCAATGCCGAAAATGCCGAGCGTGATCAGTTTAAGGGCCTCTAGGCAGGCTTTCTATGCTCAGATTAGCCTGCGGTTAGGGCTGCTGATGGTGAGTATTGTCTTGACGGCTTGGCTGGCACGGCTATCAAGCGTGTCTCCTGACATCGCCTCGCTGTTGAGCTGCATATATGGCGCCTTGTCTTTCGAGACAGGGCGTTGTGCGTTTGGAACCACAGCATCTGTCTCGCCGATGGCCTGGTTAATCCTCAGGTTGCTGACACTGTGTGTACTGACGCAGTTGGCTGAGACGTTATGGTGGTGGCGACGAGCGCATAGAGAGCGTGCCAGTGGCAATGAACACTGGTGGCTGGCCCTGGGAGGGGAGTCGCTATCTGGAGGGTCGCTGCTCTCTATGGCAGGGGGGGATAGGCCACAGATGTCATCGTCGCTCACCGAAGGCGCGCTCGATGATATGCCTGAGACGAGTCAGGAAGAGGCGCAGGAAGATACTCAAGACAGTATCCGAGGAAGTGCTCGAGAAAGTGCTCGAGAGGATACTCAGCACAGTGTGAAGGACGAGGTGGGTCAGGCCATGCGCCATCGACGCCCTGCCATGCGGCTCTGTTGGTGGTGGGCAGACTCACGATCGACAATTTGGTTAGCCGTCAGCGCGCACTGTGTCTGGTGCTCACCACGTTTGATCGGATTACGTGTGACGCCTGTTGGTGAGCGGCCACGTACGCTGTGGCTGTGGCCTGATAGCGGTGATGCCCAGGATCTGCATCAGTTACGCCTTTGGTTGCTGTGGCCGCCACAGCCTCACGATATGCCCCGTCAGCCGCCCGCGCTTGAAACGATACGCGGAAGATGACGCGAGGTGTGCAGGGCGGCAGGGTCAGACTGGCAGACGAATGACGCTGTCATGGGCGCGTGGTGCTGGCGTCGGATAATCACGCACGAAGTGCAGTCCGCGAGACTCGCGACGTTGGTGAGCACTGATGAGGAGTAGCGGCGCCAGCGTCAACGCCTGATAGAGCGATAGATGGTTGAGACTCGCAGCATGTTGCAGTGACTCCCTTGCCTCGCTGACGTCTTCCTCGCAGCGGTGGGGGGCTTGCGTCAACCAGTCCACTATCTGCTGAAGTGCTGTTTCCAATCCTCGCTGGCTGCGTTCAATGCCAGCCCGCAGGCTCATTAACTGCCGTAAAGCATCAAGTCGTTCACGTGCTTGATCAGTATTCAGGCCAATGACGTGTTGCCATACTGCGTGGTGGTCAGCCAGCTGCTGTAGCAGGTGTACCTGTGCGGACGGCAGTGCAATTAGCGTAATGGCACGCGCTACGTCGATTGTCTTGCGTGGCATGCCGAGTGCTTCGCCACAGGCACGCGCCTGCACCAGACACTCCAGCAATGAGTTGCTGGCCATGCGATTGGCGCCATGCAAGCCCGTGCAGGCAACCTCGCCGATCGCCCACAGTCCTTCCAGATCACTGGCTCCATCGAGTCCAGTAGCGATGCCACCACAGCTATAGTGCGCCGCAGGTACGACCGGAATAGGGGCGCGCGTAATGTCGATTCCTCGAGCGAGACAGTGTTCAGCAATTGTGGGGAAGTGATGGTGAATGGCCTCGGCCCCCAGCGCACTAATGTCCAGATTCACATGTGCGAGGTCGTGCGTGCGCATCTCGGCCAGGATTGCGCGGGCCACCACGTCGCGTGGTGCCAGCTCGAGGCGCGGATCATAATCGAACATGAAGCGATGGCCATCCGGGCGCATGAGCAGGCCCCCCTCACCGCGGACGGCCTCGGAGATCAGAAAGGGAGTGCCCCGCGGGTCATACAGGCAGGTGGGGTGAAACTGCTGGAATTCCAGGTTCATCAGGCTGGCCCCGGCGCGTGCGGCCATCGCCATACCGTCACCGACGCTGGCGCTGGGGCTGGTGGCATGTGTGAACAGACCACTAGCACCTCCCGTCGCCAATACCAGGTCTCGTGCCCTCAATGGATACCGCTCACCCGTACCATCCATCACCCATAAGCCATCGACCCGCTGATTCGTCACGGCGATATCGACAGCCAGTAGGTCATCAAGCACCTGAATGGCCGGATGTGCTTCAACATGTGCACTGAGCGTGTCCAGCAAGGCGCGCCCGGTCGCGTCTGCGGCATGAATGATGCGGCGACGGCCGTGGCCACCTTCTCGCGTCAGATGATAGGGGTAGCTGGCATCCCCTTCGGCGGGCGTGAACGGTACCCCAAGTGCGATCAGCCACTCGATGGCCTCGCGGGAATGGCTGACGGTGAAGCGCACTGCACGTTCATTGCACAGGCCATCACCGGCAATCAGCGTGTCGGCAACATGTGATTCCACATCATCTTCAGGCGCCAGCACTGCCGCAATGCCTCCCTGTGCCCATCGGCTGGCACCTTGTGCCTCGCGGGCAGGTCGAAGCAGAGTCACGCGTCGTCTCGTCGGTGCCTTGGAAAGGTTATCGGCGAGGCTGAGCGCCAGTGTCAGACCCGCTGCGCCACCACCAACGATCAGGACATCATGCATATCCTGTTGATGATCAAAGGATGACTGACTCATGAGTCTCTCCGTGACGAGGGGCTCGGGGGCGTTGGCTCGTTTGGCTCGGCGGAAGCGTGTGAGGTCTCCGCTGTCGTCTTGGCTTTATCGCGTGATGTGCTGTCGGGGTTTACTGGCATGGCGGTGTCGCCCGGCGTCGGGTCTTCCGGCAAGAACAGGCGACGAGCATCACTGATCAAACCATGCCCCGGCAGGCGGCGTTGCAAACGTTGGCTAGGCAGGTGCTCCAACAGGGCCAAGCGTTCCCCCAGCGCTTCCGCCAGACGTGCCAGCTCACGATTCAGCCATAGATAGCCGGCAGGGCTGAACAGTGCGCGTCCCTTGTGACTTTCGACGCTACGCACATTGGCATAGCGCTGCAGATCAAATGGCGTGACGGTCAGGTCAATCGGCTGACCGGTACGTATCTGAAAGGCCAATGTACCAAGTGCGCGTGCCAGGCGATGTTGCGCATCGCGTAGCCCCTCCAGCCCCTCAATGAATTCATGACCTTCGCGCGTATTCCAGTGTGTTTCTTGCAGGAGTTCGATGGTCGAGATCATGCGACGTTCAAAGGAGAGAATCTCTTCTATTGCCGCACGATCGATACGCCCTTCCCGGGCAACGGCGTCGACCAGACCTCGCTGCTTGACCAGCTGTGCTGAGGTCGCGCGTACCAATGCAAGGGCATCATCAGCACTGGCGTGAGATGCCTTGGTGTGGCCGTGATAAAGGCGCGCCAGCTTGTCGAGGTTGTCCGCCAGTAGAAAGCGGAAGACATCAGTTGCCTTCTGGGGCATCAGTAGCAGGCTGACCAGAATGCTGATCAAGGTACCGAGCACGACATTGAAGATGCGCCACAGGCCGATACCGATATCATGATTACCGTCGCCGACCACCATCAGCAGGGTGACGCAGAACAGCAGCGAGCTATAACCATAGCGATTACTGAAGGTGGCGTTCAGTGCCAGCGCGATACCGACCATGCTCCACAGCGGTACGACACCTGGTAGCGGCTCCGCGACCAGAATCAGAATCAGCCCCCACAGTCCGCCGAGAAGCGTCCCGACGAGGCGCTGCCAGCCCTTGTCGAGTACGCCGCCGACGTGAGGCAGATTGCCCATCACCATCACGGTACTGACCAGCGCCCATGAGCTATGCGGAATGCTGAAAAGCTCTATCACCGTAAAGCACAGCGTCAGTGCGACGGTCACTCGCAGAATATGCAGTCGCTGACGATGCAGATAGTTGAAATAGGGATCGTGCTGGAGCCATTTCATGGGGCGCGTCTCCCTTGAGTTGGCGTGAGAAAGCAGGCTAGGAGGTAGGCTGCAATATCAGCAGTCATGGTCAGTAATGAGATGAACATCAGGCGCGAAGAGATTCCGTCGACAAATAGTAAAGGCGGTAGCGGAGTGCTTGGGCGGGACAGTATCGGCCGCTTGGGCGGGATAACAGTGTAACCGAGGGTCAGTCTCGCGTAACAGAGGATTGACGAGAAGCCAGCGTGCGAGAGAGAAGGGTGGGTGTTCTCGTTCATCGCACTCGACGCTGTTTGAGGGGAGAGCGAGAACGTGCAAACGCAGTTGCATGAGCAGCTGTGTCGGGCTCAGGAGGTGGAATGATAATTATTATTGATAATCACTCCCATTAAATGGCTTGATTGGTATCCTTTCCGACCCCACTTGATCATGAAGGTATAGAAGCGTTGGCGTAGCGAAACGCTAGCGCAGCGCATAGCCACGTCTACCGGCAGTACCTTCACGCGAAGGTGGTGCCTGCATCAGTACAGGGAGTGACCGAATGAGCAGCCAGACCCGTCGTGAACGTGACAGCATGGGTGAGCTTGATGTCCCGGTGAGTGCGCTTTACGGCGCCCAGACCCAGCGAGCGGTCGATAATTTCCCGATCAGCGGTCAGCCTTTGCCCGCCGCTTTCATCCGCGCCGTCGCGCGCATCAAGCTGGCTGCCGCAGAAGTGAATAATGACCTGACACTGCTGGATGACACGCGTGCCAAGGCGATTGTGCAGGCGGCACGGCAGATCATCGATGGTGAGCATGCTGATCAGTTTCCGGTTGATATCTTCCAGACGGGCTCTGGCACCTCCACCAACATGAACGTCAATGAAGTGCTGACACATCTGGCCAACGAGCATCTGGCGAAGGCTGGCAGTGATGTCAGCGTAGGTGCCAACGACCATGTCAACATGGGGCAGTCGAGCAATGACGTGATCCCGACCGCTATTCATCTTTCAGCGGTGCTGGCAGTCAGTGAGACATTGCTGCCCGCACTGCGTCATCTGCACGAAGTGATTGCGAGCAAGGCCGGTGAGGTCGATCACGTCGTCAAGACCGGTCGTACCCATTTGATGGATGCAATGCCGATCCGCATGAGCCAGGAGTTGGGCGCCTGGCAGGCGCAGGTTGCTCAGGCCATCGAGCGATTCGAGGAAACTCTGCCACGTCTGGAGCGCCTCGCACAGGGCGGTACCGCGGTCGGCAGTGGTATCAATGCTCACCCTGAATTTGCTGAGCGCATCGCCGCACGGCTATCACGTCAGACAGGCCATGCCTTCCGCCCAGCAGATAGCTTCTTTGCGGCGCTATCATCACAGGACACCGCAGTGGAGCTCTCCGGTCATCTGCGTACCTACGCCGTGGCGATGATGAAGATCAGCAATGATCTGCGTTGGATGAACTCTGGCCCACTGGCGGGATTGGGTGAGATCGAGCTTGAAGCACTGCAGCCGGGTAGCTCCATCATGCCTGGCAAGGTCAATCCGGTGATTCCGGAAGCTGCTGCTCAGGTGGCAGCACAGGTGATGGGTAATGACGCTACCATCGGCATTGCCGGACAGAGCGGTAACTTCCAGCTCAATGTCATGCTGCCGCTGATCGCCAGCAACCTGTTGTCATCGATCACACTGAGCGCCAATGTCAGCCGCCTGCTGGCGGACAAGGCCATCGCGACTTTCACGGTGCGTGACGATAATCTGCAGGTGCCGCTGGCG
Organism: Cobetia sp. QF-1; assembly: GCF_002213105.1. Classification (NCBI taxonomy): domain Bacteria; kingdom Pseudomonadati; phylum Pseudomonadota; class Gammaproteobacteria; order Oceanospirillales; family Halomonadaceae; genus Cobetia; species Cobetia sp. QF-1. The sequence continues at coordinate 577,927 of NZ_NBVS01000002.1, forward strand.
AAGAATCCGATACTGGTGACGGCGCTTAATCCGGTGATCGGCTACAACGAAGCGGCGCGGATTGCCAAGCAGGCCTATCAGGCGGGCCGTCCGATCCTTGATGTGGCCGAGGAGGAGACGGACCTTTCCCGTGATGAGCTTGCACGTCTACTGGACCCTGCCCGCCTGACCGCTGGCGGTATTCAGTAATGGAGTGATGGCCTTGCGGGCCATATTCTAGATGATGTCACACACGAAAACGCCCACCACTCATTGAGTGGCGGGCGTTTTGTTGGCACTGATCCTTCTAGATCATCAGTTGGCAGTGGCTACCTGTTTCAGGCTGCGCGTGCCAGTAGGCGTTCCTGCAGATACTGACCGATACGCGCCTTTTGCTCGTCATTCAGGCGCAGAGTCAGCTTGGTGCGGCGCCATACGACGTCCTGCACCTCATGTGCCCATTCGCGCTCGACCAGATAATCCACTTCAGCTGCGGTTAGCCCGGCACCCAGCTCTTCGCCCAATTCGGCTTCGCTCTTCTTGCCGGTGAGGAAGTGCAGGCACAGGCTGCCATAGCTGGAGGCCAAGCGTTTGGCGCGTGCTTCCCCGAGGAAGGGGAAGTCGCGAATCAGCTGACGGGTAAAGGCGCTGCGGCTCTCGATATCGCCACCCGGCAGCGGCTTCTCATGAGTCCAGGGTTCGCCCATGCTCGGCAGCAGCGGCTTGAGGTCTTCAAGTGCAGACTCAGCCAGCTTGCGATAGGTAGTGATCTTGCCGCCGAAGATGGACAGCATCGGTGCACCGCTGTCGTCTAGGTGCAGAGTGTAATCACGCGTCATCGCGGAAGGATCGGCTGATTCGTCATCACACAGCGGGCGCACGCCGGAGAAGGTCGAGATCACATCTTCGCGGCTCAGCTTACGCTTGAAGTGGTTATTGACCACGTCAAGCATATAGTCGGTTTCGTCACTGCTGCAGGCGACTTCGGACGGATCGCCCTTGTAACGCACATCAGTGGTGCCCACCAGGCTGAAGTCATCCTGATACGGCAGCACGAAGACGATGCGCTTGTCCTTGTTCTGCAGGATGAAGGCACGGTCGTCAGTGTTGATGCGCGGGACAATAAGATGGCTACCCTGGATCATGCGGATGCCATAGCGTGGCGTGCGCTCAGTGGCACCCTTGATGAAAGACTCCACCCACGGACCGGCAGCATTTACCAGCGTGCGCGCATGGCGTACGAAGGTGTCACCGCTGTCGATATCTTCCAGTGTCAGCTCCCAGCGGCCTTCAATATCACGAGCACCGACACAGCGCGTACGCGTCATGATCTCAGCACCCTGATCACGGGCCTGCAGTGCGTTGGTCACGACGAGGCGTGCATCATCGACCCAGCAATCGGAATATTCAAAGCCTTGGGTAATCTCGCTGACCAGCGGGCTCTGTTCGCCAAACTTTAGCCCCTTGGAGGCCGGTAGTGTCTCGCGCTTGCCGATATGATCATACATGAACAGGCCGGCGCGAATCATCCATGCCGGACGTAGATGCGGCTGGTGCGGCAGGATGAAACGCAGCGGCCACACGATGTGCGGCGCCTTCTTGAGCAGTACTTCACGTTCCTGCAGCGCTTCACGCACCAGACGGAACTCATAGTGCTCCAGATAGCGCAGCCCGCCATGAATCAATTTACTGCTGGCGGACGAGGTTGCACTGGCAAGGTCGTTCTGCTCACACAGGGCAACGCTTAGCCCGCGGCCGCTGGCATCGTTGGCAATACCGGCACCATTGATACCGCCACCAATGATGAAGAGGTCAAGAAGTGCGTCGTTATCGCGGGACATGGGCTGCTCCTGCTCGTGCCCGGCGCTACCGGGAAGGTCTAAGAAGGTTTGCACCGCCGCGGTGCAAGAAGAATAAGGTTTCGAAAGTGAACATAGCGTAGCAAAAGTCGAACATCAAGGCGATTTTTTGGCGCCATTCACTTTCGCATGTGCACATTAAAGTGACGGGGCCGCAACTGTTGATTGCTTGGGGTTCAACTCGTTGTCTGCACAGGTCTCTGAGTCTCTTGGCACGGGATGACATTTTCATGAAATCGTCTTGCCTGAACCTCGGCTAAGGAGTGAAGAATGGCTCCTGCATTGAAAGAGTAGCCGGTAGTCACCGACAGGGCAGGTTATGACGAAGGTAGCAAGAAGAGAGAAGTGCTCGAACAAGAGATAAGGGGAAGTCAGATGAGGGGCGGTTGCAGGAGCAAGGAAGAGCTGGTGGAGAGGAGGCTAGGCGCGAGTATTGGCAGAGAAACGAATGCAGCCCCGCACGCCCATTCATCCAAGGCTACGCGCGGGTCGTGCTCAAGGGACAGCTCATGATTTGGCAGTGGCTAGAAGGTTCAGAGCGTCACTTCAGTGCTGTCACTGGCCAGATGAAGCGCGACTTCATTGTGGCGCATCAGCGTAAGGATGCTTTCCGGCGGCTGGATATCCGTGAACAAGGCATCCAACTGACTCAGGTTTCCCTGACGAACCACCGCATTACGCTGGAATTTGGAATGATCGGCGATCAGGAATACCTGGCGTGAGTTATGAATGATGGCTTGGGCGACGCGGACTTCCTGATAGTCGAATTCCAGCAGCGAGCCGTCTTCGTCGATACCGCTGATACCGATGATGCCGACGTCGACCTTGAACTGGTTGATGAAGTCGATGGTGGCCTCGCCAATGATGCCGCCATCGCGGGAGCGCACCATGCCCCCCGCCACAATGACATTGAAGTCTTCCTTATGCTGAAGAATGGCCGCGACGTTCAAGTTGTTGGTAATGACTTCAAGCCCGTGATGGTCACATAACGCCTCTGCCACCATTTCGTTACTGGTGCCGATGTTGATGAATAGCGAAGAGTGGTTGGGGATTTCGCGAGCCAACGTGCGTGCAATGCGACGCTTGGCATCGAGATTGAGCGTCTTGCGGGTGCTGTAAGCCGTATTTACCGTGCTTGATTCAAGCCCGGCACCACCATGCACGCGCTTGAGTGCACCTGCTTTCGATAGTTGGTTGAGGTCGCGACGTATGGTCTGGGGCGTCACGTCAAAATGACTGGCCAGTTGCTCAATAGAGGCATAACCCTGGCGCGTGATGAGTTCGATAATGGCGCGATGGCGCTTGGACTGCATCATCCGGCTCTCTTGTTTGGTGTTCGAAAAGGAAAATGGCTGCCGATCTATCTGTCCGCGCCACGGATTATCTGCGCGTGGCGACTGCTGCTAGCACGTCAGATGTTCTTTTGATGTTCCTTTTGAAACATGTTCGGCGCGGTGTTCATTTCATACCGCTCAGACTATTGATAAGGCGGCTCTTAAAGTGCACTAAAATTTATTTAACCTGCTGTTATATAAGATATTTTTATATAAAGTAGACAAAGGTCTAGCGGCTTCAGGGCCTTTTCGCATTGTTACAGCGAAGCGAAGCCTGTACTTTCGAATTCGAACACTAGGCGCGTCTGTCAAGGCGTCGCTATGCCCGTGTAGAGGCCGGTGTCGTAACATCAGGAGCGAGCAGCAGAATGTACGGTTTATTCAAGTCCGCGGTGCACGCCACACCGCTTGAAAGCGCCAAGGTAGATGACACTTATAAGCGCCTGAGATGGCAGATCTTTCTCGGTATCTTCATAGGCTATGCTGGCTACTATCTGGTACGCAAGAATTTCTCCTTGGCGATGCCTTCGCTAGTGGAGCAAGGTTACTCCCGTGGTGATCTGGGTCTGGCCTTTGCCGGCGTGTCGATCGCTTACGGTATTTCCAAGTTTGTGATGGGGGCAGTCTCTGACCGCTCCAACCCGCGCTATTTCCTTCCAGCCGGCCTGCTGATGTCTGCCGGTATCATGTTCCTGTTCGGTTTCACTGACTGGGCCACGTCTAGCATCGGTATCATGTTCGTGCTGCTGTTCATCAATGGTTGGGTTCAGGGCATGGGTTGGCCGCCTTGTGGTCGTACCATGGTGCACTGGTGGTCGCAGAGTGAGCGTGGCCAGATCGTCTCGGTCTGGAATGTGGCACACAATGTCGGTGGTGGCTTGGTAGGCCCGCTGTTCATCCTGGGCATGGCCTGGTTCAACGATTGGCACTCTGCCTTCTATGTCCCGGCAGCACTGGCTGTCTTCGTAGCCATCTTTGCGCTGCTGACCATGCGTGATACGCCGCAGAGTTGTGGCCTGCCACCGATCGAGCATCATCGTAATGACTATCCGGCAGGCTACGATGAAAGCCACGAACACGAGCTCACGACGCGTGAAATTCTAGTCAAATATGTGCTCAAGAATCGCATGTTGTGGTACATCGCACTGGCTAACGTCTTCGTCTATCTACTGCGCTACGGTGTACTCGATTGGGCGCCGACCTACCTGCAGGAAGCCAAGGACTTCAGCGTCGACAAGTCCTCTTGGGCATACTTCCTCTATGAGTGGGCCGGTATTCCCGGAACATTGCTGTGTGGTTGGCTGTCCGACAAGCTATTCCGCGGCAATCGTGGCGCGACCGGCGTGTGCTTCATGGCTCTGGTTGCCGTCTTCACCACTGTCTATTGGCTCAACCCTGCCGGTAACCCGGGTATCGACATGCTGTGTCTGGTGGCTATCGGCTTCCTGATCTACGGCCCTGTCATGCTGATCGGTCTGCAAGCACTTGAGCTGGTGCCGAAGAAAGCCGCAGGAACAGCAGCAGGCTTCACGGGCTTGTTCGGTTATCTGGGCGGCTCCGTGGCGGCCAGTGCACTGGTGGGCTACACCGTCGATGCTTATGGCTGGGATGGTGGCTTCATGCTGCTGATCGGTTCGTGTGTGATGGCAGTTGTGCTGCTGTCACTGACCATGTTTGAAAGTTCTCGCTTGGCAGCACTCAAGAGCCACTGACTTATCAGCTGACGGGCATGATCATTCGAAAGGCCCGTGGCGTTTATTGTTGACGGGCCTTTTTGTAACGGATTACCGGGAGACTATTGCTATGACCAACCATATTCTTTCCATCGATCAGGGCACGACCAGTTCACGCGCTATTCTGTTTGATCGTGAAGGCGCGGTGACAGGGCTCGCGCAGGAAGAATTCGCCCAGCATTTCCCCGACAGTGGCTGGGTCGAGCACAATGTTGATGATATCTGGGGCTCGGTGAAGCGCACCGTCCGTCAGGCATTGATCAACACCAATATCGGCGCCGAGCAGGTGGCTGCGATCGGTATCACCAACCAGCGTGAGACCACCATCGTCTGGGATCGCAAGACGGGTGTGCCGATTCACAATGCCATTGTCTGGCAGGATCGCCGCACACATGAGTATTGCCGTGAACTGACGGAAGCCGGTTACGGCGACATGATTCAGCGCAAGACCGGTCTACTGATTGATCCGTACTTCTCCGCGACCAAGCTACGCTGGCTTCTCGAGAATGTTGAAGGTGCCCGCGCGCGCGCCGAGAAGGGCGAACTAGCCTTCGGTACCGTCGATAGCTATCTGATCTGGAAGCTGACCAGCGGTGAGCGTCACGTCACCGATGCCACCAATGCCTCGCGTACCTGCCTGTTCAACATTGTTGAGCAATGCTGGGACACAGAGTTGCTGGAACTGTTCGGAATTCCTGAAAACATGCTGCCGAGCGTGCTCGACTCCAGTGATGATTTCGGTACGACGGACCCTCAGCTGTTCGGTGCTGCCATGCCGATTCGCGGTGTCGCGGGTGATCAGCAGGCGGCGTTGGTAGGCCAGGCTTGCTTCACGCCTGGCATGAGCAAAAGTACCTATGGCACCGGCTGTTTCATGATCATGAATACCGGTGAGAACATGGAACTCTCCAAGAACCGCCTGCTCACCACCGTTGGCTATCGCCTGAATGGCAAGCCAACCTTCGCCATGGAAGGCAGCATCTTCGTGGCCGGTGCGACGGTTCAGTGGCTGCGTGATGGCCTGAAGCTATTCTCCGATGCCTCTGAGACTGAGCCGCTAGCGCGTGCCGCCAAGGCCGAACATGGCGTTTACATGGTGCCGGCCTTTACCGGACTGGGAGCGCCGCACTGGGACCCGCAGGCACGTGGCGCGATTCTCGGCCTGACTCGTGGTACCGGTATTACCGATATCGTGGCGGCTGGTCTCCAGTCGGTCTGTTATCAGACGCGTGACCTGCAGGAGTGCATGCTGCGTGATGTCACTATCAATTGCGCGAATTTGCGTGTCGATGGTGGCATGGTCAGCAATAACTGGGTGATGCAGTTCTTGTCCGACATGTTGGGTGTCAAGGTGGACCGCCCGCGTGTCCTTGAGACAACCGCGCTGGGTGTGGCTTATCTGGCTGGCCTACACATTGGCTGGTACGAAAGCCTGGAGCAGATCAGCGAGCTGTGGCACTGCGAGCGTACCTTCTCACCACAGATGGATGAGGAGCAGCGCGAGCGTCTGTATGCCGGTTGGCTGGAAGCGGTAGAGAGGGTGAAAAGCGACGGAGCTCACTGATCATGTGGACTGAAGTCATGACAGGCGAGTTTCTCGGCTGTCTGTTTCTCATTCTGTTCGGCGGCGGTGTGGTCGCCAACGTGTTATTGACGGACACCAAGGGTAACGGCTCCGGCTGGATCGTGATCACGACCGGCTGGGGCTTTGCCGTGATGATCGGTGTCTTCGTGGCCATCTCCACGGGGTCGCCTCAGGCTGATATCAACCCGGCAGTGACGCTGGCCAAGTATTTGCTGGGAGTGCATGCCGACCTGCTCGAAGTGGCACGGCTAGTGGTCGCTCAGATGCTGGGCTGCTTTACCGGTGCTGTACTGGTGTGGCTAGCCTATCTGCCACACTGGAAGCGTACGGGTGATGTAGGGCTCAAGCGGGCAGTATTCTGCACTGATCCGGCGATAGAGTGCCGATTGGGCAACATGCTCAGTGAAGTGATTGGCACTGTGGTGCTGATCTTTGGTATTGGTGCGATCGCGGGGGCTGGCACCATCAGCCCCGGACTGCTGCCGTATCTTGTCGGCATGCTGGTGTGGGCGATTGGGCTCTCGCTGGGCGGCACGACGGGCTACGCCATCAATCCGGCACGTGATCTTGGGCCGCGAATTGCCCACTCATTACTGCCTATTCATGGTAAGGGAAGTTCTGGCTGGGGATATGCCTGGGTGCCGATAGTCGGTCCTTTGATGGGCGCGTTGATCGCTGCTGCCATGTGGCATCTGTTGCTGTAACCCCTTCTGTCGCAAGTGGCTGGAGCCACCTCGTTAGCTGTGGCAATGTAACGCCTCCTTCGCCCCGTCACTCGACGGGGCGAAGTCTTTATACCCGTGTGCTGACATTCCTGTCTGGGGGAGCGATGCCGCGACCTTTCTCGGGGCTGGAAGACACAGTGGGTGGTGGATGGGGACAAGTGACGGAGGTCATCTGGCATGTGGACTGACGTCATGACGGGCGAATTTCTGGGTACCACGCTCATGATCCTGCTGGGCGGCGGAGTTGTCGCCAATGCGATGCTGCGCAAGACCAAGGGAGCCGGCTCCAGCTGGTTGATGATCAATGCCGGCTGGGGCTTTGCGGTGATGGTCGGGGTGCTGGTATCGACCTCGACAGGCTCTCCCTACGGAGATCTCAATCCAGCGGTCACCCTGGCCAAGTATCTGCTGGGCGTGCATGCAAGCGAGCTCAAGGTAGCCAGGATGATGCTGGCGGAGATGCTGGGGTGCTTCACCGGGGCCGTGCTGGTGTGGGCGGCATATTACCCCCACTGGAAGGTGACCCGTGACCCGCTGCGCAAGCGCGCGGTCTTCTGTACCGATCCGGCAGTCGATTCCCGATTGGCGAATGTCGTCAGTGAGGCGATCGCGACGGTGGTGCTCGTCTTCGCTATCGGCAGCATGGTCAACAGCGAGCTGATCACTGATCGGGTATTGCCGTACCTCATCGGGGCACTGGTGTGGGCCATCGGTCTGTCACTGGGTGGCCCGACCGGCAATGCGATGAATCCGGCGCGCGATCTTGCGCCACGTTTCGCGCATTGGCTTCTGCCGATTCCCGGCAAGGGCAGTTCCGGCTGGGGGTATGCCTGGGTGCCGATCGCCGGCCCCTTGTTGGGGGCGGCTGTGGCCGCGGGACTGCGATGGGTATTGTTTTGACGCCCCGTTGCTTTGTGATGTCGCTTGCGCGGCGCTGAGGGCGTGAAGAAGTGAAGAAGTGATGAAGTGATGAAGTGATGAAGTGAAGGCGTGATGAAGTGAGGCGGTGCCGGCATGGACTGGCACCGCCTCGCGCGTTCTCGGGGGAGGATCGGTGGCCCCGGTGAGACGCCTGAAAGAAGGCGCATACGGCAAGTATCGCGATGCTGCTCAGGCGAGAAATTTTTTTATCATCAGGGGGTTGCATCAAAACGGAAGATAAGTAGAATACGTCTCCGCTGACAAGGCAAAACGTTTTGCAACACAGTGCTACCTTGTTTGGCACGCTGATATAGGACCATAGCTCAGTTGGTTAGAGCGCCACGTTGACATCGTGGAGGTCGGCGGTTCAAATCCGCCTGGTCCTACCAGCATCGGCAGTGATGACATCTTCACCGCTACTTGATTCAGGACCATAGCTCAGTTGGTTAGAGCGCCACGTTGACATCGTGGAGGTCGGCGGTTCAAATCCGCCTGGTCCTACCAAGCTGTGATAGCAGTGTTTCAAGTGTTAGTCTGAACACCGTATTTAGGACCATAGCTCAGTTGGTTAGAGCGCCACGTTGACATCGTGGAGGTCGGCGGTTCAAATCCGCCTGGTCCTACCAGATTCCAGAAAAAGCCCGGCTCAATGAGTCGGGCTTTTTCGTGTGCATGAAACAGTGCTCGGCTTTCGAGGAGTGCAGCTGGTGAGGCATCTGGTCCAAGGGGCCGTGCCGGGGTTTGATCAGGCTGTGCCGGACGCTACTAGCGTCATGTCCACGAACTGGCCAGCTTCCTCCAGCGCTTCATTGGCCGCAGTCAACAGCGGTGCAAAGCCGACGAAGACATGCGGCATGTCTGGCCACAGGCTCAAGGTGACCGGTGAGCCACTATCTTGCGCCTGCGCAGCATAACGACGACTGTCATCAAGCAGGATCTCAGCTTCTCCGCACTGGATCAGTATGGGTGGCAGGCCAGAGAGGTCGCCTTCCAGCGGCGAGATGCGCGGGTCACCGAGATCGGTACCATCCTGCACATAAGCCATGCTTACATAAGGCAGCAGGTTGGGGTCGAGGATTGGGTCCACCTCTGCCTTGCGTGACAGCGAGGCGCTGCCCCAGCTGAGATCGGTAGGTGGCGAGAGGGCGATCACTGCGTCCGGCAGACGCTCATTGGCGCTCTTGAGTACATTGAGTGCGGCCAGTGTCAGATTGCCGCCGGCGCTGTCACCGGCCAATAGCAGATGGTCATCCGGGAATTCAGCGCATAGCCAGCGCCATGCGCTTAGTACATCGTCAAGCCCCGCAGGGAAGGCAGCCTCGGGCGCGAGGCGGTAATCCAGTGTATAGGTCTGTGAGCGGACTGCAGCGCCCAGACGGCTTGCCAGAGGGCGATGGCCTGCTGGTGATCCCGCGATCCAGCTACCGCCATGGAGATACAACAGGCGCCGGGGCTTGGCGGGGGCTTCACTGGCCGCAGGTAACTCAATCACCTCACACAGGCGCTCATCTGCGCCGCCAGGCACCATGAGCAGGGTGGGGGTGACGCCGGTATCGAGAATGCGGGCATCCGCTGCGAAGTAAGCATTCAGCAGTGTGCGTTTGGCGCCAAGATCGGTTCCGGTACGCAGGGTCAATGCCTTGATGTGCTTCAGGTGAGCGATGACCGGTGCGAGTCCCGCATGGGCATCGTCAGTGTTCTGTAGTGGCGCATCGGCGTGAGAGTCCATGTCCTGCTCCTGTCGGGTCAGCGAAGTCTGTACGTTACACCTCGCCACTCGCCACGAAAACAGCCCACTGTTCGTGAGATGAGCAATGGGCTGTCGGAGCGTCAAATGGGTCTGTACTGACGATCTTACTGAAGGTCTATATGACGGCCTGATGTGTCAGTCAGGCACGGTGTTAAAATCGCTGGAAGCGATGAAGATCTCGACCAGGCGCTCGATGCCGGCCTGGTCTTCGGCGTCGAAGCGTTCCGGGCTGGGGCTATCCAGGTCCAACACGCCCCACAGTACTTCTTGCTCACCTTGCGTGACGATGACCGGCACGACCAGTTCGCTGCGCGATGCGGCATCGCAGGCGATATGCCCCGGGAATTCGTACACGTCTGCAATGCGTTGCGTGGTGCGCTGAGTGGCAGCAGCGCCACATACTCCCTTGGAGAAGGGAATGGGATGACAGGCTGGTTGCCCCTGAAACGGTCCAAGATGCAGAGTGCCAGGCAGGCGCTGCACATAGAATCCGGCCCAGTTGAGATTGTCGACCGTCATGTTGATGAAAGCGGCAGTCTGGGAGGCGTTGGTCAGCCAGTCGCGAGTGTCGAGCGTGGCATCGAGCTGGCGGGCCAGCATCGGGTAGTCAGGACGAGTGGCCATGATGGCTCCTTGTGGAAGATGAGGGCAGCAATAAATGAGTATGTTGGTAAATGAGGTTGTCGGAGGTGCGATTCAAGTGACAGCGTATGCGGAGAGGGTTCAGCATGGCGCCCCTCGGAAAATGATGTCGCTATACGCAAAGCGCCGGCCAGTGGCCGGCGCTTTGCGCGTAAACATCACCTCATGAGGCGGTTGCTTACTTGAGATGTGAAGCTTACTTCCAGCCCGGCACCGCAGCGCCCTTGAACAGTTCTTCAGCCTTGGCTTCGACTTCTGCTGTCTGGTACGCCTTGACCAGCTTCTGCACCTTCTCACTGTCTTCATCACCCTGACGCACGACGATCAGGTTGACGTACGGAGATTCGGCACCTTCACGGATCAGTGCATCTTCCGGTGCCAGGCCAGCCGGCTGAGCAAAGGTGTTGTTGATGAAGGCTAGATCAACGTCAGGCAGAATGCGCGGCAGCTGAGCAGCCTCGATTTCCTTGAACTGATAGTCATGCGGGTTCTTGGCGACGTCGATCGGGGTCGCTTCGAGATTGTTCTTGTCGGTCAGCTCGATCATGCCAAGATCGTGCATCAGGATCAGTGAACGGCCTTCGTTGGACGGATCATTCGGCAGGGCGACGGTAGCGCCGTCCGGCAGTTCGCTGATGTCAGTGTACTTGTCGGAGTAAGCGCCGATCGGATATACGAAGGTCTTGCCGGCGCTGGCGAACTTGTAGCCGCGCTCACGCACCATGGATTCCATGTACGGCTGGTGCTGGTAGGCGTTGGCATCCAGAGAGCCGTCGGCCAATGCTGCGTTCGGAGACACGTAGTCGGTAAACTCGGTGATCTCGACGGTCAGGCCGTACTTCTCCTTGGCGATATCAGCGGCGACCTTCATGACTTCGGTCTCCGGGCCTGCGACGGTGCCCATCTTCAGGGTATTCTCGTCGGACGCGTCGTTGCCGCAGCCTGCCAGCAGTGTGGCGCCGAACAGGGTAGCCGCACCGGCAAGGCGCAGCGGGGAAGAAAGGGTGGCCAGCATGTTGCGCATCGATGTTCTCCTTGTGACCCAGCGTGACCGATGGAGTCCGCGGGATATTATGAGTGGCGGCTCATCTCTTCGAGCCGCCACGATACCGAAATCAGCGTGTGCTTGTAGTGCTACTTATGGTCTGACTTGCGCACCAGATGGTCGCCCAGGCTCTGGAAGCCCTGCACCATGACGACAAGGATGACGACCGTCACCAGCATCACCATCGGATCAAAGCGGTTGTAGCCATAACGGATGCCCAGATCGCCCAGACCGCCACCGCCGACGGTGCCGGCCATGGCGGAGTAGCTGATCAACGTGACAACGGTAATGGTCAAGCCGTTGATGATACCGCCGCGGGCTTCCGGCAACAGTACCTTGGTGATGATCTGCAACGGAGTGGCGCCCATGGCCTGTGCAGCTTCCACCAGTCCTGGCCCCACTTCGTTGAGCGCGCCTTCGATCAGACGGGCGACGAAGGGTATCGAGGCGATGGTCAGCGGCACGATGGCAGCATTGGTGCCGATGGAGCTACCAGCAATCAAGCGCGTCAGCGGAATGATCGCCACCATCAGGATGATGAACGGTACTGAGCGGCCGACGTTGGTGATGATGCTCAGCACGTTGTTGAGTACTGGGCGCTCCAGAATCTGGCCGGGGCGCGAGGTATAGAGTGCTACGCCGAGCGGAATGCCGAGCGCTGCCGAGATCAGGCCAGCGATGGCGACCATATAGAGAGTTTCGAGCGTCGACTCGAAAACGAGATTAAGCAGTGCGGGTGACATGGCCGAGCACCTCCACTTTCAGGTCGTGGGATTCGAGATAGTCCAGCGCTTGCTGGGTCTGGTGGCTGTCGCCCATCAGCTCGGCGATCATCAGGCCGAGCGTGCGTTCCTGAATGGATTCGACCTTGGCCTGAAGAATGCTGACATCCACCTGACATTCGCGCGCCAGGCGCGAGATCAGCGGGGTAGAGACGGCATCGCCGCTGAAGGCGAGGCGCACTACCGGATGGGTGTGCGGTCCGGGCATCGTCTCGAGACGCTCGACCAATGCGCGCGGCGGTTCCAGCTGGAGGAAGTCATTGAGGAATTCGCGACCAAGATGTGTCTGCGGCGCGGTGAAGAAATCACCGACCGGCGCAATTTCGACCAACTCGCCATCACTGATCAGCGCGACCTGATCACAGATGCTCTTGACCACTTCCATTTCATGGGTGATCAGCAGGATGGTCAGACCAAGCTTGGTATTGATGTCCTTGAGCAACTCAAGGATGGAGGCAGTCGTTTGCGGGTCGAGCGCCGAGGTCGCCTCGTCACACAGCAGCACCTTGGGACGACTGGCCAATGCGCGGGCGATCGCCACACGCTGCTTCTGGCCACCGGAAAGCTGAGCCGGATATTGCGCAGTCTTGTCGCTCAGGCCGGTCAGCTCAAGCAGCGGTTCAACGCGTTTGCGAATCTCGGCCTTCGAAATGCCCGCCAATTCCAGTGGCAGTGCCACGTTGGCAAAGACAGTGCGTGAAGACAGCAGATTGAAGTGCTGGAAGATCATGCCGATTTGATGCCGAGCACTGCGCAGAGCACTCTCATCGAGGGCGGTCAGTTCCTGACCATCGACAATGATGTTACCTGCAGTGGGGCGTTCGAGCAGATTGACACAGCGAATGAGAGTTGACTTGCCGGCACCGGAAAGTCCGATGACACCGGTAATGGCGCCTTGAGGAACCGTCAGGCTGGCATCCTTGAGCGCGACCACGGCCTTGTCACCACTGCCGTAAGTCTTGGAGACGTTCTTGAGTGTGATCATGGGGGTCCGAATGGTAGAGGCACCAGCCGGAATGCGGGCGAAAGTCTGCGGTAAACAGAGCGTTCTGCGCAAGAAACAGAGGAGTGATCCAGAGGGTAAAAAAGACCACCCAAGATGGGTGGCCATCAACGCTGGACACACCCTTTTAGCAGAACTTGCACCCCGTGAGACAAGCTCTCGAAGTGGGCGCCCGCAATCCGGGTACAAATCGGCGCCAAACAGATTTGAGCCGCATTCTATCAGTCAGCCTTCTGCTGTCAACGACTTTGGTCTGGCGCCAGGTGTTTGTCGCCTTCGTCAGCTTATGGCGGCAGCTAACGACAATTTAGGTAAGAAAAATCTTACAAAGTCGCGCCAGAAGCACATGGCTTGCCGTGCACATGGCTGCCGAGATCCGCTGCAGCATGCTAGGATTTCGTTCTGGCATGCTCATGCTCCCAATGATGTGATATGCCGCTCATATTCACGGCTTCCGCGCTGCGGGGAGCACTGTCGTCAAGGAAAGCACGCGCATGTTCACTGGTATTGTACAGGGCATGGCTGAAGTGGTGGCCATTGAAGAGCGTACCGAGTTTCGTATCCATCAGGTGCGGTTGCCGCAAGGTCTGGAGGTCGGGTTGGAGTTAGGCGCATCGGTGGCACATAACGGATGCTGTTTGACCGTGACGCATCTGGAAGGGCAGCTGGCCAGCTTTGATCTGATGCGCGAGACGCTGCGTCTGACCAACCTGGGCGAGCTTGAGAACGGCAGTCACGTCAATATCGAGCGTGCCGCGCGTTTCGGCGATGAGATTGGCGGTCACTCCATGTCCGGCCACGTGATGGCGATGGTCACGATCGATGCCATCGAAGCGACGGCGAATAATCGCCGTATCTGGTTTCAGGCGCCGGTCGAGCTGATGCGTTTTCTGTTCGACAAGGGATACGTGGGGCTCGACGGTGTCAGCCTGACCATTGGCGAGGTGCAGGGCACTCGTTTCTGCGTCAATCTGATTCCGGAGACGCTGGAGCGCACCCTGATGGGCACACGTGCAGTCGGTGATCGCATCAACCTTGAGGTAGACCCGCAAACTCAAGCTATTGTTGAGACTGTCGAGCGCGTCATGGCATCGCGTCTGGCCTGACCTGATAAGATGCGGTCTGATTCGTCCCGATCTGTACAAGAATCGTGGGACACAAGGTTAGGGTACGTAAAGTCGACTGCTTAGTCAGGAATTGAGCACGACCTGATGTTCAAGGCTCGATTCCCTGCAGACCTTTGGGTACCATGTTGCGCCTTCCGATGCCCTGCCGTTTGCAGGGCATCGTGGTTCAGGCAGTCTGCACAGGCATTCGGGCACCCGTTGCCCCTCCTGTCCGGCACTCCTGTCCGAGCTGATCGGCAGTCTCCGATCGTAACCGACCATAGCGCCTTGCCGGACAGGCAGTGCAGCCAAGGGCAGAGACCACTCCCATGCTGGAACGTCTTTTCAAGCTCAGTGAACACGGCACCAACGTGCGTACTGAAGTCATCGCCGGATTTACCTCTTTCCTGGCGATGGCTTATATCATCTTCGTAGCGCCCTCGATGCTGGCTTCGACCGGCATGGATCACGGCGCCGTCTTCGTGGCGACCTGTCTGGCCGCGGCGATTGGCTGCTTGATCATGGGACTCTACGCCAACTATCCCATCGCACTGGCGCCGGGCATGGGGCTGACGGCCTTCTTCACGTACACGGTTGCTGGCCAGATGGGTGTGCCGTGGCAGGTGGCTCTCGGGGCAGTCTTCCTGTCAGGTGTCAGCTTCTTCCTGCTCTCCGCTTTCAAGATTCGTGAGTGGATCATCAATGCCATTCCCGCCTCGCTCAAGACAGGCATTGCCGCAGGTATCGGCCTGTTCATGGCGATCATTGCGCTGCAGGGCAGTGGCATCGTGGTGGATGCGCCGGGCACGTTGGTGACGCTGGGCGATCTGTCCTCGCCGTCCGCCATGTTCGCGCTGCTGTCCTTCTTCCTTATCGTGGCGCTGTCCTATCGCAAGGTCATCGGTGCGGTGATGATCGGCATCTTGAGTGTCACCTTTCTGGCAACGCTGACCGGCAACAATGATTTCCATGGCTTTGCCTCGATGCCACCGAGCATCGTGCCGACATTGGCGGAACTGGACATTGCCGGCGCCTTCAATCTAGGCATGGTCTCGATCATCTTCGCGTTCTTGTTCGTTGATCTTTTCGATACATCTGGCACGCTGATTGCCGTCTCTCAGCAGGCGGGGTTGACCAATGAGCGCGGCCACCTGCCGCGTCTGGGACGTGCGCTGATGGCAGACTCAAGCGCCACCATGGTCGGGTCCGTGATGGGAACCTCCAATGTCACCAGTTATATCGAGTCTGCTACCGGCGTGGCCGCAGGCGGGCGTACTGGTCTGACGGCTGTCGTGGTCGCAGGCTTGTTTCTCGTCAGCCTGTTCCTGTCGCCACTGGCGACCTCCATTCCGGCCTTTGCCACTGCCGGCGCGCTTCTCTACGTTGCCTGTCTGATGACCGGTGGACTGGCGCGCATCGACTGGAACGATATTACCGAAGCAGCACCAGTGGTGATTGCCACTCTGGTGATGCCATTGACCTATTCGATTGCCAACGGGATCGCGCTGGGTTTCATCAGCTACGCCGTGATCAAGCTGTTCTCTGGCCGCTATCGTGATTTGAGCCCGGGGCTGGTGATTCTCGCCATCCTGTTCGCCTGCAAATATCTGTTCCTCGACGGAGCCCTCTAATGAGCATCTACAGCGATTATATCAAGTCTGTCATTCGTACCGTGCCGGACTGGCCCCAAGAGGGTGTCAACTTCCGTGATATCACGCCGGTACTGCAGAATTCTGCTGCGTTCCGCAAGTTGATCGACTCTTTCGTGCACCGCTATCAGGAGATGGAAATCGATGCCATCGCCGCTATCGATGCACGTGGCTTCATCATCGGTGCGCCGCTGGCCTACGAGCTAGGTTGTAGCTTCGTGCCGGTGCGCAAGAAGGGCAAGCTGCCGTTCAAGACCATCAGCGAGACCTATACGCTGGAATATGGTGAGTCGACTGTCGAGCTACACTCTGACGCTTTCCGCGAGGGCGATCGCATTCTGGTGATGGATGACCTGATCGCGACTGGCGGTACGATGCTGGCTGCTTGCAAGCTGATTGAGCGCAGTGGCGGGATCGTGGTCGAGACAGCAGCGATCATCGATCTGCCGGAGCTTGGTGGTTCTGCCAAGATTCGCGAAGAAGGCCACAGTGTCTTCGCCGCGTGCAGCTTCACTGAATCCGAATAAGTCATGTCTCATGACGATGGCCCTGTCTCTTGGCAGGGCCATCGTCGTTGCTACCGCCAACCAAGCCGCCGCTCTGCTTGGTTGGCGGTAATGCTTTCCGTCCTTGTACGGTGGTCTTCAAGCCACCATGCTTCATTTCTGTTTTGTCATTGCGAGTGACCACCATGTCTTCCGAACGCTATCACGACCATTTCATCGTCTCCTGGGATCAGCTGCACCGCGACGTGCGCGCGCTTTGCCACACGCTGATCGGCCGCGATTTCAAGGGCATCATTGCCATCACCCGTGGTGGCCTGATTCCGGCTGGCCTGATCGCTCGTGAACTGGGTATCCGTCACATCGATACCGTCTGCATCAAGAGCTACCACGACCACATGGAGCAGGGTGGCCTGGAAGTGGTCAAGGGTGTTGATCACGATGGCGATGGCTGGTTGCTGGTCGATGACCTGGTCGATACCGGCAATACTGCGCGCGCCGTGCGTGACATGCTGCCCAAGGCACACTTCGTGACCGTCTATGCCAAGCCGGAAGGTCGTCCGCTGGTCGATGGTTTCATCACCGAAGTGCCGCAGAGCTGCTGGATCCAGTTCCCGTGGGATATGGGAATCGCTTATGTCGAGCCGATTTCCGAGCAGCTCAAGAAGCAAGAGAGCGATAGCTGACATGCCGCTGGAGACTGCCACTTCCGGTAGCTCCGAGGTGCTGCCTGCCGATTGGCAGGCGCATCTCGGGCAGGAATTTCACGCTGACTACATGCAGCGGCTCAAGATGTTTCTGCGTGCCGAGAAAGACGCTGGCAAGATCATCTATCCGCATTCCAGCGACTGGTTTCGTGCCTTCTGGCTGACACCACTCTCCGATGTGAAAGTCGTGATACTGGGCCAAGACCCTTATCACGGGCCGGGGCAGGCACATGGCTTGTGCTTCTCCGTGCGTCCCGGAGTGCGCCCACCGCCCTCGCTCAAGAACATCTACAAGGAACTGGCGTCCGATGTCAGGGTCGAACCCGTCGATCACGGTTTCCTGGAAAATTGGGCAAAGCAGGGCGTTCTGCTACTCAACAGCGTGCTGACGGTGGAGCAGGCCAAGGCCGCTTCTCATCAAAAGCAAGGTTGGGAACAGTTCACCGACCGAGCCATTGACGTGATCAACCAGCACTGTGAGGGAGTCGTCTTCCTTCTCTGGGGGGGTTATGCCCAGAAGAAGGCGAGCGCCGTGGATAGCCAGAAACACCTGGTATTGCATGCGCCGCACCCCTCACCGTTAGCGGCTCATCGCGGCTTCTTCGGCTCGCGGCACTTCTCACAGGCCAATGCCTGGTTGGAATCACGTGGCGATGTGCCGATAGATTGGCAGTTGCCATTGGCTCATGCATTAGAGTAAACACGGAATAGCACATTGACGGATTCGACATTGCAAGGGCCGCGCGCGGGCCATCTGATCAGTCTCAAGAACTTGGGGGGGGCAGAACGCACTTTTACCAACTTTTTTCGGATGGCAGTGAAGGAGCGGGATCATCATGTCTTGCTACAGACCCCCGTCATACACTCCATGTTACAGCCGGCCTATGCTGATTACGTAGACCGTGTGCACAATATAAAGTGCTATCGGGGTATCAAGGTGCCACGTCAGATTCGTTGGTTACGTGATATCTGTCAGGCACGACTGCTTGAAGAGGAAGAAATTCAGGCCATTGTGGTGTGGAACAAGTTTCGCCATCATCCGCTACATTTCCCTGAACATATCAGTCTCATTCACTATGAGCATGGTGCCGCCTGGTTCGTGGAGCCTTCGCCTGAGATCCATGAGTACCTTTCCAAGGTCGATGGCATCATCTGCAACTCCTACGCTGCCAGTCGCATGTTGCAGTTATCACTCGGGATCAGTGAGTCATTGCCCTACAAGGTGGTACGCAACTCCATCGTGTTGCCCGAGACAAGTGCCGAGCATGGCGGAGAGCACTTCCGCATCGGTTTTGCAGGTCGGCTTACAGGGCTCAAGGCACCTATCATTGCAATCGAGGCTTTGAGGGAATTGAAAGGCAGTGTGCCACATGCTGAACTCTGGATCGCAGGGGAAGGGGGGCTGGAAGAGGCGTTGAAAGCACAGGTCAAGCACTGGGGGCTTGAGGAAAGCGTGCGTTTCTGTGGCCTGCTCGATGACATGAGCGAGTTCTACGCATCCCTGGATGCGTTCGTATGCCCTTCATGGCGTGAACCCTTTGGCAATGTTGTCCAGGAAGCTCTCGCTCATGGCGTACCTGCCATTGTCGGTAATGTTGATGGCCTTCCTGAGCAGATAACGCAAGGTATCAATGGTGAGGTGCTTTCTCCACGAAGAAGTCGAGAGGAACTTGCCGTCTATGGCAAGGACTTTACCCAGGGGCCTGATCGAGTTTATAGCCCCGAGAAAGATGCCATTGTGATTGCCAAGGTTCTTGACCCTGTTGACATAGCCAGTGTTCTTGAGCGTTGGGCGGCATCACCTCAGCAGCGTCGGAGGATGGGGGAGTCAGCACGTGAGATCATTGCACGTGATTTCTGTCAGCAGAATTATTGCCGCGGAATTGGTGACTTCATTGAGCATATTGTCATGGGTTGAAATTGGATATCATGAGAGGTATCGCCCTCATGATATCCAATACAAGGTTGTCAGAAAATAAAGCAGTTTAATATTCAGGTTTTCTTAATGCATATTGTTGTAATGTTTAATTAACTGCTGAGGTTATAAGGTTTCATGTTTTTTGCGTTTTTGCACGATGCGATGATCTTTCTTTCCACTTTTCTTCTCTAGACTGCTGTAACAGTATGCATGTTACATATCCTGTCTTAGGTTAGCCTTTCTCTCATATTAAAGAGAGGCTCCCTTCAATCCTAGAGTGACGTCATGTGGCAAAGAAATGATTTTCCTTATCGCAAGCACTTTGTGCAGAACAAGTGCATCTTTATTCATATCCCCAAGGCAGCAGGGACTTCTGTACTGGCGGCTTTGGGAAAGAAGAAAGAGAAGGGGCGGGATCACATCTCCTGGCAGACTTACAAGAAGGCCAGCAATAGAAAGTTCAAGACATATTTCAAGTTTTCCTTCGTCAGAAATCCTTATGACCGAGCGCATTCAGCTTATCGCTATATATTGAGTGGTGGTAATCAAGGTGCTCAAGATTTGGCGGTCGCAAAGGAAATAGAAAACTATTCTGATTTTGATGATTTTGTCGAGCAGGCTTTATGGAAAGGTACTTTTCGTAGTCACCTTCTTTTCTTGCCGCAGTCCAATTTCATTATGGATGCGAATGAAACTCTAATGGTAGACTTCCTCGGATATTTTGAAACACTCGAGCAGGATTTCAAGCAGATTGCCGATAGATTGAGTATCCGGTGTGACATTACTCATCGTAACAAAGGGCATGCAACTACAGGGGATAGTGGGGCTGGCATGGCCGCGGCTACCAGGGAGAAGCTGGCTATCCTTTATGCTCAGGATTTCGCCAACTTTGGTTATGCCTTTTGAAAGCAAGGTGAGCGTAAAAAACTCGCAAACTAAAGTATAGCGAATTACCTCAAAGTCTTAACATATACAGTACTTTCCGAATTTCTAGCATCTTGTTACTCTTGTATCAATGAGTCAGGGAAGTACTGTGTATGGTGGGATATTCTTGTACCCTGGTAGTTTCTCAATGAGTCTCCAGCTATTCGCATCAAGCGTAGAGTATAAACGGTTCATTGACTGCACATCAATGAGATCAGTCAATATTGAATGGATAAATCTTCCTGCCTGAAGAGATAATTATCCAGAAGAGAGCTGATAATCACTGGTTAGAAGCCTCTATTGTTATATTTATTCCTTGCTATCTTATTTATTTTTAGTGAAATCCTTTAACTCGCTCAGGATGAAGATTTCATTGGAGGCAATAGGGCGGGATTTCGATTGAGTGATAACTAGCCATCACATTCGTTCAGGAAATGATATGAAACGGAAGCCTAGAACCGGACATCTTGTCAGCCTCAAGAACCTTGGAGGTGTCGAGCGACACTTCTCGCGCTTTCTGAGCACGATGCTGGAGGCTGGGCATGACTATCATGTATTGCCGATGACGACCAAGCTTCACCCTATCGTGCAGAAAGAACAGGGCCAACACTTGGTTCGCTTCCATTCGATAAAGGGGCCGTGGGGCTTCAGTTTTCCTCGTCAGATTCCTAGGCTGCGCGATGCTTATCAGCGAGCTCTTTTCAAGAAGCTGGAGCTTGATCAGCTCGTGGTCTGGAACAAGTACCACAACTTTCCTGTAGCGTTCCCATCTGACCTTCCCATCGTTCACTTCGAGCGTGGTAGTGCCTGGTTTGTTGAACCCTCGCCTGAAGTGAAAGAATACCTGTCACGCTGGACGGGCGTGATATGCAACTCCCATGCCTCTCTTCGCATGTTGCAGCTCAAGCTGGGATTGTCCTCTGAGTGCCCGGCCTTGGTCGCTCGAAATGCAATGGAACTCCCGGAGCAGATGGCATCACATGATTCAAAGGTATTTCGACTTGGTTTTGCCGGACGTTTGACAGCCTTGAAGGCCCCGGTTGTAGCACTTGAAGTGATCAAGCTATTACGTGAAACGGCATTAAATGTGGAGCTGCACGTTGCAGGTGATGGCCCACTGCGCCAGCCCCTTGAAAAACTGGCAGCACAGTGGGATATGAGCGACATTGTTCATTTCCATGGTGCTGTGCAGGATATGTCAGCCTTCTATCAAAAGCTTGATGCCTTCATCTGCCCCTCCTGGAGGGAGCCTTTCGGGAATGTAGTGCAAGAAGCACTGGCGCATGGTGTACCGGCAATCGTTGGAGATGTAGATGGATTGCCCGAGCAGGTGGCACATGGGAAGAACGGTGCCGTTCTAACACCTGAGCGATCAATCAGTGAGTTAGGGCAGTATGATGCAGCTTTTGTTGGCCCTGAGGTCTGTGTTTACTCTCCACAGCAAGACGCTATCGTCGTTGCCAAGGTCATCTCAGCAATGGCGGCGGCAGAGATTATTGAGAGCTGGATGAAAGAGCCGCAAAAAAGAAGTGAGATGGGCAAGGTTGCGCGTGAAATTATCCAAAACGACTTTGATTACCATCACTATTGCCAGTCAATAGCAGACTTTCTTGGTCGACTTGTCACTGATAGCTGAAATTCCATTTATTGATGGAACTATGAATCGTTAGATTAGGTGTTGCAATTGACATTTCAGTATTAGCCTATCTAATTATTTATTCTCCTCTCCTATTCCCGTAGTTAAGAATCATTTTCGTTTACAGGAAGCCTTTTGGTATGGGCTTGGTATCATTTTGATTTTTAACAACTTTCTAATGATGCAATGAACCTTTGGTTGAGTGAAAAATGAGGCTACTGTTCCGGGTAAGCTTCTGGTCATATACGACAAAAATGTGTATAATTGATGAAGCTTTTATGAATTTTTATCCGCTTTCTTGGCAAGCAGGGCACCGTCCTTCATTACGGTGCCCTGCTTGCCGTCTGGCCTCAGGAATTGCCCTATAATCCTGGGGCGGTAGCGTGTCTGAGTTATATATTATAGGGCTGCCTCCCTAGCGAGCTATATAAATTATGGGTCGCGTGAATATAAATTATGTTAAAGTAAATGAGCGTGCTTCAGTATGTATTTAAATTTTCTTTCAGTATGGATTGATCTGTCCAAATACTTTGTTAAAAAAAGCAGTTATTATTTCATGGCATCATTATTGCTTGCATGCTCTAAAGTAATTCAGACAATTGCTTTTTTTTTACCGATAAAAGTTTTGATAATGTTGTCATTGAAAAAACCACCTGATTATTTTCAATTAATATCAGATTGGATTAGTTATGAAGATTTTATAATAACAATTTTAGCTTTAGTTCCAGGGTTTTATTTGTCATATATGCTCATAGGATTAATATATCGAAAAATGATTGATAAAGATTTAGCTTTGATTTGGAATTCTAGTTTCGAAAAGAATAATTTCTTCCTGAAAGGGAAGCACTTAAGGGTTGCTTATGGACAAACGTCAAGATTAAATAGTGATATTTTTATATGCATTATAATATTATGTATGTCAGCCATAGTTAGTTTCTATATAACGAGCTCGTTGATAGCACTCTCATTAGTAGTGTTATTAATTTTTTTGAGGTACGGTTTTGCAGCTAAGGAAGATGATAGAGTTACTTTTATAGGGCTACATAGAAAACAATTAGTTGAATATATATCAGCTATGGTTTATTTAGCTTTATTCTTCATTTTGGTAGGTTTAGTTTACTATAAGGTTCTAGGTACTTATGAAACGATATTTCTACTTCTTATCTCTAGACTTTATATACAGAGTTTGCAAAGGGCTTTGGTAGAAAGCTTTCATTTCCAAGCTAATATAAAATAAGCAGATATCAACAAGATGCATCATAAGGACTTATATATGAAAATTAGTATTATCGTTCCAGTGTATAATGCCGAGAAATATCTGGCGCAATGTTTAGAATCACTGGTACAACAAACAATAGATATTTATGAAGTCATTGTAGTAAATAATAACAGTCAAGATGCTAGTCAGTCTATCATTGATAAATATTCTGAAAGTTATCCAGATGTTATTAAGCCTACAAACGAAGCTCAAGCAGGTGTGTCCCATGCTAGAAATAAAGGACTTTCTATAGCCACCGGGAATTATATAGGGTTTGTTGATGCTGACGATTATGTAGAAATTGAAATGTTTCAGAAGCTATATGATTCAGCTATGGAAAACTCATCAGAAATTGCTATAGGGTGTAGAAATAATGTATTTGAATCAAATTTAAAAAAATCAAAAATATATCCTGAAAATTTTTTTAATTCATTGAACTATAAAGAAGGAAATGGGTTTCTGAGGAAAGTATCACTTTTCGTATGGGATAAGATTTTTAGCAGAAAAATGATCGAAGAAAATGGAATACAATTTGATGATAATTTAAGATATGCAGAAGATTATGTCTTTCTAATGAAGTGCTTTATTGGATCAAGTAAAGTATCTGTTGTTAACGAACCGTTATATAACTATCGTGTTAGTTCACAAGATAGTGTTTCTAATAAAATTTCTGAATCAATTTTAGATACACCTATAGCGCTTCGCGTCATTATCGATCTCTTGATTAGAGATGGATCTTTTACAAGGAATAAAGAAGATATATATAAAGTGGTTTTAGGTTATTATGGCCGAAGGTTAAAAGCATTTTCTAATCAAAATGGAAAAGCAACTCAAGTTAAGTATTCTCAAAAAATGCGGAGCTTAATGGATGAGCACTTTGCTGATGTGAAATCCGCACCATTAATTTTAAATAAAAATGAAGCTTTAGCCAAGAAGTTAGATACAAAAATTAAAAATGATATTTATATACTGTCGCCAAACTTAGTTAAATCTTCACTGATCAAGTTAAATCGTCTAAGAAGAAAATCATTTATAAAGAAGAATTTATACTTTTTTTCCAGAAGCTGGATGCCTTTGAGTGAAAATAGAGCATTGTATGCTTCGTATTCTGGTGCTAGCTTAAGCGGTTCACCTTACTATTTGATGCAAGATGCTATTTTAAATAATAGTAATGTTAAGGCTTCATTCTTATCTAATAATATTAGAAGAGATAGTAGTTTTCTCATTAAAAACGATATCAAAGGTGTAGAGTTACTTTCTACTAGATCTATAAAATATTTATATAGATTGGCTACCTGTAAGTACTTGATCACCAATTCAAGATTTCCGACCTTTTTTGTAAAGCGTGAAAACCAGATACTGCTTAATACATGGCATGGCACCCCTCTAAAGACGTTAGGTTTAGATATAAAACAAGGTGCAGTTGATTTATGGAGAAATCAAACGCAATTTTTAATGTCAAATTATTTTTTGACTCCAAATCCTTATGCCAAATCTTCTTTGCTAGGAGCTTATGGGTTAGATAAATTATACAATGGTGAGGTGTTAGAGAGCGATTACCCACAGAATCAGATAGCAACTTTTGAGAGTAAAAAAGTTGAAATAAAAAAGCTTTTAAATATAGAAAATAAAAGAGTTATAGCTTATATGCCAACATGGAGAGGCTTAAGTGCAGGAAGTTTGAATGTTATTGAACAAACAAATATATATTACCAGTTGTTTGACTATCTGGAAAATAATTTACAATCTGACTGTGTAGTGTATTATAATCTTCATCAGTTAGTAGCTTCAAAAATAAAGCTATATAATAGCTCAAAGATAAAGCCATTTCCTAGTGGCTTCGAAAATTACGAGTTTTTATGTTGTACAGATATATTAATTACTGATTATTCTAGTATAATGTTCGATTATGCGGCGACAGGTAAGCCAGTGTTTTTATATATACCTGATAAAGAGGAATATCTTAGCGAGCGAGGCTTATATTTTCCTATAGAAGAGCTTCCATTTACAAAGAGTGAAGATCTTGCTAGTTTGCTAAGTGAAATTGAAAAATCTAGAGAAATATCTCCGGTAGAGATAGACTTGGATAACTTTAATATTGCTCCTTATAGAGAAAGCAATATTGCTCCTGCTCGATATATAAATTCTAAATTTTTTGGTGAAATTCAAGATAGAACTGACACCAAAGAACCTTCGCTCTTGGAGCATATAAATAAAGTAGTATTTCTTTCTGACCATATGTCAAAAGAAGAACGTGAGTTTATAGTTTTTAATCGTAATAATAAAAATATTGTATATATTCTAGATGCTAATACTTTTAGTGATGACATAAATTCTTATTTAAATGACAATAATGCTACTTTAATTGTCATTCCAAGCGATACACTCTTTTCATTGTTGAATATGATTGAAATAAGATTGTGGAGAATGACTGGATATTTTAAATTATTTGCACGTAGAGCTTATAAGAAAGAACTTGCAAGAATACTGCCAAATTTAAAGTTCACAGAGATTGAATGCTTTTCTAGAAGGACCAAGTATAATGAAATAAAAAGTATTTTTAGTCCTGAATGATTTCTATAGTTATTTTGCTGAATAGTGGTTTAGGAGAGTTTATGAGAAAAGAAATAATTATTATAACCTATGGAACATTTGATATGTTTCATATAGGACACCTCAATCTTCTCAAAAAACTCAGTGAGTTAGGTGATCGCCTTATCGTTGGTGTGTCTACGGATGAGTTCAATTTGCTTAAAGGCAAGAAAACTCTCATACCCTATGATCAACGTGCCAAGATTGTCGAGGCAATTGAGTGTGTAGACCTTGTTATCCCTGAAAATGATTGGAATCAAAAGGTGCATGATGTCAAAGAGTATAATGTGAATACCTTTGCCATAGGAGAAGATTGGAAAGGAAAGTTCGATTTTCTCCAAGAGCATTGTGAGGTTTTATATCTAGAGCGTACAAAAGATATCTCTACAACAGATCTGAAGCGCTCTCTGAAGCGCTTCTTATCGATTCCCCATGAGGATCTCATAAAGGCATTTGAAGTCCTCGAATTACTCCGTAGAGACCTAGAGTAACCGTGAAGTCATATACATTATGAAAGCACAAAATCGAGTTCTTAGTGGCTATACAATGTACACCACTGAGTTTGTACGTCTGGTCGACTTCTGCATCGTGATCCTGGCTGGTTTCAGTGCGCATTGGTTTCATTTTGGTGTGTTGGATATCTCTGAGAGATATGGATGGGGTATGTTGCTGGGCAGTTTATTGGCTCTTCTAGTCCTCCCGCACTTCAATATATATCGCTCTTGGCGTGGGCAGGTACGTTTCCGCCTTGTGTTCCAGATTGTTGCCGGTTATCTGATGCTTGGGGGGTTATTGGCATTGGTCATGTTCATGACCAAGACGGGAGATAAGTTCTCGCGGCTATGGGTTGGCTACTGGATGATCAGTGCCGGGGGGTACTCCATACTAGCTCGAGCTATTGCCTATCCCATACTCAATCGCTTGCGTGCCAAGGGTAAAAACCGCAAGAGTGTTCTGCTTATTGGGGATGTACACACTTGTGAGCGAGTAACGCGTCAGCTTTCTACTGTTGTTACTGCAGGCTTCGATGTTGGCCGCGTCATCTTGACGGACCAATGGAGTGAGTGGCGATATACCGATATTGCAGTAGAGTCCTACGAGCCAGGTGCGCAAATTGCACATGCAGAACAAGAGGTGTGGATTTGCCTACCGCTGGTACAAGGTAATCTTGTACGTGAGATACAGTCAGAGCTTAGCCTGACAACCTGCAACGTACGTTATATGCCCGATATGAGTGACTTTCGCTTGATCAATCACGATGTATCTGATGTTGCCGGGTTGTTTATGCTAGATCTAAGCTGTAGTCGAATGTCATTGGGTGCACAATTGCTCAAGTGGGTTGAGGATCGCTTGTTATCCCTGCTCATTGTCATTTTATTATCACCTCTGTTGCTGCTGATAGCGCTCTTGGTAAAGTGCACCTCTAGAGGCCCTGTTTTTTACACACAAGAGCGTGTGGGTCTGAACGGTAGGCCATTCAAGATGTTGAAATTTCGCTCCATGCCGGTGAATAGTGAGGTGGGCGGAGTACAGTGGGGGAATGCTAAATCTAAAGATACTACCTGTATTGGACGTTTCCTCAGGAAGTCCAGTCTTGATGAGTTACCTCAGTTTCTGAACGTCCTGCGAGGGGATATGTCTATTGTAGGCCCACGTCCAGAACGCACGATTTTTGTACAGAAGCTTCGTCACGAAATCCCCGGCTATATGCAGAAGCACATGGTAAAGGCAGGGATTACCGGATGGGCTCAGATTAACGGCTGGCGTGGCGATACAGACTTGGCGAAGCGAATTGAATGTGATCTCTGGTATGTAGAGCATTGGTCTTTATGGCTTGATATTCGCATTATCATTCTGACTTTGTTCAAAGGGCTAATCAATAAGCATGCGTACTGATCAGGTGAATCAACATGAAGGTTGAATTGGAAAAATCGTATCGGCTTCTCCGATTCTTGAATAAGCCACGACATAAGATGATTCGTTATCCGCTTGCCTTCCTAGCGGGCGTAGGGGTTTTGACGGTTGGCGCACCGATGTCGGTCGCCAAGGACAGCATGCAATTGGCTGCTCGTAGCAACGGTTTGAAAATAGTGGTTCGTCGAGCTATCTGGTTTGTACACACAGGGTGGGTTCCAGTAGCGATCTGCTCTGATTTTTTCTTTGATATATCAGAGAAGATGTCCGAGAAGGCCAGCCATGACCTTCTGGCATGGCTGGAGACGAATACCCGAATCAGTGATTTTGAACGCCATGTATGGCAGGCGGACCTTCATGGGGGCGTGCTTGAGAATCGTGTGAGTCAACCTATGAATGGTGTTGATGCACGCAAGGAGAAAGCATCTCGAGAGCTGCTATTGACCCCACAAGATAGCCTTTGGGATACAGACCAAGCATTCGTTGGTAGCGTGAATGCTGCGCTGGAGGCCATCACAGTGATGCTCGCAACGCCTTCGGCCGACACACGGCCTACACATACCTTTCAGAAGGCGGGTGAATCCTTCGATAAGGCTGATGCCTATCAGACGATCAGTGATTACAGATCACTCATGGAGTCGATCAAGTGGCCTTGGTATGTAATTAGTGGCACCTTATTGGGAGCCGTTCGAGAAAAGGACTTTCTTGGTCACGATTACGACATTGATATTGGTATTGATGAAGATGTGTTTGATATTCAGGTATTGAGAGACGCTGTCGCAGCTTCTGTAAATACGTGGTTCATAAAATCCGAAAGCTATTGCACTTTCCGTGAGGTAGAGTCCAAGGATAAGGTCCGTTACTCCCAGCTAGAGCAGCCAATCCTCGTCAAACTCGTACATTGTTCTGGCTTGGTAGCGGACTTGTTCGTACATGTCAGGGATGGGAATATCCTATGGCATGGCTCTGCCATCCATCGCTGGGATAATTCCTCCTTTACCTTGGCCGAATACCCGCTGGGAGATGAGACAGTCCATGGCGCCTCGGATGCGGACCGCTATCTAACAGAAAATTATGGTGACTGGCGGACGCCTGTGACGAGTTTCGACTGTAGTATTGATCCCCCAAACATCCGCTATTCCCGAACGGCACGCTCTGTGACCTACCTTAGCAAGGTGATATACCGATACTTATTGGATGGCGAAAATGAGCGAGCTCGTGTTTATCTGAATGCTCTCGTATCGGATGGAATGATCGTCAGTACACACAATGGCTATCGTTATCAGTAAGCGGCATCTCGCCCATTTCGGCTGAGTGGCTGGGGCTCGCTTAACATTGCATCCGTGCTCGGCTAGAATGCGTCACAATTTGCCAGCCTGCCTGTTTGCCATTGTCCCGCATCGGCAGTGCAGTGCAGTGCTGCGCATCGTGAGCATCATCTTCTGTCCCAAGAGGTATTTCCATGAGCGTCCATGCCATCAATCATCCATTGGTCCAGCACAAGCTTGGCCTGATGCGCGCGGCAGGCATCAGCACCAAGAGCTTCCGTGAGCTGGCCAGTGAGGTCGCCAAGTTGCTGACCTATGAAGCGACCCAAGGCCTGGAGCTCGAGACCACCACGATTGATGCCTGGAGCGGCAACGAGCTCGAAGTCCAGAGCATCAAGGGCAAGAAGGTCACTATCGTGCCTATCCTGCGTGCAGGCCTTGGCATGTTGGAGGGTGTGACTGACCTGATCCCCAGTGCGCGTATCAGTGTGGTGGGGCTTTATCGCGACGAGGAGACACTCGAACCGGTGCCGTACTTCGAGAAGTTCGTCTCTGATCTCGATGAGCGTCTGGCGATCGTCATCGACCCGATGCTGGCGACGGGTGGCTCCATGATTGCAACACTGGACATGCTGAAGGCCAAGGGTTGCCAGCAGATCAAGGTGATCGTTCTGGTCGCGGCACCAGAAGGCATCGCCAAGGTGCAGGAATCCTATCCTGACATTGATATCTATACGGCCTCTGTCGATGACCGCCTCGATGAGAACGGTTATATCGTGCCGGGTCTTGGTGATGCCGGTGACAAGATCTTCGGGACGCGCTAAGCGCCTCGCTTGAGATCATCAAGACGCCCTGCGTATTCACGCGGGGCGTTTTTGTATCTGCTTAACCTGTCTATGCAGTCAGGTTAAGCGCATCCTTGCCAGTCACTGAAAAGAAAACTTCTCCATGTCGTCCTCTTCATCTTCTGATTCCTCCCCCGTTTCTTCTGCTTCCCCCGATACTGTTTTGCCTCCTGCGAAAGAGCCTTTCACGCTGACCACCGTCGTGACAGGCGCACAGATGTTATTTGTGGCGTTTGGTGCGCTCGTACTCGTGCCATTGCTGACAGGGCTTGATCCTAACGTAGCGCTCTTCACGGCTGGTGTCGGTACTCTGGTATTCCAGTGCGTCACCAAAGCGAGCGTGCCGGTCTTCCTGGCTTCATCATTTGCCTTCATTGCACCAATCCAGGGCTCGGTGGCCAGCTTCGGAATTCCGGCAACCATGGGGGGATTGTTCGTCGCGGGGCTTGTATATATCGCACTTGCACAGTGTATTCGCGTCAAGGGCGTTGGCATCGTGCATCGGCTCTTGCCCGCAGTGGTGGTCGGGCCGGTGATCATGGTTATTGGGCTGGCACTGGCACCGACAGCCGTCCAGATGGCCACGGGGGAATTCAGTGACAGCATCACGCACAGTCAGGCATTGATTTTGTCATTGATCAGTCTCGGGGTGACGTTACTACTGTCGATCTTCGGGCGCGGCATGTTGCGCTTGATCCCGATTCTGGGCGGTATTCTGACGGGCTACCTGTTGGGGCTTGCCATGGGGATCATCGACTTGTCGCCAGTACATGCGGCGCAATGGTTGGCACTGCCGAGCTTCACTGCCCCCGCCTTCGAGTTCTCAGCCATCCTGTTCATGATTCCGGTCGCTATCGCACCGGCGGTGGAGCATATCGGTGATATGGTCGCCATCGGCTCGGTGACGCGTCGCGATTACCTGAAGAAGCCGGGCCTGCATCGCACGTTACTGGGGGATGGTTTGGCGACGTCAGTGGCCTCCATGTTCGGCGGGCCGCCCAACACGACCTACTCGGAAGTGACGGGGGCGGTCATGCTGACGCGTAATTTCAATCCGCGGGTGATGACGGTGGCAGCGTGCGTGGCGATTTCACTCGCCTTCATTGGCAAGGTGGGGGCCATTCTTCAGACCATCCCGACACCAGTCATGGGGGGGATCATGTGCCTGTTATTTGGCTCCATCGCTGTGGTCGGGATGAATACACTGGTGCGTGCAGGTGACTCACTAACGGCGCCGCGTAACCTGGTGATTGCCTCCTTGATTCTGGTATTTGGTATTGGAGGCATGCAGGTCGGTGGCGGGCAGTTCACGCTTCAGGGCGTCAGCTTGGCCGCGATCCTCGGTATTGTGCTTAATCTGATACTGCCGCCAGCGAGAGAAGGAGAATGAGCTGTTCCGAAAGGGATATTGAATAATACACCTTACTGTTATGTGGGTAATGTTAGAATCGCGGTTTTACTTTATATAACGAGAGATGGCGATACGAAGATGATGCCGCTAAAAGTTTGGCAGAACGACCTGCATTGGAAAGGACCTGTGTGGTTGCTCGCTCTTGGCGCAGTGTCGTTAATGGCATACGCTTTCGCGCGAGTACTCTTTGACTCATCGATTAAACCCGTTGAACTGACGTTAGCGCTAAGCGGGTTGATAGCCTTCAGCGTCTGGGGGGGCTATTTGCGACGAAGCGTGATGTTGCTACTCGGCATGGCTATTCTCGTTCAGCTCATCGCTTGGGGGATGGGGAGGCTAGACCACCCTGAATGGACCAAGCTGTACCCCGATGTAGATCGTCTGGCTAAGCTTTTCATTTTTATTAGTATTGCCTGGTGGCTTAGAGGCAGTACGCGCAATACGTTGCTGATTTGGGGCTTGGCAGTTGTAGGTTTTTTGATAACAACGCTATTGGCCCCCGGTGGTGATGGTTGGGCGGCTGGGTTCACAGGAGAGCGTGTTGGTTTTGGAGTACGTAATAAGCAACATGCCTCCATGTTCTTCGGAGTTATCTGTCTTGGATTGACGGTATTTGCGCCTCGCTGTTTCATGCCCGGACCTTGGAGGGCGGCACGCATCCTGGCCTGGAGTTTAGCCATGGCGATAACAGTTGCCGGGATTGCAGTAGGGCAAACTCGGGCTATCTGGCTGGGGCTTACGGTTGCGCTCGCGACGGGATTGCTGCTCTGGAGCGCCCGAGTGGTACTGGCACAGGGAGCAAGGCGTCTCGTTAAGCCATTGGCATTGATCGTGATCTTGCTTGTCTTGATTGGCGGCATACTGGATTTTCTACTGGGTGATTCCATTCACCATCGCTTTAACAAGGAAAACGCCGTCATCTCTCAGGTATTGGAAGGCGATGTGTCAGGAGTGCCCTATACCAGCGTTGGGATTCGCATTCACAGTTGGGTGGCGGCTACTGATTGGATTACCGAGCGTCCAATGGTTGGCTGGGGTTCCGAAGGGCGAAGCCTGGTCATGGATGAAACCGAATGGCTACCAGAAAAGATATCGCAGAAATTTGGCCATCTACACAATTTCTTCCTGGAAATATGGGTGGGCTACGGTCTTCTGGGAGTGGCAGTCATTGCGGCACTGGCTATCTGGATTGGCCGAGCTACCTGGCTTGCATGGCGAGGTGGTGCCATGCCCGGTGATATGGCGTTGTTCGGCTCAGTCTTCTTTGTGTTCTGGATGATCGTCAATCAGTTCGAGTCCTATAATTCCTTCTGGACCGGTGTCTTTGTCCATAATCTTATTGTTGGGGGGCTAGTATCACATTACTGGCACTGGCGTACCGAGCAAGAAGAGGGGGCGAAGCTAGCTGAGGTGTGAGACCAGGTCCACTATAGACTGCCAGCGCCTGTCGCTTGTCTTATGTTTATTCTCAGCATGATTCGGCGTGTTCACTATAATCCCCCTGCTTCGGAACTCCGGAGTGGGGGGATTTACGTTTGTGTATTCTGATGACATTTCCGATATCGCATATGTGATAGATCCTCCGTAGGATAAGGCCCAAACGTGCAACGTGAGGATTCGATCTTGCGCACACTGGTAGTAGTGAGAAGCCTGAAAATGGGTGGAATGGAACGCGTCGCCGTCAATTTGGCCGACAGCTTGGCGACGGCAGGCCATGAGACTCATATGGTTACCTGGCGCAAGCGTGATCAGGTATTGGCGCCTGGCCATGAAGCGGTTCATTTGCATATGGTGCCGATTCAACAACGAGTCCGTCGTTCGGTGAGCGGGGCGGTGATGACGTTCGTGTCCCGCTTGCTACTGAACCCATTGATCCGTCGCTCGCATTTTGTATGGGTAGGGAGAGCAGGGGGTAAGGTGTTTTCGTATTGGCTCGACGCGTTTGAGCGTGAGCACGGCACAGTCGATCGGATCATCTTCCGCGGCTTGGGTACCTTCGAGCTGGTCTGGGGCTTTCAAGATCCGCGCGCACGTTATGTGCTCGAGAATCGCATTGACTTCAAGGGGCCGCAGTGGAAGCAGCGCTTGTTTGCGCGGTGTCTGCTACAAGGCAAGCATCTGGTTGGCGTGTCGGATGATGTCGCCCAAGGCGCGCGTGATGTCGCGCAGCGCCTTGGCGTTCAGCCCATGCATGTCGAGACCATCGTCAATGCCTGCCCGATTGACCAGATACGCAAGCAGGCGGTGCTGGACGAGCCGGATATTCCTGATGAACCATTCCTTCTCAACGTCGCGCGGCTAGTGCCCCAGAAGGACCACGCGCTGCTGCTTGAAGCCTATGCGTTGGCGCAGCCTGTCGAACGGTTGGTCATCGTCGGTGCAGGCCCCAAGCTCGAGGAGTTGCAGGCGCAGGCTGAGCAGTTAGGCATTGCTGAGCGTGTGACGTTTGCCGGGCAACGTGCTAATCCCTATGCGTGGATGCGTGCGGCCAAGCTGTTCGTGCTCAGCTCGCGAGTCGAAGGTATGGGTATTGTGCTGATGGAGGCGCTCGCCTGTGGAACGCCGGTCGTCTCGGTCGATTGCCGCGGTGGCATCCGCGAGATACTCAAGGGCGGACTTGAACAGGCGATCGCACCACATTCTGCCGAAGGGCTTGCGACACGTATGAACGAGCTACTGGCCGCCGGAGGATATCCGATCCGTGATGAATGGCTGGAAGACTTCTGTCCGCAGACCATGGTGAAACGCTTTCTCGCCGACCCTGCTCGCTCTGCCGACTCTGTAGATCCCGAAGCATTCCCCTGCTAGCGCACTCCATATGATTCTGCGTGTGTAACGCGTCAGCGCACGGGTGTCATGCTGATCCAGCGGCAGGGCCCTGATGCTATATCGTCACTGGGTGCGTGATGCAGTCGATAACGCTCGCCAGCAAAGAGGCGTACTGCATCATCCGGCCACAGCTGCGTGTCGAGCGGTTCACTGCCCGTGCCCGGTACCTCGATACGCAGACCGCCTTGCGTGACGACCAACACGGTGTCGTGGCTCGCCTGAAGGCTGACACTGGTATTGGCTGTCAGACTGCCAATACTGAGATTGGGAGCCGTCATGTCGTGGTGGCCGCTTGTCGGCCAGGCGGCCAGCCGCTGTAACGTCATGCCCGCGACACATTCCTCTACCGTCGAATGTTCTGCAGCGCGCAGCACGCGGGCGGGAGGCTCTGGAATTTCATCACCAAAGAAGTCACTGAGCGATATTGGAAAGACGTCGAGAATCTTGTTGAGCGAGCTGACCGAAGGGCTGACGGCATTCTGTTCAACCTGAGAAATGGTCGAATTGGTCACGTGGGCACGTTTGGCAAGTTCTCGTTGTGAGAGACCGTGGCGGATACGCAAAGCGCGTAAGCGCTCGCCAAGTGTGCGTTCTGCTGGGTGACTCGACGGGAGAGAGGGTGGGCTGTCTTGCTGCATGGCGCAAAAGCCTTGATCAAGGAGAAGAGAAGAAAGGAAAAGACGTTCAGCTGAATGAAGATAGAAAACGAGTGACGAATGGCCATCGTCAATGTGCGCGACTACTACCGCCGGCACTCAGGGTTTCGAGCAGATGACGACCTTGATTGTCTTCATGATGACGTCGCGCGATACAGGGCAGCCACAGGCAGAACGTCGCGCCACCGCCAGGAGTATCTTCTAGCCATAAACGGCCACCCAGCTGAGTGATGAGGCCAGACGAGACGGATAGCCCAATGCCAGATCCGTTGGCGCGCGTAGTGAAGAAGGGCGTAAAGATACGTGCCTTCAGATGCTCCGGCACGCCGTTACCGTGATCGATGATGCGAATCTCGACCCCTGTTACTGCAGCTTGAGGAGGCATGTCGAGCTGCTGCTCTGTTGCCAGGTCCGGTGTCAGCACGTCATCGCGGTCGGCACTGGTGATGCAGAGCGTATCGGGGCGGGGTGCCATCTCGATAGCATTGATCAGCAGATTGACCAACACTTGCGTGAGCTGTGCACGATCGGCCTCGATGAGGCGTGTAGCGCTCAGATGATGTCTTAGCTGATGGCCCTGATGGTCCAGTGCATGGCGGACCAAGACCTCGATACTGTGAATCGCCTCATCGGGATGAATCTGACTGAGCACAGGAGTGCCCAGAGACCCCGGCGAGTCAGTATCACCCGCCATGGGATGCGGATCACGCGCGTACTGACGCAGATTGTCGACCAGTGCGCGGATACGCTCGACCTGGTGAATGATGGTCGAGATCTCTTCTTGCACCGGTTTGGCCTGCTCGCCAAGAATCACTTCGATCAGCTCAACGTGGCCGAGGATGACGGCGGCAGGATTATTGATCTCATGGCCAATTCCCGCCGTCAGCTCACCGAGTGCTGCCAGCTTTTCACGGGTGAGCAGTCGCGCTCTCGCCTCACGTAGCAGGTGAACGTGCTCTTCCAGCGCCTGGCTACGTTCACGCAGCGTGTCGGTTTGAGTACTGAGGTCACGGGTGCGGTCCTCGACCTGTGCTTCCAGCGTGCTGGCCGCTGCCTGAATCTCATGTCGATGGGCTTCCAGCCGCGCCAGCATGGCATCGAATTCCTCGGCCAAGTCATCAAGTTCATCACCGCGGCGTTGAGCAGGGCCCAGTGAGGTGAGCGTGCCGATTCGCAGGTCATCACGCGCGGGTGTGTCACGCACGGCGTGTACCACGCGGCGAATCTGGCGAATTGGCTGCATCAGGTGCTCGATACCACTCCAGACCAACAAGACGCCCAGCAGACTGACGGCCAGCAGGATAAGGCTGATGTGTACCAGGGTTTCGCGGTACAGCGCGGCATAAGGTGCTTGAGGGTAGCCAGCGTAGATCATGCCGATACGCTGGCCATCAAGCGCTTCAAGAGGCGCATAGGCGGCCACGAACCAGTCACGGACCACGAAAGCGCGATCCACATAGCGCTGGCCGGTGTCGAGCACCTGATGAGTGACGTCTGATGAGGCGCGGGTGCCTATCGCACGCTCGCCGATCAGATCGGTGACATTGGTTGCGATACGAACATCATCGAGAAACAACGTGATGGTGCCGATACCGTCCTCGGGTAGGGTGCCAGGACCATAGAGAAGATCGCGTATTTCATCGACCAGCCGTGGGTCACGATTGAGTAGGCGGCCAGCATCCAGCACGCCCAGCAGCTCGCCCTGGGTGTTGCTGACAGGTACCAGTGCGCGCAGCAGCATGCCGCGATTTTCCTCACGTCGCGCGCTGGGCTGTGCATGCGGTGTCTGACGCAATGCCAGGCGCGCACGCTCAGCGAGGGTCGGGTCCAGTGAGGCCAATGAATCAGCGCTCAGTACGTCGAGGCCATCCAGACTTTCGCCGCGCGCCAGCTGCGGCACCAGCGAAGCAACGCCAGGGGTCTGGCTCAGCTCCTCCGCGGGCAGCCAGCGCAGCCAATCCGCATTCAGTGTCTCGCGCATGGCATGCAGGCGCGGCACCAGTCGCGGCAGCAGGCGTGATGCCTGATCTGTCGTCGTCGTGGTCTGATGCAGATTACGACGCATGGCCTCCAATCCATCACGCAGACGCTGATGCTGACTCTGCAGAACACGGCTTGATACGTCCAGATCACTGCGCACATTCATGTACAGCTGGCGATCGGTGTAGGCCGTGGTCCAGTAGGCCGTCAATCCGACCAGCGCCAGCAGCAGGATCAGCAGCGGGGCGAGGGTCAATAGCAGCAGGCGGCGTCTCAGCGAGCTGGCGAGGTAATGACGGAGTCGTTGGATCATGCGCTGTCGTCGGCATCGCGCGTGCCGCTGCTCGAATCGGCATCGTTGTGCGTATCGACATCATTGCTACGCCACGTCGTCAGCTTGCGATCCAGAGTCTTGCGCGAGATTCCCAGCTGACGCGCAGCGGCGGATTTGTTGTTGGCGTGACGCTCGAGTACTGCGCACAGATGCGCTCGCTCAACGGCATCCAGCGACCATTCGAGTGGATAGCTGCTGCTTCCTGGTGTATCCGTCGCGTTTTTCTCATCCCGCAAAGCTGTCTTGGGATCGTTCGGCAGTGCATCGCCTGGCAGGCGGCCGAGCAACAAGGAGCGCTCAATGACATTCTTGAGTTCTCTGACATTGCCGGGCCAGCCGTAGCGGCAGAGACGAGTCAGGTCCGCATGGTCCCAGGGCACGGGGGGCAGGCCGAGATCACGTGATAGCTGCTGGGAAAAGTGTTGGGCTAGCGCAGGAATGTCCTCTGGTCGTTCACGCAGGGCGGGCAGCGTCAGGCTCAGTACGTTGAGGCGGTAGTAAAGATCTTCGCGGAAGCGGCCTGCCGCCACTTCTATCTCAAGTGTGCGATGTGTGGCAGCGACAATGCGTACATCCACGGCCTGTTCCTGCTCGCCACCCACAGGGCGCACGCGGCGAGTTTCCAGCACGCGCAGCAGCTTGGCCTGCATGGCCAACGGCATTTCACCTATCTCATCGAGAAACAGCGTGCCGCCATCGGCAAAGCTGAAGAGACCGTCACGCCCACGATGCGCGCCAGTGAAAGCGCCTTTCAGGTGACCGAACAATTCACTTTCAAGCAGCTCCGGGCTGATGGCGCCGCAGTTGATAGGCACGAAAGCGCCACGTCTTCCGGATAGCCGATGCAGATCACGCGCAGCTAGTTCCTTGCCGGTGCCGGATTCACCGAGAATCAGTACCGGTGAAGGAGCTGGCGCGACACGTACGATGATCTGCCCCAGCTCACGCATGGCGGCACTTTCGCCCTTGAGGCTGGCTTCTTCTGACTGGTGACGTGCATTGTCGCGACGCAGCAGGAAGTTCTCACGTGCTAGCTGGCGGCGTTCAAGGCAACGATCCACCGCCGCATGCAGCTGCTCAAGCCTGAAGGGCTTGATGATGAAGTCGCTGGCACCGGCACGCAGGGCGCGTACCGCGGTGTCGAGGTCGGCGTAGGCGGTCATGAAAACGACGTCGCTGACCGAGTCGGCCGCCAAGGCTTCATCCCACTCCAGCCCATCACGCCCCGGCAGACGGATATCGAGCAGGATCAGGTCGAAGTGCAGTCGCGAGCGTAGTGCTTCGGCCTGCTCGACACTGTCGACGCACTCGATCAACGCGAAGCGTGAGGTCAGCGCCTTTTCCAGATAGCGGCGCATACCGGGTTCGTCATCGACGATCAGTACCGAAGCGGTGGGCAGGCGCTGCTCATCGCTGGCCCGACGAGAATCTCGTAAGGGAGAGGTGGCGTGGGCGGTCATGACGTTCCTCTGGGCTGCATGGTGAGCTGGCAAATATTGATGTCGGGCATGCGAGCATTGTGGCGCGGAGTTCAGGGCTTATCTAGCCATTGTCTCGTCAATGGCAGTAGACAGCTAGCGCCAAGCTACATCTATGGGGCGTGACGTGATGACGCAATCGGATGCTCATGTGTGTCGAAGTGGCGCTATTTCTTGCACGAGCAGCAATAGGGTAAGTATTTTCCGAATATGAGTGTGGAGGCTCAGCTAGCTGAGAGACAGACTCATGTATGCATAACTGGGCGCAATACCGTTATGATTCGCGCCCAGTCAGGATATCGTTCGAGGCGAGACATTGATGTGAACGCCAGAGCTGAAGATGGGCACGCCCCTTGCAATGACATGACGCTCGCTCAGAGATAACAGAATTCACCTGACAACATTGATACGCCAAGGGAGCTTTACCATGCAGCACCGCCATTCAGTCTCTGCCCATCGTCTATTGGGCGCCATTGCTGCGCTGTCACTCGGTGCATTGAGCATCCTGCCCGTTCAGGCTGCCGACAACATCATCCGTCTGGCCACGACGACCAGCACCTATAACTCTGGCTTGCTGGATAACCTGTTGCCGCCTTACGAGAAGGCGCATGACGTCACGATCCAGGTGATTGCCGTCGGCACTGGCAAGGCACTGCGCATGGGGCAGGATGGGGATGTCGATGTGGTGATGACCCACGCACCGGGTGCCGAGCGCACCTTCGTCGATGCCGGTTACGGCGTGGAGCCGCATGGCGTGATGTACAACGATTTTGTGCTGCTTGGGCCGAAGGCTGACCCTGCTGCTGTCAAGGGTATGCAGGATGTCGATGCAGCGCTGAGCAAGATTGCTACCGCCAATGCTGGCTTTGTCTCGCGCGGTGATGATTCTGGTACGCACAAGAAAGAGCTGACGCTCTGGAAGAGTGCCGATGTCGTGCCTGAATTTTCCGGCTACAAGTCGGTCGGCCAAGGCATGGGCAAGGTGCTGAGCATGGCCAGCGAACTACAGGATTATACACTGAGTGACCGTGGCACCTGGCTTGCCATGCAAGACAAGCTCGATCTCTCGGTACTGGTCGAGGGCGATGCACGCCTCTTCAATCCTTACCAGGTGATTCTGGTCAATCCGGCCAACCATGAGGGGTTGAATACTGACGGCGCGCGTGAGCTGGCCGAGTGGTTGATCTCGAAAGAAGGTCAACAGGCCATCAATGACTTCCGTCTCAAGGGCAAGGCGCTGTTCCATGCAAGCCACGGTGAAACAGGCTTTGATGCCCAGCAGACCGCTGATAGCACTTCCCCGTCTCAGGGCAAGGTTGAACAGGCCGAGCCACGCTCGTGAGTCTCTGGGAGACCACGCAGGAGGCCATGGGCCTCCTGCTGCGCATGGACGCCGCGTTGTGGGAGATCATCGGCGTCTCTTTTCGGGTATCGCTGCTGGCCATGCTGGCGGCGGTGCCGCCTGCGCTGTTGATCGCCTTCGTGTTGGTGCGCTGCGCCTTTCCGGGGCGCTGGCTACTGATTTCGCTGGTGAACACGTTGATGGCAGTGCCCACCGTCGTGGTGGGCCTGCTGCTGTTTATCCTGTTGTCGCGAGCTGGCCCTCTCGGTGATTGGCATCTGCTGTTTTCCCAGCCGGCCATGATTATGGGGCAGATACTGCTGGCGCTGCCGATTCTGGTCGTGATGCTGCATGCTGCGCTGGCCAGCGTTGACAAGCGTGCCTGGGAGACTGCGTTGCAGTTGGGAGCCTCGCGTCCGGCGGCCCTCTGGCGACTGGTCATGGAAGCGCGCTTTGGTGTGATGGCAGCGCTGGTGGCGGCGTTTGGCAGAATCATCGCTGAAGTGGGTTGCGCCATGATGGTGGGTGGTAACATTGCCGGCTTCACGCGCAACATCACCACGGCCATTGCGCTTGAAACACTCAAGGGTGAATACGCCCAAGGCGTTGCACTGGGCATGGTATTGCTGGTGTTGGCGCTGGCGCTGAATCTTCTGCTGGGGCTGCTGCGGGGCCGTGGCCAGCTGGCAGTGCAAGCTTGACCCGATCGCGCAAGCGAATTCATGCCTGATGGGGCGATGTAATACAATCGCCGCATAGCGTCGGCCGAGAGAGCCCATCGAGCCCTGTCGCGTCTGACCATGGAGCGCTGAGTCGCACACGCCGTAATTGTCGTATGGAGTCATGATGTCCCCCCCAACTTCTTCGTCCTCGTCTGCCACGACGGACGAATCCCTTTCGGCAGCCACCGCTGCTGCGGCGCCGTGTGCACGTCATGCCCTGCTCTGTGTGCGAGACCTCCATTACCGCCTGCCCCCCGCTGCGCGCGGCACCGCTGACGCTTGTGATGCCAGTGGCCGCTTGCTGTGGCAGGTGCCGTTGCTTGATTGGACCCCTGCGCATAGTGGCGGATGGGTGCATCTGAAAGGTGACAATGGCAGCGGCAAGACCACCTTGCTGAGAGTGCTGGCGGGGATGCAATCACCTACGGGTGGCGAGCTGCAATGGGCAGTCCCGGGCACTGAGCGGGTACACTATCTGCATCAGCAACCCTACCTTTTCGATACCAGTGTGTCCGGCAATCTCGTATTGGCTGCCCGCTGGCAGCCGCAGCGTCGTTCAGCGGGGCAGCAGCGTGTTCAGGTCGAGGAGATGCTCGATTGGAGTGGTTTGAGTGATAAGGCCCGTCAGCCGGCGCGCTCATTGTCGGGTGGTGAGCGCGCTCGACTGGCATTGGCGCGCGCCTGGCTCTCGCGTCCTCCGGTCCTGTTGCTCGATGAGCCCGCTGCCAACCTGGATCAGGCTGCCGTCGAGCAGTTGGCGACCCGTCTTGAGCAAATGTGTCGTGAGGGGTGTGCCGTGATCCTGTCATCGCATCAGGACAATGCGCTGAGTGATGGCTGTAGCGCACGCTGGACGCTGACCGAGGGCAGGCTGCACACTGAGTCATTGCTGTAATGAATCTACCCGCGCACCTGTCGCGCTCGATCGGGACACGCCTGCATGTCAACATCGAATGAACTTCCCGCTGTTACCCCGCTCCCCGCGAGTGGTGAGCAACTTGCGGCGTCACTGACGCCGAGCAACATCACGGGGGTGGTACTGGCCGGTGGCCAGGCACGTCGCATGGGCGGCATCGACAAGGGGCTAGTGCCGCTGGAGGGTGTGCCACTGATTGAGCATGTGTTGGCACGATTGACACCGCAGGTGGGTGAGGTGCTGATCAATGCCAATCGGTCTCACGCCGAATATGCAGCCTATGGGCACACGTTGGTGGCTGACCGTGAGCAGGGCTATCACGGGCCTTTGATGGGAATGGCCAGCGCGCTGGCTGCTGCCCGAACGGAGTGGGTGATCATCGTTGCCTGTGACGTGCCTCATCTGCCCATCGAGCTGATCGATACCTTGAGTGTCGCGCTGATTGATCATGCCAACGGCGACAAGCTCGCGGGCTTCAGTGTTCAGGGCGATACCGCTCCCAACGCATTGGCATTGCTGGCCGTCGCCGCCGATGAAGAGCGTTATCATCCGGTGATCTGTCTGATGCATCGCGGTCTGCTGTCGTCGCTGGAGGCTGCACTTGCGGCTGGCGAGCGCAAGATTGACCGCTGGTTTGATCAACATGCCTGGCTTCGCGTGCAGGCCGGTGATAGCCACGCCTTCGCCAATCTGAATACCCTTGAAGAATGCCGCGAGATGGAATCCGGCTCGCGCTAGCATAAGGCTTGCTCTTCAGTGATGACAGTGAGCAATGCGTGTCATCAAGAAGCAGCTGGCGACGATAGGCGAGTCAAAATGATGCACCGTCTTTGCGTCGCCACTGTGTTTTCCGGAGCCTGTCGGTCTATTGTCTTTCTCTGATGAGATTTCACGGCCTTCGGTTTGCAACGTTACTTCTGCTTGTCGTGTCTCACCATCGCCCCCATCTGATGTTCATTGTTCACAGCACATGTCCACAGCATACGGATGTACGTGCTGTCATGACGGTATGTACGCAGGAATTACCAAGAGAGTCTTCATGTCCGAGTTCCCCGCGAATGCTTCACGGCCTGTTACCTCCCCGAGCGAATCGTCGACGATCTCTTCCGAAGGTGCGCCAGGCAGTGGTGAGGCAGACAACAGCATGTCGTCGGCATGGGCTGCGCGCCTCGCGCCGACGGCTTGCCCGTTGCTGGGAGTCGCGGCCTGGAGTGGCACAGGCAAGACCACGTTGCTGGAGCAACTGTTGCCCAAGCTGCGCGAGCGAGGCCTCAAGGTCGCGGTGATCAAGCATGCTCATCACGCCTTCGATGTCGATGTGCCGGGCAAGGATAGTCATCGCTTACGCATGGCGGGCGCCGTGCCCATGCTGGTGGCGTCGGCGAAGCGCTTCGCGTTGATGATGGAAACCCCTGAGCAACAAGAGGCGGACCTTGAGCAACTGGTTGCACAGCTGGATAGCCTGGAGGTTGACCTGATCCTGGTCGAAGGTTTCAAGCAGTGGCCGTTACCGAAGCTTGAGCTTTATCGCAGTGTTGTCGGCAAGCCGTTGCGTGTGCTGGAAGATCGCTGGATTCACGCACTCGCTACACCTGGTGCCACGATTGACGTGCAAGACACATTGCCGGTCGATTTGAAGCAGCTGGACCTCGATGATATCGAGACACTGGCTGCCTGGGTCTCGGCATGGCCGATACATTGGCGCCTCGAGGGTGGCCAGCCGCGTCGGGAGGTAACGTCATGAGCCTGTCGTGTTTTGACCCGATGTTTGGTGAGCGAATGCTGAGTGTCGATGAGGCATTGGCCGTGCTGGGCGATAGCCTGGCTGCCATGCAGCGCTTACGTGCTACCGAGCGTGTCACTCTCGATAAGGCGGTGGGGCGGATACTGGCCGAGACCATCGTTTCGCCGCTCGATGTTCCTGCGCAGACCAATGCTGCGATGGATGGCATCGCTCTGGCGCATGCGTCGCTTCCACGCGCTACATTGCAGGATTCGGCGAATGATGCATGTGAGCTGCGCGTGATCGGTAGCTCGCTGGCGGGGCACCCGTGGCACGGACGCGCGCTTGAAGCGGGTGAAGCACTGCGTATCACGACCGGTGCTGCACTGCCTGTGGGCGCGGATAGCGTCGTGATGCAGGAGCAGTTGCAGTATTTTGCTACAGGGCTTGTTGACGCTCGCACTGATTCATTGCCGGCGGCTGGCGCGGGCGACGCTGAGCGGGTCGTGATTGAAGGCGCGTCGAGCGTACGGCAGGGCCAGAATGTACGTCAGGCAGGAGAAGATATTGCATGTGGCAGTGACGTAGTGTCTCTAGGGCAGTGGCTGACACCAGCCGCCGTTGGGGTTCTGGCATCATTGGGGCTTGCCGAGATAACAGTCTACCGCCCTTTGACGGTGGCGATCTTTTCCACTGGCGATGAAGTGACTGCGCCGGGTGAGACCTTGTCGGCTGGCGGCATTTTCGATGCCAATCGCTTTAGCCTTTCTGCGTTATTGGTTGAGCAGGGCATCGATGTACTCGACCTCGGTATCCTGAGCGATGATCGTGAAGCATTGATCGTGGCACTGCAGGATGCAGCCTCACGCGCCGATATGGTGATGACGTCCGGCGGTGTCTCGGTAGGTGAGGCAGACCATGTTCGTGGTGCGCTTGAAGCCTGCGGTGAGCTCGCGTTATGGCGCATCGCCATGCGTCCGGGTCGACCACTCGCATTTGGTACACTAAAGGTGGCAGTGGGTAGTGAGAAAGCAGGTGGCCAGGTGCCATTCTTTGGTCTGCCCGGTAATCCTGTCGCGACCATGGTGACCTTTCTGCAGTTCGTGCTGCCCGCACTGCGTCAGATGGCCGGTCAACAACCGCGCATGACGGCTCCCGCCCATCAGCAGGAGGGTGAATCAGCAATGACAGTCGTGCCGATGGCTACCTCATTGGCATATTGGCAGTCTCCGCGGCTTCAGCTGATCGCCGGTGAAACGCTGCGCTCGCGCCCGGAGCGTGTCGATTATCACCGCGGGCGCCTTGTGGTGGGTGAAGATGGGCGACAGGTGGTGATGACGACCGGTAAGCAAGGGTCCGGCATTCTGACATCGATGTTGGCCGCCGAGTGTTTGATCGAGATTCCGGCGGGATGTGCACGCATCGACGCCGGTGAGCCGGTCATGGTGCAATGGCTGGGCGCCCAGTGAGTAGTCCGTGCGTGTATCGTGAATGACTTGCAAGCAAATGACTTGCAAGTCAATGACCTGTAGGCAAGCGACTCATGAATGAGTGGCCAGGCTGGCCGTATCAAGGGTCGCAGTGGTAATCTGCAGTAACGATAGTCTGCTAATATTTTCAAGAGAGGCGTATTGAACTCCTCTCTCGGCCTGTCACACAGGCCTCCATGCTTTTTGAGGTAGCCGCCATAGAGTGGTGAACCTGACACGGATATGAGACAGCCCATGAGCCTTACCCATCTCAATGCACGCGGCGAAGCCCACATGGTGGATGTTGCGGACAAGCAGGAAACCCGTCGTGAGGCACGTGCGAGTGCTCGCGTCAGCATGCTGCCTGCCACGCTTGCACTGCTGGCGGAGGGCGGGCTGCCCAAAGGCGATGTACTGGCCACGGCACGTATTGCCGGTATTCAGGCTGCCA
The DNA here is from genome assembly GCF_002213105.1 of Cobetia sp. QF-1. Taxonomy (NCBI): domain Bacteria; kingdom Pseudomonadati; phylum Pseudomonadota; class Gammaproteobacteria; order Oceanospirillales; family Halomonadaceae; genus Cobetia; species Cobetia sp. QF-1. Next base: position 622,916 of record NZ_NBVS01000002.1, read on the forward strand.
AGCGCACACATGAATTGATTCCACTGTGCCATGCCTTGATGCTGTCAAAGGTGACGGTCGACTTCACGCTTGATGAAGTGAATAGCTGCGTGAATGTACAGGTGTTTTGTCGTCTCAACGGGCGCACAGGTGTGGAGATGGAAGCGCTGACAGCAGCCTCGGTTGCCTCGCTGACCCTCTATGACATGTGCAAGGCAGTGGACAAGGGCATCGTGATTGGTGATATCCAGCTCGAGACCAAGACCGGCGGCAAGAGCGGGGACTGGCAGCGTGACAATGCGCCTACCGCTTCTGCTGATGTAGCCTCGACCGGCGCTGCGCTAGCCGATTCGCTCTCGATGGCTGCCAGCTCTTCCATGACGAACTCTTCTGAGGCTAACCCGGTCTTTACCAGTCCTTCTGGCGTTAGCGCGGCTACCGCACGTACGGATAGCGAGAGTAAAACGCTGCGGGTGCTTTTCTTGGCTGAGTTGCGTGAACGGTTGGACCTCGAGTCCCTCGTGCTGAATCCCGAGACGTTGACGGAGGCTACTGTCGGTGGCCTGAAACGCACGCTGGCGCTACGCGATCCTCAGCTGGAAGCACTGAATGACACGCGCGTACTCTGTGCCGTCAATCAGGACATGGTGCGCGACGACCATCCGTTGCGGGCAGGCGATGAAGTTGCCTTCTTCCCGCCCGTCACAGGAGGCTGAGATGTCGATGCCTTCTTCAACCGATAAGCAGGCTTTTTCTGTCAGTATTCAGGTGGATGATTTTGATATCCGTGCAGAGCAGCGGTATCTGACGAATACACGGGGGCAGGTGGGGGCTATCGTTGCCTTTACTGGCTTGGTGCGCGACTTCAATCAGCGTCCTGACGTGGTTGCGCTGACCCTTGAACATTATCCTGGCATGACCGAGCGCAGCCTCGAGCAGCTGCTTGATGAAGCACGTGAGCGCTTTTCTCTCAATGGGGCGCGCATCATCCATCGTGTGGGTCGGCTCGAACCTGGCGATAATATTGTATTGGTGTTGGTGGCGAGTGCCCATCGTCAGGCCGCTTTTGCGGCATGTGATTTCCTGATGGATAACCTCAAGTCGCGTGCGCCATTCTGGAAAAAAGAACACACCGCTTCCGGTGATTATTGGGTGCGTGAGCGCACCAGCGATCGTGATGCCCTGATGCGCTGGCAGCTGCCAGTATCAGAGGCTGCTACAAACATGACCGAGCATCCTGACAAGCCTGACCCTTCATCGCTCGGCGTGCCTCAGACTTCAGGAGAAACGTGATGGAAACCCTGGTCGATGACTTCGGTCGTCGCATCCGCTATGTGCGTTTGTCTGTCACTGATCGTTGCGACTTCCGCTGTGTTTATTGCATGAGTGAGGAGATGACGTTCCTGCCGCGCGATGAGGTGTTGAGCCTCGAAGAAATCGCCCTGCTGGCACGTGCTTTTGTGGAGCTAGGTGTTGAAAAGATTCGCCTGACGGGCGGTGAGCCATTGGTACGCCGTGATATTGGCACACTGGTTGAAGAGATTGGTGCGCTGGAGGGGCTCAAGGACTTCTCCATGACGACCAATGGTTCTGGGCTGGTCAAGCATGCAGCACGTCTCAAGGCGGCGGGTATGAGTCGCCTGAATATCAGCCTTGACTCGCTGGACCCTGAGCGCTTCAAAGCGCTGACAAGGACTGGAGAGCTTGCCAAGGTGATTGCAGGTATTCGTGCAGCACGTGATGAAGGTTTCAGGATCAAGCTTAATGCCGTCGTGCTCAAAGGACGCAATGATCATGAGGTGGTTGAGCTGGTCGAGTTCGCTCGGCAGGAAGGACTCGACATCAGCTTTATCGAAGAGATGCCACTGGGGGAGGTGTCTGATCATGGACGTGAAGAAACGTTCTGTTCCAGTGATGATGTTCAAGCTCGGATTGAGGAACGTTACCCCCTGATTCCGACGCTAGAAGACAGTCTCGGGCCGGCGCGTTATTTCCGTATGGCAGACAGTGAGTCGCGTGTCGGCTTCATCTCTCCACACAGTCATAACTTCTGCTCGACCTGCAATCGTGTTCGCGTGACGGTAGAAGGACGGTTGTTGTTATGCTTGGGTAACGAACATTCGTTGGATCTTCGCGAGATCATGCGTCGTTATCCCGATGATATTGAACCGCTCAAGGCTGCGATTATTGATGCAATGCATCTCAAGCCCGAGCGTCATCACTTCACGACCAACGGTGATGTTCAAATCGTTCGCTTCATGAACATGACCGGCGGGTGAATTCCCTTGCATGGCTGTTTCAGCCGTGTCGGTGTGTGTCATGAAGTGCAGCGTTGATCAAGACCCCGCCATTGAGCGGGGTTTTTGTTGATCTATCCTGTGGAAACACAGCCTTGCTTTTATCAAGACTTGTTAGTTCACACTTAGGGCTTATACTTTGCTGCATTAGCCCACCTGATGCGGTATCACGCATTGATTTCAGTCTGGCTCATATCGATGGAGGTAGTAAAATGACAGCAGATTCTCTGGAAAAGATTGCTCGTAACAAGAATGTTGCTCGTGCCGCTGCGCGTCAGCTGTCCATGGAGCAACTGCATAAGCTTTCTGAAGTCATCAATGAAGTGATCGAGCAAAAAGCTGAAGAAGATGAGCAGCGTCGCGAAGAGGAAGTGGCTAAAGAACGCAAGCTAGCCGAGATTAGAGATGCCATGATCGAAGCGGGTCTTTCGGTAGATGATCTCGTCAGCGATCAGCCGAAGCGTCGTGGTCGCCCGCCGAAGAATAAGACCGCCTGATAAATAACTGCCGGTTCATGTGTTGGCGGAAAATAAAAACCGCTCGGATAACTCCGGGCGGTTTTTTTATGCGGTATTTTGGCTATTCACATTCGGCGTTGGTGGAGCAGTCTCATTCGTGATCTGATTTTACATTTCACTCATGATCATCACGTGCAGGAACAGCACGGGCTCATGGCGCAAATGATTGCGCAACCAGCGATTGATGCGACCATCCAACTGCTGCTTTAGCTCTCGCTCGTCAGTGGCTTCAAGTCCTGCGAGAGTGTCATCAAGCCATTCGGAGAAGCTCTCTTCATCCAAGCTGGATGTACCGCTGATGTCGAGCATCAATCGACCGATGCGCACCCAGCCCGCTTGTTGAAGCGTGACTGGCAGCGCGAGTGAAATACTGCCATGACGGCCGAGTCGCGCACGGGCGCGTCGGTCCATGGAGTCCAATGGCCTGACTTTATCGTGCTCGATAATGCGCTCGTGCAGTGTCAGGCGCTTCTCTACCGACAGCCCTTGGGCATCGAGACGCATCAGGTCCCCATTGACGGGAATCAGAGGGGCATCGATTCCCATCGACTGCGCCACCTGGGTATGTGCCAGTTGATGACGATATTCGCCATGGACCGGTAGCAGGCGCACAGGCTTCAGCCAGCCGTAGAAGGTGCGTAGCTCCTCTTGTGCCGGGTGTCCTGAAGCATGTAGATCCGGGAATTGCTTCTCTTCCATGATGCCTACGCCGAGACGAGTCAGCGCATTGTGCAGCTTGCCAATAGACAACTCGTTACCAGGAATGGCCTTGGAAGAGAAGATGACGGTATCGCCAGCGGCCAGTTCAAAGTCTGGGTGACGTGAATTGGCGAGGCGTGACAGTGCTGCGCGTGGCTCGCCCTGGCTGCCGGTAGCGATCACCATCACTTCTTCCGGGGGGAGATAGCCGAGGTCCTTGACGGGCACCAGCGGTGGGAAGTCGTCCAGATAACCCAGCCCGCGTGCGACTCTTACCATGCGTTCCATCGAGCGGCCGAGCAAACTGATGCGGCGGCCATTGCGCGCCGCCGCACGACCAAGAGCGAGAATACGTGCCAGATTACTGGCAAAGCAGGTGACGACGACACGGCCGCGGCAGCCGGCCAGCGTCTTCTCGAGTGCGCGCGCGACTTCGCCTTCACTGCGTGAATGGCCTGGTAGAGGGGCATTGGTGGAATCCCCCACGACCAGATCGATCGGTGCCAGAGCCTGATAGCGCTCCGGGTCGGTCGGCTCACCAATCAGCGGCTCAGGGTCCAGCTTCCAGTCACCGGTATGCATCACACGATATTCCGGTGTCACGATCAGCAATGAACAGCTTTCGGGAATCGAGTGCGTCAACGGCAACAGTCGTAAGGCGAAGGGGCCTGACTCGAAGCCTTCGTCCACTTCGATGATCTGCAGGCTAGACGTCTCGAGTTCGCGCTCGGCAAACTTGGCGCGCAACAGACCAGCCGCCAGTGGCGTGGCGATGATCGGGCAGCGCCATTTGGGCCATAGCCAGGCAACGGCACCGATGTGGTCTTCATGACCATGCGTGATCACCAGCATCTTCGGGCAGATGCCTAGCCCGGCCAATGACTCGATGTCAGGAACCTGCAATGGCCCTTCGGGAAGGTCCTGGCGGATCATCATGCCGCAATCCACGGCAATCCAGTGATCCTGATAGCCATACAATGTCAGATTCATGCCGATTTCGCCGCAGCCACCCAGCGGAAGCAGGTGCAGCGGCGGACGTTGTCTCTGACGGACTTGAACGCGGGGTTTCAACATGGATGTCATGCCATCAATAAAATGTTGCTCAACTATACGGGAATCCCGCAAAGCGCCACAAATGGCGAGTTGTGATGGCGTCGACTGGTGAGGGCTTCCACTCTGACCCCGAGGTCGAATTGGCAGGAAGGACAAATGGCGAGCGAGCACTGTTCCCGCGCATGGGATCCGCTACAATAGCCTCCCCTTGCCGAGCAACAGGCTGTCGTATCAGTGCCTGTCACTTGTGCCCGCCGGTGTGTGTCACCGGTTTATCATCATTCCCGCTTTCACAATGGTTGAACTTACGATGTCTCACGCCTATCGCCTGGTGGTGTCCTGCCCTGATCGGGTCGGAATTGTTTCCCGGGTCTCTACCTTCATCGCTGAGCAGGGTGGCTGGATCACCGAAGCCAATCAGCACTCCGATCTTGGTGCTGGTCGCTTCTTCATGCGCTATGAAATCAATCCCGAGTCCATCGGGTTGAGCGCTGAAGAGTTGAGCAAGCACTTTGCACCGATTGGTGAAGAGTTTGGCATGCAGTGGCGAGTCCATGACACTGCTACCAAGATGCGTGTCGTGCTGATGGTGTCCAAGGACTCTCATTGCCTGGTTGATCTCCTGCATCGCTGGCAGTCGGGTGATCTTGATTGTGATATTCCCTGTGTCATCTCCAATCATGACGACATGCGCTCTCTCGTGGAGTGGCACGGCATTCCGTTCCACCACGTACCGGTCGACAAGCACGACAAGACACCGGCTTTTGCCGAGGTAGAGCGTCTGGTAGAAGCCGCGCAAGCGGATTGCATCGTGCTGGCGCGCTACATGCAGATCATCCCGCCGACATTGTGTGAGCGCTATGCGGGTCGACTGATCAATATCCACCACAGCTTCCTGCCGTCATTCGTCGGTGCCAAGCCTTATCATCAGGCGTTCGGGCGCGGCGTGAAGCTGATCGGCGCGACTTGTCACTACGTGACGGAAGAGCTGGATGCTGGGCCGATCATCGAACAGGACATACACCGCGTCACTCACTGTCATACCGCAGAAGACCTGGTGCGTCTGGGACGTGATGTCGAGCAAAAGGCATTGGCGCGCGGCCTACGCTGGCATCTGGAAGACCGTGTCCTGATTCACGGCAACAAGACCATCGTTTTTGCCTGAGATTTCTTGCCGTCGCCATCTGAGATGAGACAACAGCCGCCTTGCCCCCCCGCCGGTATCTGCCACAGCAGGTGCCGGTTTTTTTATCATTCAGTTATCTGCAAGCTGCTATTACATAAGGTATAGCTTGTTTTTACGTAAAACTTTTTAACCAGCTTTGTCACTATAAGTGATTAGACTTGCAGCTTTTCATGCTTATTCGAGCATGGAATTACTACTAAAGTCATCATTGGCGAACGACGGGCGTGAACTTGGTTGTACAAGGCTAGTCCATGAGGGGCTGAAGCAGAATCCGGCATGCAGCTGCCACTCTTTCCACCTTCCCGAAAGTTTGGTAGCAGGCGTGCCTGACACACCTCATGGGAAGCCTTGTCATGCGTATTGCTGTTGTCGGTCGCGCTGCGACTCCCCCCCTTGAAATTCGTCTCGAACAAGATTCCCTACTTCGAGTGCTTTGCCCATCGAGTGAACCGAGTCACGCCCAGGCTGTGTCACCCTCATTTCCTGTGCTTGAGCAGTTCAGCGCCATTCATCTCTTTCCCGAAGAAGACGGTCCTGATGGGCTGCGACAGCTCGATACGTTGCTCTCGGCCATCCGTGCCACGCCGCATGGGGCGCTGATTCCCATCATCGTCGAAGGCGCTGTCACAGCGCATGTTCAGGCATTGGCCAACCAATGGCCGGGCAGCCGAGCAATGCATCTGGAGACTGTTATCGAACATCGTGAGGCACTCGAGGCGAGTGAAGCGCGTGATGATCAGGTGCTTGCTCCCTTCGAACGGCTGATGCGGTGGTGGAGCCTCTATCCAGAGCATGTGCTGGCAGTGTCTCTTGCCGCGGAGCTGAAGGCCGGGTGTCACTGGCCGCTGCTGTCGGCGTGGGGCATTGAGGCTGCTGCTCAACGCAATCTGCTGGACGCGTTTGAGCACCGCAGCTGGATTGAAGAAAAGGCGCTGGTCACGCGCACTCGCCATTGTCGTCAGTGCCGAAGCGTGCATCTCAATTATGTGGATGTATGCCCGCGTTGCCGCCACTTGGATCTCACGCCGCTGGACGGTCTGCACTGCTTCGCCTGCGGACACGTGGATCGTATGGACCGCTTCGCACAGCATGACCAGCTCAGTTGCCCGAAGTGCCGAGTTCGCCTGCGTCATATTGGCGTGGATTACGACCGTCCTCTGGAATCGCTGGCCTGCGGAAAGTGTGATCTCTGGCTGGTAGAAGGCGAGGTTGAGGCCCATTGCCTGGATTGCGGTCAGACACAACAGCCCGGCGAACTGGTTCAGCAGCGCATTGCCTCATTGCAGCTGAGCGGCGAAGGCCGCAGGGCTGTGGCAGTCCCCGACAAGGTAGGCATGTCGACGTCATTGCCCGGGCAGCGTGTGGTGCCGTCTGACCTGCACCATATGCTGGACTTGCTGGTGCCGTTGGCGCGCCGTCATTCTCATCGTCACTTGTTGATGGTGCTGTCTCACGATCGTGACGGTGAGCATGACCTTCTTGAGGGAATGGCCCAGCGTCTGGGTAGCCTGCTGCGTGATACAGACCTCATCTGCGAATACACGGCGCACCAGTGGCTGTTTCTGTTACCGCATACGCCGCGTGAACGCTTCGAGGATGTCGCGCTGCGCATCCAGTCATTGACGGACCTCAAGCATCTCGATGGACAGCTCAACATGTCGCTTGAGATGCACGAGCTGCCGAGCGAACACCATAGTGGCAAGGCATCGCAGTGGCTTCCGAACCTGCTGGTAGGCCCTCCGTCATCGGTCCCGGAGTCGCTATCAGTCTCGGAATCGGCATGAGGAGGAGATCCACATGAATGAGCTGGATCTCTTCATCTCTCAGGTGCTGTGGGAACTACACTCGACGGTTGAGTGGATGCTGCATTCCTTCAAGGGAACCGTCTCCCTGTTGCCGTTGCTGATTCTCTTTGAACTGCCGCTGGCGGCCATCGTGATTACTGGCATGGTCGGACATCTTCGTAACCGTGGACGTGGCGGTCCGCATGATGCTGATGCCATGCCCCAGCGCTATCCGTCAGTCAGTTGTCTGGTGCTGTGTTACTCGGAGGGAGAAGGCGTTGCCGAAAGCGCTCAAACCTTGCTACATCAGGAATATCCCGGCCATGTAGAAGTCATCATGGTGATTGATGGCGCGACGGCCAATCAGGCCACTCTGCTGGCGGCGCGGCGTCAGGCCGCGGCGTTTCGTCGACTGCCCAACCGTACGCTGCGAGTGATTCCCAAGTGGCAGCGGGGTGGGCGGGTTTCCTCGCTTAACACTGGGCTTGGTTTTGCCACCGGCGAGCTGGTGTATGCATTGGATGGCGATACCGGTTTTGCGCCTGACATGATCACGCGCAGCGTGGTGGTGTTTGAGGACCCTGATGTGTTGGCCGCCGCGGGTAACCTGCGTATCCGCAATCGCACCAAGTCGTTGGTCACTCGCCTTCAGTCTCTTGAGTATCTGCTGTCCATCGAATATGGCCGTACCGGCCTTGCCCGCTGGAACCTGATCAACAATATCTCAGGGGCTTTCGGCATCTTCCGAACCGATATCGTGCGTCAAGTCGGCGGCTGGGACACGCATACCGCAGAAGATCTCGATCTCACACTGCGCCTCAAGCAGTACCAGCGTCGCCATCCGCACATGCGCTTGGCATTCATTCCGGACGCCATCGGCTATACCGATGGGCCAGAAACAGTACGGAGTCTGGCCAGTCAACGCATGCGCTGGGAGGGGGATCTTTACTTCGTGTACCTGCGCAAGCACTGGCGCGGGATTCGTCCTCGTCTGATGGGCTGGGCAGGCACCCTCTTTACGCTGACATATGGATTGGTCCAGAGCGTGGCGCTGCCCTTCGTCATCGGAGGATATGTGGTGTGGTGGTATGCCACTCAGCCGCCGGTGTATGCAGTGACCATCAGTGTATTGCTGTACTTGATCTATCTCGTGTTGTGCAGCTGGTATGCCTTGGTCGGCTTTTTGTGCGTCAGCCGCGATCCACGCTCGACATTGCGCGACATGGCCTGGTTACCGGTCATTCCTCTGTATCAATTGGCCCTGCGTCTGCTTGCGCTTGTCGCGATTCTCAATGAAATACTGCGCCGTAGCCACGAAGAAACCAGCATGGCCCCATGGTGGGTCCTGCGCCGAGGAAACCGCTTCTGATGGATATTCGTTTCGACCCTGAAAAATCCCGCCATCCTGACCAGCAGAATGGCCTCAAGGTACCTTATGCGAAAGTACGCCGTGGAGGTGGACGTTGGCGCTGGTTTGGCCTGATGGCATTGATCCTGGTACCAGTGATCGCCTTTAGCTGGTATGCGCTTCGCGATCGCGTGTTGCTGGTGGCGCCTGCGGTATTGACCCACTCACCGCTAGTGATCACCAGCCCACGTGATGCTCGGGTCGTGGCAGTGCCACAGGGGGGCCGGTGAGAAGGTTTCCAAAGGAAAATCATTATTCTTGCTTGAAGACTCAGCCCTCATCGCGGATCAGAAAGCGCTTATGGACATACTCGCGACGCTACCTGCCAAAGGCGCTCAGGAGCAAAGTGAATCATTGATCGATACTGCTCAGCGCCGCGTGGCGAATGCGCAATCTTCGCTGACATTTCAATCGAGCTTGGCAGACAAGTTTGATGCGTTCAGACGTCAAGGCGAAGTGCCATTGACCGATCTGGCGAGTATTCATGTGTCGCGGGCCAGTGCTCAGGATCAGCTGTCACAGTCTCAGGAAAACCTGTTGATACAGCAGCGTGAAAAACTGCGTGCCGAACTCACTGGGCCAGTCGTCCAGCGTCGTCAAAATCTGACACGACAGCTGGCGCAGCTTGAAGCCACCATCGCTGAGCTGAATATCGATGCCCCTCAGCAAGGTTTATTGGCCAAGACGTATGTGCAGGCAGGCCAGCGAGTCAGTGCCGGTGAGTCGCTGGGCGTATTGGTGCCAGCGAATGCGCCGGAGTTACATGCTTATTTCTCCCCAAAGTATGTGGGCAAGGTGGCAGTAGGCCGGATTGCGGAGGCGCATTTTTCCGATGGGCATAGCGTTTTGGCGCGTATCGTCGCACCGCCTGAATTGACGCAGAAGTTGCCGTCGCAGTTGGCAGGGCCCTTTGATGGCAACCAGGCCATGCTGGAAGTGAGATTGACGCCGCTCGAAGAGATTGATCTTCAGCATGATGTGGAAGGTTTGCCGCTGGAAATTCGGCTGCGCTCACCCTCGGCACTGTGGGGCAGCTGGGGCGATGATGCCTCGATGGATGAGGCATCCGTGCGCCGATGAATTACGGGAAAAGTCCCAGTTGTTGAGCGTCTTCGGGTGCCTTGAGGCGCACGCCGACGCCCAGAAGTCTCACCGGGCGTTGGCCACGCAACCAGGCCTGCTCCATCAGGATGGCAAAGCTTGCTGTGCTGGGTAGTGACGTGCTCGAGGCGGGCAGTGCGCTTTCAAGCGTCGTACTGGTGAAGTCATTGAAGCGTACCTTGACGAACTGCTTGGCCAGTATGGGCTTGTCATGGCGTGCATGGCGTTGCGTCAGTCGCTCCAATAGCGCAGGAAGATATTCGAGGCACGCGGTCATGTCTGGCAGGTCATGGTCATAGGTGTGTTCGACACTGATGGATTTGCGTTCGTGTTCGACTCTGACCGGGCGGTCATCGATGCCATGCGCCAGTTCATGCAGGCGGGTGCCGAATTTTCCGAAGTGCTCGACCAGCGTGGTCAGCGGCGTCTCACGCATATCGTCACAGGTGGTGATGCCCAGCCGCGTCAGGCGAGCCAAGGTCGCGGGGCCAACACCATGTAATTTTCCGACAGGGAGCTGGCGGATGAATGCGTCACTGTTTTGTGGGGTGATCACCGTCAGGCCATCGGGCTTTTCCCAGTCGCTGGCGATCTTGGCCAGAAACTTGTTGGCGGCCACACCGATGGAGAGGGTAATGCCGGTGCGTTTGAGGGCTTCTTCCTTCAGCCAGCGCGCCATCCAGGTGGCGCTGCCCTGAAAGGCCGTCACGTCACTGACATCCAGATAGGCTTCATCCAGTGATAGCGGCTCTATCAGGGGTGTCAGCTCGATGAACAGGGCCTGAATCTCCTCGGAAATGGCGCGATAGCGCTCAAAATCCGGCGGCACCAGTATCAGCTGTGGGCACAAGCGTAGAGCACGTGCCGTCGACATGGCCGAATGGACACCGAAGGCGCGAGCAGGGTAGTTGCAGGTTGCGATAACGCCACGTTGTTCTGTGCGCCCACCGATGGCGATCGGCACATCGCGCCACTCGGGGTGGCGGAGCATTTCGACGGCAGCATAGAAGCAGTCGCAATCGGCGTGGAGTATCTTGCGCATCTACGCATGATGCAAAAAGACTGGATGGTTGTCCAGTAGTTGTCTGGCGGCACGTACCGCACTCTGATGCATTGCTGCCTTGTTCCTGTATCGCTTAATGACAACGACAACGCCCGGCAAGGAGGAGTGCTCTCCTTGCCGGGCGTTGTCGTTGTCGCGTTGTCTTGCCAAACCTGATGACGGTGGCTCACTGAACCGAATGGCGTGTTACAGCGTCATCGAGGCGATCCAGCCAAACACGATCAGCGGAATGTTGTAGTGGATGAAGGTCGGCACCACGCTGTCCCAGATATGATCGTGTTGCTGATCGACATTCAGGCCGGAGGTTGGGCCGAGTGTCGAGTCAGAGGCCGGTGAGCCTGCATCACCCAGCGCTGCTGCAGTACCGATCAGGGCGACCGTCGCCAGCGGCGAGAAACCGAACTGCAGCGCAAGCGGAACATAGATGGCGGCGATGATCGGAATGGTCGAGAAACTGGAGCCGATTCCCAGCGTGATGAACAGACCGACGATCAGCATGACCAGCGCGGCCAGCGGCTTGTTGTCACCGATGATGTGGAAGGAAGTATCAACCAGTGTCTGGATATCGCCAGTGGCCTTCATGACCGAGGCAAAACCGGCTGCCGAGATCATGATAAAACCAATGAGTGCCATCATGCGCATGCCGGAAGTGAACAGATCATCTGCCTCGTTCCACTTGAAAAGCCCGCCGAGCGAGAGAATCGCAAAGCCGACCAGCCCACCCAGGATCATCGAACCTGAATATAACTGAATGGCCAGCGCCGCGACGATGGCGATGACAGCCATGATCAGACCGCTCTTCGTGGGAGCGTGCACCGGTGTGTGGTGAGGCACATTGGTAGACTTGATCTCGCGAGTCGCATAATCACGCGGCTTGCGATAAGAGACGAACAGTGCAGTCAGCAGGCCGAGAAACATGCCGCCGACGGGGATTGCCATTGCCATTGGCACCATGCCGCGTGTGACATTCAGTCCGAGTGCCTGGCCTGCATCATTGATATTGGCCAGCAGGATGTCGTTGAGGAAGATGGAGCCAAAACCGACCGGCAGCAGCATGTAAGGAGCCGTCAGACCGAAGGTCAATGCACAGGCAACCGCGCGACGATCAAGACGCAGGCGGTTCATGGCGACCAGTAGCGGTGGGATCAGGATCGGAATGAAGGCAATGTGCACCGGAATCAGGTTCTGTGACGAGATGGCGACCAGTGTCACGCTACCCAGCAGGCCGTATTTGATGGCTGTCTGGCGTCGTGGCGTGGTCTGGCCGCCGAGCATGCCGATCAGGCGGGCTGCGAGCATATCCGGCAAGCCTGAGCGCGACAGGGCCACGGCAAAGGCACCGAGAGTGGCGTAGGCTAGTGCGACCTTGGCGCCACCACCAACACCGTCGTTGAAGGCTGTCATGGTGTCGGTCAATGACAGACCACTGAACAGGCCGCCAACCAGAGCGCCAGCGACCAGCGCAAAGACGACCGAGACGCGGGCCAAGGATAGACCGACCATGACCAGGACGGCCAGAATTACCGCATTCATGCGAGTACCTCGTGAGATGTGAGTGCCTGAAACGCGAGATCGGCAGGGGTGCGTGGCCACCCTATCTCGGGCAATACCTCGCATGGTGTTCGACTGATGGCGTCATCCTGAAAACCATCAAAAACGGCGCGCCATCGTACCAGATGGGCGCGCCAAGCTGAATGACTGATGAACAGTGCATGCAGTTTTTGGTGCAGGTTGGCGCCGCTTGACAGCATTTTGTAGAATGCCGAGCTGCCCGGCGGCTGCAGTCGCAGGCGTTATTCAACAGGAGTGCGCATGCTGGAGCTGGAAAATGCCCGCGTAATTGGCATGGGGAATGATCGGCGCGTCTATCAAGACCCGCAGAATCCACGGCGCTGTATCAAGGTGCCACGCTATCCCGACAAGGGAAGTCGTCAGAATCAGCGCGAGCAGCGCTATTTCGAAGGGCTTGTCAGGCGTGGCATGCGTGACTGGACGCACGTACCGGCATATCACGGTAGCGTGGCGACTCATGAAGGGCTGGGCTTGGTGTTTGATCTGATACTCGACGGCGATGGCACTACCTCAAGGCGTCTGCGTGAGGTCTGCAAGGACAGCCCGGCGTCGCTGAGCGATAGCGAGCTGATAGAAGAGCTGGCAAGCCTCTATCATTATCTGGACAAGCGCTGGTTGATCCCCTCGGATCTGAATGATCGCAATGTCGTGGTGCAGTTCATCTCTGATCAGCCGCCACGTCTGTGGCTGATTGATGGCATCTCCAATCCTGACTTCCTGCCACTGGCCACAGGTGTCGCCTGGCTTGCTCGGCGCAAGATTGCGCGCCGCTATCGTCATTTTCTCAAGAAGTTGCTCAAGGGAGGGCAGCTCACGCCGGCGGACTATCAGCAACTTGAAGCTCGGTTATGGGGCGCCTGATTTCCAGAGCGCCTCCCTGGTCGCTGTCGATACTCACCCTAAGCCATTGGATGGCGAAGGGTGAGCATTGAAAACAATCACTGCCAATGCTCGCCAAGCATATCAGTCAGATATATCAGTCAGACACATCAACCCAGCATGTTAGTTCAGCGTGGTGAAGTGACTCGTCATGGCTCGGGTGATCTGTCGCAAGTCATCATGCGACGTAATATAGGCGGGCATCGTGTATAGCCAACGCCCGAACGGGCGTAGCCAGACACCTTGTGCACGTGCGTGTTCTTGAGCTCCCTCAAGACTCCTGGCGTCATGAACTTCAATGACCGCGGTTGCGCCAAGTACGCGAATATCGCGAATGGCGGGATGGGAGAAATCAAGCAGCTCTTCGCGCAGCACCTGATTGAGCTCGGCAATCTTGGCGAGATAATTATCTTCCTCGAAGACCTTGAGACTCTCCAGTGCCACTCGACATGCTAATGGATTACCCATGAACGTGGGGCCATGCATGAAAGCGGTATTGGCATCCTCGCCATCGAAGGCGTGGAAGATATGGCTTTGCGCGAGAGTGGCAGCATGCCCCAGATAACCGCCGGTCAATCCTTTTGACAACACCATGATGTCAGGCGTGACACTGGCATGCTCACAGGCAAAGAGTTTTCCGGTACGCCCGAAACCGGTGGCTACCTCATCGAAAATCAATACCACACCGAACTCGTCACACAGAGTGCGCGCTGCTTCCAGGTAGAACGGCGAGTACATGTTGAGTCCGCCCGCTGCCTGTAATAGCGGCTCCATCAATAGTGCGGCTATTTCATGGTGATGGGCTTCCAGACAGGCTCTTAGTCCGGCGATATCAGCTTCAACAGCTTCTCGAGAAGCCGTGAAGCCTGCTGTGGGTGCGGGGGCGAAGTAGTGCTTGGGAAGAAAGTCCGCGAATAGTGAGTGCATGCCTTCTTCGGGATCACACACCGCCATGCAGCCTGCGGTATCGCCGTGATATGCCTTCATCAGGGACAGCATGCGGGTGCGCCCTTTGGTGTCATCACGATCCTTGCGCTGCTGTTGATATTGCACGGCCATCTTCATGGCCACTTCCATTCCTACAGAACCGCTGTCCGAGAAAAAGACATGATTTAGCCCCGCTGGTGTAATACGTACCAGAGCCTCGGCGAGCTCCACGGCAGGGCGATGCCGTATACCGCCCAGCATGACATGGCATAGCTCAGCGGCTTGCGCTTGAATGGCGGAGACCAGGCGTGGGTGGCTATAACCATGAATCATGCACCACCAGGAGCATGTGGCATCCAGCAATGTTTCACCGCTGGCGAGAGTCATGCGGGGGCCTGCGCCACCGACTATCTCAAGAGGTGCCGCCATGGCCTGCATCTGCGTATAAGGATGCCAGAGTGCCTGCTGCGGAAGTGTCTGAGGCGTTAGCCGTGTCCGAGTACAGGGCATGTAAAGTCTCCAGCAAGAAAGAAAGGGAAAGATAGATCGTTCTTTGTTAACCATTTTATTCTATCAGGTTGACTGTTGATATAAAACGACGCTATATGGAGAAAGTCCTTTTCGGCGTAAACTAATTTGCTCATTTTTCTACTTTAGAAAGTTCTGCCATTGTAACGTAGAATGCATGCTTTTCATGAACGGCAAAGAAAGCTTCAGGCTTTGATGAACCGTAAATGAAAGAGAGAGTCTTCAGAGAGATGCCGGAAGGTCAGGCTGAATGAACATACTGTGAATGGGGATTGTGCATATCCAGTGAACTTTTAGGATAAGGTGCTCTCACAGCCTTAAAGCGAGAGATCCTGTCGTAGATACAATATCTTCTCTACCAAGAAAACCGTCTCGTAACCGCCGTGATTGATGATATGGGTTAATGACGCCAGTAGGTATTGAGTATTGTTTTGGAGAAGGCTATTGCAATACCATCAAATATTGCATATTTTTGAAACACGCTATTTAACGCTTCACGCTGCGGGTATCTCTGGTCTATAATCGCTCCTGTCCTTGTGCGGGTGCTTAACTGTCCCGAGTGCTCCGCACAAATCTTTCAGGTAGGTGATGATTTGTTTGTCAGGCGAATGAATATTTCCCCGACTAATTTTCAGAATAACCTTCCTGTGTCTTAACTGTCTGTCCCGACAAACTGGAGATGTCCATGTCCCTGCTAACTGACTTCATGCAGAAAGAACAAGAGCTCAAGAAACTTCAAGAGCAACTCGAAACCCTGCGCAATGATGATCGCCTGAAAAACGAACTTGAATTCAAGGACAAGCTGGATGCCTTGATGAGCGAGTATGGCAAGTCCACGCGTGATGTCATCTCTCTGCTGGACCCGAAGGCTGCCCAGACCCCGGCTGCTGCTGCCGCTGGTGAGAACAAGTCTGGTGGCGTGCGTCGCAAGCGCAAGCTCAAGATCTACAACAACCCGAACACGGGTGAAGTGATCGAGACTCGTGGTGGTAACCACAAGCAGCTGAAAGAGTGGAAAGAAGCTCACGGTGCTGAAACGGTTGAATCCTGGTTGGAACGCACCGAAAGCTAAGTTGTTCGCGCCTTGGGATGTGATCAATATCGCATCCGCGCTGATATTCTAAGCAGTATTCGAACATCAAAAAGCCCCGCGAATGCGGGGCTTTTTGATGTCTGGTGTCTTTACAGCGTTTCGTGCACTAGATCTTTCATGCACCTGAAAGTTTTCACGCTTTCAGGTGCATCCAAGTTCATGGAGTGCTTCGCGTTTAGCTGTCCAGTTGATTGAGATCAACCAAGCGGCCGATAGCGAGCACCTTGCCCGTCGGTTTGCCCGTCGGGGAGCCACCCTCTGGCTCCAGCGTCATTTCCAGCAGCTGGCCTGGGTTCATGCTGCCAATCTGCGCAGCGCTCAGCTCGATGCCTGCAACAGGATCTACCAGGCCCAACGAACGAGGACCTTCGGCTGGGTCGGTCAGCGTCCACAGTTCGATAACTCGATCTGATGGCCGCTCTATGTTGGCCTTGGGCGTCAACTGCAGCCCACCGGCAGTAGTGACATGCGCAACCCAGGTCGGAGTGCCCGGATCTTCCAGTGTCTGCAGAACAGCCACCATGCGCTGTTCAATGGTGTCGGGTGCCTGCACCGCCATATCAGGCGTGCCGGTATCAATACCTTCCTGAGGCGCAAAGGGACCAACCTGCATCGCAAGCGCGAGTGCCAGACCTGCACCCAGCCCAAGGCCGATGCCGCCTCCCAGCCAGCGCACAAGCCACGACGGCTGACGCGTTTCTGTACGGCTCGTCGGTGCCGAGGCTGGCGCTTGCTTCAGGCGTGTAAGACTGGCATCAATACGCTTCCAGAGAGAATCGGAAGCTGGTTCCGGCGGAAGGCGATCACTGACACTCAGCCAGTGTTGCTGCCAGCGAAGCGCCATACGAGCGGCTTCATCATCACGGGCGATCCAGGCACGTATTTCTTCTTCTCGTTCAGGATCCAGCAGGCCAAGCGTATGCTCACCCAGCAACAGGTTCTGCTCTTCTGGCGTATCAGGAATAAGGGAAGTGTTCATCGTGACAGGCACTCCTGCAGTAGCTTGAGTCCGGCGCGAATGCGTCCCTTGATAGTGCCGAGCGGTGAGCTCATTTTCTCTGCGATCTGCTCGTGGGTCAGCCCTTTGAAGAAGGCCAGCAATATAGGCTCACGACGAGGCAGTTCAAGTTCACCGAGACAATCGCTGAGCTGATGGGCTGTCTGGGTGTTATCTGCGGCAGCTTCGGGGTTGGCGAGTAGATCCGCCAGGGTCTCAAGCGCATCGCTGTTACCACGCGGTGTACGCCCCTGAGCGCGTAGCTGATCCAGCGCACGATAGCGTAGAATGCTGAACAGCCAGGCACGACCATTCCCCAATTCTCGTCGATATTGCCCAGCGTTGGACCACAGCTTGATGAAGGCATCGTGAACGGCATCTTCGGCCTGATCACGGCTTCCCAGCAAACGCATGGCGAGCGCTAGCATACGACCCGATTCCAGATCATAGAGACTACGAAAGGCGGACTCTTCGCCACGGGCACAGGCTTCGATAGCGCTGGCGTGGTCGAAGGTGTCCGGTTCCTGCGGACTGGCAGACGGTGTGTGTGCTGGCATGGTGGTGCCGGCTCCTCTGGGTGGAGATCCATTGTTCAAGTGACGGTAGTCGCACCCTTGGGCGATGGCAAGCTGCATGAGCAGGTACTCCTGAAAGCAAGGCACAGGCGACGGTGAGTTCTCGAGAGCCAGCGGGCGCCAAGAACAAGGTGCATCGAGAATCAATGACATCGAAAACACAGCCGCACAGGACATGAGGGACTGATGGATTAACGCTCATGCGCGGAAGATGGATGTATGGGGAGTCGATGTTATGCAACATCGAGCGGAGGGGGGGGGGAGGCGACGTGAGACAAGAACCTCTACGGAAGAAGGGCGCATTGCCGCCTGTACAGGGAGTCCGCATAATGGCCCGCATGACAGCCGGGGAGGCGCAATGGAGCAGACATTCAATACGATCGGCGTGATCGGCCGGCTAGGCAGTGCTCAGGTAGTGGACACGCTCAAGCGCCTGATTCGCTTTTTGGACGCCCGTGGGCTCGCCATGGTGATCGAAGAACGCACCGCCACGCTGTTGCTGGACCATGGCCTGGAAGTGGGTAGTCGCCGCCAGATAGGCGAACGCTGTGATCTGGTCATC
This sequence comes from Cobetia sp. QF-1, assembly GCF_002213105.1. Classification (NCBI taxonomy): domain Bacteria; kingdom Pseudomonadati; phylum Pseudomonadota; class Gammaproteobacteria; order Oceanospirillales; family Halomonadaceae; genus Cobetia; species Cobetia sp. QF-1. The sequence continues at coordinate 641,137 of NZ_NBVS01000002.1, forward strand.
GTTGTCGGCGGTGATGGTAGTTTGCTGGGCGCCGCACGCGCGCTCTGTCGTAGTGGCACCCCGGTTCTGGGAGTCAATCGTGGACGGCTGGGCTTTCTCACCGACATTCGACCCGATGAGCTGGAGCAGAAAGTCGCAGAAGTGCTCGAGGGCCAGTACCTCAGTGAGCAGCGCTTTCTGCTGGAGGCAGAGGTGTTTCGTGATAACGAGAAGATAGGTGCTGCAGATGGTTTGAATGATGTTGTGCTGCATCCCGGCAAGGCTGCACGCATGATCGAGTTTGAGCTCTTCATCGATGGACAGTTCGTCTACTCGCAGCGCTCTGATGGCCTGATTGTCGCAACTCCGACAGGATCAACGGCCTATGCGTTGTCAGGTGGCGGTCCGATTGTGCACCCTCGCCTTGAGGCCATCACGCTGGTACCGATGTTCCCGCATACGCTGTCCAGTCGCCCGATTGTCATCGACGCGGCCAGCGAGATCACGCTGCATATCAGTGCCAGCAACTCGACCTATCCGCATATCAGCTGTGATGGTCAGACGCAGGTGGTCGCCAAGCCGGGAGATGTGCTAAAGATCCGCCGCAAGCGCGAGCGCCTGACACTGATTCATCCGCTGGAGCACAACTATTTCGAGATCTGTCGTACCAAGCTCGGCTGGAGCAATCGCCTCGGCGAATGACATCAAGGCTCACTGCATGAATAAGTTTGTGACGCCACAAGATGGCTATGACCTGATCGGTGATGTACATGGCTGCGGCGCTACATTGGCGACGCTGTTGGAAACGCTCGGCTATCATCTGATCGATGGGGTTTATCGTCATCCGACGCGCAAGGTGATTTTCCTCGGTGATATCATTGATCGTGGTCCGCGTATTCGGCTAGCGGTTCAGCTGGCTAGTCGTATGGTAGATGCTGGCGAGGCGCTGATCGTGATGGGCAATCACGAATACAATGCATTGGCGTACTGTCGGCGTGCTCGTCAGCACAAGGGCGAAGAGCACCGCGATTTTCTGCGCCCCCACACGTCACGGCATAACCGCATCATTCGTGAGACGCTGGAACAGTATCAGCATCATCCTGATGAATGGGATGAAGCACTGCGCTGGTTCATGCGTATGCCGTTGTGTCTTGATCTACCACCGCTAGCTCCGGGCAAGAGCGGGCTGCGGGTGGTTCATGCTTGCTGGGATGAGTCGTTGGTGCGTGCTTTCCTGGAGCGCTACCCCGACGGGCGTATCGATGAAGATTTTCTGCATGACTCCATTGATTCCAACAGCTTTGCCTGGCGTGTACTGGAGCGACTGACGCGTGGTGCGAGTCTACGCCTGCCGGAAGGCATCGAGATTCACTCCGGCGATGGCTTTACGCGGCGCAGTTTCCGCACGCATTTCTGGGCACGCGAACCGCGTACCTATGGTGATGTCGTCTTTCAGCCGGACAATCTGCCGGGCGAATTGGAATCGCGCTGGTTGAGTGATGACGAGCTTTCGAACCTGCCCTATTACGGGCCAGAGCAGCCGCCGTTGTTCCTTGGGCACTATTGGTGCGAGGGTCTGCCAGCGCTGCCTGCGCCTAACATTGCCTGCCTGGATTACAGCGCCGTAAAGTTCGGTCGACTGGTGGCCTATCGCTTCAGTGGTGAAGCAACATTGGACGCTGAAAACTTTGTTTGGGTGCCGGTCCCACGTGAGCCCTCTCGGCGACCACTGCCTGAAGAGCTACCGGTTGATGCATTGGCAAGTCGAGGCCCAAGCCATGATGAGCCTGCGGAGTAGTCAGTGGTAGCGTAGAGTGTTGGAATCGTCGTATAGGATTTTTTAAAATATTGGTTGCTGTTGATTGCTTTTTTCAATCGTTATTCAGTGAACCATTCACTGTTGGCGTACTCTGAGTAAGTGTTCCCTTGAATGATCCCTTGCTCAGTCCGGTGGCCCCCCACCGGGCTTTTTTTATGCCTATCTGCTGACAATCTGGGACGATATGCTGATGTCTCGCCCGTCATGTCTTCTTTCTGCGTCGCGGCAGCACGTCGACGGTGCATTACTACTTGTTAAGTACTGCTAAGGGCACTGCATGTTCAAGGTTCTGACGTTACCGCAGACGTTTGATAGCCGCTCATTGCGCGAAGCGTTGTGGGCAGAGGGAATTGGTCATCAAATTACGCACGACGCTGACGCGTCGCCAGGTGTCGACGAGGTCAAGCAAGTGCTGTGGCTGGCTGACCCTGAAAAGTTGCCTATCGTGGTTGCGATGTTGGAACGCCATTCGAATGGCGAACCGCTGCGCGATGCTGATTCGGCCACTACTCGCTCATGTGGCGTGAAATCCACCGGCCTCTGGCCTCTCGTGCGTCAGACACCGTTAACCTGGCTGGTAGGCCTTGCCTGCTGCCTGACCGTGTTGGCGCAGTACTCGCTCGGTCAGGCCGCTGTCTTTCAGTGGCTGGCGATCGTGCCTTTTGAATTGATTGACTCCCAGCACATTCGTCCAGAGACATTGTCGGCCACGCTATCTGGTGAATGGTGGCGACTGTGGTCGCCATCATTGATGCATTTCGGCGTGCTGCACCTTGTCTTCAATCTGCTGTGGCTGTGGGTCTTTGGACGACAGATCGAAGCCATTGATGGTCCTTGGCGTTTCGCTCTGGTGCTATTGATCAGCGGCATTGCTGCCAATCTGGCGCAATACGCGGTAGGCAGCGTGTTGTTTGGCGGTCTTTCCGGTATCGATTTCGCGGTCATCGGCTATGTGTTCATGGCGGCTCGTCGCCGTCCGGGGCTTGGCTATCAGATCCAACGCTCACTGATGATTTTCATGCTGATCTATCTAGTGCTGTGCATGACACCGCTATCGAGTGCTATCGGGCTTGGTGCCATTGCCAATGAAGCGCATCTAGGGGGCTTGCTGTCAGGCCTGGTACTTGGCTTTCTGCTACCGAGGCGCACGCGTAGGCAGGCAGCCAAGCGCTAGCTGAAATGCGTGGTTGGAGATACACGGCAGGTAGCCCAGGTGCTGTCATGGCTCGCATGCTGACAGCGGGGAAGATGACAGTGATAGAATGACGGCCATCAATCACGGTCTGCGACGGCAGCCGTGGCCCAGTATCAGGAGAGAAGCCATGAGCAACATGACCTTTGACGGCATGGTGGGACAGATGACGCCCGCTATCTATGAGAGCCTCAAGCAATCCATGCAGCTACGTAAGTGGCCGGATGGTCGAGTGCTGACGCCAGAGCAGGTCGAGCTGTGCATGGAAGCCGTCATCAAGTACGAAGCGCACAATAATGTACCGCCCGAGTCGCGAGTTGGTTTCATCGATAACGGCACCTGTGGCCCGCGTGATGATGAGCCTACTGAAAATAAGGCTACCAAGGATGAGCCGGAGCAGATCAAGTGGGTCAATTGACACTCGACGATGTGCTGGACGCAAACGAAGGCCAAGAGCGCAAGGCTAGCGACAGTGCAGAGCCTCGTACGCTGAGCGGTACGCTTGGCAAGATGGCGATTGAGCCGTCAGGCGAGCCGGTGGTGATCGATACCTCACCCGATGCCGTTGCTGGCCTGCGTGAGCGTGTGACTGCCAATTACGTCCTGCGTCTCGGTGATGAGCGCCAGCCTCTGAACGCTTATCTGGGCCAGCCGATACGCTTGACCTTCAGTGGCCAGATTCACTGTACACACTGCGGTCGCAAGACCAAGAAGAGCTTCGCGCAGGGCCATTGCTATCCCTGTTTTCGCAAGCTGCCGCAGTGCGATGGCTGCATCATGAAGCCAGAAACCTGCCACTTCGCCGAGGGCACCTGTCGTGACCCGGAGTGGGGCGAGCAGTTTTGTTTCCAGCCGCACATCGTTTATCTCGCCAATTCCTCGGGACTCAAGGTCGGCATTACACGTGCGACTCAGATGCCGACCCGCTGGTTTGATCAGGGCGCCATTCAGGCGCTACCGATTGTCGAGGTGTCCAACCGGCTACAGTCTGGGCTGGTCGAGGTATTGTTCAAGCAGGCGGTCAATGATAGAACCAACTGGCGCGCAATGCTGAAAGGCGATGTGGCTGAGCTGGATCTGGAAGCCGAGCGTGATCAACTACTCGCACAGATGGAAGATGGGCTGGCAGCGCTACAGGCACATTGTGGTGAGGGTGCCATTCGTGTGCTGAGAACGACGCCACTGGCGTTTGATTTTCCAGTACGTACTGCGCCCACCAAGGTCACGTCATTCAACTTTGACAAGACACCCGTCGTGGAAGGTGTGCTCGAGGGCCTCAAGGGTCAGTACCTGATTCTCGACACTGGAGTGATCAACCTGCGCAAGTTCACCGGTTATGAGGTAGAAGTCACGCTGGGCGAGTAAATATTGTCGTCACATTGACTCTTCTGACTCAACAATAACGCCCGCTCCCTCTTTGCAGGAGGAGCGGGCGTTGTTGCATTTGGCCCAAAGGATGAAATTTTTATTCCTTTTTGTTATGGTGTTTCCATAATTCAATTATAAATAATTATATAATATTGATAACAAAGGGACGGTGGCATGATCAAGAGAGCATTATTCGGCCTGCTAGGCGCGGTGGCATTGAGTACGGCGCTTGGTCAAGCACAAGCCTCCGATGACCGTAAGGTGATTCTCGGTACCAATAATTGGGCTGAGAACGTGGCTGTCGCCAATATGTGGAAACTGCTGCTAGACACGCGAGGCTATGACGTCGAACTGAAGTCCATTGGCAAGAGTGTATTGTTTGCCGGGCTTGCGACTCGTGATATCGATGTCACGCTGGAGTTGTGGCTACCTACGACAGATGCACCGTTTCTAGCGCCCTATGATGACGATATTGAAGTTCACGACATCTGGTACCGTGGTACTGGACTTGGGTTGGTAGTGCCAAGTTATGTGGATATTGATTCCATTGCGGACCTCAAGGGGCGTGAAGATGAATTCGCCTATAAGGGGCGGCCAACAGTGCTAGGCATCGATGCCGGATCTGCCATTGCTGCCTTGACAGATGATGCGATTGATCGCTATGAACTCGATATGAAGCAGGTCAATTCCTCGGAGCCCGCGATGATGTCGGCATTGAGTGATGCATATTCACGTCAGGCGCCGATGCTCGTGACGCTATGGAATCCTCATTGGGCATTCGCCCAATATGACCTCAAGTATCTGAAAGACCCTGAAGGTGTTTACGGCGATAATGAAGATATTTATTGGATGTCGCGTCTCGCGTTTGGCGAGGACTTTCCGAAGATCACACAGGTCTTGAATGCATGGGAAATGAGTGATGAAGAACTTGCCACACTGATGGCAGGGATCGAATCACGCGGTGACCCGGTGGAGGGCGCGCAGGCTTGGATTGATGAGCACCCTGCACAGATTGAACGCTGGTTGACGGCGGGTGGTCTCTGATAGGGCTGTCAGCATGGCTTAGCAGCATGGCCTGACATGATCGAAAGCCTGAATGCAGCACACCCGCCTGTCTAACATGGCGGGCGTGCTGCGCTCAGGCAAAGGCACAGAGTCGCTATCCTGAGTCATGATGGCCGGGAGGCTTGGCCCACCTAAGCTCAGGGGCGGTTTAGCTACGCACGAGTTAGCCAAGCACGGGCTGGCGTCGTGCCTGCATGCGTTCCAGGAAGACTTCCATCACGCGACGATAAAGCTCGCGACCGAGCACGACATCCTCAACGCCCGCATCCAGATTTGGATTGTCATTGACCTCGATGACCACGACGCGGTCCTCCAGCTGCTTGAGGTCAACACCATACAGACCATCGCCGATCAGGCGTGTCGCTTTCAGTGCGGCCTTGATGATGGCTAGAGGGGCTTCACTCGGATCTATCGTGGCAAAGCCACCGGAACGAGTACGCGCACCACTGTGGTCATAGATCTGCCAATGGCCGCGCGCCATGTAGTAGCGGCTGGCGAACAACACCTTGCCGTCGAGGACGCCGATGCGCCAATCGAATTCCGTCGGCAGCCACTCCTGCAACAACAGCAGTGCTGAGTCGTGGAAGAGGCGCTCGGCCTCACGCACCAGCGCTTCCGGGCCGTCAATCTTGACGATACCGCGGGAGAAAGCGCCATCGGGTACCTTCATCACCAGCGGATAGCGCATGTGCTGGCCACGCTCGGCCAGCTGACGAAGCTCACCGCGATGAATCAGGCGCCCTTGGGGCGCGCTCAGACCGCGTGCCTTGAGTAGTTCGTGCAGAAAGACCTTGTTGGTGCAGCGCAGAATCGACTGACTATCATCCATTACTACCAGCCCTTCGTACTCGGCACGCTTTGCCATCCGGTAAGTGTGATGATCAAGGCTGGTCGTTTCGCGGATGAACAGGCCATCGAATTCGGCCAGACGGCCCTCGTCACGGCGTGTGATCAGGCTGACATCAATACCCAGTCGTCGGCCCTCACGAATGAAGTGCTTGAGTGCCGTGCGATTGGAGGGCGGAAGTTCCTCTTCAGGGTCCACCAGCATCGCCAAGTCAAAGCGATAATGATGACGTGCCTTGGGCGTGCGCCATACCTTGCGCGAATGACGGTTTATCGCCTGTGCAAAACGGTCTTCATCGCACTCTGCCAGATGGCTCAGTGACTGAGGACGCACACGCTTGAGTATCCAGGTATCGCCACGCGCTTCCAGACGCACTTCCAGCAGCGGGCAGGGCAGTCGCTCGAACAGCTTGCGCCCCAGTCGCGACAGTGCAGGATCATCGCTTTCACCGAAGGTCAGCAGGAGATCAAGGCGTGCCCGCTTGCCCTCGATGAGTGGCTGACTGGCGGGGGCTGGCAGGGCACCCTTGCGCGTCAGCTCCTCAAGCAGCACGCGAATGCCGCCCAGCTCCATGTCGATCAGCGATTTACGCGATAGCTGATTGAGCGTCTCCACTGTCGGCAGCGCTTTCTGGCCGCGTGCCTGAGCCAGTAACGAGACGTAATAGCCGATACCCAGGTAGTCGAGACCCCCGCACAGGTTGATGACATGAGTCGCAGGCTGCGGCGCATCATCGCCCAGTGCCACGGCAGGTGCATCGCTTGAAAGCTCTGAGAGAAAATCATGGGCACTGATGACGTCGTCGCTGGGATAGAAAGCGCGCCAGTCGGAAACACGGTCAACCACAATACGCAGACGTGACATCTCAGAGCCTCGAAGGGCAGGCACCGAAGCGGTGCCGAATGCGCGCATCATGAAAAATAATCTCTGTCATCGCAATAGTCTGAAAGGTGAAATAATTTCATGCAATCAGGCCAAGACAAGACACGTTTGCATGGCCAGAATGCAGCGCATCCCAACACGCCAGTTCAAGCTGCCCATGATGCAGCTTGCGGGCACTGCCAAGCGAGAGAGCCTGCACCATGAACCCCATTCTGCGTCCCGCCATTCGGGCCGATCTCGATGCGCTTGTAGAGCTCGAGGAAGTGAGCTTCGACAGCGATTGGTTCAGTCGCCGTCAGCTGTCTCATCTTGTTCTGCGTGCCAATGCGTGCACGCTGGTGGTCATTCAGCCCGATGAAGAGGCGGCATCATCTCTACAGAGTTCTAGCGCAGCTGCGACCTCTGGTGATGTCATCGCTGCCCTGTGGCCGGCAGGCAGCGTTGAGCAGGATGATGCCACGCCGCTACGTAGCGTATTGGGTTACGGTACCTTGCTGTTTCGACGCAATTCACAACGTGCACGGCTCTATTCTTTCTGTCTGCATCCCGATGCGCGCGGACGCGGCTTGGCGCAACAGCTACTGAGTGAGCTTGAGCGCCTGGCCTGTGAGCATGGCTGTCAGCAGCTAGATCTTGAGGTGCATACCGGCAATGCACCTGCCATTGCACTCTACGAGCGCCATGGCTTTGTCAAATGCGGCCGTCTGACGGATTACTATGCTGATGGTGCTTCGGCCTGGCAGATGCGCAAGACGCTGATGGCGCTTGTCGAGGCCAATGTCGTCTAAGTCAGACTCCTTGCTCGTGGGCATGGCGCGAGTCGCCTCCATGGGCTAGGATGCGCTGTTCTTTATGGCACTTTCGTTCTAGGGTGCTTTCGCTTCAATGCGCTATTTTTCAAGGCTCTAAAGGAATCACTCCATGCCGTCATTCGATATTGTCTCCGAACTCGATAAACACGAAGTTCAGAACGCCGTCGATCAGGCCAATCGCGAACTCGCGACTCGCTTCGACTTCAAGGGCGTGACCGCCACCTTCACACTCGAAAAGGAAGAGAACGTCAATCTTGAAGCAGAAGCTGACTTTCAGCTGCGTCAGATGATTGATCTGCTCAAGGGACGCTTGATTGCACGCGGTATCGACGTGCGCTGTCTGGAAGAGAAGGACCCTGAAAGTGGCGGTGTTCGCGCCCGTCAGCAGCTGGTGCTGCGTCAGGGGCTTGATCAGGCGAACGCCAAGAAGGTCGTCAAGGCGCTCAAGGATGCCAAGCTCAAGGTGCAGGCACAGATCCAGGGCGAGAAAGTGCGTGTGACCGGCAAGAAGCGTGATGACCTTCAGGGCGCCATGGCATTGCTCAAAAGTGATGAAGGCATCGAGCTGCCGCTGCAGTTCAATAATTTCCGCGACTGATACACCTGGAGTTGAGCAGTAAGGCTCAAAAGCCAGAACTCACGTATCTGTCACGCTCAGCATCGCCCGCTCATTGCGGGCGGTGCTGTCTTCGTTTGATTCAGGTGGTTGGTCAGGTGTTTGGATTTCGAAAGCATCGCTTGCTTCAATAGCGCTGTTTTGGAGCCGTTCGCCACTATTCGCAATACCCGCGCAGTGTTTGCGCAAAGAGAGGTTACATGTCTGCTCCGCTCGCTATCGGCCAGCGCAACACCCTGACGATCACCAAGCGGGTCGGCTTCGGCGTCTTCCTCGATGGCGGCAGTCATGGTGAAATTCTGCTGCCGACGCCCTTCATTCCGCCTGGTTCTGATGTCGGTGATGCTGTCGAAGTCTTCGTCAGCCTTGATGATGAAGACCGACTGCTGGCCACTACGCGTTATCCGCGTGCCATGGCCGGTGAATTCGCTGCGCTCAAGGTGGTCGAAGTCAACGACATTGGCACCTTCCTCGACAACGGCCTCAGCAAGGATCTATTGCTGCCTTACGGTGAGCGCAAGCGCGAGCTCAAGGCCGGCCAGTTTGCGATGGTGCACGTGGGCCTCGACAAGCACAGTGACCGCATGGTCGCCTCGATGCGTCTTGACCGCTGGTTGGACAAGATTCCAAGCGAGTATGTCGCAGGCGAGGAAATCTCTGGACTGGTTGCTGCACGTACAGAGCTGGGTATGAAGATCATCATCAACAATACCCACTGGGGCCTTGTTCATCATGACCGCATCTTCACTCGCTTGCGCATCGGTAATCGTCTGCGTCTATGGGTGTTGAAGAATGATGGCGATGGCAATATCGATCTGACGCCGCAGGCACCGGGACCGGCAGGGCATCAACAGCTAGCAGATCGCATTCTGGCGAGCCTTGAAGCTAGCGGTGGTGTATTGCCACTGGGCGACAAGAGCGCACCGGAAGCAGTCAGCGAAGCCTTCGGCGCCAGCAAGGCCAACTTCAAGCGCGCGCTTGGTCATCTGAAGCGCGAAGGCAAGGTGAGCCTGACCCCGACGGAAACGCGGCTGGTGAAGTAAGCAGAACGTTGTTGGATCAGTGAACTTCAACTGCCGCCTCTCGGGCTTCCGACGGGCGGCAGTTGCGTTTATGGGCAACGCATGGCACCAATGAAGGCGTATCGCTGCTCATGGCGCACGATACTTTTAGTGGTGTACCTGCCTGATTCGTTCTCAAGCCCATTCTCTTCGACAAGGAAAGTCCGCATGTCTGCCTCCGTCTCTGTCCCTGTTTCAGGATCTGTCCCCGCTTCGGCTTCATCGTCTGCACTACGTATTCTGCTGGCTCCTGACAGCTTCAAGGAGGCGTTGGCGGCCAGTGATGCTGCTGATGCCATGGCGACAGGTATTCGGCGCGTGCTGCCTGATGCCACGTTGGACCTATGTCCGCTGGGCGATGGCGGCGAAGGGACGCTGGCCGCACTGTTGGCGGCAGCCAGCGAGTCAGACCCCATCGAGGCGCGCCGTTGTCAGGTACAAGACCCACTCGGACGCAAGGTCAGCGCTCAATGGGGCTGGCAGCCGGGCAGTCGCACCGCAATTGTCGAGCTTGCTGAGGCCAGCGGTCTGCATCTGCTCAGCCCTGATGAGCGCGATGCACGCATTGCCAGTACTCACGGCGTGGGCGAGCTGATTCTTGCCGCGCTTGATGCTGGTGCCGAGCAACTGATTCTGACGCTGGGTGGCAGTGCGACCAATGATGGTGGCAGCGGCATGCTGCAGGCGTTGGGGCTGCGCTTGCTGGATGCTCAGGGCGAGGCATTGCCACCCGGCGGCGCGGCGCTGGCTCAGCTCGCCAGTCTGGATGCCAGCGGACTGGATGCACGGCTTGCGACGCTAAACGTGGCTGCAGCGGTCGATGTGGACAATCCGCTGTGTGGCCCGCGAGGCGCTACCGCTGTCTTCGGGCCACAGAAGGGGGCCAGCGCAGCGCAGGTCGCAGAGCTTGATGCGGCGCTGGCTCACTTCGCACGTTTGAGCACTGACGTCCTCTGCGGCGACCAATCGACGCTTGCCGGTGCGGGGGCCGCGGGCGGTATGGGATATGCGGCAGCTGCCTGGCTATCGGGTGCGCTCAGACCCGGTATCGAGTTGGTGATGGAGCGTCTGAATGTCACTGAACGCCTCTCGCAGTGTGATCTGTTGATCACGGGAGAAGGTGGCCTGGATGGCCAGAGTCTGGGTGGCAAGACACCGATTGGCGCGGCGCGTGCCGCCAGGGCTGCAGGCGTACCGGCCATCGTGCTGGCAGGGCGGCTGAGCGAGGGCTGGCAGGCCGCGCACGATGAGGGCGTGAGTGCCGTCTTCACCCTGTGTGACAGTGCCATGCCGCTGGAGCAGGCGCTGGCGCGCACGCCGGAGCTGTTGGCGGACCGTTGTGAGGCCATCATGCGCCTGTGGTTGATCGCGCGTCGCGCACAAGGATGATGGTGTGCCGCGGATGAGGTGCGGCGTTGTTGCGCACGTGTAGCCTTTCGTGACTCAGGCAAGCCCGTTACCATGCAGTGAGTACTATCAAGTAGATAGCCATAAAACACTTCCCCCCGGGACAGCTTGCCGGTTGACTGGTGGCAGGTAGCGCAAGCAGCGCGTGGCCAATGGTGACGAGGACCCGAGATGACGATCTTCCGGCGTATGAAGCGTATTTGCTGGCTGGGCCTGGCCTGGTTGTTCTTCGCCATCGGGTTTGCCGGGATGTTTCTGCCTTTGCTGCCAACGACCGTGTTCATGCTGTTGGCGCTGGCATGTGCCAGCAGAGGTTCTCCCCGCTTTGCGCGTTATATCCGCGAGCACCCCCAGATAGGGCCGACACTGGTCGCCTGGGAGCGAGAACGCGCCATCCCGCTGCGTGCACGCATCATGGCGGTCAGCATGCTGGCTGTCTCGATGCTGATCATCCTGTTTACGGTGTCGGTACTGGTGGTCAAGGCATCGTTGTTGGTCTTCTTGACCTTGTTGGCGATCTGGCTGGCGACGCGTCCTGAGCCGAAGGGCGAGCGTGATGTGGCATCCGTGGACGGCAGTGCTTCCGAGGCTACCGCTGGCGACACGCTTCCACGCGAATGAGTGTCTAACGGGTGTCAAATATGTGCTGTTTTGAGGGCACAAGAGGCGAGTTGTCCCTCGGTGCCCGATTCTTTTTGTCGTGCGGAGCTATCGTTCTTCGCCGGCGTTGATTGCGGAGATCTTCATGTCACAACCTGCAGCTATCCATCTTGCTGATTATCAGGCTCCGGCCTGGCAAGTGCTTGAAACTCGCCTGACCTTCGAACTTGAGCCTTCCGCCACACGTGTTACCACCGTGTTGACGCTCGAATGCAATCCCGATGCCGCGATTGGCAGCGATGCTACGCCGCCGCTGGTGCTCAATGGCGAGCATCTGACACTTGAGCGCGTGAGCGTCGATGGCCGCGTGCTGGCCAGTGACGAGTTCACGATCAGCGAGACGCATCTGACACTCGATGGCTTGCCGGCACGTTGTGAGCTTGAGACGGTCGTGGTTATTGATCCAGCGGCCAATACGGCGCTGGAAGGGCTCTACGTGTCTTCTGGCATGTTCTGCACTCAGTGCGAGGCCGAAGGCTTCCGTCGTATCACCTATTACCCGGATCGTCCGGACGTGATGTCCGTGTTCACCACTACGGTCATCGGTGATAAGGCTCATTATCCAATCCTGCTCTCCAACGGCAATCCCGTGGAGCGTGGTGAGCTGGAAGGCGGCCGTCACTTCGTGACCTGGCAAGATCCGCATCTCAAGCCCTGCTACCTGTTCGCGCTGGTGGCGGGGGATCTGGTCAAGCATGCCGACAGCTTCACTACCATGAGCGGTCGCGATGTCGCACTGGAAATCTGGGTCGAGCCAGAGAATCTCGACAAGACCCAGCATGCGATGACCTCGCTCAAGGCTTCCATGAAGTGGGACGAGGAGGTGTATGGGCGTGAGTACGATCTGGATATCTTCATGATTGTCGCGGTCAACGATTTCAACATGGGCGCGATGGAGAACAAGGGGCTCAATATCTTCAACAGCTCCTGTGTGCTGGCCAATCACGACACGGCGACCGATGCTGCCTTCCAGCGCGTCGAAGGCGTGGTGGCCCACGAGTACTTCCATAACTGGTCTGGTAATCGCGTGACCTGTCGTGACTGGTTCCAGCTGTCATTGAAGGAAGGGTTCACGGTCTATCGTGATCAGAGCTTCTCGGCGGACATGAACTCGGCACCGGTCAAGCGTATCGAAGACGTGGCCATGTTGCGTACCGCGCAGTTTGCCGAAGATGCTGGCCCCACGGCTCATCCGGTGCGTCCGGCGTCCTACATCGAGATTTCCAACTTCTATACCCTGACCATTTATGAGAAGGGCTCGGAAGTGGTGCGCATGGTCGCCAATCTGCTGGGCAAAGAGGCCTTCCGTCGTGGCAGTGACCTCTACTTCGCGCAGAATGATGGCCGTGCAGCCACCATTGAGGACTTCATCAGTGCGATGAGTGAAGCCTCCGGACGCGACTTCACCCAGTTCATGCGTTGGTACGCGCAGGCGGGTACGCCTGAGGTGGCCGCCAGTGGTGTCTTTGATGCAACGGCCAAGACCTACACGCTGACGCTACGTCAGACGACGGCACCGACGCCGGGACAGAACGAGAAGCTGCCGCTGGTGATTCCGGTGCGTATGGGTCTGGTCAGCGCTGACGGCCATGACTTGCCGTTGGTGCTGGAGGGTGCATCACTGGGCAGCGAGAGCGTATTGGAGCTGACCGAAGCCGAGCAGAGCTTCGTCTTCACCGGTATCGAGCATGCACCGGTACCGTCGTTGCTGCGCGGCTTCTCGGCGCCGGTCAAGCTGGGCTTTGACTATAGCCGCGAGCAGCTGGCCTTCCTGATGCAGCATGACAGTGATGGCTTCAACCGCTGGGAGTGTGGTCAGCGACTGGCACTGGCGGCGCTGGAAGACCTGATGGCGGCCTTCCAGCGCGGTGACAAGCAGGCGCATCTCGATGAACGTCTGCTGGCGGCGTATCGTTTCCTGCTGACGGGTGAGCCGACGGACCGCGCAGTGCTGGCCGAAATGCTGACGTTGCCGTCTGAGGCATATATCGCCGAGCAGCAAGCTGTTGTCGATGTCGATGCCATCCATTGGGCCCGCAAGACGGCCAAGGCGCAGCTGGCGACCGTATTGCGCGAAGAATTCGTGGCGCTTTATCACGCCAACGAACAGCAGGGTGAGTACGCACCGACCTTCGAGCAGATGGCGCGCAGAAGCCTCAAGAATGCTGCACTCAGTTACCTGATGGGCATCGAGGATAAAGAAGGCATGCGCCTGGCTCAGGCCCAGTTGGCCGCGGCGCATAACATGACAGACGTTCGCGCCGCGCTGACACTGTTGGTGCACTCTTCACGCACTGAGTTGGGTAATCCGGCACTGAAGGCCTTCGCTGAGCGCTGGTCTCACGATCCGCTGGTGATGGACCAGTGGTTCGCGATTCAGGTCACTCGCCCGCAGGCCGATGTATTGGATCGTGTGCGTTTCCTGATGGAGCATCCGGCTTTCTCGCTGACCAATCCCAACAAGGTGCGTGCGCTGATTGGCACCTTTGCAGGTCAGAATCGCGTCAACTTCCACCGTATTGATGGTGAAGGCTATCGCCTGCTGGCGGATGTAGTGATTGAGTTGAATCGTCTGAATCCGGATATCGCGGCGCGCATCATCACACCGCTGACCCGCTTCAAACGCTTCGATGCGGCACGTCAGGCGTTGATGAAGACGGAGCTTGAGCGTATTCGTAACGAGAAGCTGTCGCGTAATGTCTACGAGGTCGTGGAGAAGGCGCTGGCGTGATGCCAGCGTATCTCAGGATCTGTTGGATTCTGAGTGGCTGACTCGTCATCAGATGTAAAAGAAGCCCTCACCAATTGGTGAGGGCTTCTTTTTTAGGGGACTGCCTTGCGTAAACGAGAGGCTAGGAGATCAGCCAGCCAAGGAATGTCAGTCCGAGAAATACCAGCAGTATTCCGCCAACGATTGATCCTCTGAGCAGTGCCGTGACGCCCTTGTAGAGCAGATAAAGGCCCAGTATCAGCCCCAGTAGACTGAAGAGGGAGGTGCCTATGCCAAGCTCGCCAGCCAGTCCGCTGAAGAAGCCTTTCAAGGCATCGTCAAAGTGAGTGAAGAAGCCACTGAGGCCTTCGACGATAAAACGGATGGCAGCGCCAAGCTGAGTGCCTATCCAGGTAAAGAAGTCTTCCATTGCGTGGGTATTCCGGACAGAAAAGAGCGCACAGTGTGCCATGAATTGGCAGCGCTGCGCGCCTCGGATGATCAGATGTTGCTCGGGATAACGTCAGTCAATACTCATGACAACATCAGCACACTGCTTGAGCGGTGTCAGGAGACTCCATGGCGTTTGATGAATTCGGTGACTGGCATCGGTTTCGCCAACAGGTATCCCTGGATCACGTCGCAGCCCATGGTGACGAGATGATCCATCTGGCTACGGGTCTCGACGCCTTCGGCGACCACGCGCATGCCTAGTTCATGGCCAAGATGAACGATGAACTCGACCATACGGTAGTCCATCACGTCATGCTCGAGATCATTGATGAAGCTGCGGTCGATCTTGAGTTCGGAGAAAGGCAGCTGCTTGATATAGGTCAGTGATGAGAAGCCGGTGCCGAAATCATCGAGTGATAAGCTCAAGCCCAGCGCATTCAGCTGATGCATGCGGCCTACGGTGGTGGGCATGTCACAGACGAAGACGCTCTCCGTCAGCTCCAGTTGCAGACGCTGTGGAGCGATACCATGTCGAGCCAGGGTCACAACCATCTCATCGACATAACTGGGGTTGTCGATCTGGCGGGCGCTGACATTGATCGACAGATGAATGTTGGCCAGCGCGGGAATACTCTCCCATGCCGTGAGTAGAGTGCACGCTTCTTCAAGCACCCAGTCTCCCAGCGTCACGATCAGCAGGCTTTTTTCGGCCAGTGGAATGAATTCGAACGGCGAGATCATGCCATAGGTCGGGTGTCGCCAACGTAATAAGCACTCGGCGCCCAGTAGTTGCTGATACTGATCAAATTGTGGCTGTAGTTCGATCCACATTTGACCGAGTTCAATGGCACTGCGTAGGTCGTGTTCCAGTTGTACGGCCCGCTCCAACTCCACTCGCATGCTGGGATCGAAACTGACTCGCTGATTGCGGCCAGCGTCCTTGGCACAGTACATGGCGATATCTGCGCGCCGAATCAACTCTTCGGCACATAGGCCGCGGCCATGGAAGATGATGCTACCCATGCTGGCCGAGCTGTGATGTTCCAGGGGTTGCCCGGACGGGCCTGTCAGAGAGTAGGGCTGATCGAGGGCATATTGCAGTTTCCTCATCACATCTTCGAACTCGCGGCGGGCATCGCTTTCATGTGCGCTCAAGGGCTGAAGCAAGATAACAAACTCATCGCCACCGAAGCGGGCAACCATGTCAGTGCTCCGTACCTGGCTGCTCAAGCGATGGGCGACTTCGATTAACAGATGATCGCCAGCAGCATGGCCGAGCAGGTCATTGATCTTTTTGAAATGGTCCAGATCAATGAAAACCAATGCAGCATGATCGCCCCGGATAGCGGTCGTGATGATGGTTTGCTGAAGCACATCTATCAGAGAGCATCGATTGGCCAGCTTGGTCAGCGAATCAAAGCGGTTGTGCTGATGCAGCAGCGCTTCTGATTCGACCACACGGGTGATATCGGTAATCGAGCCGATCATGCGCAGCGGTGTCCCGTCACGGCCTCGCTCGATGACGTCCCCCTTGTCGATGACCCACAGTACCTTACCCTCTCGGTTCAACATGCGGTGTCGATGATAGTAGGGCGTCTTGCCTGCCAGGCAGTCCTCGATGGCAGCCATGACCTCTGGTGTATCATCGGGATGCAGCATGGCGGCAAATTCGTCGAGGCTATTGCAGAGCTCGCTTTCGGGAATCTCCAATATCTGCGACCAGCGTCGATTATGCGTTACTTGGCTGTCTGAAATGCTCCAGTCCCAGAAGCCCTCCAGCGATGTGTCATAGATATGATCGATCTGGCGGTTCTTGCGCTCGTGCTCACGCACCTGAGTGGTGATGTTGTGTGCCAGTACTGCCACCATTCCCGTCCCTTGTGGGCTATGGAAGGGTTGTTTGATAGAGCGAAAATGATTGACCTCACCCGTCTCACCATCCGTGGCATCTTCGAATATGACCTCGCGCTCATATTTATTGAGCACCTGCTGGACGCTGCGTCGAAAGAAGTGCCCCTGCTCGGTATTGCCGGTGTAGTGGCTGTCCTCGCGACCGACAATGTCCTCAAGCGTCGTGCCATAGAAGTCGATGAGCGTTTGATTGGCGAAACGAAATAGTCCCTGAGCATCCTTGACGAACATGATGTCGGGATGGGTATCCACCAGCATGCGTAGCAGGAAATTCTCTTCTTCGAGTGCCTTCACCCTTTCAGTCAGTGCCAGTGGATCGAACGTGAGGCTTGTATCCATATCAGGCATTGGAGCTTGAGGCGCGCCGCTTGGCGGTGCATCCGGGAGCTCCTGAGCATCTGGATTTACTGACATGGCAAGTACCTGTAGCAATAGTCATTACGTACAGTCTACTTGGATCGCTGGTTGAAAATGATGAGTCCGGTACGCGTGTGCCAATCAACGATGTTACCTACAGGCCCCGAATTCTCTGACTCTTGGGATGGATCTGGCGTAACAAAGGCTTAGAGGTCTACTTTGTCCTTGTACTCGCAAAGGTCTTCAATCACGCAGCTTCCGCAGCGTGGCTTGCGCGCCACGCAGGTATAGCGCCCGTGCAGAATCAGCCAGTGATGCGCATCGACCAAGAACTCCTTCGGTACATGGCGCATCAGCTTGTGCTCGACTTCCAGCACGTTCTTGCCTGGGGCAATGCGCGTCCGGTTCGAGACTCGGAAAATATGGGTATCGACCGCCATTGTCGGCTGCCCAAAAGCAGTGTTGAGCACGACATTGGCCGTCTTGCGGCCGACCCCTGGCAAGGCTTCCAGCGCTTCGCGAGTCTGAGGAATTTCGCTGTCGTGTAATTCAATCAACATGCGGCAGGTCTTGATGACGTTCTCGGCCTTGGTGTTGTAAAGGCCAATCGTCTTGATGTACTCCTTCAGGCCCTCGACGCCCAACGCCAGAATGCTCTCTGGCGTATTGGCGACGGGGTAGAGCTTTGCCGTCGCCTTGTTGACACCGACATCGGTCGCCTGTGCCGAGAGAAGCACCGCGATCAGTAGCTCAAAGGGGGTTGTCCAGTAAAGCTCTGTGCGGGGTTCAGGGTTTTCTGCCCGCAGGCGCGTAAATATTTCGAGGCGTTTCTGAGCGTTCATGTCATCTCTGGGCTGGGGCGGAAAGGGGCGTCAGGAAATCGTACCGGTGACACGCACGCGGCGCGATACCTTGGGTGTCTCCGCGGCAGCAGCCTTGCGACGTTGATCCAGTCGCTCGTCGATGGCCTTCTTGGTCGCGATGATCAAGCCCATGCAGAAGAAGGCTCCCGGCGGCAGCACCAGGAACAGGAAGGAATAATCCGGGAAAACCGTCAGTTGCCAATCGGCAGCCATCGGCCCCAGCAAAAGCTCCATTCCGGCAAATAGCGTGCCCTGGCCGAACAATTCACGCATGGCGCCGAGCAACACCAGCACGGCCATGAAACCGAGCCCCATCATCAGTCCATCGGTCGCGGCCGGCAGTACCGGATTCTTGGCGGCAAAGGCGTCAGCACGCCCGAGAATGGCGCAGTTGGTCACGATCAGCGGGATGAAGATGCCCAGAATCTGATAGAGCTCGAAGGTATACGCCTTCATCAGCAGCTCGGCACAGGTCACGAAGGACGCGATGATCATCACGAAGGCCGGCAGGCGTACTTCCGTGGGTACCAGATTTCGGATCAGTGAGACGGCAGTATTTGAGCCGACCAGCACCAACAACGTCGCCAGCCCCAGACCCAGCGCATTGACGATGCTCGCTGTCACGGCAAGCAGTGGACACAGGCCCAGCAGCTGTACCAGTGCCGGATTGTTATTCCACAGTCCGTCGCGGCTGATCTTGCCAAGTGAGATATCACTCATGAGCGTTGTCTCCGCTGTGCTGGAGTGAGGAGGGAGTGTTGCCTTCAGCGGATGCCGAGGACTGTGCTGATGTAGATCCAGCGGCCGATTCTGGCGCTGATTCAGAGGGCGATTCAGCTGCTGGCGATAGTGTCTCTTGCCTGACACGCCGAGTCGCCGTCAATGTCTCACTGTCTCCTGCCAACAAGGCAGTGCGATGCGCCATGAAGTAGATCAGTGCCTGACGAACAGCACCCACGACAGCGCGTGGCGTGATAGTGGCTCCGGTGAACTGATCAAAGTCGCCGCCATCCTTTTGCACCTTCCAATCCATGGAGCTGAGCGTCTGGTCATCGAATTCGTGAATCCACCCTGACTTGCGCGTTTCAATCTTGTCGCCAAGCCCGGGTGTTTCGCTGTGCTTAACCGCACGTACACCCGCGACACTGCCATCAGCACGAATACCGACCAGCAGACGAATATCACCGCTGTAGCCCTTGCCCGTGACCACTGGCAACAGCACCGCGACCGTCTTGCCGTCCTGGGTCGCACGCCAGCCAGTGTCAGCGGTTTCCAGGCCCAATACCTGCGAGGGCGGCAGCGCAAAGGCATCGTCCAGCAGACTGTTGTCATGCAGGGACGGCGGAATGATCTCGGCCAGCGCGGCACTCTGAGCGGCCCGCTCATTTTCGACGATGGTGTCTGCAGTCGTGATCTGTGTCACGGCCACCACCCCCGCCGTGACAATGGCGAACACCGCAAGGCCTAAAGCGGCACGACGGATATTGTGACCGAATCCGTGAGCATTCTCTGGCACGTTCGGGGGGGTGTCGGGCGTCTGGCTCATGCCTTGTCCTCCAGCTTGATGCCACGACGGGCCTTCTTGTGGCCATAGCTACGAGGCTGGGTGTAGTAATCGATGAAGGGTACGCTGAAGTTCATCAGTAGCACCGCAAAGGCGATAGCGTCCGGATAGGCACCGAAGGTGCGAATCAGGTAGATCAGCACACCGATACCGACGCCGTAATAGAGCTTGCCCTTGTTGGAGGTTGCCGCTGTCACGGGATCGGTGGCGATGAAGAAGGCCCCGAAGATGGCCGCGCCACACAATAGATGGAAGACAGGGCTGGCATGCTGGCTACCATCGATCACATAGAAGATGCCAGACATGACCGCGAGACTACCCAGTACGGCGACAGGGATATGCCAGGTGATCAGGCGTTTGGCGAGTAGCACGAGCCCGCCTAGCCCCCAGGCAATGGCTATCTGCTGCCAGGCCAGTAGATTGGCTGCTGGTAGTAGCGTGGGGTTGGCCCAGAACTCAGCAGTGCTCAGTTCACCTTTATTGCGGAAGGTGTCCAGTGGCGTGGCGCCGGTAAGGGCATCTGGTGTCGAGATGAGCCCAAAGAATTGCGCAAGACTATCGCTGAAGCCAAGCACGAAGCCATCAGGCGCTGACCAGCGTGACATCTCGACCGGGAAGGAAATCAGTAGCAGGGCATAGGCGACCATCGCCGGATTGAACGGGTTTTGTCCCAGTCCACCGTAGAGTTGCTTGGCAACTACGATGGCCGCGATCACTCCTGTCAGTACTAGCCACCAAGGTGCCAATGGTGGCAGTGAAACGGCCAGCAGCACACAGGTGACCAATGCCGAGTTGTCTTTGAGAAAGAAGCTCACCGGACGGTCGCGCAGCGTGAGCAGTAGGGCTTCGAGTGTGACGCCAGCCATGCAAGCAAAGGCCAGATTGAACAGGACGCCCCAGCCATAGTGCCAGCACAGTACGGCAATCCCCGGCAGCGTGGCGGCCAGCACCCATGCCATCACGCGAGAGGTCGCGGTTGGCCCGTGGGCATGAGGGGAGCTTGCGTGCATCAGGCTCATGAGGCGTTCATTTCCTTGAAGGGGGGAAGTGGCATCTTGCTGATCATTGCGCATCCACCAGTGCCTGGACCTCGGCGAGCGACTCGCGGGCATGTTCTAGATTACGCCGTGTGCGGTCGAGCTTGGTCTCAAGGCGCGCGCGACTCTCGTCATCGGCACTGGTGAGTGCCGCTTCAGCCTTGTGGTACGCCATCTCGGCCGCCTTGGCGCCAATGGTCACCTGTTTGTGACGCTTGGCGAGATTCTCGGCCCGTGCCGTTTCAATCTCGGCCTGTGAGAGCGTCACGTTACTGGCCATGCTGCCACGCCCGCCAGTGGGCTCAGCCCCTTGCGGCGCTTCAGATCGTTGTCCTGGTATGCGCTCAGGCATCTGGCCGCCACCGTCTGGTTGAGCACTTGTCAATCGGACCTCAGCGGCGCGCATGTTTTCCTGCGCTGTCGCCAACAGTGTCTGCAGGTCTTCAATATCGCCTTCGCCACTTTCACTGGCCCGTGCGAGCGCTTTTTCGGCTTTCTTGACGGCAATGTTGGCCGCGGCACGCGCCGTCTTGAGCGCCTTGAGGTCCGCGCTGGCCGTGGGTGAAGCCGCTGGTGTAGCAGGGGCGACTGATGGAGCAGCGGCGACCGGAGTGACAGAGGTATCTGCTGCCTCACTGGCGGATTTCAGCGTCGCCTCGGCGTGGGTCAACGTCTCGCGTGCAGCATTGGCAGCCACCTCAAGCGCTGCTAGATCCCCTTCACCACTTTCCTGCGCGAGCTTGAGCGCTTTTTCGGCCTTCTTGACCGCAATGTTGGCCGCGGCGCGCGCCGTCTTGAGCGCCTTGAGGTTCGCGCTGGCCGTGGGTGATGCCGCTGGTGTAGCAGAGGAGACTGATGGAGCAGCGGCGACCGGAGTGACAGAGGTATCTGCTGCCTCACTGGCGGATTTCAGCGTTGCCTCGGCGTGGGTCAACGTCTCGCGTGCAGCATTGGCGGCCGCCTCAAGCGCGGCGATATCCCCTTCACCATTTTCCTGTGCGAGCTTGAGCGCCTTTTCGGCTTTCTTGACCGCGATGTTGGCGGCGGCGCGCGCCGTCTTGAGTGCCTTGAGGTCAGTCATCGCATCTGGCGCGGCTGTTGGCGCTGAGGTCGTTGTCGCTTCAGAGGTCGTCGTGGCCGAGGGTTTTGCACGTGCTGCCGCAGATTGCTGTGCCGCCTGAGCACGCTGCTTGCGCTTGGCGTCTTTCTCGGCATCTTCGCGCGCTAGACGTGCCTGCTTGAACTCGAAACGATGACGGGCACGTTCTGACTTGCGCGCCTCGTGCTGAGCGCTGCGAATCTCGCCCTTGGCGAAACGGTAATACTGCACCAACGGAATCTGGCTCGGGCAGACATAGGCACAGGCACCGCACTCGATGCAGTCGGCCAGGTTGTAAAGCTCCGCCTTGTCGAATTCGCGTGCCTTGGAGAACCAATAGAGCTGCTGCGGCAGCAGATCAGCGGGGCAGGCCTGCTCACACATGCCACAGCGGATGCAGGGTTGCTCAACCGCAGGTGCCGGCAGTGCCTCGTCAGAGACGGCCAGCAGGCAGTTGGTAGTCTTGATGATGGGCAGTGCATCGCTTTGCAGCGTGAAGCCCATCATTGGCCCCCCCATGATCAGGCGCGCGATACCCGCCGGCGAAGGTGCGGCCAAGCGCAGCAAGTCGCTGATCGCAGTACCGAGTCGTGCCTCGACATTATGCGGATGGCCCAACGCTTCGCCTGTCAGGGTGATGACGCGCGAGATCATCGGTTCGCCGAAACATACCGCGCGCTGCACGGCACGTACCGTACCCGGGTTGTGCACCACCACACCGACATCGGCAGGCAGGCCGCGGCTAGGTACCTCGCGGTTGGTCAGCAACTTGATCAGCTGTTTTTCGCCGCCGGAGGGGTATTTGGTCGGCACGACCACCACTTCCAGACGTGCATCGAGCGCGGGCAGCCGAGTGTCGGCCTTGCGTGCACGAATGGCCTGTTCAAGCGTGATGGCGGCTTCAGGCTTGTTATCCTCGATGCCGATCAGAATGCATTCTGGCCCGATCAAACTAGCGAGAATCTCAAGCCCCTCGATCAGTGATTCAGGGTGGGTGCGCATGGTCAGGTCGTCAGCGGTGATGTAAGGCTCACACTCCGCGGCGTTCATGATCAGCGTATCGATGGCATGGCGTTCGCGCACACGTGCCTTGACGGCGGCAGGAAAGCCCGCGCCGCCCTGGCCAACCACGCCGGAATCTTGCAGACGCTGAATCAGGTCCTGGCCGTCCTGTTCGCGCCAGTCGCGCCAGGCGTCCATCTTGACCCATTCATCACTCTCACCTTCGCGGGTGATCACGATGCACAGATCTTCAAGACCCGAGACGTGGGGAATCTGGCGCTTCTCTATCGCTGTCACGACGCCGGTGATGCTGGCATGCACGGGAGCTGAAATCATGCCCTGCGCACGGGCGATCAGCTCGCCGGTGCGCACGCGCTGTCCGACCACGACCAACGGTTGA
Organism: Cobetia sp. QF-1; assembly: GCF_002213105.1. Taxonomy (NCBI): domain Bacteria; kingdom Pseudomonadati; phylum Pseudomonadota; class Gammaproteobacteria; order Oceanospirillales; family Halomonadaceae; genus Cobetia; species Cobetia sp. QF-1. The sequence goes on from NZ_NBVS01000002.1 coordinate 664,241, forward strand.
GCCGGCGCGCCAATATGCTGATTGAGCGGCAACACGACCTCGCTCGGCAGCGGCGCGGCGACCAGCGGTGTGCGATTGGAGAGCGCCTTGCGCTCTGGTGGATGAATGCCGCCATTGAAATCGAACACCTTGTGCGAGGCATCACAGCCTGAGTCGGCACCAGATGTACCACTCATCGCGCCATTGCGAGCCTTTCCGCGGGCTGAGGAGGACGTCACCATGGATTTGAGTAGCGAAAGAACCATCAGGCGACATTCCTTGCAGATGATGCGGAAGCAGTATTCGTGTTGTTGCCAGCAGCATCCGTGGCGATCAGGCTACCGCTGAAACGGATGTTGTCGAGCATCGGTCCGGCGGGTTTTGGCCAGTGCCAGCTACGCACATCGGTGGCTACTGGCAGCATGTCGATGCAGTCCACCGGGCAGGGCTCGACACATAAATCACAGCCGGTGCACTCATCGGCGATCACGGTGTGCATGTGCTTGGCGGCACCGAGAATGGCGTCTACCGGACAGGCCTGAATGCACTTGGTACAGCCGATGCATTCATCTTCACGGATGACGGCCACCTTGGGTGTGTTGTCGCTGTCGCCATCCAGGGGAGTTGCCTCGCGACCGAGCAGGTCCGCCAGTGCCGCGATGGTGCTTTCGCCACCCGGCGGGCACTTGTTGATCTCATCGCCATCGGAAATGGCCTGTGCATATGGCTTGCAGCCTGGGTAGCCGCACTGGCCGCACTGTGTCTGGGGTAGCAGATGATCGATCTGCTCGACGATCGGATCGCCCTCGACCTTGAACGCGACCGAGGCAAAGCCGAGCAGCGCACCGAACACGACCGCCATGGCGACCAGTGCGACGATGGCGGAGATCAGGGTATGGTCGTTGAGAAAATCGAGCATGTCAGATCTGCACCAGTCCGGAGAAACCAAGGAAGGCCAGCGACATCAGGCTGGCGGTGACCATCGCGATCGCGGGCCCCTGGAAAGGACGCGGCACATCGGCGACGGCCAAGCGCTCGCGCATTGCAGCGAACAGCACCAGCACCAGCGAGAAGCCGACTGCAGCGCCGAAGCCATACAGGGTGGCTTCCATGAAGCTTGAGTTGCGATTCAGCGTCAGCAGTGCCACGCCGAGCACTGCACAATTGGTCGTGATCAGCGGCAGGAAGATACCGAGTACCTGATAAAGCAGCGGACTGGTCTTCTTGACCACCATCTCGGTGAACTGCACGACGACGGCGATCACCATGATGAAGGCGATGGTGCGCAGATACTCAAGCCCAAGCGGGGCGAGGATGTAGTGATAGGTGAGATAGGCGCACATCGAGGACAGTGTCAGCACGAAGGTCGTTGCCAGTGACATGCCCATTGCCGACTCGAGCTTGTTGGAAACACCCATGAAGGGGCATAGGCCGAGGAACTGCACCAGTACAAAATTGTTGACCAGAATGGTGCTGATCAGGATAAGAAGGTATTCACTCATCAGGGGCGTCGCTCGGTCAGGGTATTTCGAAGGCGCTCTACTGTTCACTGTCGTCATGCTGTCACACACATTCAGACACGCTGGTGCATGCAGTCACGATAGCGTATGGCATTGCTCTGCTGCACGGGCAGTTGTCAGCGTTCAGGCATGCAAGCATGTCACTGCTGGTCTGCCGCACGCTGTCAGGAAGCGATATGGCAAAGTGATTGCTGAGCGCGGCGTATTATACGCAAGATACTACTTATCGATAGCCTGCGACGCGGCCAGTAAGGCGTATTGTGGCCAGTATGTGGCGGGTATTGTTTCGTGTTTTGCTTGGCACTTGAAGTAATAAAGAATTATTCCTTTATAGCTTTTTGATAATGCTGGTGTTCGTCAGAGACTTTTCATCAGTAAGGAGTAGGTATGCGTGGAGCAGGTTCGCGGGGCAGGCGGCCGTTATGGGTCATCATCATCGTGGTCGTCATGGCGGGCATCTCCCAGCTGTCTGGCAATGGCAACTTCTCGCTCTCCCAGTTGTGGAGTGGCTTCCAGTCACCGAGCGCTGAGGTTGCGCAGGGTGCGGGCACCGCTACCGCGGATGAAAGCCGTCTGCGTCGCGCCATCAGCGCTCAGCAGAGTGATGTGCAGGTGCATGGCACGGGGGAGGTGATACGTCTGCTCCGGGATGATCTCAAGGGCAGTCGTCATCAGAAATTCCTGATCCGTGTGGTGGGGGGGACGACCATTCTGGTGGCGCACAATATCGATCTCGCGCCGCGTATCGACAGCCTCAAGGTCGGTGATCGCCTCGGCTTCTACGGCGAGTATGAATGGAACGACAAGGGCGGAGTGATTCACTGGACGCATCATGATCCCGGTGGCCGCCATGTGGACGGCTGGCTGGAGCACGCAGGTCGACGTTATGAGTGACAATCGGTCTGCCTGATACAAAAACGCCCCGCCAGAGAATCGTTGGCGGGGCGTTTTGCTGAATGGCTCTCAGCTTTCGGTCATCAGTGGATCAGGTCACACGCTGGCCCGGCTTGGCGCCAGTATGCGGCTCCAGCAGGTAGATGCCTTCATCATCACCGGCGGCCAGCACCATGCCTTCTGACATGCCAAAGCGCATCTTGCGCGGGGCCAGGTTGGCCACCATCACGGTCATGCGGCCTTCCAGGGCTTCCGGCGCGTAGGCAGACTTGATGCCGGAGAATACGGTGCGAGTCTCGCCACCGATATCCAGCGTCAGCTTGAGCAGTTTGGCGGCCTTCTCGACGTGTTCTGCCTTGACGATCTTCGCCACACGCAGATCGGTCTTCATGAAGGTATCGAAGTCGATCTCGTCTGCGATCGGGTCCGCTTCCAAAGCGCTCTGCGCTGCAGCGGTAGCCTCTGCCTTGGCGCTACCGTCCTTGATCTTCTGTTCTTCCACCAGCACTTCACGTGAGGCTTCAAGCATCTTGTCGATGCGTTCTGGCTCGACACGCGTCAGCAGCGGGGTGAACTTGTTGATCGCATGGCCGATCAGCACGACTTCACGGCTGGCCCAGTCAAGACTATCGACATTCAGGAACTCACGCGCCTTGTCGGTCAGCGTCGGGATGACCGGCGCCAGGTAGACCATCAGCTGACGGAACAGGTTGATACCCACCGAGCAGACCTCAAGCACTTCCTGCTCACGCCCGTCTTCCTTGGCCATTGCCCACGGTGCCTTGTCGGCGATGTAGGTGTTGGCCTCATCAGCCAGCTCCATCACCTTGCGCATGGCGCGGGCGAATTCACGTGCTTCAAAATCAGCCGCAATGCCTTCACCGGCGGCGATGAAGCGGTTGACCAGTGCTGGCTCGGCGCATTCGGCGGACAATTTTCCGTCGCCGAACTTCTTGACGAAGCCTGCGCAGCGGCTGGCGATATTGACAACCTTGCCGACGAGGTCTGAATTCACGCGTGCCGTGAAGTCGTCGAGATTGAGGTCAAGATCATCCACACCCGCCGTCAGCTTGGCAGCAAAGTAGTAACGCAGGTATTCCGGGTTCAGGAACTGCGCGTAGGTGTCGGCCTTGATGAAGGTGCCGCGTGACTTGGACATCTTGGCGCCATTGACGGTCACGAAACCGTGGCAATTGACGCTGGATGGCGTGCGCATGCCTGCGCCTTCCAGTATGGCCGGCCAGAACAGGGCGTGGAAGTAGACGATGTCCTTGCCGATGAAGTGGTGCACTTCGGCGTCGGAATCGGCGTTCCAGTAGCTGTCGAAGTCGAGGCCTTCGCGCTCGCACAGGTTCTGGAAGCTGGCGAGATAGCCGATCGGTGCATCCAGCCAGACATAGAAGTACTTGCCCGGTGCATCCGGAATCTCAAAGCCGAAGTAAGGTGCGTCGCGGGAGATATCCCACTCGGCCAGACCCGCTTCGAACCATTCCTGCAGTTTGTTGGAAATCTGGCTCTGTACGCGACCGCTCTTGGTCCACTCCTTCAGGAAGTCTTCGAAATTCGGCAGCTTGAAGAAGTAGTGCTTGGAGGTACGCATTTCCGGGGTGGCACCGGAGATGGCGGAGACCGGATCGATCAGCTCGGCCGGGGTGTAGGCCGCCCCGCAGGCTTCACAGTTGTCGCCGTACTGGTCTTCGGTCTTACACTTCGGGCAGGTACCCTTGATGAAGCGGTCGGCGAGGAACAGGCCTTTGACCGGATCGAACATCTGCTCGATATCACGGGTGGCAATATGGCCAGCATCACGTAGTGCCAGATAGATACGCTCGCTGTGGGCGCGGTTTTCCGGGGAATGCGTGGAATGGTAGTTGTCAAAGCCCACACCGAACTTGGCGAAGTCGGCCTGGTGCTCATCACTCACACGCTGGATCAATTGCTCAGCGGTCACACCTTCCAGCTCGGCACGCAGCATGATGGCGGTGCCGTGAGCATCGTCGGCACACACGTAGTGACATTCGTGGCCACGGCTTTTCTGGAAGCGTACCCAGATATCCGTCTGGATGTACTCAAGCAGGTGACCCAGGTGGATCGACCCATTGGCGTAGGGCAGGGCACTGGTGACCAGAATCTTGCGCGCTGACATGAGGCCTCGTCTTGATGGTAAAGGGCGCCTACTGCACGGACAGCAGAGGTTTGCCGGAATGACTCGTGATTCGGGCTGGCAGAGCCGGCCCGACGGGATGCCAATACTATATCGCGAAGGTGCGGGCGGCGCGAAGGGCACGTCGCGTAACTGGCAACGCCTCCATGCGCGACCCGTACTTCGAATCGCGCCCGAGGGACCCCATGAAGAGAGTTGATCGTGATGATTCAGTTCACGTTCATTCAGCTCACGACAGTGGAGGTATTTCATGTCCAGCAGATTATCAGTCGCCGGCCAGATCAATCGTCTTGTTCGTCAAGTGATGGCCCCCGGCAGCAACGCCAGGCCCAATGATGTGCCTGGCCCTGAGCTTTCGATGGCGGTATTGCTGTTCGAAGTGGTACACGCTGATGATGATCTGGATATACGCGAGCGACAGGCATTGGCGCATCAGCTGGCAGATCGTTTCTCGCTCGCGGATGACGAGCTGGCCAGTTTGCTGGAGCAGGCCGAGCACGACGCTGAGCAAGCCACTGACTACTACCGTTTCGTCAAGCAGATCAATGAGCACATGAGCCTTGAGGAGCGTACTGAGCTACTCGGCATGATGTGGGAGCTGGCTTATGCTGATGGCGAGTTGGATGCCCATGAAGAGCATCGTATCCGTCGTCTCGCCGGACTGTTGCACGTCAGTCACAGCGAGTTCATTCGCACCAAGCTGGCGGCGCGTCCCGAAGACGACTCCCGTCACTGATTGATTCCGCTGCACCGCCTTTCTGGGTAACAGCACCGACTGTCATCCTTTCGTCACATTTCTCCTTCTCAGGGGCTGTTTTGGTAGACGGCCCTGCCTGTCTCGATAATAGTGAAGTGCACGCCATGTGCCGAAGAGTGATGGTGTTATCGTGCTGGCAAGTTAGAACGCCTATAAAAACAATGCATTACGCTGGTTTTTTGCCGCATTCCATGAGGAATGTCTCTCGCGTTCCTGTCGTCAGCGTGGTGTCTGGCGTCATTAGGTGAATCGTGTAATTTGCCGCTTCCAGAGTGGAGAGCTCGTACGTGATTCAGCGGCGGAATATCCGGCAAGGCCAAGGAGTTCTGGATGATCACTACAGCGATATCCAAGCATGACACGCGCCGCCCATGGGGTCGCGCTGGGTGGACCGCTGCGGCATTGATTGGTGGCATGAGCTTTATGCCACTGGCGAACGCCGCCGAGATAAAGAACGTGATTCTGATGATCGGGGATGGCATGGGGCCGCAGCAGGTCGGCATGTTGGAGACCTATGCCAATCGTGCCCCGAATTCGATCTACCAAGGGCGCCCGACAGCGCTCCATCAGCTGGCGAAAGAAGGGGTAGTCGGAGCGTCACTGACGCATCCGGAAGATGCCATCGTGGTCGATTCCGCCTGTTCGGCGACGCAGCTGTCGACGGGAATCTTCTCGGGCTCTGAGGTGATTGGCATCGACTCGGAGGGCAATACGGTCGAGACAGTGCTGGAACTCGCCAAGCGCGTTGGCAAGGCGACAGGCCTGGTCTCTGACACACGTTTGACTCATGCCACACCGGCCGCCTTCGCAGCGCACCAGCCGCACCGTTCGCTGGAAAATGCCATTGCCGAGGACATGCTGACCACAGGGCCTGATGTCATGCTTTCCGGTGGCCTGCGTTATTTCGTGCCGCAGTCAGTCAGTGAGCCGGGCGAAAGCGCCGATAGCGTTGCCACGCTGATGAGAGGCGCCTGGGCACCTGCTTCCAAGCGCAAGGATGAACGCAATCTGCTACAGGAAGCGGCAGATCAGGGCTATGGATTAGCTTTCACTCGCGAGCAATTGGCGGCACTCAAGGGTGACAAGGTGTTGGGGCTGTTCGCCAACTCCGGCATGGCTGACGGTATCACCTACCGTGATAGCCACGATGATCCACAGCGCCAGCAGCCCACGTTACACGAGATGACTCAGAAAGCGCTCTCGATGCTGGAGCAGGACGAGGATGGCTTCTTCCTGATGGTGGAAGGTGGTCAGATCGACTGGGCAGCGCATGCCAATGATGCCGGCACCATGCTCAATGAAATGGTCAAGTTCGATGAGGCCGTGCAGGGTGTCTATGACTGGGCCAAGGGGCGTGATGATACGGTCATTATCGTGACGGCGGACCATGAAACAGGCGCCTTTGGCTTCAGCTATTCCAGCGCCAATTTGCCGCCTGCGCAAAAGAAGTCAGGTCCGGCTTTCAAAAGCCAGGATTACGCACCTAACTTCAACTTCGGCGATTTTGCGATTCTGGATAGCCTCTATGAGCAGAAGCAGAACTACTACAATCTGCTGAGTGACTTCGAGGCGCTACCGGAGGCTGAGCGGACGCCAGCGCAGCTGATGAAGATGGTCAATGCCAACAGTGACTTCCAGATTACCGAAGCGCAGGCAACGGATGTGTTGGCCAGCAAGCCCAATCCCTACCATGTCGAAGGACACAGCTATCTGGGCGTCACTGAAGTGCCGGCGATAAAGGACTTCGATGCCTTCTTCCCTTACAACGATCGTGGCAACTTGCTCGGACGTGCACTGGCGACTGAGCAGAATACCGTCTGGGGTACCGGTACGCACACGCATACGCCAGTTAACGTCTTTGCCTGGGGGCCAGCAGAAACCATTCTGCCAGTGTCTTCTATCCTGCATCACTCTGAGGTGGGTCAGTACCTGAAGACGCTGGTCGCTGACTAGTCATCAGGCCCGCTTTACCATGGTGTAGGGTGAAAATGTCATGACGTAAAAAAGCCCGCCATGCGTATTGCATGGCGGGCTTTTTTATCGCGTTCTGATGATCAGTTGCGATAGAACAGATGCTGGCCGATGCGTGCGGTGCGCACGAAGCGCTTGGCCCAATAAGGCGTGGCATAGCGTGCGTGGAAGTAGAGTGCGCCATCAGTGGTGTCTTCCAGCTGATGATTTAGCGCCTGACGTGCCACGTCGCGTGCCTGAGCGTAGGCCTTGGGTTCACGTACATCATCCGAGCGTCCGTCGCACCACCAGGAGAACTGACAGCTCCCCGTTTCGCCACCTTGCTTGATCACGCCACACAGACTGTCAGGGAAGCGCGGATCAGCAGCGCGATTGATCACGACATTGACGATACCCTGCATACCGCTCTTGCCTTCACCCTTGGCTTCCCAGTAGGCAGCGCGGGCCAGACAGGTCAGCGGGTCATCCAGCGGGCGCTGACCGTTGGGATCAATGGCACGGGCGCCAGCCTGAGTCAGCAACAAGGTGTCGGGAATGTTGGTCTCGCCCTGTGCCAGCAAGTTTTCCAGGCGCTCAGCCTTGACTACTGCGCTGGTGGCAGTGCTGGCGGGCGCATCCGCAGCCTGTGGAGCGGAGCAGCCCGCGGCCAGGGTAATACCAAACACCAGCACCAGGTGGCGTAAAGTGCGGGTAGTACATGGTGCGTGGCGCATAAGGTGGTGTAGACGCATACGAATTACCTGTGAACATGACCTGAGGGCATGGCCTGAAGAACATCATGGCCTGAGGAGCATGGAGAGACTTGGCGGCGGGCGATGGCTGTTCAGATGAGAGGTGACGCTCATTCTGATGGGTCGCTGGCCGATCGATTCGGCAGTCACCGCCGGTCTTTGATGGCGGCATTTCACGGACAAGCCCGATAGTTTGCCTGACTCCATGTCGGCATGACGTATGAATAGCTTCAACGCAGTTCTTGTTAAGCACAGTACTGTTCAACGTCACTCTGGCGGTGTCCGGCGCAAAGGGTTCCGTGCCCCAACGGGCAGAGTCGTCGTGTTGTGCCCGCTGCGCGCGCCCCAATAGAATATCATTTCTCGTGACACGACGCCTACGAGAGGTGCTGAGCGATCCCGTGGCATCATGATTCGGCCGTGTCATCGTTGGCGCATGCCGTTATCATGGCCGGCTATTTGTGATCGCCAGTCAGGCATCCCCATCTTCTGCGTGTTTCTTGCGTTGCCGCTTTGAGAGTCTCCCCATGACCGAACCCGTCCGTCTGTCCAAGTTTCTTTCCCATCAGCAGGGTATCTCGCGCCGTGAGGCCGAGCATCTCATCGCCAGTGGTGTGGTCCGTGTCGCGGGTGAAATCGTCGAAGCGCCGTTCTTCAAGGTCACTGACGAGATTGTCACTGTCGATGAGGGCGCCAGCATGGAGCCTATCGAGCCGCTGACCCTGGTGTGGTATCAGTCCCCCGGTGAAGAGCAGATAGACCCGCTGACGCTACGTGATGGCGCCCCCCGCAGTGCGCTGGATAACAGTGGCGCAGATTGGCTCAAGGTGCATTTCCTGTCTCAACATCCACTGGCAGAGCTTGGCGAAGGCGAGTCAGGGCTGGCAGTCTGGTCGCAGAATCGCGGTGTCATCCGCAAGCTCGGTGATGACCTTGATCAGCTCGAGCAGGAATATATCGTCGAAGTGGAAGGTGAGCTGGATGAAGAAGGCCTCAGGCGTATCGGCTATGCACTGTGTGCCGATATTCGCGGACGCAAGCCTAAGGTCAGCGTCAGCTGGCAGAGTGATATTCGCCTGCGTATCGCGATGAAGCGCGTGCCGCCGGGCGGTATCCGTGCTGCGGTTGAGGCACAAGGCCTCAAGGTGAACGAGGTGCGTCGTCTGCGTCTGGGTGCCGTCACCCTGGGTCGCATGGCACCGGGCGAGTGGCGTTTCCTGCCGGTTGATGTGCGCTTCTAGTCCGCTCCCCACTGTGTGGAGTCGATGCACCACTGGCATGTGACGGACGCTGAAGAGTTGACGTCATCGTGACGGGTTGGCTCCCGTCGCGGAGGGAAGGCATACTGTGCGCATCGTGTTTCACAGCTCATTTCGCTGACAGTTCAGACGGCTGCGCCTGCGGTATTCATGGGCATTGAAGCTCGCAGATCATCGCGGCGGGCCGTCACAGGAGTCTCAAAGTATGGAAGGCATCAAGCACATCGTCGCGGTCGCTTCTGGCAAGGGTGGCGTCGGCAAATCGACTGTCACTGCCAATCTGGCGCTGGCACTGGCAGGTGAAGGTCTCAAGGTCGGCCTGCTGGACGCCGACATCTACGGCCCGAGCCAGGCGCAGATGTTTGGCGTACCGACAGGGCAGCGTCCGGAGATGGCTGGCGAGCAGGTTTTCAGCCCTATCATTGCGCATGGCATCAAGACCATGTCGATGGCCTATCTGGTCGACGTCAAGGACCCGATGGTCTGGCGTGGCCCGATGGTCGCGGGCGCCTTTCAGCAACTGCTGAACCAGACCGCCTGGGGCGAGCTGGACATCCTGTTGATCGATATGCCGCCGGGCACGGGCGACATCCAGCTGACGCTGTCGCAGAAGGTGCCGGTTTCTGGTGCCGTCATCGTTACCACGCCGCAGGACATCGCGTTGCTGGATGCCCAGAAGGGCATCGAGATGTTCCGCAAGGTCAAGGTGCCGGTGCTGGGTGTGGTCGAGAACATGAGCACTCACACCTGCACCCAATGTGGCCATACCGAAGCGGTCTTCGGTGCGGGCGGTGGTGAGCGTATCGCGGGCGAGTATGAAACACGCCTGCTGGGTCAGCTGCCGTTGACCCTGAGCATTCGCGCCAATGCCGATGGCGGGCGCCCGAGTGTCATCGCGGAACCGGAAGGCGAAGTGGCCGAAAGCTTCCGTGTCATCGCTCGCCAGGTCGCCGCGGCACTGGACGGTGCCGATGCCGAACAGGGACCGAGCATCAGCTTCAGCTGAGGCAACGATTGCCAACGGCGTAGCAGTATCCAGTAGAGCAGCGGGCCGGTATCATGCTGGCCCGATTCTGCATGGCGTGTACGCGCGTCTTTATCCCATCAGTCAGTCAGGTACGCTCGATGAGCATCAAATCCGACAAGTGGATCCGTCGCATGGCGGAAAGCCACGACATGATCGAACCCTTTGAAGCCGATCAGGTGCGCTTTCACGACGAACGCCGTGTGATCTCCTACGGCACCTCCAGTTACGGCTACGATGTGCGTTGCTCGGATGAGTTCAAGGTCTTCACGAATATCCATTCCGTGATCGTCGACCCGAAGAATTTCGATGAGAAAAGCTTCGTCGATGTGAAGGGCGATTCCTGCGTGATTCCGCCCAACTCCTTCGCATTGGCCCGCACCGTCGAATACTTCCGTATTCCGCGTAACGTGTTGACCATCTGTCTGGGCAAGTCCACCTATGCGCGCTGCGGCATCATCGTCAATGTGACGCCGCTGGAGCCAGAGTGGGAAGGCCACGTCACCCTTGAGTTTTCCAATACCACCAACCTTCCGGCACGCATCTATGCCAATGAAGGTGTGGCACAGATGCTGTTCCTCGAGTCTGATGAAATCTGTGAGACCAGCTACAAGGATCGCGGTGGCAAGTATCAGGGCCAGCGTGGTGTGACATTGCCACGCGCCTGATCGCGATGGCAGTGCAAAAACGCGTCTCTTCGGAGGCGCGTTTTTTTATGCGTCGGATTCCGCCGCCAGGCCAGTCTCATTAGCCTGAAGTTGTATGAAACAACCGATTCAATTGAATGTTTGTTGCCTATGCTGTGAGTGGGTCGCCTTGACGGCCTGCGCCAATAAAAATTCGAGCAAGGGGCACATCATGTCATCTGGATCACGCAGCAAGAGAAGCGGGCTCGCCAAGCACTTCACCTTGAGCAGCCTGGCGCTCGCCATCAGTAGTGCCTTGCTGGCCGCGCCAGCACAGGCCTACTCCAACATGTATATCTTTGGTGACAGCCTGAGTGATTCCGGTCAGTTCCCGGATAGTGATCTCGGCGGCATCAACAGCCTGCGTTTCACCAATCGCAGCGGGCCGGATTACGAGAATTCGCCTTACGGTAGCGTCTCGACCCAATTGCTGGCGACGGAGCTTGGGTTGTCGGCAGACCCTTCCACCTCGGTCATCTATCAGCTGGCAGGCTTCAATGATGGCAACAACTACGCGGTGGGTGGCTATACCACCGCGCAGATTCTGGCCTCGGTGACGGAGGAGGATGGCTCCGAGGTGGCCATCCCCGTGGGGAGTCCGGGAGCGGGCACCGTGCTGCGTAGCGAGGATGGCTATCTGATCAGAGCCGAGGGTAGCGCTGACCCGAGCGCGCTCTATTACGTCAATGGCGGCGGCAATGACTTCCTGCAGGGCGTGATCACGTCACCTGCCACGGCGGTCGCTTCTGCGGGCAATCTGGCCTCAGCGGTCGAGGCGCTGGCGGCAGCCGGGGCCACGACCATCATGGTCTCCAACCTGCCGGATGTCGGTAGCACCCCGGCAGGGCAATCAGGTGGTGCCGCCCAGGCCGCGGGCACCTCTGCCTTGGTCTCTGTCTTCAATGATGCGCTTGGTGCTCGGCTCGCCGCGCTGGATGGCCAGGTCAATGTCATTCGTCTGGACACTGTCGGTATCCTCAATGAAGTGTTGGCATCGCCGGCCGAGTTCGGTTTTGCCACCGATGTACCGCTGACACAGGTGTGCTTCTCTGACAGCTGCAACGTCACGGACTATGGACTGGGCGGGGCCGCGGAAGACCCGAGCAAGTTACTGTTCAATGACGGCGTTCACCCGACCACCGCTGGTCAGGAGATTCTCGCCGACTACGCCTATGCGATGCTCGCCGCGCCCTCGGTGCTGGGGCTGGCACCGCAACTAGGTAGCGGTGCGCTCAATGCCAGCCAGCGTAGTCTCTCTGATGAATTACGCCCCGGTGCTCAGCAAGAGAATAAGGGAGTACGCGTCTTCGCCATCGGTTCATCCAGTGACGGTACCGGCGATAGCAAGACTTCCAGTGGTCAACAGGGCTTTGATAGTGAGCAGCGCGGTGCGGGAGTCGGTGTGATGTTGCCGCTGGATAATGCGCTGGGTGAGGCATGGGGCGGGGTGGCGGTGAGTCGCCGTACTGCCGATTACGATGTCGATGGTGGTAGCGATCTGGAACTGGATGGGCAGGTATTCAGCTTGTTTGCACGCCAGCAGTGGGGTGCGGTCGGCATGCAGGCATTGGCCAGCTATGGTGACTTTGATTACGACCTGGATCGTACCGTCACGCTCGGCCAGTCGTCGCGTACGCTGTCAGGTGAGACCGAGGGCGACGGTTTCAGCGGTGAGCTACGCCTCGATTATCGTCTGACCAACGCCGATTCGCTGTGGTACAGCGCGCCCTTCGTGGCCTATCGCCATACCGAATCTGATATTGATGGCTACACCGAGTCCGGCTCGGCGGCCAATGCCTTGAGTGTCTCTGATCAGACATTGCGTGACCGCCGCGTAGAAGCGGGCTTCATGGTCGACCGCGCCATCGCCGATGGTTTCGGACTCTACGGTGAGCTGGCCTACGGCAAGCGCCTTGACGATGATGCTGACAGTGCCGAAGTACGTCTGGCGAGCCTGTCGACCAATGCCTACAGCGCAGAGGACCTTGATCGCGGCAGTGATCACTATGTGCGCCTCGATGGTGGCTGGCGGATGCAGCTGGGGGCCAACGGCATGTTGCATCTTGGCGGTGGCATCGAGACGTGGGATGAGGTCAGTACACGCGTCGAAGTGGGGGCCAGCTACGCGTTCTGATAAGGTCTTGATCGGGTCTGTTCAGGCCGCAATGAGCCCCAGACAAAAGCCCCGCGACACAATGAGTGCCGCGGGGCTTTTCATGACAGCAAAGGCTATCAGCACATGAGAAGGTGTTGTGCTCAGCGCTTATTCGTCGTCGTCTTCCGGCAGCTCATCGCTGAGTTCTTCTTCCACATCAGCATGTGACAAGCGCAGTCCGCCGACCGGCAATGCGTGACCATCCAGCGTGGCCACATCGCCCTCAAGCTTCAAGCGGCCTTCCAGTGCCCAGCGCACCGCGATCGGGTAGATCAGGTGCTCACGGGTATGGACGCGCTCTTGCAAGCTCGCCTCATCATCGCCGTCCAGCACATTGGCCACCGCCTGAATCGCGACAGGGCCGCCATCCAGCGTTTCGGTGACGAAGTGCACGCTGGCACCGTGCTCACTCTCGCCGGCGTCCAGCACCTTGTGGTGAGTGCCGAGTCCCGGCCAGGCCGGCAGCAGTGACGGATGGATATTGAGCAGACGCCCGAAGAAGTACTGCACGAACAGCGGCGTCAGAATACGCATGAAGCCCGCCAGTACGACGAGGTCCGGCGAGTGACGCTCGATGACCTTGATCAACGCACTATCGTACGCTTCACGCGAGTCATACTCTGTGTGTGGCAGCACGACAGCATCGATGCCGGCTTCACGGGCACGTACCAGCCCGTAAGCGTCGGCCGTATTGGAGACGACGGCAACCACGTCGCCGCCCAGTTCGTCATGTTCCTGTGCGTCCAGCAGCGCTTGCAGATTACTGCCGCTACCAGAAATCAGCACTACGACACTGGGGCGCTCTACCGTGTCATCGGCTTCGAATCCGTTACCGAATCCGCCGAGCGTGCTGCCGTCGGTGGGTGTGGTATTCGGATCAATCATGCCGACAGATTCTCCAGTTGGACCTGTTCTTCCTCACCCTGACGGGTGCGGATGCTGCCGAGGGTGAAGACAGTCTCGCCACTCGCTTCCAGGTGTGCACGTGCAGCGGCGGCATCAGTGGCCGAGACGACCACGACCATGCCCACGCCACAGTTCAGCACGCGGTGCATTTCGTGTTCTTCGACATTGCCCTGCTGCTGCAGCCAGTCGAATACCGCCGGACGCTTCCAGCTGGCGATGTCGATTTCAGCGGTGCAATCCTTCGGCATCACGCGCGGGATGTTCTCCAGCAGGCCACCGCCGGTGATGTGGGACATGGCGTGCACGCTGAGGCCGGATTCGCGCAGCAGTGACAGCAGCGGCTTGACGTAGATGCGTGTCGGCGCCATCAGGGCGTCAGCCAGCGGCTGGCCGTCGATGTCCTGCTCGAGCAGAGACGCATCAGCGACTTCAAGGATCTTGCGGATCAATGAATAGCCGTTGGAGTGCGGGCCGGAGGATGCGAGGCCCAGAATCACGTCACCGGCACCGACCTTGCTGCCGTCGAGGATCTCGGACTTCTCGACCACACCGACGCAGAAACCGGCCAGATCATAGTCGCTGCCTTCGTACATGCCGGGCATCTCGGCAGTTTCACCACCGACCAGTGCGCAGCCAGATTGCAGGCAGCCTTCACCGATGCCTGTCACCACGTCAGCGGCGATGTCGATGTCGAGCTTGCCGGTCGCGTAGTAATCGAGGAACTGCAGCGGCTCGGCGCCAGCGACGACCAGGTCATTGACGCACATGGCGACCAGATCGATGCCGATGGTGTCGTGACGATTGAGGTCCATGGCCAGGCGCAGCTTGGTGCCGACGCCGTCAGTACCGGTGACCAGCACAGGCTGGCGATAACCGGCCGGCAGTTCGCACAGGGCGCCGAAGCCACCCAAACCACCCATCACTTCAGGGCGGTGAGTGCGCTTGGCGACACCCTTGATGCGTTCTACAAGGGCGTTGCCTGCATCGATATCGACACCGGCGTCCTTGTAGCTCAGGGAAGTCTTGCTAGGCGAGGAGTCCTGGGGGCGTTGCGTCATGTGCGGTTCCTGTCGGTGCGGCCTGGGCGGTGAGACACGATCGATCGGGGGGAATTGAAGGCGGCTATTGTAGCATTGCGCATCACGGCTGACACTGTGCCGATTCACAAAAACCACTTGAAATGTGAATGATGTGAACAGGTTGAGGCTTTCATGGCGTACCTGTCGCAAGGCATCCCAGCATTGGCGGTCTTCGTGCCTTGTGAGTGACTCGGGGACAGGCAACAATGACGCATCGAGTATGATCCGTTCCACGTGACATGGCATCGCCGCCATACAGGCACCTTTCAAGGAGTGATGATGCAGCGTAAATGGTGGTTGTTGGCAGCGGGCATGGCCTTCGTTGGTTTGCTGGTGCTGCTCGAACCGATTCTGATGCCGTTCTTCATCGGCATGATTCTCGCCTACCTCGGCGATCCGCTGGCGGACTGGCTGGAAGAGCGAGGCCTGTCGCGGCGTCTGGCCGTCAGCCTGGTGTTCAGCGTGCTGTCGGTGGTACTGCTGATCGCCGTGCTGATACTGGTGCCGCTACTGGGGCGTCAGCTCGCGCAGTTGATCAGCTTCATGCCGATGGTCTTCAACTGGATTCGAGAAACCGTACTGCCCGAAATCCAGTCGTTTACCGGCATGGATTTCAGCGCTGACTTTGATCAGGTACGTAGTCTGCTGCTGGGTAACTGGAAAGAAACCGGCACCTTCGCGGCGGCGCTGCTGGGCACGGTCTCCAAGTCCGGGCTGGCGATGGCCATCTGGTTGGGCAACATCGCGCTGATTCCGGTGGTCACCTTCTATCTGTTGCTCGATTGGGACCGCATGAAAGACAAGCTGCAAGCCTTGCTGCCGCGGCACATGGAGCCCACCGCCACCAAGCTTGCGCATGATTGTGATGAGGTGCTGGGTGCCTTCCTGCGCGGTCAGCTGCTGGTGATGCTGGCGCTGGGAATCGTCTATGCCATCGGCCTTGCCATCATCGGCCTCAAGTTTGCGCTGTTGATCGGGCTGATCGCCGGGCTTGCCAGTATCGTGCCGTATCTGGGCGTGATCGTCGGCGTAGTGATCGCCGCGACCGTCGCCTTCTTCCAGTTTGGGGAATGGTGGGCACTGCTGGCAGTGGGCGGCGTCTTTGCGCTGGGACAGTTACTGGAAGGCGTGGTGTTGCAACCGCTGCTGTTGGGCGACAAGATCGGACTGCATCCAGTGGCCGTCATCTTTGCGGTCATGGCGGGCGGGCAGTTGTTCGGCTTCACCGGCATTCTGCTTGCCTTACCGATGGCTGCGGTCATCATGGTGGTCTTGCGTTATCTGCTAGATCGCTATAAAAACAGTACTTTATATGACCAACAGCGAGATTCTCGT
This sequence comes from Cobetia sp. QF-1, assembly GCF_002213105.1. NCBI lineage: Bacteria > Pseudomonadati > Pseudomonadota > Gammaproteobacteria > Oceanospirillales > Halomonadaceae > Cobetia > Cobetia sp. QF-1. The sequence goes on from NZ_NBVS01000002.1 coordinate 680,701, forward strand.
GGGGTGACCTCTTCCGCTGAAGCAGGAGCAGAGACCTCCGCGACTCAGGACTCTCATTGATGAGTCGCCGCGTGATGCTTGATCACGGTAACAACAAACAGCACAACGGATGGCAATGACTCAAGGACAGATGGCGCTCGGTGTCGGGGTACGCGACGCTGCCACCTTCAGCAACTATCACTTCACTTCCACCTCGCTGGCGGAGGCTCTCAAAGGACAGCTCTCCCCCGGTGGGGAGCCGTTCGTCTACCTCTGGGGCGGCGAGCAGAGTGGTCGCAGTCATTTGTTGCAGGCGGCGTGCCATCTGGCGGGGGAGCAGGGCAAGCGTGCCTTCTACCTGCCACTCAATGAGATAGGTCACTTTCCGCCGCACATGCTGGAAGGACTGGATGAAATGGATCTGGTCGCCATTGATGACCTTGATGGCGTCATCGGGCGCAAGCGCTGGGAAGAGGCGCTGTTCCACCTCTACAACCGTCTGCGCGATGGTGGCCGTCATCTGTTGGTCAGTGCCAGCTGCGCACCGCGCCTGCTGCCCGCGACCCTGCCGGACCTCGCCTCGCGGCTCTCCTGGGGCGTCACCTTCCACCTCTCCGGACTCGATGATGGCCAGCGTCTCGAAGCGCTCAAGCTGCGCGCACGTGATCACGGCCTTGCGCTGCCGGATGAAGTCGCCCGCTACATCCTGCATCGCGGCCCGCGCAGCCTACCGGGCCTGTTTGCTGCCATGAGTCAGCTCGACAACGCCTCGCTCTCGGCTCAGCGCAGGCTCACCATTCCCTTCGTCAAGCAGACGCTTGGCTGGTAAAGCCCGCTTTCTATTCCAGATGTCCGGTTAACTCCCGTGATGGCCGTTGAGAGTAGGGCGGGCCAATACGGATGATACCGCGTCAGCGCGCGGCCCCGATCTTGCAGTGAAACCGCTATCTATCACCGCCGTGATGTCCGAGGAGACATGACATGAACTGGCTAGACAAGAGTCGGGATCAAATGCACAAACACGCCAATTCGGTTGGCAACTTCCTGGTTGAAGGCTTTCACTATCTGGGGCTGTTTGCCATTGGTGGCGCGATTGCCATCGCCTCGGTCACCGCCTTCATGGAGATGATCGAGAAGGGCGCGGCCAGCGTCGATGACATTCTGCTGCTGTTCATCTATCTCGAACTCGGCGCGATGGTCGGTATCTACTTCAAGACCAACCACCTGCCGATCCGCTTTCTGCTCTACATCGCCATCACCGCGCTGACGCGCTACCTCATCGGCGATGTCTCCCACCACAAGGCCCCCGATATCGGCCTGCTCTACCTCTGCGGCGGCATCTTCTTCCTCGCCCTCTCGGTACTCGCCGTACGCTTCGCCTCCTACAAATACCCCTCCAGCAAATCCATCGATCCGATGGGCGGTACGGTAGGGGACGAGGACTCGACGCGATAGGTGAGTTATTATAATATACTATTAATATAGAATTGATCTTTATTGTATGTTTGTATGCCGTTGTTTTGAGGTGTTAAAAGTAGCCTTTGTGAGTTGCTACTGTTATTACGAAGTTCAAAGGGATGGGGCTTTGAGTGAATAAAATATTTGAGAATAAAGTAATAACTCATACAGTAGTAGTTCCCGATGCATTAACTGATGCAAGTGTCGCTACGCTACAGGCCGATTACTCTTTAACTGCTGTTGAATTTGAGCATATAAAACATGGCCGACACTTCTTCTATACACTGGCCCATGGGTTGTTATTGATAACAATTGGCTATGGCATTAATCTTGGTGCAAAAGCTTCATCTGTTGTTTTTGGAGTAGACCAGAAAATTTATTTTGGCGAATGGATTGCATTCTCTGTAGGTGCTTTTTTTACTATTGCTTTCTTTACCCTAAGTTTCTTTGTGTCAAGTGATCATAAGAAAGTTATGAAGGATATTAAAGATCACTTTAAAAATTCTCCTAAGCGTAAGCAGTTAGTTCGAGGTATAAGCGAATGACTTTCATGAGAAATAATCTTCCAAAATCGTATTCTCAATATGATCAGTTAACTGTTTGCAGTAATAAAATTTTAGGCGGTGGTCATATTATGTCTATAGGAGATGTATTGCCTCTGATTATAGGCGCTGGAGACAAGCCTCAAATATGGTTACAAGCTGCTTCTGACGGTCAGTCTAAAAATTACATATCTATTGTAGAAAACTCTGTATCAAAACATCCTGCTATAGATATTATCGAGCTTTCAGGGGTAATTACTGTAAAGCTTCAAGGTAAGGCTATCCTTAGTGTCAAATCTACCTCTGAGAAGTCTGCGGTTGTAGAGTTGATGGATTTTAGATTGATTGGTTTTAATATTTATGGTGATTCGTCATCTTTGAAAGTTGGCGGAAGCACATTCACTGGTAATACAATGTCTGGTGGTGGAGTGCTTATTGGGCTTGGTTGAGAGTTGTTCAAAATCATACCTTTTACTAATGCTTGATGAGTTTTCTTTTATTGATGGCTGTATTTTAGATTTTTTTGTTTAGCTTCAGTTCTTCTTATTCGCCACTTAACGTCAGACACAACCTGCGGCTGCCGCCGTGGTCGCGGTGTTCGCCGAGCCAGATGCCTTGCCAGGTGCCGAGGGCGAGCCGGTTGACGCCGCGGCGGGCTTCGACAGGTAGCGTGAGCTGAGTGCCGAGCAGGCTGGCGAGGACATGGGCGGGCATGTCGTCATCGCCTTCCAGCGTATGGCGGAAGTAGGGCAGGTTGCCGGGTACCAGGCGGCGCAGGAAGGCGTCCATGTCGTGGCGTACGTCGGGGTCTGCGTTCTCGTTGAGCGTCAGCGAGGCGGAGGTGTGCAGTAGCTGCACATGCAACAGGCCGACACTGACCGGTGGCATTTCGGCTAACGCCTGCTCCACCTCGTCACTGATGAGGTGAAAGCCGCGCTTGCGAGCGGAGAGGTTGAGGGTGTCGCGCTGCCACATAAAAGCACCTATGTTAAAAGTTTGGCATTTACCTTAACACCTAGTGTGTAGTCAGGGAATTACCTTGATAGCTAGCCTAATAGCTGTAAGTCTATAGCTATATTTTGCAAGATAAGGCTGTTTTTTGTTACGAATATGTAGATGAGGTATAACTAAATGAGCGCAGTTTTATACATATAAAAAGGAAAGGTGGTTTATGCTATTGTCAATTGCTTTGGATAGAGCAATCAGGAAGCCGCCCCCTGCGCGAATTCCATTAAGCTTACCATCAGCTTCAAATAATAATTTTTATTCAGTTGAACTTGTAGGTGATAATAGTAAAATTTTAGTGAAAGAGAAAGGAAATCTTGGCTTCAACTGCCTTGTATGGCAAGGCGAAGAAATAGGGATAAGGAGGGTATTAAATATAGATGAAGAATGTTACGCAAAATACAGCTTAAGAATAGAACATTATTATCGAGGGCATCAATTTACATACACCTCAGCTGTTAAATTCATATTTTTTGATTATATTAAGTGGTATAAGTTTCTAGTTTTAAAGGATGGCCTCGATCAGTCATTATATAACAATAGGTCTATAGTTAGAGAAGAAAGAATGGATGTGCTTAACTATCTTGTTGAGAAGAAGATTGAAAATGATAAGGAAAACTTTGACTCTATAAGTATGGCGCTTAATAAGAAAGCACACAAATGGCTTTATCATCCGGACAAAGAACGGTATCGAGCACATCTACAATTAATTTTAGATTCATTTGTAGAATCTGGTGATATTAAAAAACACGAAAATGGTTATCGTGTTACTGGAAAGGCCTTAATCACTTTATCCGAATATGAGCTGAATATCCAGAGGCATAAGGATATTTTAAAATCAACTAAGATGAGTAATAAAATATCTAGTGCAATACTCCTTATTGGGGCTTTAGGTATAGCGGCTCAGCTATTTATGTGGTTTATAACTAATGAGGAAAAGGCTTTGCTTTTTTTCGAAGGGTTGAAATCATTTTTCTACTAAGCAAAAAAGGCCAGCCCTCAGGGGCTGGCCTTTTTTGCTGCACTGATCGGGCGTTGTGTGGCGCGCTTGATCAGCCTGTCGTGCTGGCGGCGGCTTCGCTGACAGTGCGACGTGCGGCCTTGGCAGTGACACGTTCCGGCTCGTTCTTGCCGATTTCGCGTGCCAGCCAGTCGGCGAGCAGGCGCACACGGGTCGGGATCGGGCCGCGCGGTAGCAGCATGCCGATCTCGACCGGCGGAATTTCGTCACATTCCAGACGCTTGAAGGACTGGCCGTTGCGTTCGCTGAGCGAGTTGACCCAGTCAGTCGGCAGCACGGCGCGAATCAGGCCGTCAGCCACGTAATCCGTCAGCACTTCCAAGTCATCGGACTGGATGTGATTCGGACGCGGGTCTTCCGGGTGACGCGACAGCGAGGTACCAGAAACGAGTGGCTCCAGTTCGCCCCACGGCAGCTCGTCAGGATTCTCGACGTGAGAGGCCGCGTAGGCGGCCTGCTGCCACTGGGTCAGCGGGCGGAAGACGTGAGTGCTACCGGCCAGATGCGGGAAGCCGATGACCAGATGTGGCTGGTTTTCGAGAATCTCGCGGCCGTTGTGCCACAGCTTTAGCTTGATATCGACGCCATCGTGCTCTGACAGGAAGCTTGTCAGCGCGCGGCCCAGGAAGTGACGCCCGAGTGCCGGTGTGGCGTGAATACGAATGGTGCCCGTGAGATCAGACTGACGATCTTCGATAGCGCGATGTGCCTCGTCATCGAGGTTGGCCATCGATCGGGCGTATCGGTATAGCGTTTCGCCAGCTTCCGACAGGCGAATGCCGCGGTGGCCACGTTCGACCAGACGAGTGCCGAAGCGACCCTCGAGGGCATCGAGACGACGGCTGACGGTGGACTTGGGCAGGCGCAGACGTTCTGCGGCGCGGGACAGGCTGCCAAGGTCTGCCACCATCAGGAAGGTGTTATAGGCGTCGATATCGCTCATCGAATAGGTCCGGTTGTTCAGTGGGTCGGGGTGCGCCATCAAGGAAACACCCACCTTGTCACGAGCCTCGCAAGACGCTCGCAGCAGCGCGTGGCGCTGCACAACGGATTGCCTGTCGATGACCGTGCCCCTCTTTCCGGTGTTCGTGATACCGGCAAAGACACGCTCATCGATCAACAATCGGATAGTGCATTACGTACGACATGTCAGGGATATGCCGGCTCAGGTACAGGGAGTGGACCTATAAAAAAGGGAGGATCACTCTGAGCAGGCTAACTATATCATTGCTATGCCAAGGTTGCATCTGACGAAGCCAGGTATTGCGCGACTCCGGTATCAGCAAGGCGCGACGATCAGGGGGGATATCGTCCCTGTACGACATTCTTTTCTACTGCCCTATCGGCTCAGACGTCAGATAAAGGAGATGGTTCCGTATCTGATGACAGACAGGTGCCATAAAAGCGACTTGATGACTGATGACGTACGCATAAAGCGCCATCCGCGACACATGGGCATCTTTTCAGTCTTGTCACACGCTGCCCATCAGCTGGGCCACGCCACCATGACAAGACCACTGAGCAGAATCGCCAGTCCCGCCAGTCGCCAACCTCCCGGGCGCTCGCCAAGATACAGAATGCCCAGCAGTACTCCGATGGGAATCGAGAGCTGTCTGAGCGCTACCACTTGGCTGACGTTGCTGCTCATGGCCATGGCGACCAGCACTAGCCCATAGGTGCCCATCATCATGATGCCCGTCAGGCAGGGCCACATATCGATTTGGCGGAGAATAAGGCGCATTTCACGCCGTTCGTCAGGGATGAGCGCGACTATCGGTAGCATCCATGCGGCTGATGCGAGCGCTTGTAACACCATGAAGCTGGCGCCGGCCTGTATGGCAGACATGCCTGAGACGCCAAGTACGTCAACGGCCTGCTTGTCGACCAGTGAATAGCCGGTAGTCCCCAGTGCGGCGAGCAGGACAAAGCCGAGTGCTGGCAGGGTAACGCGGGAGCTGGTCGGCACTCGCGAGCCTCGCGGCATCAGTAGCGCACCGAGCATGATCAGCATGAAGCCCGTGAGGTGCAGTCCACTCGGCCAGGGTTCCAGCGCCAGCATCAGGCCCACGACAGGCACCATCACTACCGGAAGTGCGCGTGCCAGTGGATAGAGCAGGCTGATGTCACCACGCGCATAGGCCCAGGCTAATCCGCCCATGTAAAGCGCCTGACATAGCCCTGATGCTGCTAGCCAGCCCCAGAAAGCCATGGGCGTCTGGCTGATGCTCCAACCGCTCCACAATAGAATCGGGAGATAGAGCAGTCCGCCATACAGCATCGCGAGATTGAAGAAGGCTAGTGAAGGACGCCCACGCTTGCCGAGCAGGTTCCAGCTGGCATGCAGTACGGCTGATACTCCCAGTAATGTCAGCGCTAGCGGAGGAATCGAGAAGGCGGGGTCGGGTACGGACGATGGCAGGCTCATGCGGATTCCCTCTGCCAAGACTGGCATTGATGATCGTGATCATCATTGGCATGGCCATGGAGTGTGCTGCTTCTGCGCAGAGGGCCCGGCTCGGAATGTTGCGCGGTGAGCTGATGTTGTTCGATAAGGTCATGTGGCGCGCTTGGAGAATGATGTCGTGGCATGAGCGTGGCTTGTATGAGACCCGTGTAGGACGTCGGTGAATGCGGGATGGTGGAAGTCGCTGGCGGCACGCGAAATGCGTGGCGCTGTTCTAGCATGGCTCAGCGAGGTGTCGACTGCATGTGATGTAGGGTGTGCTTTTACGTTACGTTTTCGGGCTGATGTCACTGGGTGAATATCTTTTGAGACGTGGCGTGTGTTTCGTGGCTGATGAAGGTAGAACACGGCGTTGGGAGGTGACTGCCGAAGGTCGGCGGTGCCTGTGGGAGGCCGACAGGCTGTGCTACCATCGCGACCAAATGTTGGGTGCGATAGCTCATCGCGCTTGGCTCGGTATTCATGTTCCCGCCACTGGCGGGTGATAGCCCGGATAAGGAAGGATGCATGGCGCTACTGAAGATTTTTGTCGGCACGATGTATGGCGGTTCACTGGATGTGGCCGAGCAGGTGCAGCCGTTGTTCGAGCAGGCAGGGTATACGGTCGAGGTGCTGGATCAGCCGACGCTGACTGACCTGACCGAGACGCGCCCTGATCTGGCGCTATTCGTCACCTCCACCACCGGCAGTGGCGATGTGCCCGGTAATCTCACCGGCTTTCTCAATACGCTCAGCACTGAGTCACCCGCACTCGATTGGTTGCGCTATGGGATGATCGCGCTGGGCGATAGCTCCTACGGTGAAACCTATTGCGGCGCTGGCCGTCATCTTGACGAGCGCCTGGCGGACCTCGGTGCCACGCGTCACGGTGAGCGCCTCGAGATTGATGCCATGGAAACCTTCATGGCTGATGATGCGGCGCTGCCGTGGGTCGAGGCATGGATTCCGACCCTGCCGGCGACTGCCTGATTTCCCGCGTAACGTACTCCAGAGACTGATTGCATGACGAAACTGAAATCTGATCATCCCCGCGCGCGTAATCTGACGCCGCAGCGTGTCTCGGTATTGGCGGGTCTGGCGGTGGTGATGGTCGCCAATGTGCCGCGCTTCCTGATGAGTGGCGATAACACCCGTCTCATGCTGATCGTGGGCTTTGCCGTGGCGATTACCGCACTAGGCGTCTACATCTATCGTCAGCTGCCGGATACCGCCAAGGGCGAAGTGCCGATGCTGATGCGCCGCCTGCTGGTCTGGATGGTGGTCGGGCTTGCCGCAATGGCAGCCTTCAACTTCGCCGCGCCGATGCTGGACCGTGTGCAGGAAGGTAGTCTTGAAGTGCTGGTGGATGGCCTGACGCTGGGCTTGGTCGCGCATGTGATCAGCCTGTGGATGCACCGTGGTCGCAACGACAAGTAAGACGCTCGGTCTCATACAAACGAGAACGCCCCGATCATCACTGATCGGGGCGTTCTCGTTTTTGTTCTCAGCAATGGTCGTGAGGTATCACTTGCTGAGGGTGTAGCAGGGCACGTAATCGGTGCCCGGCAGCTTCATGCGTCCCTGGGCCACGAAGGATGTCAGCAATGCATCCAGGCGATGCATCAGCTCTGGCTCAGCAGTCAGGCGGAAGGGGCCATCGCGCTCGATCTCTTCGATGCCTTCCTTCTTGACGTTACCGGCGACGATGCCTGAGAAGGCGCGACGCAGGTTGGCGGCCAGTTCATGCACCGGTTGATTGCGGTGGAGCGCAAGGCCCGTCATGTTGGTATGCGTCGGTGCAAACGGCTGCTGGAAGTGCGGGGCAATGTGTAGGCGCCAGTTGTAGTAGAAGGCGTCATGATGGCTGCGGCGGAACTCGGCCACTTCATCAATGCCCGCGCGCATGGTGCGGGCCACTTCAACCGGATCATCGATGATGATGGTGTAGCGCGCGCGCGCTTCCTCACCCAGGGTATAGGTGATGAATTCGTCGATCTGCTGGAAATATTCAGCGCTGGCTGCCGGCCCCGTGAAGATGACCGGGAAAGGCAGCCCCTCGTTTTCCGGATGCAGCAGAATACCCAGCAGATAGAGAATCTCTTCTGCGGTGCCCACGCCGCCCGGGAAGACGATGATGCCATGCGCGGTGCGCACGAAGGCTTCAAGGCGCTTCTCGATGTCCGGCATGATGATCAGTTCATTGACGATCGGGTTCGGCGACTCAGCCGCGATGATGCCCGGCTCCGACACTCCCAGATAACGCCCTTCCTTGCGACGCTGCTTGGCGTGCGCGACGTTGGCGCCTTTCATCGGCCCCTTCATCGCACCGGGGCCACAGCCGGTGGAGATGTCGAGTTCACGCAGGCCGAGGTGGTAGCCCACGTCCTTGGTGTACTCGTACTCTTCGCGGTTGATGGAGTGGCCACCCCAGCAGGTGACGAGACTCGGCTCACGCGAGGCCTTGAGGGCACCGGCATTACGCAGGATATGGAACACCGCGTTGGTGGTGCCTTCGGTGGTCGAGAGATCAAAACGCGGTGTGTTCTGGATCTCGTTGGCCACATAGACGATATCGCGCAGCACGCTGGAGAGATGCTCGCGGATGCCGCGAATCATCTTGCCATCGACAAATGCATCGCCCGGTGCGTTATCCAGCTTCAAGCGAATGCCGCGATCCTGCTGCAGCACTTCAATCTCGAAGGTCTTGTGGGCGTTGAGCACCGAGACGCTGTCATCGGTCTGACTACCGCAGTTCAGTACTGCCAGCGCACAGCGGCGCAGGATGTCATGCAGGCCATTGGAGGAGGTGTCGCGCAGGCGATTGACCTCATCCTGAGACAGCACTTCCAGGCTGCCTTCCGGCGAGATGATGGTCGATACCAGCGTAGAGCTGGTATCGCGTGAATAAGTGGTGGCTTCACTGGTGACAGAATTCATGGCCGTCTTCCTTGTGTCAGGCGCCCACGGTGGTCTGGGCGCGTTTCCGGACTTCTGTCCAGAGTTCGCCGATGCGTTCGCGGTCATCCACGCTCATGCTGTCTTGTGCAAAGGCGTGATGCATCCACTCTTCAAAGGTGGCGTCAAAATCTTCCGCGACCACGTCATCGGCGGCGTAATCGGCGTTCTCGAGCACCAATTCCACCTGGGGGATCATGTAACCCAGTGGGAACAGGTCAACTTCAGCGCATTCGCTTTCCATCGCGAGCAGCGCCTTGTGAATGGCTTCGCCGCGTGCGGCCAGAGGATCAAGCATCGGGAGCATCTCGTGATTCGAGCCAGTGCTCCAAGGCACCGGCAAAGACAAATAAAAAGGGCAGAGGGTGGCACTTATTCCGAAGCACGCGGCCGCGGAATATTGGCCAAGGCTGCACTCGGCAATTCTTGCTCAACAATGCCTCGATGCTAACACGCGAGAGTGCCACCGCGCAGCGCTGCGCATAGGCGCTGGCTCTGATAGAATCATGGGCTTTGCGGGTCGGTGGCACCTGTGCAGACATTCAGGCAGCTATTCGGCAACACGACGCGCCGAGTCGCGTCCCCCGTTCGTGAGTGGTCAGTGCCTCCATGTTCAATGCCCAGTATTTTCGTACCTTCATCACTCTGGTGGAGACCGGCAGCTTTACCCATACCGCACGCAAGCTGGAAATGACCCAGCCTGGCGTCAGTCAGCATATCCGCAAGCTGGAGCAGTACCTGGAGCGCTCGTTGCTCAATCGTCAGGGACGCAAGTTCTCGCTGACGTCGGCAGGACGTCGCTGCTACGACTACTCCATCAAACTGTTTGCTGAGCACACCCAGTTCATGCACTCGCTGGATGATGACTCTCCTGATAGCGGTGAATGCCGTGTGGCCAGTCCCTCAAGTGTCGGGCTGATGTTCTACCCGTTCACGCTGGGCTATCAGCAACAGCATCCGGGCCTGACGGTAAGCTACAGCTTTGCCTACAATTCCGAGATCGTGCAGGACGTGCTGGCCGGTCGCTTTGACCTCGGTATCGTCACCGAGCCGGTCAAGCATCCTGATCTCAACTTTGAGTTATGGCATCAGGAGCCGCTGTGTCTGGTGGTGCCGGCTGATTTTGCCGGTAACAGCCTCAACGAGCTGATGGCGCTGGGCTTCATGAATTACGCGGACGGCGTCAACAACGCCAGTGCGTTGCTGCGCGCCAATTTCACGGGCGAGTTCCGCTCCATGAGCCACTTCCCGCAGCAGGGCTTCACCAACGACATCGGCATGGTGCTGGACGCCGTGGCGCGTGGCCTGGGCTTCACGGTGGTCTCGCGTACCGTGCTTGAGACCTCGCCGTGGCAGCGTCAGGTGCGAGAGATGCCACTGACCGAGGCGGTTTACGAGAATCTGTATATCGTCACGCGGGACAACGCCGAAGTGCCGCGTCGCTACGAGCAGCTGTTGGGTGAATTCCGCCTGCAACGTCGTAATACGCTGTATGGCTACGCCGATGCGCCAGACAGCTTCGACAACATGGATTTCGATCGCATGGTGTAACGCCACGGCACGCTTGATGACGTCGCGTGTGATCAAGTGGCGTTATCATCGAAAGCCCGCTCCCCAGGAGCGGGCTTTTTTGTGGCTATAGTGCTCACATAGATACGACGGATGACGATGAGATGCACTGAATGCGTCTTGCGTGATCTGGGACATCTCGCGGGGTGCATGGCGGGCGCAACATGGCAGGTCGACATTCCTGCATCTCTGGATTCCGCATTGTGGACCCCGATATCGACCAAGGCCTGATGCGAGAGGCCAGTCGACATGGGAAGCTGATATGAGTGCCTACTGATGCTTCACCTGACGCGCTCAGCACATGGCTCTTAGCTCTTAGCTCTTGGCACATGGCTCTTGGCGCGTAGCTCTTAGCTCTTAGCACATAGCTCTTGGCACACCGCCATTTCCTTTCGCTGCCATGATTCCCCCAGCGCTTGCTCGTTCATGGTATTCACCTGTCACTGAGGTACTTGTCGCCGTGTCTTCGCCTTTTTCTCGTTCTGCTGGTTCCGTTACTGCTGGTCCTGTCACCTCTGGCTCTGTCACCTCTGGCTCTGATGATGATTCGGCTACTGCTGGCATGGCACCGGTTCAGGAAACGTTCTCGCTGTTGTCACGCATGGAAATCAGTGAGCTGGACGAGACGTCGCGTGCCGAGCTGGCACGTCGCTGTCGCTGGCAGGGGTGGGAATCACGCCACATGAGCGCCGCCAAGGCCGCCGAGCTGATTCAGGATGGCATGACGGTCGGCATGAGTGGCTTCACGCGCGCAGGAGAGGCCAAGGCCTTGCCGCTGGCGCTGGTCGAGAAGGCACGTCGTGAGCCATTCTCGATCACGCTGATGACGGGTGCTTCGCTGGGCAATGACCTTGATGGCCAGATGGCTGATGCGCATATGCTGGCGCGGCGCATGCCATTCCAGGTGGATCCGGTGCTGCGCCGCGCGATCAACGCAGGCGAGGTGATGTTCATTGATCAGCATCTGTCGGAAACGGTCGAGCTGCTGCGCAATCATCAGCTGAGCGACATGAACGTCGCCGTGGTTGAGGCCTGCGCCATCACTGCCGATGGCGGTATCGTGCCGACGACGTCGGTGGGTAACTCGGCCAGCTACGCCATCCTGGCCGACAAGGTCATCATCGAGCTGAATCTGGAGTCGCCAGCCGCGCTGGAAGGCCTGCACGATATCTATATTCCGCAGATGCGCCCGAGTCGTCAGCCGATTCCGATCGTCGCGCCAGACTCGCGCATCGGCACGCCCTATATCCCCATCGACCCTGACAAGATTGCTGCCATCGTGCTGACGTGCGGGCATGACAGCCCCTCCAGCTGCGCGCCGGGGGATGTCGACACACAAAGGATTGCCGGCCATCTAGTCGAGCTTTTGAAGCAGGAAGTGGTGCTCGGACGGTTGACGCCATCTCTGCTGCCATTGCAGGCCGGTATCGGCAGCATGGCGAACGCAGTGATGAGTGGCTTGAAGGACGGGCCGTTCGAGCACCTCACCATGTACTCAGAGGTGCTGCAGGACTCCACCTTTGACTTGCTGGATGCCGGCAAGCTCGACTTCGCGTCCGGCTCCTCCATTACCGTCACGGAGGAGCGTGGTCGTACGCTGTGGAAAGATCTGGAGCGCTATCGTGATCGCCTGATCCTGCGCCCGCAGGAGCTGTCCAATCATCCGGGTATCGTGCGTCGTCTAGGGGTGATTGCGGTGAATACCGCACTGGAATTCGACATCTACGGCAACGTCAATTCCACCCATGTGTGTGGCACGCGGATGATGAATGGCATCGGTGGGTCAGGGGATTTCGCGCGCAACGCACAGCTTTCGGTCTTCATCACCAAGTCGCTGGCCAAGGGCGGGGATATCTCGAGCGTGGTGCCGTTTGCCAGTCATGTCGATCACACCGAGCACGATGTCGATATTCTGGTGACCGAGCATGGACTGGCGGACCTGCGCGGGCTTGCGCCGCGTGAGCGTGCCGAGCTGATCATCGAGCATTGCTCAGACCCCAGCTATCGTCCGGCCCTGCGCGCCTACTTCGAGGAGGCTTGCCAGCGGGGCGGGCATACGCCGCATTGTCTGGAGCAGGCGCTCAGCTGGCATCGTGAGGTTGAAGTTCACGGCCACATGCGCGCGATGCGTTCACTGCTGGATGCTCGAGCCTTGGCCTGAATTCACCACGGCCTTCCTTTGACGGGGCCTTGTTTAACATTCCTCGCGGATAGAATTGTGAGGGACTCCAGTTTTCTGAACATGTTTTGCTAATGGGGGCTTAAGCTGCTTCACCTAGAGTGGGGACGTTGGCTCGCGGACTGCTGCGCCGTGAGTCTGTCGTTCTCCAGGAGCCCCTCCATGTCCCCCACATCCGTACTACTGACCATCAGAACCAACAGTGTTCTCAAGACCGGCGCACAGTGGCTGGAAAAGAAAGCCAAGCGGATGATGATCGGGGCACTGGAACGAGTGTTGCCGGTGCCCGAGTCGCTGGCCGCTGATCAACTTGCGTCCATTCAGCGCATCTTGATCATTCGCCCCAATTTCCGTATTGGCAATGCCTTGATCAGTACGCCGATCATTGAGTCTCTCCAGCGCCACTTTCCGGGGGCCAGCATCGACATGCTGGCCACTGACAAGACCGCCGTGCTGTTCGAGAATTTCGGACTTGGGCAGGTGCATTGCGCTTCGCGTCACGCCATCACGCGTCCGTGGCAGGCGGTGAATCTTATCCGCTCACTGCGCCGCGAGCGCTATGATCTGGCGCTACAGCTCAATACCGGTTCGTTGTCAGGGTTACTGGTTGGCAAGACGATCGGCGCACGTCATACCATGGCGCTGCCCTATAAGGGGCGGACCTGGTTCGATGTCGCAATAGCGCCTGGACCGGGCAATCTGCATTCCTATCAGGTGCCGGCGCTGTTCGCGACCGCGCTGGGCGTCAGCTGTCGTGAACGCCCGGTGCTCAGATTGAGCGAGGAAGAGGTTTGTCAGGCACAGCGCTTGCTTGCCTCCCAGCTTGGACGGGAGAGTGAGGGTGCACTGGAGAGTGGAGAGGGCGGCGCAAAGAATTTCGTGGCTCTGTTTGTCGGTGGCCACCTCGACAAGCGTTGCCCGCCCGCTTATTGGGAGGCATTGATTGCGCGCCTTGAAGCGGGAGGTAAACCTTATGTGGTCTTTCTGGGCCCGGAGGAATTCCGGTTGGCCCCCCGTCTGGGCGCGCTGATGCAGGACTCTCGCCACGGCCTGCTACTGACACCGCGTCCGCTACGCGAGTTTGCGGCGCTGCTGAGCCAAGCCGCTATCTTGATCACTCCGGATTCCGGGCCGATGCACATGGCTGTGGCACTTGATGTGCCCACCATTACGCTTAGTAGAACTCGCCGCTCTCAGCGCTTCCTGCCACAGGGGGCACTGCATCGCATCATCACCACGCTGGCACCAGAAGACGTGATGGCGATGCTTCAGGCCCGGCCAGCCGCACTGGCGTGAACGTGGCCTCTTCCCTCAGTTGCCAGTGTCATTGATCGAGGCCATTTTCGAGGCGTTCATCTTCACATTCCGGGCTGCCCATCTCGTACTCACGACATAGCATCGGACGGCGATCATAGATGGTGCACATCAGCGTTTCGCGATCGACAGCGGCACACCAGCCGTCGTCGAGGCGGCGCATGACTTCTCCGCCCCATTCATCCTCATCGATGAGGTAATCAGGCACCCCGGTATCGGTGAGCAGAATGACCTCGAGACGACAGCAACATGCCTGGCAGTTGCTACAGGCAATCTCGGCGGGTGGTGGGGTGGCAGTCTCATGGCGGGCAGCGTCAGGAGTGGCATGCGAAACATCGGTGATGGGAATGTTCATGGAGGTCTGTATCAGTAGCACGGCATGAGACGAGGTGCCGAAAAAGGGGAGCAGTGACGTGACGGCGTTCATGACGCAAGTCGCGCCTCTGCAGCAGGCGGCAGTGAAACATACTCCGCGAGTGAGCGCATGTCTGCCGCCTGAGGATCGCCTGGCGTCGTATTACTTGTAGACCTTGTTGATGCCATCCCAATAGCCTTCGGGATCACGATCGCCGGTCATGTCATACAGCTGATAACGGCGATTGAGGCGTGCGCCACCATCACGTGTCAGCGGTGCCCATGCCAAGCCAGTGTTGCCCTTGCTGGAGGTCGTGAAGAAGGCGTCCAGCGGAATGCTGACGTACAGGCCCTTGTCGAAGCTACCCTCGCCATAATCGTCGCCGGCATCGGTCATCGTCGCCCAGGCACCAATATTGACCCCATTGGAGAAGCTGCGTGAGACATCCAGCGTGGCACCGATATCACCAGCCAGATAACGTCCTACCGAGCCCTTGACCAGCACGTCGTGCCAGTCGGTTTGCCAGTAGGCGGTAGCGTGGCCGGTGGTGACGGTGTAATCGCGCAGGCCAAACTGCTGGTCGAAGTCACGCTGACGTACGCGGTTGATATCCAGTCCCAGCGCCAGTGCGCTGTTCATCGGGCGATAGAGTACCTCGGCGCCGACACCGGCATACATCATCTCGAGAATGCCGCCGTAGGCCTGTGAGTACCAATCACGTCCGAATTGATAGGTACGGGTGTACTGCAGGTTATCGATACCGGCATCCGTCTCTTTCAGATACTCACCGATGAAGGTACGCACACGCGGTAGATCAGAATCGGCGATGTATTCGTAATCATCGAAGTTATCGAAGAGCTGATAAGTCGCGGAGCCGGAGAACCAGCCATTGCGGTCGGTGCGCCACAGGGCATCGAGACGCAGGTAGAGCTGATAGAGGTAGCCGTCAGGGCCGCCGAAGTTTTGATTGACGCCCGGCGAGACACCCCAGCTGAACCCGCCGGGTTCACGGTCGAGCAGAGTGCGGCTGGTGCTGGCATCGTCGCTTGCCTCGGGAGAGGCGGCGCGTGCCGTGATGGAATGCTCGTACTCGGCATCGAAGCGGCGATCATTGGCTGCGGCCACGAATGACTCACGCGGATGATCGTCCTCACGCAGTGCCAGGCCATTGCTGCTCAGGCGGTAGCGGAAGGTGGTGATGCTGGCGGGCAGGCGATTGTGCAGCACGCGATTGGCACGGCCTTCGGCTTGCAGGTCCTTGCGGAAGCGCGTGGCTTCGGCCTCGATGATCAGAGTGTCACCATTGACGCGCAAACGTGAGACTTCAAGGCCGGTCTGGGCGCGCAGCGTATCGGCCAGCGCATCCCAGTCCACGGTGTCGAGACTGATGTCGGGGTTGGTGGAAGCGTTTGCCGCAGCCTCCGGCGCGGTATCAGCGTCTAGCGTCAATAGAGTGCCGGCGGCCTCACTGTTGGCATTACTGTTGGTCTCATGGCCAGCATTACCGTTGGCGTTGACGAGACCACCGGCCAGTGATGGCTCAGGGCTGTCAGTTGGCGCAGGGCTGTCAGTTGGCTCAGGGCTGTCAGTTGGCGCAGGGCTGCTCGCTGTGGGGCGATTGACGTCATTCAATGAACGAACACGGAAAGCCTCTGGCGTTTGGTCGTTGCGATAGCGATGTTGCGTGCTCGGCGCGACGGCTTCTGGCGTGCCGTCATCCTTGTCTTGTGAGAGTCCCGCCAGATTGGTCGATAGCGATAGACCGAGCATGGCGGTATTACCGCGCTCCCAGCCACCGTGCAGCGAGAGAGTGTCGTTGACCTTGACGGTCGCGCCAAGATTGATTGGCGAGTCCTGATTGATCTCGACCGTCAGCGGCTCGTCAGAATAGTCGTTGCCTTCGTACTCAAGCTTCAAGGTCAGCGGGTCCCAGGGCGTCTGATATTCGATGCCGCCGAAGGCAGACGGGCGGCCACTGAACATGCTGCCAATCGAGAACTCCCCGCCGTCACTGCCGCCGGAATCACCACGGCTGCTGAAACGATCACCCACCACGTTGAGCGGATTGCCGAAGTCGCCACGATTGCCCAGATAGCCCCAGCCGAGCCCTAGGCTGAAATCGAAATCGCCGTAGCGTTTGCTGGCGACGAGATATTCCGAGCTGAACAAGCCAGTACCGCCAAGATCTCGCAGCCCCACCGCGACTTCCGGTTGATAGCGGCCTTCTTCCCACAGTCGGAACTTGGTATCGAAGGATTTATCCAGATAGTCGCGATCCGGTGCGGCGGCGCCATAGCTGACGGTTTCGACTGAGACATAGCGAAAGCCCAGCTCCATCCACTCGAAGGGCGTGGCATTGACGCTGAAGCGCTTGTACGGCTGGGTGCGGCTGTAGGTGAAGCTAAGTTCGCCCTGAGGTGCAAAGCGTGCGGTGGGGGTTTGCATCAAACCGACACCGCCGAAGTCGCTCTGTGACTCACCGGTCGCGGCGTGAGCGATCTGTGCGCCCAACAAGCCACCCATGATACCGAGCGCTAGCCAACCGTTGCGTGCGGAGGCAGAGCGCTGTTGGCATTCAGACAAGGCAAGATGATTGGCGGGGCGGAAGGGACTCGACATAGGCGTCTCGCAAGCTCGCAAGCCTTGGGCTCACGAACGTGAATGGGGTAACAAGGGAGCACTGGGGAGTGACAGGCGTGCCAGGTTCGACAGAAATGACGGGGACTGGCCGAAATGACGATTGAACAACAATGATGAACCGGCTGCGCTGGCGTTTATTGCACTTGCGTATCAGGCAGTGTCGCGGCATCTAGCTGCCAGCTTTGGCAGTCATGGCCGGGTAGGCGACTGGCGAGCCACTCGGGCAGTGCCTGATTTACCCACTTTTGTGCAGTATCGAGGCTCGGGGTACTGATCACGACGCTGGCACCTGGCGCGATCGGTAGATCAGCATCACCACTCGTGAGGCGATTCCAGCGTGCGATCGGTCGCGTCAGCACCTGTCCCTGTAGCGTGACGAGACTGACCTGTGATGCCGGACCCAGTGCCTCGGCGGCACTGCGCTCATCGATCAGTGCATCCAGCGTCAGGTTGGGGCTCCACTTGCGCTGATGAACGCCAGTCGCATCCATGATGACGATGTTGCGCGGTGCCTGACAGGCACCGATGACCATGCCCGGCGCTATACGGATGGCCTGTGGGCCTGCACGCATGTCACGACGTGGATCAAGCTGACCGGGAATGCGCGCCAACACGCGCTCAGTCGTTGGCGGAGCGGCCGCCGCGTCGTTGCTGTCCGCCTTCAGATGTCCTGCTGTCGGGCGCCCCACTTCCTGAGGGCCTGCTACCAAGCGCCCCTGAGCGACATAGTGCTGCCACGCCTGCAGCGCTGTGACATAGCGCGCTTGTGGGCTATTTGGTGTAGCCCCCACGGCGTAGCGTGCGGCGATCAGCTCAAGCTCGGCGCTCAGGCGATTGGCCTTGTCGGCCATCTGTTGACGGATCAAGGGCGTGCTGACGAAGCTGTAACGCCAGTCGAGCGCAGACACCTGTGCGCTCTCAGCCCATTGTTGCTCCAATACCTGACTGGCCAACGGGGTACTGGCAGCGCTGAAGGGCAGCGGCGTGTCATCAGCCACTGCAAGCGGGGACAGCATCGCGAGCGCCATCAGCGCTGCCAGGCGTTCGCGTGAGCGTAGAACGTGACGGGAAAGTGATATCACCATGCCTTGGCAATCTCCCAGCCAAAGCGGGGGCCATCAGGCCACGCCGTCATGTCGGCGGCCCACACGCGTGTCTCGTCGCGCCACAGTTCGTTGTGCGTGGTGCGGCCATCATCCCAGTTCAGGGTCTCGGTGCAGTGGCTCAGATTCAGTTCGGCCAGTGGCAGTTGATGCGGCGCCGGTGCCTCGCACTCAAGGCGAGCGTTGGCTTCATGCACCTGCATCACGGCCACGTTGTCCTGACGCTGGCTGCCGGTGGAGGCGGCGTCTTGCCGTTCCAGTTGACGCGGATGAGGTGTCAGCGCACTGACACTGACGCGATAGGTCGTGCCGCTGTCCATCAGCCAGGCCGGACGCGCCAAAGCGCGCCCGGTAGTGCTTTGCTCACGCCTGTCAGCGATATCACGCGCGAAGCCTGACGTTGCTGACAGTACGCCATCGCGTAGCTCGATAATGCCGCGATCGCGACTCTCGAAGCGTGCGACGCGCCCATTGCGCTCAAGCGTTGCCAGTACCACCAGCGCGGTGCTGTTGGCGTGGTTCAACTTGAGTGAGGCATAGGGCAGTTCACTGGCGCGTGCGGCGTCAAAATCATCCTTCCCGATAGCGTCGCCGAGCGAGCGCGACACCATCTGGCCACAACCGGCCAACGTCACCAGGCACATGACTGCGCCAAGTGCCGTCATGTGCCTATAAGACAACGGTCGAGAAGCCAGCGCTCGACAGCCCGACGTGCGAGCTACCAGCGGTGGCTGGCCTGAAGAGAACGATGAGCTCTGAGATGCACGCGCAGTCATCAGCGTGTCCCGGTCGAGCCGGTCGAGCCGGTCGAGCCGGTCGTGCCTGTGGTACCGGTCGTGCCCGTGGTACCTGTGCCGCCACCTAACGTACCGGTAGCTGCACCTGCTGCCACGCTGCCACTGCTGGTGCTCGGCGTGACGCTACCCGTAGCGTTCTGGCTGGCGGTACCGCTACCGGCAGCGCTGCCGGTTGGCACGGTGCCGGTGGTGCCAGTCGTGCCGGTAGTTCCAGTCGTACCGGTAGTGCCAGTCGTGCCGGTAGTCCCAGTCGTGCCGGTAGTTCCAGTCGTGCCGGTAGTCCCAGTCGTGCCGGTAGTCCCAGTCGTACCGGTAGTGCCAGTCGTCCCAGTAGTCCCGGTCGTGCCAGTAGTCCCGGTAGTTCCAGTCGTACCCTGTGGCGCTTCTTCTTCAGCCATGGCGTTACCTGCAACTAGCAGGGCGCCCGTCAGGCCGAGAATGGCACCGAGATGTGATTTGCGCATGGTGATGTCTCCTTGATGAGCATTACCGGTTGTCTGCCGGTCAGGATTGCGTCGCCATACGTAGCAACGTCAGCTGCCGCAAATCCTGCTGCTGAAGATTACGAAACAGGAGTGGTGCGCCATCCCTGATACCGTCCGTGGCATCTTCCCTGGCGCAGCCTCATTCCGAGGTGTTCCTAGCCTGGCCGCTTCCGTTGGCCATTCTTGCTTTATCCACTTGCGCATCCCGCGCGTCAGGCTATTTTCCTGATGGTTGGGATGTACAAGTCTCTAAAGCGTGGCTCATGTTAACGGGAAAATATGACCTGTCTACTCTGAAGAGGTGCGTAATCAGTGCGTTTAACCGTGGCAAAATATTTATGTAAATAAGAGTAATTATGGTGTGGGTTATTGGCGACATGCTTGTGGCTATTTTTTTACGGGGCTGCGCAAGCCATGGCCCGCATGGCTGCTGAAATCCTTGGAAAGACTGTGTCACTTTACCGACGTAATGGTATTTATGGTGTCTGTTATCAGCTACATCTCTATCCATGGTATGGCGACATAAGACGTACTGGGGATAATACAAACCAATGTTTTTATTGGATTTTTGTAACAGTGCGCGATTGGCGAGCGGTCCGGATAAGGTAAAATGCACAGCAGGTGGAGTTTGGTCACTCTGCCTACCTCTTCATTATGTACGTGACAGGCGCTGCGGCAGACGTGGTCATCGATCTGGTGGCAAGTGTCCTAAGTGAGGAGTGAGTAAGGCGAGAGGATTTTTCAGAACGGATTTCTCGTGATGAATCTCTCGCTACTCAAAATAGAGTGATGTCATGGGCAATAATGCTCGTTCTTCAGGTGCTCTAAATGTTCTCGTAAAGAGGCGTGGATCATGATGAATAATGAAGCATACATTCCCGTGATAACGAGAATATTCTCGTGATTGGTAGTCTTGTGATTGGCAGTCTTGTGATTGGCAGTCTTGCGATTGGCAGTAACGCAACGATACAGGCGTGATGATTCAATTCGCACGTAATAGTAAAGGCACGGAGGACAACCTCCGGCATATCGCACCACGCAAGGTGAACTGAAGACGTTATCGAATTTATCCCGGCAGCATGACGCGGCGGGGGATGACTCGGGCAGATGCAATATGCGTCTGCCCGAGTCTGTCGACTCAACGGACTTCAGATGAAAAATGCACTGATAGCACGACTTCTGGGCGCCAGCTTGAGTATCGGCGTCCTCACCGGACTGGCGGGCTGCGTCTTCGCGCCCGGCGGCGACATCGACTACGACACCACGGCTGCGCCGGTGGACGATATTGTCGATGTTGAACCCATCACGTTTGGCCTGATCAAGGCCCAGGCGCGTGCGGACGCAGAAGCACGTCAGTCTGCTGATGGCGATGAAGCACAACGCGAGCTCGAAGAAGCGTTGTCTCAAGAGCTCAACAGCAGCACCCGTGCCCAGCTGGCACCGAACTACCAGTATCACGTTGGCCCTGGCGACATTCTTACCATTGTCGTTTATGACCATCCGGAGCTGTCGCTACCGACGGGCTCCGAACGGAGTGCTCAGGAAGCCGGCAACCTGGTGCATGCCGATGGCATGCTCTTCTATCCCTATATCGGCAGAGTCAAGGTCAGCGGTATGACGCTTGATCAGATTCGTCGTGATCTTGGTGAGAAGCTGCAGCCGTATCTCAACGAGCCGCAGATCGACGTCAAGGTCGCTGCCTTCCGTAGTCAGAAAGTCCGCGTGAGCGGGGAAGTCGAAACACCTGGCGTACAGCCGATCAACGATGTGCCATTGAGCTTGCTCGATGCTATCGCTGCGGCAGGTGGACTTTCCCAGGATGCCGATTGGCATAACGTGGTGCTCAAGCGTGATGGCCAACAGACCGTCATCTCGCTTTATGACCTGCTGGCTGAGCGTAATGCCGCTTCGGCTGGTGATGGTAAAGATCGCCTGCTCAAGGACGGTGACACCCTGTATGTCCCGGATGTCGGCACCCAGAAGGTGTTCGTGATGGGCGAAGTGGATAAGCCGGTCAGCTTGCCGCTGGGCAGAAGTCCTGTCTCGCTGACGGATGCCATCGCTCAGGCGGGCGGTATCAATGAAGGCTCCGCTGACGCTTCTGGCATCTTCGTGGTACGCCGTGATCGGGAAGATCCGGAAAAGCTGGCTACTGTCTATCAGCTGGATGCGCGTAATGCCACGGCATTGATTCTGGGCGCTGACTTCACCTTGAAGCCACAGGATGTCGTCTATGTCACGGCCGCTCCGGTCTCGCGCTGGAACCGTGTGGTGCGTCAGTTGCTGCCCTCGGTAACCACGATCTACCAGACCACTGAAATCCAGGACAACCTCGATACCCTCGGCCAATAAGGCCGAGGGATCGTCAAGGCGCGCCTGCTCGACAGCATGATGAGCGAGCAGGGCACCAGGAGAGTGACTCAACGATGTCGATCCGCAATTCCCAACCTTCCCGCCAGCCTGCCAGCAGTGAGGCCTCGACTGTCCCGGTGCGCACCAGTCTTGATCTGGGGCGCATGCTGGGCCAGCTGTATGACAGCCGCCTGACGCTTGCGCTGATCACGGGCACCTTCAGTGTGCTAGCGGTGCTCTATGCACTGTTGGCGACCCCGATCTACAAGGCGGATTCGCTGGTGCAGGTCGAGGAGAGTGGCGGCAACATGAATCCGCTGCGCGATATTCCCAGCATGTTACGTGGCGAAGCTCCGCCGTCGGAATCCGAGATCCAGATCCTGACGTCACGTCTGGTGCTGGGCAAGGCCGTGCAGGACGAGCAGCTGGATCTGGTGGTCAAGCCCTATCAGTACCCGCTGATCGGTAACTTCCTGCACTCGCACGAGTTCACACGCCCAAGCTGGATGTCGGGTTCGAGCATGGTATGGGCGGGTGAGTCGCTGGAAGTGGCGAGCCTTGACGTGCCCAAGGCCTGGGAAAACGTGCCGCTGACGCTGGTCGCGCTGGGTGGTGCTCAAGAGGGCGCTACGCAGTACGAGCTGCGTTACGACGGTGACGTCCTGGGCAAGGGTGTGGTGGGCGAGGCCCAGCGCTTTGATGGTCCGCTCGGTGAGGTCACGTTGGAAGTGACTGCGCTGAGTGCGGGCGAAGGCGCCGAATTCACGCTGATGCACCAGTCCACGCTAGAGGCCACTAACGCGCTGCGTTCACGCTTCGCCGTGGCTGAAATGGGCAAGGAAACCGGTGTGCTGGGGCTGGCGCTGGTGGGCGAAGACCCGCTGCATACTCAGCAGGTGCTCAAGCGCATTACCGAGACCTACCAGCAACAGAACATTGATCGTCAGTCTGCCGAGGCCGAGAAATCTCTCGAGTTCCTGAAAGAGCAGGTGCCGACAGTTCGTGAAAAGCTTCAGCAAGCAGAAGAGCGTCTCAATGCCTATCGCGGCGAGAGCGACAGCGTAAATCTGGACCTCGAGACCAAGTCAGTGCTGGACCAGCTGGTGGATATCGATAACCAGCTCAACAAGACCCAGCTTGAAGAAGCGGAGCTGTCGGGCAAGTTCAATTCTAGTCACCCGAGCTATGTGGCGTTGCGCCAGAAACGTGCTGACCTGCAGCGCACCCGCAAAGCGCTTGAGAAGCAGATTGAAGACTTGCCGGATACCCAGCAGGAAATTCTGCGCCTGCAACGTGAAGTTGAGGTCAATCAGCAAATCTACGTTCAGCTGCTCAACAAGACCCAGGAAATGAACATCGCTCAGGCGAGCACCATCGGCAATATCCGTATTCTGGACGAGGCCGTGGCGCAGCCGCATCCGGTCAGCCCGCGCAAGGCCATTATCGTGGTGATCGCCACGCTGCTGGGGGGCACGCTAGGGGTGGTGTTCGTGTTGATGCGCTCACTGCTGCATCGCGGTATCGAAACGCCTTCCGAACTGACGGATCTCGGCCTCAACGTGCATGCGACCTTGCCGCTCTCCGAAGAGCAGGCGCGTCTCAATCGCCGCCTGGCGCGTGGTCTCAAGCGCTTCTCCGCATTCAAGGCCAGCAAGGCAGGCAAGAACGCGCCTGCCGCAGGTGGGACAGTGGCACCTGGTCTGTTGGCGATCCGCAATCCGGCTGATCTCTCGATTGAAGGCCTGCGTGGTCTGCGCACCAGCCTGCACTTCGCGATGATGGAAGCCACCAACAATCGCCTGATGATCTGCGGTCCGAGCCCGGGCATCGGCAAAAGCTTCGTGTCCGCCAACCTGGCGGCTGTCTGTGCTCAGGCCGGCAACCGTGTGCTGGTGATCGACGCTGACATGCGTCGTGGTCACGTCCACCAGAGCATGGCGGGTAACCAGCAAGGCGTCGTGGCACCGGGGCTCAGCGACTATCTGCTGGGCAAGGCGGAACGCGACACCATCGTGCGCAGTATCGTCGATGAAAGCCTGACGGTGGCCGGTAGCGATACCGGATCCAGCAGTCTCAGCTACGTGGCACGCGGCACCTCGCCCAACAATCCGTCCGAGCTGCTGCTGCAAGCGCGCTTCAGCGAATTGCTGGAGTGGGCCAGCGCGCACTTCGACATGGTCATCGTCGATACACCGCCGATTCTAGCCGTCACCGATGCTGCCATCGTCGGCAAGCTGTGTGGTGTCAGCGTGATGGTGACGCGTTTCATGCACAACTCGCCCAAGGAAATCGAAGCCGCACTTGAACGCTTTGCTTCCAGTGGCGTGACGGTGGATGGCGCGATTCTCAATGCCGTCGAGCGCAAGGCCACCACGACCTATAGTTATGGCTACAGCTACCACGACTATCAGTATCAGGGCAGTGGCAACGCATGATCACTGTCCAACACTTGCCACGTGCTCATGCGTGGCAAGGCGAATTTGCGCAAGGCCTGTGCCAGTGGGTGTCGACACAGGACGTGATGAACGGAATGACAACACGAACGCAAACCAAGGGGGAGTAGGCACATGAATACCACAACGAACCATGCGAATTCCGGATTGGAAGGCCGACAACGCCATTCCCGTATGTACGAGCGATTGATGTTCAACTCGCTGTGTCAGGCTGCTGTCGGCCTGATTCTGGCAGTCGGCATACCGCTTTTGCTGATCAATGGCCTGCGCCCGTGGGTCAGCGAGATGCGCATGCACAGTGTCATCGCTGCCTGCGGCGGCTTCCTGCTGGCATTGCAGGCCATTCGTCACATGTCCCGTTACCCCGGTGCCAAGGCCTTTGCTTACGTGATGCCGGCAATCACCATCAGCTATCTGATCGCCATGAGCGTGTTGATTGCCCTTGATCTGCGCTTTAGCCGCCTGGTGCTGGGTAGCTCCTGGCTTGCTGCAATGCTGATCTGCTCCGTTGGCTTCTGGGCCGAGCAGCGCACCCGCATTCGCAAGCTGGCGGTGGTGCCTTTCGGCGATTATCGCAGTCTGTTCACCACCAAGGGTGCACGTTGGAACCTGATGCGTGCTCCAGACCTTGGCGAAGAACGTTACAACGGCATCGTCGCGGATCTGGAAGCTGACATGCCTGCTGAATGGCAGCGCTTCCTGGCCAACTGTGTACTCAACCGTATCCCGGTCTATGACGCCAGCGAAGTGCGCGAGTCATTGACCGGGCGTGTCGAGCTTGATCAAGTCCGTGAGAACAGCTTCGGTCAGCTAGCCCCGAACAGTGAATATGAACTGTTCAAGCGTCTGTTCGACATGCTGGCAGTCATTGCCGTGGCCCCGTTCGTACTGCCGATCTGTCTAGTGGCTGCTGTCATGATCCGTCTGGATTCCCCGGGTGGGGTCTTCTTCGTGCAGGAACGTGTGGGTCAGGGTGGTCGTCCGTATCGCATGTTCAAGTTCCGCAGCATGTGCCACGACAGCGAGAAGTCCGGCGCCCAGTTCGCCCAGGCCAACGACATGCGCGTGACCCGTATCGGCCGCGTGATCCGCAAGACCCGCATCGACGAGCTGCCGCAGTTCATCAACGTCCTCAAGGGCGAGATGAGCCTGATCGGTCCGCGTCCGGAGCAGGTCAAGTTCGTCAATGAATTTGCCGAGCAGATCCCGTTCTACAACTACCGTCACGTTGTGCGTCCGGGCATCACCGGTTGGGCGCAGGTCACTCAGGGCTATGCCTCTGACGCCGATGAGACGCGCGAGAAGCTTGAGCATGATTTCTATTACATCAAGCGCTTCTCCGTGTGGCTCGATCTGCTGATCGTCGGTCGTACCATCAAGACCATGCTGACCGGATTCGGGGCGCGCTAAGCATGCTGACCGTCAGCGGCTATTACATCGCCTTCATGGCCCTACTGGTGGCAGTCTTGCCACTGGCTGCCAGCGAGCGCACCCGCATAATGGGTGCCTGGCTGGCCGGTGGGTTGTGTCTGGCGTTCATGGCATTGCGTTACGACGCAGGGTACGACTACTTCTCGTATCGCCAGATGGCTACCTGGCAGGTCGATCTCAGCTTCCTGGAGCCGGCGCCGGCCGCACTGGCACGCATGGCACGGGCATGGGGTGAGCCGCAGCTGTTCTTCTTCATTACGGCCTTCATCTATGTATCGTGCTTCGTGACGGCGCTGGTCATGAGCCGTCGCAACCTCGCCTGGTGCCTATTGTTCTTCGTGTGTCTGCCGCTGATTTACCTGTCGGCGTTCGGCTTCGTGAAGCAACACGTGGCGATTGCGCTGTTCATGTTGGCAATGGCGTGCCTGGAACGCGGCATGCGGCTGCCAGCGCTGGCACTGATGCTGGTGGGTATCAGCTTCCACTACACCCTCGCGCTGTATCTGCCGCTATTGGTGGCCTATCCGCTACTGCGTCGTGCTTATCCGTTCTGGATCTATCTGGTCCTGCTGCCGCTGTGTTTCGTGGCAGGCCCGCTGGCCAAGAGTGCGCTCAGTGCACTCGGCCTCTATGCCCACTATTTCGAGGATTTCTCCGGCGGTGGTCAGAAACTCTATGTCATCTATCTATTGATCTGTCTGGGCACACTGGTGATGTGGAAGCACTTTCGTCTGTCGCTGGACCCTTGGGCGTTCAACATGATGTTCATTGGTGTGGCGCTCTACACCTTGTTCATCACCTACGGTGAGCATGTGGCACGTGCCAGCTACTATTTCCTGCCGTTCGCTATCTTCGTGATCTGCGACGTGATCGAGCACTTCCGCGAGAAGCTGGTGCCCAGCTTGCTTAGCGGTCTGCTGATGATGGCGTTGTTCTTCATGTCTCTGAAGGTGGCGGCCGGCAATCAGGACCACGATTTCTTGAACAACTACGAATTCTATTTCTTGAGTGATGAAGCCTTGGTCATCGGTAACGGGGGCCAATCATGAGTGAAGCGCTGATCTTCTCACTGTTCAACCTGATGGCACGTGGCCTGTCCTCGGCTGCTGGTCTGCTGCTGGCACGTGCCGTGGCACCGGAAGCTTTTGGCGAATACGCGCTAGCGCTCAACTATGCAGTGTTGCTCGGTGTGTTGGCGCGCATGGGCGGTAATGAAGTGCTGCTGGTGGCCTCTGATGGCGCGAGCAGCAGTGCACTACGTCGCTGGATGAGCGTCGGCATCGGTGTTTATGCGCTGCTGGCGATCGGCTTTGCCGTGGGTATCGCGCCGCTGCTCGGGCTCTCTGCGTTCATCTTTGCCTTCTGTGCGCTGCGTGCGGCGGCGGAGCAGGTCGGTCTGCAGATGGTCAATTCGCGTCTGCAGCGCCAGGAGCGTCTGGGTCGCGTCAATCTGATGACGGTGTTGATCTCGTTGGCTGTGGCGATTGGTGTCGCCTGTGCTGCGGGCCCGGCGCTCTACCATCAGGCGCTCGAGCTGGTAGGCGGAACGTCGCTTCCCACTGCTGCGACGACACCGGCTGGCATGTTCGGTCTCGCGCCGGTGCCGACCTTCGTGATGGTCAGCGCCATCGCACTGGTGGTGGTGATGCTGCTCGGCATGTGGTTATCGCATGACTCCAAGCGAGAGGCGCCGGCAGATGCGGCTAACGCCAGCAGCGGCGAGCAACATGGCCGTCTGCCGTCAAAGGCTGACTTTTCCCGCGGGCGTGGCTTCCTCTACAACAATCTGATGTCGTTCGCCTACCTGCAGGCGTGGGTGATTCTGGCTGGGCTTGCCTTTGCCCCAGCGCAGGTCGCCAGTGTCTCGGTGGTCACCTCGATCGTGTTTGCGCTCTATGTCTTCCCCACCAGCCTGTATCGCTACTACCTGCCGAAACTGGCACAGAGCGATGCGCGCCTGCGTGAATATCTGATCATCGCGACGGGCTTTGCGCTGCCGGTCGCTGGCGGGCTAGCACTGGTCGCACCGTGGCTGGCCGAGCAGTTCCTGAATGGCGCCTATCCGCGCATGACGCTGACACTGCGCGCCTTTGCGCTGGTCTATCTGGTACACGCCTTTGTCACCTGCGCCTTCACACGTCTGGCAGCGCTGCGCAATAACGGCAAGCGCCTGCTGTGCCAGAGCGTCGGCGCCACATTGGTCGTGGGCGGCGGTCTGAGCATCGCGGCACTCAATCACTCGGCAAGCAGTCTGGCCAGTCAGGATCTTTACGCCATCTTCCTGTGTGTGCCCGTTGCTGCTGAGCTGGTGATGCTGGCGATGGCGCTGTGCTTTCAGCCGACACGCCAGGCCGCGACTGATCATCACGCCAAACCACTGGCGAGCAGTCATTGATGTTGGTCAGCACACGCTGACCGATACGCATAAACGTGGCGACGCCCCGGCGTCGCGCACATCGAATAGCAGACATGACGGATAAAAGGATCAATAGCATGGCCAAGATATGCATGACTCACGGTTGGCACGATGATAACAAGGGCGATTCTGCCATCCTGATGGGCACAATCGACTTTCTCGACCAACTGATCGATGCCGAGCAGAGCCGCAGTGATGTATCGGGTGCTGGCGTTGCGAAAAGCGAAGGTCACCGCATCGACATCTTGCCGATCGATGATCAGGTCTTTGCGACCGAGCGCGGCCCGTTCCGTCACATTCGTCGCCGCTATCGCGAACGCGTGACCGTCGGCCAGCCGCTGATGCCGCCGATGCGCGACAAGCTGCGCTTCGTCACCTCTCTGTTGGGACTGGGCGCCAAGATGGTGTTCGGCAAGCAGGGCAAGAGTGGCAACGACGTGATCGACGCGGCAGACCTGGTGGTGGTGAAGGGCGGTCATATCTTCCACAACGGCAGCTTCAAGAAGACGCTGTCCTCGTGGTTGGCGCTGATCGGCTATCTGGCACCGGTGATGCTGGCACGCAAGGCAGGCAAGCGCGTGCTACTGCTGGGCCACTCCTTCGGCCCGTTCAAGACCCCGGCGCAGGAGCGTTTCTTCCTGCGAACGCTGAGTGATTGTCTGGTGGTCTCGCGTGAGGAAATTACCCATGCGATGACCCAGAAGGCCGACCCGAAACTCCCGCACGCCTTGCTCGGCACCGACATGGCCTTCGCCATGCAACCGCGTGCCAGCGATGAGCATGCTGAGATCAAGGCGCCGGGCGGTGTGGCATCTCCCTACGCCGTGATTACCCTGCGCGACTGGTGGGGCCTTGATCATCAAGCCTTTGCCGAGCGTGTCGAAGTGCTGTCGCGTTCATTGCTTGAGGCACGTGCGCGCCTCGGCATCGAGCGTCTGATGATCGTACCGCACGTATTGGGCCCGACCGATATCGAGAATGACCAGCGCATCTCCCAACTGGTGTTCGATCACCTGCAGAAGGCGCTGGCCAACGGTGAGAACGGCGCTGATCTGGCCAAGCGTATCGAGCTGGTCGAAGGCGACCCGAGCCCGGATGCACTGGTGGACCTCTACCGGGATGCTGAATTCCTGGTCGGCACGCGCTTTCACTCAGTCATCTTCGCATTGATGTCTGGTACACCGGTCTATGCACTGTCCTACTGTGGCCCCAAGGCGCCGGGCATCATGCGTGACTTCGGGTTGGGCGATAGCGTGCAGGACATCGAGAACTTCGATCCGGCCCGCATCGTGGCCGATATCGAGGCGTTGGTCGCTGACAAGGCCTTCCCGGCGCTGGCCGAAGACGTCATTGCGGCCAAGCTGGCAGTGACCGCTGATATCACGCGTGATTTCCTGCGTCGCTCGCCGGGGCGTGCGGGTGTCTGGGGTCAGCGTGAGTTGAAGTTGAATGATGCTGCCTTCCCGGCACGCACTGCAGTGGCACCGGTGACACCGGCATCGGCCGCATCCAGTGATGACGCAGTGCTTGATACCACGGGTGTAGAGCCCGCCACACGGGAGGCCTGATATGGCTCATGTTGCTCTATTGATTCAGGACATCAGCGCCTGTGGGGGCGTTGAGAAGGTCATGCATGGTCTGGCGCGTGATCTGAGCGCCAGCCATCAGGTCACGCTGGTCTCGGTTCGCGCAGGTGAGCCTTACTGGGGACGTCTTGAGGGCGTTGAGTATCGTACGCTTGAGCTGCCTTCCACTGGCACGCGCAAAAACTTCCGTCACTGGGTGACGCATCTGCGCAACCTGATGCTGGAGCAGCGTATCGAAGTGATGGTCAGTGGCTACTTCGCGTTTCATCTCGCCGCTCAGCTGGCAGCGCGAGGGACGGGTGGTGTTGATGCGAATGGTCACAAGCGCCCTCAAACGCGCGTGATTGCGCAGGAACATAGCGCCTATCATCACGACCGTCGCGCCAAGCGCGTCATCAAGCAGCTGCTGTATCGGCATCTGGATGTGCTGCAGGTGCTCAACGAAGTGGATGCCGAGTGCTGGCGTCGCCACGGGCTGCACCCGACGGTGATTCCCAATTATCTCGATGACCACACCGAGCAGGATACTCGCGCTGAATGTGAGCATCAGACCGATGTAGTGATGGTCGGCCGACTGGCGCCGATCAAGCGTGTGGATCTGGCGATACGGGCCTTTGCACATGCCGGTTATCGTCGCGGGCGACTGGTACTGGTCGGTGATGGCCCAGAACGCGAGACGCTGCTGGCGCTATGTCACGCGCTAGGTTTGAAGGCCTTCCAAGGCGCCAACGACGACACGGTGCCAGCGGATACGCGGGTGCTATTCACTGGTGCGCTCAGACAGGTCTCTGATGAGTTGCGTCGTGGTCGGTTGTTGTTACTGACCTCGGACCGCGAATGCTTGCCCATGAACGTACTGGAAGCCAAGCGTGAAGGCTTGCCGTGTCTGTCACGCCCGGTACGCTCCGGCCCGCTGGCGCTGATAGAGCATGGTCGTGATGGCGTGCTCAGTGCTGAAATCGAAGGGGGTGATGACCTCGCCATCGTCGAGGAGCTGGCGCATGAGCTGGCCAGGCTCGAGTTTGATGACGAGCGATTGCTGCGTCTATCGAAGGGTGCCTGGAGAAGTTTCGCGCGCTATAGCGCCCATGAGGTACTGCCGGATTACCAGCGTCTGATCTCACGGCTTGTCCCGCCTGCAGCGGGCTCCGCTGCCGCGGATGAGTCGCCGAAAACCGGTGCCAACGACACGATTGAGCCACGCCGCACGCCGCCTTATCGCGTAGCTCACGCAGAGGAGAACGCCCATGGCTGATGTCTCCGTCATCATGCCCAATTACGGCTATGACCGCCGCCTGCACGCCGCCGTCGAGTCCGTGCTCGCCCAGAGCGAACCGGTACGCGAGATTCTGATCAGCGATGATGCTTCTCCGGATAATGCCGCGGAGCAGTTGCGGGTGGATTTTGCTGAGATGGATACCGGTGCTGTCGAGATCCGCATCCTCGAAACCGATACCAATGGTGGCCCGGGTCGCGCACGTAACCGGGCGATTGCCGAGGCCAAGGGTCGCTATATTGCTTTTCTTGATGCCGATGATGCCTGGCTGCCGGAAAAGATCGCGCGTCAGATCGCCTTCATGCAAGACACCGGTGCAGGCCTGTCTTACACCGGCTACGAAATGGTCGACGAGCAGGGCGAGCACGTCTCGTACTTTGCACCGCCAGCGCGCCTGACGCGTGATGACATGCTGCGCTCCAACTCGATTGGCTGCCTGACCGCTATCTACGACGCGGGCAGCTTCGGGCGCTTTTATATGCCGACCATCCGCAAGCGTCAGGACCTGGCGCTGTGGTTGATCATCATCGGCCAATTGGGGCCAGCACAGGGCATGCCCGAGCCGCTGGCGCGCTATACGCGCCGCGAAGGCAGTGTGTCATCCAACAAGTTCAAGGCCGCTGCCTACCAGTGGCGTCTGTATCGTGAGGTGCTGGGGATGGATCTGATCAGCGCCGGTCGCAATTTTGTCCATTACGCGGTGAATGGCTATGCAAAACATCGTTGATGAAGGGTTCGCGGCTGGTCATGACCAGCTGGCGAATGCTCATGCTCAAGTGACAGATTTTCCAGAGGCTGATGATGCTAAAAGCACTCAGTCGCAACATGCCCAGCCTCAACGTGCGCAGGCGCATGATTCGCGCCCGTGTGCAGTGATCAATCAGCGTCAGGTAGAAGCCAGTGCACGTCATCAGGTGCCAGAGCTGACCTTCTTGATCTCGACGCTTGATGCGGGCCTCTATAGCGTGCCGCGCTATGACGAGTTGCCCGGTGCCCGTTTCCTGATCGTGCATCAGCTGTCAGATCCCACCATGCGCAAGCTGTATCGCGAGCACGCGCTGGCCAGTTTCGATAGTCGTTTTGAGTACCTGGCGGTCGAAGGACGCGGGCTGTCGAAGAGCCGCAACATCGCGCTGGCTGCTTGCGCCACGCGCTATGCCTACGTACTGGATGACGATGTGCAACTGCATCCCCAGGCAGTAGCGCTGGTCATGGAAGCCTTCACCTGCACCGAGGCGGCGGCGATCAGCTTCCCGCACGTCAAGACCTTTCCGCTACACGAGCGTGACCCGGACCGCGCGGCGCCGCCGGTTGCCTTCAAGCATCACAGTCTGATGACGTTGGCGCGGGTACGCTCAGTCGATATGGCGTTGGATCTGTGCCAGTTCCATGCGCGTTTTGATGAGCAGTTTGGGCTGGGCACTGATCAGCCGTCCGGTGAGGAGTTCATCGTGATGAGCGATGCCCGTCAGCAGGGCGCACGCCTGATGCGGGCCAATCTCGGCATCGTCGCGCACGCCGGCGTCACCTCTGGTAGTGATTTCTACAGCACTCCCGCCAAGGCGCGCACCAAGGGCCGCATGTTTGCTCGAGTGACTGGCAGTCGCTTTTCGCCGTTGTCGCTGGCCTTTTTCCTGCGCAAGGCACCAGTGGCGTTCAAGCATGGCTATCTGAAGACATTCGCTGGCAATTTCTTTCGCTAGTGCTGAGTGCTAGTCCTGATCCGGTGATGGCATAACGTCGGTCACTGACATTCCCTGCGCTTTCATTTATCCCCCTGCTGGCGAGATTCGTCAGCGGGCCGGGTAACTTCAAGCCGGATTCGGGGCATTGCCGCTCATCACTTTCAAGCTCGATATGGCCCGCGGGCCACAAGGATGACATTCAATGAAGATCACGATTTTTGGAAGCGGTTATGTAGGCTTGGTCACGGGCACCTGTCTGGCTGATGTTGGCCACGATGTGGTGTGCATGGATGTGGATGAAGCCAAGATAGACGGCCTGAAGCGCGGTGAACTGCCCATTTATGAGCCGGGCCTTGAAGGCATGTTGCTGCGTAACGCAGAAGCGGGTCGCTTGAGTTTCACGACAGACGCTCGCCAGGCTGTCGAGCATGGCGTACTGCAGTTCATCGCTGTTGGTACACCGCCGGATGAAGATGGCAGTGCTGATCTCAAGTATGTGCTGGCAGTGGCTGCCACCATTGGTGAATACATGGATGGCTACAAGGTCATCATCGACAAGTCGACCGTTCCGGTGGGCACGGCAGATCGTGTGCATGCCCGCGTGAGCGAAGTGCTGGAAACTCGTGGTATCAGCCACGATTTCGATGTCTGTTCCAACCCGGAATTCCTCAAGGAAGGCGCCGCACTGGATGACTTCACCCGTGGCGCACGCATCGTGGTGGGGACGGATTCCGAGAAGGTGCGCGAGCGTATGCGTGAGTGCTACGCCCCTTACAACCGCAACCATGAAAAGCTGATGTTCATGGCGGTACGCGCCGCAGAGCTGACCAAGTACGCCGCCAACGCGATGCTGGCGACCAAGATCAGTTTCATGAACGAGATTTCCAATCTGGCCGAGCGTCTCGGCGCGGATATCGAGGAAGTGCGTCGCGGCATCGGCAGTGATCCGCGTATCGGCTATCACTTCATCTATCCGGGCTGTGGTTATGGCGGCTCCTGCTTCCCGAAAGATGTGCAAGCGCTAGCGCGTACGGCTAGTCAGGTCGGCTATGAAGCGGAGCTGCTCACTGCGGTGGAGTCCGTCAACAAGCGCCAGAAGGTGACGCTGTTCGAGAAGCTGTCACGCGCCTTCGATGGCGATCTCACCGGCAAGACCATCGCGGTGTGGGGGCTGGCCTTCAAGCCCAATACCGATGACATGCGTGATGCACCGAGCCGCACGCTGATGGAAGCGCTGTGGGCCGCGGGTGCCACGGTGCAGGCCTACGATCCGGAAGCGATGAAGGAATGCCGTCGTATCTACGGCGAGCGTGATGACCTGGTGCTGGTCGCGGACCGTCAGCAGACGGTAAAGGGTGCGGACGCGCTGGTGATCTGCACCGAGTGGAAGGAATTCCGCACGCTGGATGCGCAGTGGCTCAAGGCACAGCTTGGCTTCCCCGTCGTCGTCGACGGTCGCAATCTGTTCGAGCCGTCCGCCATGAAAGCTGCCGGGCTGATGTATTACGCCGTGGGTCGTGGCGACACTCTGGCACTGGCGCGCGACTGATCTTGCCTTTGCGCATTGTTGGGCTCAGCCCTGACATGAGTGCATGAAATAAGCATCGAATTCATTCGTGCTGACCCTGTTTCTGGGCGGGTTGGCACGAACAAGAGGAGTTTCCCATGTGTGGCATTGTTGCCGGTCTGGCGCAGCGTGATATCAGCAAGATTCTGATCGAGGGGCTACATCGCCTCGAATACCGTGGCTATGACTCTGCAGGCGTCGCCGTGATCGATCCAGGCGGCGAACTGCGTCGTGCACGGGCGGTAGGCAAGGTACGTGCGCTGGAAGAAGTCCTGCTTGACGCGCCATTGAGTGGCGCCATCGGCGTGGCACATACCCGCTGGGCGACTCACGGGCGTCCGGCACAGCAGAACGCGCACCCGCATCTGTCCAACGAGCGTGTTGCGGTCGTGCACAATGGCATCATCGAGAATCATGAAGCGCTGCGTGATGAGCTGGAAGCGGCGGGTTATACCTTTACGTCCGAGACAGACACTGAGGTGGTGGCACATCTGGTCGATCGCGAGCTGCGTGCCGGCAAGGCGCTGCCAGAAGCGGTCAATGCCGTCACTGAACGCCTTGATGG
This sequence comes from Cobetia sp. QF-1, assembly GCF_002213105.1. Taxonomy (NCBI): domain Bacteria; kingdom Pseudomonadati; phylum Pseudomonadota; class Gammaproteobacteria; order Oceanospirillales; family Halomonadaceae; genus Cobetia; species Cobetia sp. QF-1. Next base: position 715,877 of record NZ_NBVS01000002.1, read on the forward strand.
CGCCTTTGCGCTGGCAGTGATGGAGAAGCATTCTCCGGATTTGCTGGTCGGCGCGCGCCAGGGCAGTCCGCTGGTGGTCGGTGTCGGTATTGATGAGCATTTCATTGCTTCTGATCCGCTGGCGCTTTTGCCGGTGACTGATCGCTTCATCTATCTCGATGAAGGCGACATGGTGGCCATTACCTCGGCAGGCATTCAGGTGCTTGAGCGCAAGGCGGGGGGCAATGCGCTGTCACCGGTCGAGCGTGAAGTGGTGCGTTATGAGCATAGCGTCGAAGCGACTGGCAAGGGTGAATACCGCCACTTCATGATGAAGGAAATCATGGAGCAGCCCACCGTGCTGTCCCGCACGCTAGCGGATCGTCTTGATCCACAGGGCGTAAGGCTTGACGCTTTCGAGGTGTCGCGCAATTCGTTCCTCGCCGCGCAGACAGGCGCGGAGAAGGGCAAGGAGCTCGTGGATACCGCACGCTTGGCGGCGCTGTTCACCGAGGTCCGCCAGGTGCAGATCATCGCCTGCGGCACCAGCTATCACGCCGGTATGGTGGCACGTTATTGGCTGGAAGAAGTGGCGGGTCTGCCGACCCAGATCGAAGTGGCCTCCGAGTTCCGCTATCGCGAACGTGTCGCCGCGCCGGGTACGCTGTTCATCACTCTCTCCCAGTCCGGCGAGACGGCTGATACCTTGGCAGCGCTGCGTGATATCCAGAAGCTGAATGCCGAAGGCCCGCAGGCCGGCCGTTATTTGGCCAGCCTCGCCATCTGTAACGTGGCGGGTAGCTCACTGGTGCGCGAGTCCGATCTTTCACTGCTGACACGGGCAGGCCCGGAAATCGGCGTCGCCTCCACCAAAGCCTTCACCACTCAGCTGGTTGCGCTGATGTTGACGACGCTTGCGCTGCGCCAGAGTCGTGGGGGAAACACGTCTGACGGCGATGATCTGCTCGCGCGTCAGCTGTTGATGCGTCTGAAGGACTTGCCGCATGTCGTGGAACAGGCACTGGCGCTGGATGGCGAGATCGCTCAGCTGGCCGAGAAGTTCATGCATCGCCACCACACGCTGTTTCTTGGACGCGGTAGCCAGTACCCCATCGCGATGGAAGGGGCGCTCAAGCTCAAGGAAATTTCCTACATCCACGCTGAAGCCTATGCGGCGGGCGAGCTGAAGCATGGCCCGCTGGCACTGATCGACGAGGACATGCCGGTCGTGGCGGTCGCACCGATGGATGACCTGATGGAAAAGCTGAAGTCCAATCTGCAGGAAGTGCGGGCGCGTGGCGGTCAGCTGTTCGTCTTTGCCGACCCTGAAGTCAGCCTCAAGGCGGGTGAGGGTGTGCATGTAGTGACGGTGCCGGGCGTGTGTCGCTATCTCGCGCCCATCGTCTATGCCGTACCCCTGCAGCTGCTTTCCTATCATGTCGCCGTACTCAAGGGCACCGATGTTGATCAGCCGCGTAACCTCGCCAAGAGTGTCACGGTAGAGTGATCGTCTACCCCGTCATGATGTGAGATGACATTGCGTGTAAAAAGGGACTGCCCATGGGCAGTCCCTTTTTTATGCTGCTCAGTCTGGCAAGACCCATGATAGAAGGCGGCGCCACCAGGTGCGAGGCTCAGGGGCAACTTCAGGCTCAGGCTTCGGGCCTGAATGACGAATGCAGAAGCGATCTCCCGCAGGCCCCATGACCCAGCGTGAACTGCCCGAGATGGCACGTCCCGCCTTGACGTCCTCATCGAATTTCTTGCCTGCAGCCTTGATGGCTTCCAGTGTGCCTGGCGCCAGCTCGATGAAGCCCTCGTCCTGAGGGGCTGGATCATGATTCTGCTGCATCAACACGACTCCCTGTCTGAAATTCACTGCACGGAGAATTTGCTCCCTGAGTGCCTAGATCAATCCCTTGATGATCAGATTACCACTCGCCACCAGCAGGATGGCATAGGCGACCTGGCGCAGGTGATGATCGCTGAGGGGGGGAGGAAAGCGGCGCGCCAACTCGGTGAAGGCAATGACAACGAAGACGCCTGCGGCACCGATCAGTAACAGCTCATTCAGGTGATCGCCAGCACGACCGGGCGACGCAATGGAGAGCCCCATGCGGACCAGCCCGCCGATCAGAAAGACGCCGAACAGGGTGCAGCGAATCGCCACCAGCGTCATCGGCTGGCGATAGAGCATCACGACCAGCGGCGGACCATTGGCGGCAAACAGGCCGCCCATCAGGCCCGATAGTGCACCGGCAATATGGAAATGCCAGCGCGGTGACAACGTCTCACGGGGCTTTGATTGCACCAGCAAGGCAATGCAGGCGATCAGGATGACGATACCCAGCAACAGGCCCAGTAGCGGTGCACGCTCTTCTCCCAGCCAGGTGGAGAGAAAGTAGCCTACCGGTAACAGCAATAGACTTGTCGTCAGTAGCCGGCGGGCCAGCCGCAGATCGATGTTGCGCCAGCGCCCACGCAAGGCCATGGCATTGTTGAACAGGCTGAGCAGAGCGCATAGCAGCGCGGCGCTTTCGACTGGCAGTACATCAAGCGTGGCCAGTAATCCCATGACGATCAGCCCAAAGGCAAATCCCGTCAAGGTCTGGATATAGCTGGCCAGTGCCAGGCTCATCATGATGGCGACTAGTTGCCAAAGGGCCATGAGTTCTCCGCAGAATGGAGGTGAATGATACCTGGTGGGCAGGCATCGAGAAGCGAGTCCGTAACGGGACAAGGTCATGATAGCGCGAGCGGACCTGAAAGGTGTGGATGACGTTGTGCCAGATAGCACCAATACTCGTCACTCTTCGTGCGAGCTGCAGCCAATCACCAACTTGTCTACTGGCAGACACCACGCGCCAATATGCGACGCCACCAGTGGTTGAGATGACTAGCGTACTCCGCATGATGCTGCTGGGTGCAATGGCTCAACAGGCTAAACATGATTGAAGTAACAGAGTGGTCACTTATTCTGAAGTTTTTGTATTAGATGGCAGATGTTAGGCGCATTCCATCTCATGATTTCGGCTTTTGGCGACAGGTTGTCTTGTTCCAGCATCAGTGAATTATTAATCTGTGGTGAACGATGGAGTGTGAAGTGTCGCTTTTTGATACCACATCATGTCGGGTTTTGGTCCGATTCGGGTCTGTTCGGGTCTCTGATGCATTATCTCGCATGCCAGTAGTACTCCCGCGGTCGATGCCACGTTCAGCGCGGATGTGGCAAGCACTGATATACCAGTACTTACAAATCAGCAGATGAATCAAAGCTGGCCTGACAAGAATCGACTGAATAGAAGGGTAAGGCATGGAATGTAAAGCAGTGGAGTCTCCTTTCTTTTCGATTGTGACTCCGAATCATAATTCGGGTGGTGATCTTGAACGCTGTATCAAAAGCCTGCGTGAGAATCAGGCAACCTTCGAACACATCATCATTGATGATGCTTCGTCCGATGATGGTTTTCTGTGGGCTGAAGAGCAGGCTGCATTAGATACGGCACCCGAGTTAGTGCTGCGTCGTAATCCTGACAATATAGGGCCGGGCTGTACGCGCAATTATGGACTGAGTCTGGTCACTGGGCGTTACGTGTTGTTCTGCGATGCTGATGATTATCTGGCGCCTGGAGCGCTGGATAATCTGAAAGCCGAGATTGAAGCCTTTGAACATCCGGATGTCGTGGTCTTCCGTTATCGCCTGCATTGCCCGCATGGCGACATGGACAGTGTTCAATTCTGCACGGCATCCGTTGAGCACACTCAGAGGGAAGCCTTTGGTGACTTCATGCGCGATACCATCGTCTCGTCGCCTTGGGGCAAGGCTATCCGTGCAGACCTGGCTTGTGCGCTTAGTTTCCCACCTCTGCCAGTGTCGCAGGATAGCCTCTATAACCTCGACCTGTTCGGGCGTGCCGAGCGTGTTCTCTATATCCCTGCTGTGCTGTATCACTTTGACAAGCGCAGCGACGGTTCTCTGACGCGCAAGCCGTTCAGTAATCAAGAGCTGGATAAGTTTCATCGCAGTTGGCAAGTCTTTGAGGATCATTACCGCACCCATTTTGCGGCGGCTCATGGCTTGCCGTTACTGGAAGTACGCGCCCTGCGCTTTGTCGGGGTGAGCTTCATCATGCGCCAGGCCATCAACAAGACACAGGATGATTCTCGTGTTCGACGCGTCATTCTTGCTCAGTTACGCCAGTCGTCATGGACTGCGCTTCGTCAGCTGTCGCTTAAAGAAAAAGCACTGTTGATCAGCTACGTATTGAGCCCGCCACTCTCCCGGCAACTGATTCGACGGAGCCAATACGCCTCATGACGTCTCGCAAGCATGTTCTGTTCTACACCGGTGCCCAGTCGCGCACGGGAGGTACCGAGCGTGCTTGTGCTGATACGGCCAACATGTTGGCGGCTAGTGGCGAATATCGCGTCGAAGTGATCAGTGAATATGGGCCCGCCGAAAGTCCGTATCCGCTGCACAAGGATATCGTGCATGAGTCGCTGCATCCGGAGCGATCACACCTTGGTGCGTTGCGTGGCGTGCTGCTGTTCATACGCCTGCTGTTGATGGTGATGAGCAAGCGACCTGACGTCGTGGTCGTGGTCGAGAGCATTGGTTTCTTGCCTTTCCTGCTGCCGAGTTATTTATGCCGCCGTACGCGCTATATCTGTTGGGAGCACTTCAACGCCACCTCGGATCTAGGGGTGGCGCGACGGGATACTGCACGGCGTTTGGCGGCACGGCGTGCAGACCGGGTTGTGGTGCTCTCACACGAAGACCGAGAATACTGGGAGAGATTGCATCCTGCCGCGCGTGAGCGCTTGAGTGTCGTACCCAATTTGAATCCGCTTGAGCATGTGCTTGGCCAACGGCAGGCCTCGCCAGCAGTGGAAAGGGAAGCGTCGCGTGCGACACCTCATGTCGCGGTGGCGGTGGGACGTCTAGATCCGCAGAAGGGGTTTGATCTGTTGCTCGATGCCTGGGCGGCCATCCCCGCGGCGACTCGTGAACACTGGGTGCTGCGTATTGTCGGTGAGGGTAACTGCCGCACTGAGCTACAGGCGCAAGCCGAGGCGCTGGGCATCGCTGCTCAGGTGCAAATGCCGGGTCAGTCCAGTGATATTCGCCTTGAGTATGCGGCGGCCGATCTCTTCGTGCTGTCGTCACGCTTTGAAGGTTTTGGGTTGGTGTTGGTCGAGGCGCTGAGTTGTGGTGTGCCGTGTGTCAGCTTCGAGTGCCCAGCGGGCCCCCGCGAGATCATCAAGCATGGCGTCAACGGCTATCTAGTAAGAAGCGGCGATGTGGTTTTATTGACCCATCAGTTGGGAGAAGTGATGGCAGATGATGCTGTGCTCGCCAAGCTGCGTGCCAATGTTGATTACGGACTTGAGCGCTTCTCGAGGCGGACGGTCGAGGCGAGCTGGCGTGGAGTATTGCAAGAACTGGAGTCACCTACGCTGATGCGCGCCATTTGATACTGATGGGTTGTCGCGTGATCGGTTGTTACCGAGATGGTTCAGACAGCAATTTGCGAATGATCTGATAGCGGTCCCGAGAGGTTTTTGGTGCCGTTTTCGTAGTGTTTTTTCGCGCACTTACAATGTGAGTTTTATGACTCAGCATTTTCCGAGCCTCGGTATGGCGGCTCGGTTTTGTATTTCATGAACGACAGCAGGAGGCTATCGCCGTGAGAATCATGCATGTCATCTCAACCCCCGCATCTGGGGGGGCTGAGGTCTATGTCAAGGATCTAAGCCTGGCGATGGTGGCCGCAGGCCACAGTGTGCACATTACCTTTCTGGAGCGCGCCGAAGAGTGTGGTCGTGACCTCGAGTACGAGCGCAACTTCCTGGAGCAATTGAGCGCAGGCGGCATCAGTTATGCATTCCTGGGTGCCGAAACGCGGCGTCGTCCATGGCGAGGTGCGACACGGCTACGGGCTGAGGTGACACGCTTCGCTCCGGATGTCGTGCATTGTCACCTCTACTACGTGCTGATGTTTGCCTTCCTGCTACCACGGCGCATACCGGTGGTGATGACCGTGCACAGTATTGAGTTGGGAGCACCTAACTGGATGTTCCGACTGTTTGATCGCCGTGTCAGCGCCTATATTGGCATCTGTCATGCCTGTACGCGCAAGCTTGAGCCTCTAAGTTCGCGGCCCGTAGTGCAGATCGACAATGCTGTTTCGGGTGCGCGGCTCAAGGCCAGTGGTTGGCGTGAGGCTTCTGTTGATGCGCCTGTGCAGCTCGCAGCGATTGGTCGTCTAACGGATGCCAAACAGTACTCGCTGATGCTGGAGAGCTGCGCTCGGCTCAAGGCGCAGGGGTTATCCTTTGCACTGCGCATCGCGGGGGAAGGGCCGCACAAGGACGCACTGTTGGCACAGATCGACACGTTGCAGCTTGGTGAACATGTCACGCTGATGGGAAATATTTCAGATGTGGCAGACCTATTGGCAGCATCAGATGTCTTCATCATGTCGTCTGCCTGGGAAGGATTGCCGATCTCCCTGTTGGAGGCCACGCTGAGCGGACTGCCGGTACTGGTGACCAATGTTGGTGGCTGTGCCGAGGTCGTCCATCGGGTAGGCAATGGCCTGGTGGTTGATGAGCAGACACCTGCTCGTTATAGCGAGGCGCTTGCGCGACTGGTGGGTGATGTAGAGCTGCGGCGTTCATGCGCACGTAATGCGCGTCGTCATGGTGGTTGCTATCACATCAATAGCGCTGTGGCTGGACATCTCACGCTTTACGCCACACATCAGCAAGGTCAGGCAGCTTCACAGTTCGAAACGTCCAGCTGAACAAGGCTCAGAAAGCGACTTTAAGATAGCGATATGGCACCCCCTATGGGTCGGCGATGTTTATCACATTGGCGGCCCATTTTTTATGCCAGACATTCTCATGCATCGCGCTCGGTGTTTCGCTGCGCGGCCTCTGGTGCCACGGAGTTTAGATTATTCATTATCACTGACTGAGGTGGGTGGTTAAATATCAGTAATATGATGCCAGGAAGAGATGAGGCATCTCTTGGTTATACTCATTCAAGTCGCGACAGTAACCAGTATCACTCTGCTGATGGCAAGACTGAGGTAAGGCAGTCTAAAGTTAATGCTGCCAGTAAAATCGTCGCGATAAACAGACTTTTCCTTGCTGTTGTTTTTAATTGATTTACTATCATCATCGTCAGGTTGATTAGTGGTCCCTCAATATTTTCTGGTCGTTGTATCAGGCCAGTTACGTGTTGCTATTGTTGAAATCACTGATCAGAGCCATCTCATCGCAGTGCTGTGTGTGGATGTGGGATTTGTGGAAGCTGTCGCAAGTCATCACGTCTCATCTCAGGACGTTAGAAATGGGAGGTTGAGTGACAGAATATTACGCACAACGGTCAGTAGGTGTTTGTATTTCAAAGGTGTCATGCTCGGTCGGAGCGCAGGCGATGCTGGGCTGGAGTTATTCATGTCCCCCGTAAGATCTTGTCTCACAAAGTGATGCCTTGCTTGATTTCGCAAGGTAAGAGTCTCTGATGTGTGAGCGCAAGCGCGCTTCTCTCCATGGAGTGCTCTCGATAATAAATTTCCACTCCTGCTGGCATTGATCGCGTGTCAAGTAACGTCAGTCTTAATGGCAGCGCTTCTCGGTCTGATGGCATTCTTGTCGGATTAATATGCTTCAAGCGCAATGGTTATTAAATCGCTAATACTCTTGTGCTTAATCCTTGTCGTTAGTGTCTTTGTTGTCATGACTCTTTAAATAGTCAATCTCTTTGAGGGCGGCGTTGTCCTCTATGTCAAGGAAGTATGAGAATCCAACATGACGATGAGTAACAATATGTAGCGCTGGCATTAATTAATTATATGTCACTTGGCCAATAGAATGATTCTTCTCATTGTCAGGTGATGAAGTTCAACGTATCGATGCACACAAGATGGCATATGCCATGAGGTGTTCGATGACGTTACAGGGTCGTTCCGGATCCGTTCGGTCGACTCTGGAAGGACAGGGAAAGCAGGTATCAGTGGGCTGCAGGGGAGAAGGCCAATTCCTCGGGGCGGTAGCGTGTCCAATCACCACGGTGACTGCATCGGTCAGGGTTTACAGGGGATGAAAAAGGTTATGGAAATGCCGGTCAGATCAACGCTCAAGGCGTTATCACTTGCCACACTGCTGGTGGCAGTAGGAGGGTGTGCTTTTGCGCCTGGTGGTCATATGGATTACGAGGCTGAGGTCGCGCCGCTCTCTGACCAGGTCACGATCAGTCCGATTACGCCGGGGCTAATCGGTACCTATCGATCACGCGTTGCCCAGACAGCACCTGCCAGTGCGGAGCTTGTCGCCGATCTCCAGCGCTATGTCTACCGTGTTGGTGGCGGAGACGTGCTGGATATCAATCTGAGCACGCCGCTGGATCTGGCTCAGGAGGCTGGTGTACAACGCCAGACCGTTGAGGCATTGACCTATACCGTTCAGCCGGATGGCACCCTGTTTTATCCCTATGTCGGGCGTATCAACGTCAAGAACAAGACCGTTGATGAGGTGCGTGCTGCTCTGGTGAAAGGCCTTTCCCGCTATATCACCGAACCTCAGGTCAATATATCGGTGGCACAGTTCCGCTCTCAGCGCGTCTATCTAAGCGGCGCTGTTACCGAGCCCGGGTTCGTCCCCGTGACTGACGTTCCGCTGACATTGATTGATGCCATCAGTGCGAGCGGCGGTGTCACCACGCTGGCCAATACTCATAACATTACCCTGACCCGCAATGGCAAGCAGGAGCGCTTGAGCCTTTATCAGCTGCTGCAGGAAGGTGACATGCGTCAGAACCGTCTGCTGAAGGACGGTGATGTCATCAATGTGCCAGTGGCGGAAGACCAGAACGTCTTCGTGCTGGGACAGGTGCTCAAGCCCGGCAACATGCCAGTGGGGAATGAGCGACTGAGCCTGACTGACGCACTGTCGCGTGCTGGTGGTGTTGATGAAGAGCGCGCTGACCCGTCCGGTATTTTCGTTGTCCGTGAGAATGCGCCGGACTCGGACAAGCTGGCGACCGTTTTCATTCTCGATATTTCCGATGCGACCTCTCTGATGCTGGGCGCACGTTTTCCGCTGCAGCCGCGTGACGTGGTCTATGTGACCGCGGCACCGGTCAGCCGTTGGAACCGCGTGCTGAGCCAGCTGTTGCCGTCAGTGACCAGTACTGGGGCCTTCGTCTCGGTCATCGACGACATCGAGGATTGATTCAATGATGACTCGGATGCCAACACCTTTCATGTACGTTTCTTCAATGACCATCACTGCCTTTTATTGCCTGTCGAACCTGCAGCACTCAGTCAAGGCGGTGTCATGAATCAATACACTTCACCGTCGTCGGCCGCGCAGCCTGCCAGTGAAAATGCCGGCCGTCGCCTCGATTTCAGCACGATTCTGGCGCTGCTCTGGCATCGCCGCTGGTGGTTGATTGCCAGCACACTACTGCTGACAGTCATCGGGATCTACATCGTGGGTAGCCAGCAGCGTATCTATCTCGCCGACTCCCTGATTCAGATCGAAGATAAGGGCGCTAGCGCCAGTTTGTTGGGGCCGCTGGCGGGACAGGCGGTCGGTAAGGACGAAGGCAGTACCAGTGATGAGCTGGAAATTCTTGCCTCGCGGCTGGTGCTCGGGCAGGCCGTGGCGCGTGAGCGTCTCAATATTGTCGTGACGCCGATGCGCTACCCATTGATCGGTAATTGGTTGTCGAACCGTAATCTTCGTCTACCAGATAGCCTGGGCGGCAACGATTATGCGTGGGGCGATGATTCGCTGACGGTTACCACACTGGACCTGAGTGGTCAGTGGCAGCGTCAGGCACTGACGCTTGAAGTGGTGGATGCCGAGCATTATCGCTTGAACGACGCTGAGGGCACTCTATTGGTGCGCGGTACTGTCGGTGAGAATGCACTGGCAGAAGGTATCAAGGTCTTCGTGCAACGATTGTCTGCCAAGCCGGGGGCGCGCTTCACACTCACCAGCATTCCTGACCTGAGCGCCATCAATGCGATCAAGTCGCGCTTCACTGCTCTGCGTAATGGTACCGATACTGGCGTTGTCACGCTGAGTCTGTCAGGCAGTGATCAGTCCGCTATCGTCAGTACGTTGGACGCGATCACTGATGTCTTCCTGCAGCAGAACATCGAGCGCGAGTCTGCCGAGGCGGATAGCCAGCTGAACTTCCTGGGTGATCAGATTCCGACGCTGCGTGGTCAGTTGGACGAGGCCGAATCTGCCCTCAATGACTATCGTCGCCGCCGTGATTCAGTTGATCTGACCGCGGAAAGCCAGCAGGTAATGGAAAATCTGGTAGGGCTGGATAACCAGCTCACCGAGATCAAGCTGCGTCTGGCAGAGCTGTCACGTGCCTACACGCCACAGCACCCGGCTTATCGCGCTTTAGTAGCGCGTCGCGATTCGCTGAATGGGGAAAAGGCACGAGTCCAGAAGCAGGCCGAGCAACTACCGGCCGCACAGCGTGAAGCATTGAACCTGAATCGTAACGTCACCGTGAGTCAGGAAATCTATGTTGCGTTGCTCAACAAGCGTGAGGAAGTGCGTCTCAAGAAAGCGGGCACCGTCGGCAACGTTCGCATCCTTGATTCTGCCGTGCTGCAACCAGGACTCATCTCGCCCAAGACCTCATTGATGATGATGGTCTTCAGCATGGCCGGGCTGATGCTGGGCGTGCTGGTAGTGTTGTTGCGCTATTCCATGCGCAAAGGTATCGACTCTGCTGAGCAGATCGAGGCACTGGACTTGCCGGTCTACGCCACTATCCCGCTATCGCCGCTACAGCCAGGCATGATGCGCCGTGTGCGTCTCAAGGGTGAGAAGGGAGGGCGTGAAATCTATCAGGGAATTCTGGCGACTTCACAACCTTCCGATATCAGCATTGAGGCGCTGCGCAGCCTGCGCACCAGTCTGCACTTCGCGCTGCTCGACAATCAGCGTAAATCCGTGATGTTCACTGGCCCGAGCCCGGGCATCGGCAAAAGCTTCGTCAGTCTCAATCTGGCAGCGGTGAGCGCCGAGGCCGGGCAGCGAGTGCTGCTGATTGATGCCGATATGCGTCGCGGCCACCTGCATCATGCCTTCCAACGCACCTCTGAGGAGGGCGGGCTATCCGATGTGTTGAGTGGTGCGCGTGCGTTTGAAGATGTGCTGTATCACTCACGCATCGACAACCTCGACTTCCTTGGACGTGGTGTCGCGCCGCCCAATCCCTCTGAGCTATTGATGCAACCGAATTTCGTTCAGCTACTTGACCTTCTCGGTGAGCGTTATGACCTGATCATTATCGATACCCCTCCTGTACTGGCTGTCACCGAGGCGCTGATCATCGGCCGTCATGTTGGCGCCAGTCTGATGGTGGCTCGCTTTGGGATGAATCAGGTGCGAGAGCTTGAGCATGCTCGCAAGAAGCTCGAGAACAATGGCATCCACGTTAAGGGCGCCATCTTGAATGCGATCGAGCAAGGTGTCGGCGATAAGAATAGCTACGGGTATTACAACTACAACTACAGCTACGCCTGACCCTGGCATGCCATGCAGCTCGCATGACGCTTAATTCACGGAGGAGGTAGGCACGATGAGCGATATTCCCTTATCGATGGAGCATCAGCGGCGTTACTCGCATCACTATGAGCGGTTGATCGCCAGCAAACGGTTACAGCTGGTGTTCGGCATGCTGGTCGTGGTGATTGGGCCAGCGCTATATCAGGCATACATGAACCAGCTTGAAAACGTCAATTACGTCTGGTGGGTGACCAGTGAAGGGCAGTGGCATGCGCTGCTGGGGACAGGAGTTGCCTATACGCTATCGATTACGGCGGTCAATCGCCTGTCACGTCTACCGGGAACGCGCTCCTACCTCTATGTCGTACCGGCCATCGTGATCTTCTATCTGGCACTGATGTTGATGTTGGGCGTCTTCAACCTCGAATATTCACGCCACCAAGTCGGGCTGTCCTTCCTGCTCGCCGTCAGCCTATGTACTGCTTACTACTACATCGATTCGCGTTTGCGCCGCATGCGGTTTGCCGTAGTGCCGTTTGGCAAGGCGCCGGGGCTGTGTACGCGTCCTGGTGTTGACTGGTTCACGCTGACCGGACCAGACCTGATCGGCATCCGCCGTATCGATGGCGTAGTCGCTGACTTGCGCGCTGAGCTGCCCAGCGAATGGCAGAGCTTCCTGGCCGATTGCACCATTCACCGTATACCGGTCTATCACGCGACCCACGCTCACGAAATGATCACCGGTCGTGTGCTGCTTGATCACCTGTATGCCAATGAATACGGCTCACTTATTCCGCGTGAAGATTACGAGGTCATCAAGCGCTGGATAGACCTGGCCGTGGCTCTTGTACTCCTTCCATTGCTGGTGCCGATCATGCTGTTGACTGCACTGGCCATTCGCCTCGATAGCCCTGGTCCGGTGGTGTTCCGTCAGCCGCGCATGGGCTTTCACTGCCGGCCATTTACCGTCTACAAGTTTCGCAGCATGTATGACGGCATGAAGGGCGCCGGCTTTACACAAGAGGGCAGTGATCCGCGCATCACGCGCGTCGGACGCATCATCCGCAAGTTCCGTCTTGATGAACTCCCGCAGCTGATCAATGTGCTCAAGGGCGACATGAGTCTGATTGGCCCGCGGCCTGAATCGATGAATCTGGCGGACTGGTATCGCAAGGATGTGCCGTTCTTCCACTACCGGCACGTCGTGCGCCCGGGCATTACCGGCTGGGCTCAGGTAGAGCAAGGCTACGCCGCCGAAGTAGAAGGGATGATTCGTAAGCTCGAGTACGACTTCTTCTACATCAAGCATTTCTCCTTCTGGCTGGATCTACTGGTGGTGATACGCACCATCAAGATCGTCATCAGCGGGAGCGGGTCGCGCTAAGCGGCCATGTCAGGCGCTCGGCACCGAAAGCGCAGCGCTGGTACCGCTCTCTCTGCCAATGGATGAGAGCCAACCTTTTCTGATGTACGAAAGGAGTCGATATCATGATCACGGTGACGCGCCCGTACTTCCCTGAGCGCCAGAATTTTGATCGCTATGTGGATGCCATCTTTGAACGCCGCTGGTTGACTAATCATGGTCCGCTGGAGCAAGAACTCACCAAGCGTCTTGAAACCTACCTGGGCGTCAAGAATCTGCTGTTGGTCAGCAATGGAACGCTGGCTCTGCAGATAGCCTATCGCGCGCTGGGCATTGCCAGAATGCCAGGGCTTTATGAGCCTGCAGAGGTCATCACGACCCCGTTCACCTTCATTGCGACGGCCAGTAGCTTGAAGTGGGAAGGCATGCAGCCGGTGTTCACGGATATCGATCCTGCGACTCTGTGTCTTGATCCTGCCAATATTGACGCCGCTATCACACCGCGTACACGAGCTATCGCACCGGTACATGTGTTTGGCAATGCCTGTGATGTTGAGGCGATCGATGCACTGGGCGAAGCGCGCGGCTTGAAGGTCATCTACGACGGCGCACATGCGTTCGGTGCCACTTATCGCGGCAGAAGCCTGCTGTCGTATGGCGATGCCAGCACATTGAGTTTCCACGCCACCAAGCTGTTCCACAGCATTGAAGGCGGCGCCATCATCTTCAAGCGCAAGGAAGACCTGGAGCGTGCGCGCAAGATGATCAACTTTGGTATCACCGGCCCTGAGTGCATCGAAGAGTTGGGCATCAATGCCAAGATGAATGAGTTCCAAGCGGCAATGGGGCTGTGCGTGCTGGATGAGATTGAAGTCAATCTGGAAAGTCGTGCGCTAGTCTGGCATGCCTATGCCCAAGCGCTGCGCGGTAATGTACAGCTGCAGACGCGTCGAATCGGTGCCAGCCTCAACTACGCCTATTTCCCGGTCATCCTCGAAAGTGAAAGCGTACTGCTCGACGTGATGCAGCGTCTGGAGCAGGAAGGTTTCATGGCACGACGCTATTTCTGTCCGTCACTGGAATCGCTGGCGTTTTTGGGACGTCCGGCTGCGGAGCATCAGGAAGAAGACTTCTCGACACCGCGCATTTTCCACTCCAAGGATATTGCCAGCCGCATTCTGTGTCTGCCGCTGTATGCCGGGCTTGAGGTAAGCGAGATCCTGGCAGCTGTGCGCATAGTGGTTGATCGGCACGTCAAGGCTGCCTGATCCAGGGGGCTTGCCACCATGCAGGCGACTTGCCGAGGCATCCTGGTTTCGTCCAGCGAATGCACGCCTATCAATCATCGATGCGCTGGTGTGGAGCGCTCCGCAGGATGTGCCAGCACGTATTGAGGAAGACACGCTATTGAGCGACCACGAGGTACCTACGTGTCACTGACAGACAAAACAGCGATTGGCATTCTGTGGAATTTTTCTGACCAGCTTCTGCGCCGCGGCATGGCCAGTCTGGTCACGCTGCTGCTGGCTCGCTTGTTGTTACCCGAAGACTTCGGGTTGCTGGCGATGGTGTTGGTCTTCCTGACGATCGCTTCGGCGATGATGGATTCCGGCCTGTCGCAAGCCATTTTGCGGATTCCCAAACTGAGTCCGTCTGATGCCAGTACCGCCTTCTTCAGCAATATTGCGTTTGGCGTGATCGCCTATGTTCTGTTGTTTGCGGCCGCCCCCATGATTGCTGACTTCTATGCCGAACCCCGTCTGATAATGCTGGTGCGTATCGGCGGGTTGGTGGTGTTGATCAATGCGTTTGAGGTGATTCAGGGGGCGATGCTCAATCGCGCACTGGACTTCCGGACTCGCATGAAAGCGGGGATTCCCGGCAGCGTCATCTCGGGTATCGCAGCAGTGTTGCTGGGCTGGCTGGGCTACGGCGTCTGGGCCCTGGTAGGGCAGATGCTGATCGCGGCGCTGGTGACCACAGCGCTGCTGTGGTGGTGGGGCACATGGCGTCCGTCGCTGACGTTCGATACCACCTCCTTCAAGGCGATGTTCAGTTTTGGCTACAAGATGTTTCTGTCGAGGATGCTGGATGTGGTCTTCGTCAATCTCTACGTGCTGTTGGTCGCCAAGCTGTTCGCTGCCTCTGTCGCGGGGTTGTTCTTCTTTGCAGAGCGCCTCAAGGAGTTGGTGATCAACCAGCTGGTGACGGCGGTGCAGAACGTGACTTTCCCGGCACTGGCCAGCATTCAGCATGATCCGGAGCTTCTCAAGAGGGCCTATCGACGGATTCTGCAGGTCATGGTTTACCTGCTGTTCCCTGCCATGTTGTTGCTGGCCGCGCTGGCTCAGCCCCTGTTCATGACCCTGTTGCCGGAGCGTTGGCTGTCTGCCGTGCCTTATCTGCAGCTGATGTGCATTGCGGCGGTCATGCATCCATTGAGTGCGCTCAACCTCAATGTGCTCAAGGTCAAGGGGCGTTCGGATCTGTTCTTGGGGCTTGAAGTCTTGAAGAAGGTACTGATCTGTGTGGTGCTGGCCTTTACCTGGCGTCACGGCGTGATGGCGATTCTTGTCGGTCAGATTGTCGTGGCAGTGCTCTCGTATATCCCCAATGCCTGGTTCTCGCGTGATTTGATCAATTACAGCATTGGCGAGCAGCTGGCGGACTTCATGCCGTCACTCTTGCTGTCAGGAGGGCTCGCGATGGCGACGTGGCTAGTGGAACCCTATCTGCCGTGGTCGCCAATGATGAAATTGCTGGTGCTGAGTGGGCTGGCTGGTGGGCTCTACTTGCTGCTGTCGTGTCTGCTGCGCTTCTCGGCATGGCAATACGGGGCTGCCTGGATTCAAGAACGTCTTTCACAACGGAAAGTGGAGAATTTGAATGCTAGCTGAACTCAGCTATTCCCGGGCGCTTCAGACGCCAGTGACCGGCGGGACGCCGCAAACAGGTAACGTCCCGGTGCCGCCCGCGCCCGCCGACGAAGCGACCATCATGGCCGGCTGGGAAGGGGGAATCAGTGCGCCTCGTGTCTCCGTGATGTGCTTTGCCTTCAACCATGGTGATTACATCCGCATGGCGTTGGATGGCTTCTTGATGCAGCGCACGCGCTTCGCATTCGAGATCGTGGTGCACGACGATGCGTCTACCGATGGCACGCGCGAGATCATCGAAGAATATGCGGCGCGCTACCCGAATATCATTCGCCCGATCCTTCAGGACGTGAACCAGTATTCGCAGCATATCTGGCCGATCACCTTCTGCATGCCGGTAATGCGCGGCGATATCATTGCTTACTGTGAAGGCGATGATTACTGGATCAAGGCAGACAAGCTCGCGCGTCAGGTTGCGCTGTTTGATGCTAACCCGACGGCCACGGTGTGTTTCCATCCGGCGATCGAATTCGATGAGCACAGCGGTGATCACACGATCATCTGTCGCTACGCCGAGACGGTGCAGAAGATTTCTGCCGAGGCGGTGATTGGCTTGCGGGGCGCTTCAATTCCCTCACCATCGCTGGCATTCCGCCGCATGGATTCAAGCGTAGAGGCCATGCTTGAATCCTATCGCACGGCACCGATCATGGACTTCTTCCTGCAGGCCTACATGGCACTGCTGGGTGAGACGCTTTATTACGAAGATACTGCCTGTGTCTATCGCCGCAACGCCAAGGGCTCCTGGACCTCGCAGCAGAAAGAAGTGGAGGCTGAGCTTCGCTACCAGCGCGAGATGCTCTCGGCCATTGATGTCTTTCACGCCAGCACTCGTCATCTTCCCAATGTCGATACGCTATACATTCCGCTGTATCACTACTTCAAGCAGTACGTGATGGCGCCTGAGCGTCCACATCAACGGTTGAGCAATTTCTATCGGGGACTGGGCTTTATCTCGCACATGAAGCGCGGACGAGTCTTGAAGCTGGTACGGCATGACGTGATGGACAAGGTAGCCCGCCGCGCGCGCGTTGGGCACAAGGGAGAGGCGGCATGAACTATCGCAGTTACGGCGACCTGAGTCGCGATATCTCGGATCACTTGTCGCAGTTGCAAGCAGGCAATTTTGATCTGATCGTCGGTATCCCGCGCAGCGGTATGGTGCCGGCTTACATGATCAGCGCGATGCTCAACCTGGCCTGTACTGATCTCGATACGTTCATCGCCAATGGCACGCCGGGCAAGGGCATTACGCGCAAGCTGCGCAGTGAATCCGCCTCACTCTGGGAAGCCTGCCGTGTGCTGCTGGTAGATGACAGCTTCAATAGTGGTGCCTCACTCAAGGCCTCACTGGCGCGCATTCCTGCGGACTGCCGCTGTGAGATCACGACTTGTGTGATCTATGCCAATCCGGCGCCCGTGGTCGGTGTCGACATATACCTGAAGGAGCTGGAACACCCGCGGATGTTCCAGTGGAACATGTTCCATCATCCCGCCCTCGCTGATAGCTGCCTGGATATTGACGGTGTGCTGTGTCTCGATCCCACGCCAGCTCAGAATGATGATGGCCCGTTGTATCGTGAGTTTCTGAGTAGCGCACCGCCGCTACATTTGCCGACCTATCGTGTGCACTCTCTTGTCACCAACCGGTTGGAGAAATACCGACCGGAGACACAAGCATGGCTGGCACGTCACGGTATCGAGTATGACCATCTGATCATGCTGGACCTGCCTAGCAAGGAAGAACGTCTGCGCCAGAAACGTCATGCTAGCCACAAGGCGGACTATTACCTCCAATCAGGCTGTCGGCTATTCATCGAAAGCGAAGAAGGGCAGTCCACCAACATCACGCGCCTGACCGGCAAGCCCGTTTATTGTGTCGACTCCCAGCAGATGATGACTCCTGAGTGGGCCGCTCTGATGCAGCGTCAGAAGGGAAAGTGGCTAAAGCTCACGTTCAAGCGAGTGGCGCGCAAGGGAGTTGCACTGTTGCCCGCACCACTGGCGCGTCAGGCACGCAGTGTCTATCAGCGCCTGGCCTGATGGGCAGGCTGATTCTGCAAGTACTGCGAAGGAGTTGGAATGAAAACGCATAGAATGGCGCTGTTTGTCTCTGCACGGCAGGGCAGCCGTGAAAGGGACCGTCGCGAGACACGCCAGATGTTGGCATTGGCAGCAGGCCTGATGCGCCTGGGGCATGAAGTGGACCTTGTGGTGCAGCAGGCCGACGAACAGGTGATGGCAGCACTGGCCCACGGCGTGCGACTGGTAGAGCTGGGCGCGCAACACCGCTTGTCCAGTATCCTGGCACTGACACGTTATCTGGCCCGCCATCGGCCGTGCGTGTTACTGGCCAGTGGTCTGGATGCCAATCTGATGGCGCTCAAGGCGGGGCGCCTCAATCGAGATCGTGTGCCGGTGGTGATATATCACGCCACCTTGATCAGCAGTGAATGGCATGCGCTGGGTGATAAAGCCAACGGACTACGCCGCAAGATGGCGTTGAAGTATCCGCAGGCGGCTCTGGCATTGTCTGCCAGCGATGAGATAACCCGCGA
This sequence comes from Cobetia sp. QF-1, assembly GCF_002213105.1. NCBI lineage: Bacteria > Pseudomonadati > Pseudomonadota > Gammaproteobacteria > Oceanospirillales > Halomonadaceae > Cobetia > Cobetia sp. QF-1. Next base: position 734,263 of record NZ_NBVS01000002.1, read on the forward strand.
GATTCTGCGCGAAGGGGGTGTCTCGAGAACCAGAGTGGCACTGGTGAATCTTGCCTTGGCATCGTCCGCCTCACCGGCGGTACATGGGTCACAGATGCAGGAGTCCAGCGCAGAACTCAAGGACTTGCAGTTGATGCAGTGTCTGGGATTGTTGCTGAAGGCAGCGGGTGTCATCTCTTCTGCGAAGACAACCGATGCTGGTGCTCTGAATGTTGGAAGTCTGGAGGTCAGCGCCCAGGGCGGTAGTGTCCTGAATGTCAGTGCGCTAGATAATAGCAGGCAAGTCGTATCACCTTCGGCAGTGCCATCGTCTATTTCTGTCGAGTCCCCCCGTGCCGTGATGGCGAACAGCTCCGAACGAGATTAAGCCTTTTCATGGAAGATATTCTGCTCGATCTGCCCAATCTGCTCGTGTGTCTGGTACTGGTAATGGTGGGCCATCTACGCGGCTGGGTGACCCGTAATACGGCGATCATCCTGAGTCTGAGCAGCGCAGTGCCCTATCTGCTCAATAATGTACTGTTTGATGCCAGCTATATGCCCGACCAGTTCCGCTACTGGGAGCAGGTGATGGCGATGCGCAGCATGGATTGGGACGCGATGGATCGCTCGCTGACTGTGTCGTTCTCATCCGGTCTGTTAGCCCTGTTGCCGCTGCCGCTGGTGGAGACGGTTTCAAGTCTGGGGTTCTTCAACAAGTTTCTCTATATCGGCGGCCTGATGATGATGATCCGCCGAGGCATCATCTCGCACGCCGTACTGCTGTTTCTGCTTTGTTACCCAAGCCTGGTGCTCTATAGCTCGCTGAGCCTGCGTGACACTCTGGTCACCGGCATCATGCTGGCGAGCTTTCTGCTTGCGATCGATCGCCGCCCTGGTTGGGCATTGTTTCTCCTGGCGCCGCTGTGGGTCATCAAGTTCCAGAACATGCTGATCATGCTGATATTCCTCGGCATCTATCTGATCTATGACGTCAGTCGTCGTGGTCTTTCCGGCAAGCGTTTCTGCTGGTTACTGGTCGGGCTGTGTGCCAGCGTACTGGTGATCTACCCGCTGGCGGTGGACCAGATCAACTTCTTCCGGGCAGCCATGTACATCGAGGATGGTGGCAAGATCGAGGATGTCCAGATCATTCAGGGCTTTGGTGACTTTGTCGTCACCGGTGTGCAGGGCGCGCTTTATTTCCTGATCAAGCCGTTGCCTTGGGAAGCTGCCAACCTGCTGCAGCTCATCCAGTCTGGCGAAAATGTATTGGTGGTGGCCTTTCTTGTCTGGTTGACCGTGCAGTGTTGGCAGGTGCAGCGTGAGAAGACGTTATTCTGGCTGCTGTATCTCATCGGTGCGTTCACCATCTATGGGCTGGTGGTTTTCAATTACGGCACCGCGGTGCGCTATCGATTCCCGTTCCTGGTGATCTATGTCGTGTGCATGGCATATGACACTGGGCTTGTGCGCCGTTGGCAACATGAGCGTCGCCCCTCGTTACTCGACTGACACACGCTCTATCAGGCCATGCCTTGCGCATGGCCTGTGCTGTGAGTCATTCATCCCCTTGTAGCCCCCTCAGGATACCTCTCAGGTCGATGACTTCCTCGTCGACCTGAGACCCACGACGCCTGATGCTTTCTGCATGACCCGATGATGCGCTCGTCTCATCTATTCGCACGTCATCAGCTATGCCAGTCATTAACGACGTCGGTCATTCACTACGCATGAACTGCCAAGGATAGCCACATGCCTAAACGTGACGCCCAGCCTCCCACGGTGATGTTGGTCTCCAATTCATCATTCTTTCTCTATAACTTCCATCGCGGGGTCATCGAGGGTCTACGTGACAGTGGCTACCGTGTCATCTGTCTCGCGCCGGCCGATGCTCATAGTCAACGCCTGGTAGATGAGCTCAAGGTCGAGCATCGCGCGCTGGGAATGGAAGGCAAGGGCACCTCGCTTGTGGGTGAAGGGCGCAGTTTGCTGTCGCTATTGATGACACTGCTGAAACTGAAGCCGCGTTATGTGCTCAACTTCACCATCAAGGCCAACGTCTATTCAGGGCTGGCCTGCCGGCTGCTCAACATTCCCTACACCAACAATGTGTCTGGTCTCGGTACTGCTTTCCTGCATGACAGCTGGTTGTTCCGGCGGGTGCGCGCGCTTTACGGCTTTGCCAATCGCGGTGCTCGCTGCGTGTTCTTCGAGAATCGCGATGACCAAGCGCTCTTCATGCGCTTAGGGCTACAGAAGTCGACGCCATCAGTCGTATTGCCGGGGGCAGGAATTGACCCGGAGCGCTTTGCCTTCACACCGCAGCCGGTGGGGCCACCGCTGACCTTCGTGATGGTTGCACGGTTGATCGCTGACAAGGGGGTGCGCGAATACGTAGCTGCCGCTGAGCGACTGCATGAGCGCTATCCCCAGGCACGTTTTTGGCTGATCGGTCCGTCTGGCATCAGCAACCGCACTGCGATCAGTGATGCGGAAATCACGCAGTGGCGCGAGCGCGGAGTGCTGCACTATCTCGGTGAACAGCATGATGTGCGGCCCTTCCTGGCCGAGGCCAATATTCTGGTGCTGCCGTCCTATCGTGAGGGTATGCCACGCACGGTTCTGGAAGCCGCTTCGATGGGACGTCCCGCGATTGTCAGTGACGTACCGGGGTGTCGTAGCTCGGTACTACCGGGTACCACTGGCTGGCTATGTGAAGCCGGTAGTACCGAATCGCTGGAACAACAGCTTCAAGCCTGCCTGGAGCTGCCACACGACGCACTTGTCATGGCAGGGCAGGCAGCGCGAGCACGAATCGAAGCCGAGTTTGACCAGAAGATCGTGGTGCGCGCCTACCTTGGATGCTTGCAGCATACATTGGAGCAAGCGTCGCGCAAGTCAGTACTTGCATCGGCCTGAGGCCTTGCAAATAGCGCATGATCACCATGCCGGATGCTGAGAAAGAATGATGAATTTGCGTCTCGACAGTGGGGGGAATATCAGAAACCGCTGCTGGACAAAACACGCATACTAGCGACATTCCTTATATGTGATTAGCGAAGGCCTGTCATCGGCTGATGTCATCAAGGCACCAGGCTTTCCGTCTGGGCTTGACCATGTCGTTATTCCCCATCGTCATGTTACGAGCCTCTGAGTGACATACACGATCCCGAGGCGTGCCCGTAATTACAGAGAATAGAGAGCAGAGAGTCATCATGAGTGGATATCGTTTCTGCACCCAATGTGGGGGCGCCAGTGTGCATCGTGTCAAGCGTCACTGGTGGCAGCGATTGGCTGGCCATGCGCCTCAGTACCATTGCGAAGACTGCGGTATCATTCATCAAGTTTCCACCGAAGCGTTACACGCGAGGACTACCAAGCGCGTGCTCGACAGTGACAGTGACAGCGCAGACCCGCAACGCGCAGCTACGCAGCGGCGCTAATGCTGACATCAGCATCATCATTGCTGCACTCGCCTGTGAGTGTGGTTAGGCCCTGATCTAGTGATGCCGCTCAGGCTGACTTTTTGATGGGTCTGTTGAAGATATTGATGCAGAGATCTTTTTTCGCATTTTCCCCCTTTGATACTTTCTCACTATATCCCGCCACCGATGCTTATCGAGGGCGGGTTTTTTCTGCGCCCGAGATAGACATGCCTGGTGTCTCTGTTGATTGCATCAGAGTTTTTCTGGATCAGTTTGTCTGGATTAGTTTGTCTGGATTAGTTTGTCTGGATCAGTTTGTCTGGATCAGCCTGCATGGATAGGCCGCGCGCACAAGTTTTCAAGCATGGAGCGCATGAAAAATGAAGATTCTGTTTATCGTTGGCAACTTATCCAGCGATGGAGGTACCGAGCGTGTTACGTGTGAGATAGGTAGTGGTCTGGTACGGGCGGGGCATGATGTCGTGATCGCCAGCCTGTTCGGGCCCGCAACGACGTCCTTTCAACTGGAGCCTGCCATTACCACCTGCGCACTGGGTCTCAAGGAGGCTCAGGGCGGCGCGCGGCGAGCGTTAGGGATTAGCTCAGCGCTGTTGTCGAATATCCGTAGGCAACAGGCTGACATTGTGGTGTTGGTCGATTCGGTGTTGTTTGCGTTCTGCGCGCCCTGGGCACCGTTTATCCGTGCTCGCATGATTTGCTGGGAGCATTTCAACCTCACGACGAATCACGGTTCGCGTTTACGTTCGATCGGGCGTTCAGCTGCGGTGCGTCTTGCCGATTCCATTGTCGTGCTCACGGAGCGTGATGCCCTTGCCTGGCAAGAGCGATACCGACTCGGTAACAAGGTACAGGCGATCTGGAATCCTGTGCCGCGCTTTGCATTGCCGCTTTCTGACATCACGGCCATGGACTCAAGATCCTCGCGGATTGTGCTGGCGGTGGGGCGCCTGACCGAACAGAAGGGCTTTGATGTACTGCTGCGTGCCTGGGCGATTGTCGCCCGAGAGCATCCGGCCTGGCAGTTACGCATCGTGGGCTGGGGAGAGGATGAAGCCAGTCTCAAGGCGCAGGCTGAGACACTCGGCCTCGATGACAGCATTGTCTTTGTCGGGCGTACCTCTGCGGTAGAGGTCGAGTATCGACAGGCAGCGTTGTTCGCGATGAGCTCGCGCTGGGAAGGCTTGCCCATGACGCTGCTGGAGGCTCAGCACTTTGGTCTGCCGGTGGTGTCGACGGACTGTGAAACCGGTCCGGCCGAGATACTGGCATGTGGTAGCGGTGTGCTGGTCAATGTTGACGACGCTGAGGCCTTGGCACACGAAGTGAGTGCGCTGATTCAGGACCCCGTCCGCCGTGATGCAATGTCAGCACTTGCCCGAGAAAATGCTGCGCGCTATGACGCGGACACTCTATGCAGTCAGTGGGGGCAGCTATTGACGCGCTTGTCGCCGCATCTCAATGAATCGGCGGATGGAGCCTGATGATTCATGACAGTGCAATGCTCAAGTGCCGTGCTTGTTGCATGAATTCAGAGTTAAAAGCGTTCTGCTGAGCAAGACTTAAGCCATTCCGGTGAGCTTTTGGCTAAACAATCGGACACCAGTCGCCCCGTCACGCCCGCCAGTGTCAGGCCAATATGTTGATGGCCAAAAGCATAGATCAGGCGGGGTTCACGCGGGGATGGACCGATGACCGGCAGTGAATCCGGCAGCGTCGGGCGAAAGCCCAGCCAGCTACGCGCGATGGCTTCCTTGAGCCCCAGGATATGGCGCACGCGTGACTCGATATAGCGCAGGCGTGCAGGATTGGCGGGATCATTGAGCGACCCCAACTCGACGGTGCCCGCCGCCCGCAGGCGGCCACGTAGCGGCGTCATGTAGAACGCACTTTCCACCGGACATGTCGGACGTGTCAGCGGTGACTGTTCAAGATCAAATTCGACGTGATAGCCACGCTCGGTATCCAGTGGGATACGGTCTCCTACCTGGCGAGCAAGCCCCGCCGACCAAGCGCCGCCTGCCAATACCACGCGGTCTGCCAGTAGCGTGCGACCATCCGCGTAGCGTAGCAACAGACCTTCGCTACGTTGTGTCAGCGCGACCACTTCGGCCTGCACCATACGGCCTTCATTGAGCAGTGGCGCTGCCAATGTCTCGACAAATACCTGCGGGTCATCCAGATGACTGGAGCTTGGGAACAAGATCCCGCCTGCGGTATGCCCGTCCATCGCCGGTTCCAGTGCGATCATTTCCTCTGCCGTCAGCACCTGTTGCTGAATACCCAGTTGCTCACGCAGCGTGATATCGCCGTGCGCGGCGTTCAGGTTTTTGGCCTCACCATAGGAATACAGACAGCCGCGGCGCTGAATCAGCTGTGTGGCATCGGGCGTCTCATCAAATAGCGGCTGATAATCGTCGTAGGCGCTACTCAATAGCTGGGCGAGTACCTCACTGTTGGCGCGAAAGCGCGTAGCGTTGCACTGGCCCAGAAAGCGCATCAACCACGGCGAAAGGCGTGGCAAGCGGCTCCAGTTGATGACGAAGGGGGAGGCGGGTGAAAACAGCAGTGTCGGAATGCTGCCCCAGATTTCCGGGCGCGCGATGGGCAGGCAACCATAGTCTGCCAGGGTACTGGCGTTGCCGTAGGAGGTGCCGCTGGCAATTGTCTCGCGCTCAATCAATGTCACTTCATGTCCTGCGCGGCGTAGCCATAAGGCACAGGCGACACCCACCGCACCGGCCCCGATGACCGCGACTTCCGTGCGCTCGAAATCACTCATGAATTGCACGCCTTGTTGTTATAAGAGGGCTCTAGAGCACATTGATGAAAACGCCCTGCATGGCAGGGCGTTTTTTTGAGAATGCCGTGATAGTAAGGCGCGAGCAAGCCTGTATTGGCAGAAGCGCATGACTGCACCGAGGGTTTAGGCTCAGGCGGTCGGGGTGGGCTCGGCAAACGGAAGCGCTGTCTCGCTGTCACGCCGTACGGCGAAGGTGTTCAGTGTCATGGCCACCAGTGCGTAATATCCCAGCACGCCGACCAGCTCAACGACCACTGACTCACCAAACATCGCGACCGCCTCGGCGTAGAGCACGTCATCAACACGACGTGTCTCGTAGAGTGCGCGGGTGAAACGGTAGATCAGCTGCTCATCGGCCTTGATGAAGTCTGGCGTCTGCTCGAGATGCAGTGCCTCGATGGTCTGCGATGACAGACCCGCCTTTTCAGCGATCGGCGCGTGAATCTGCCATTCGGCCTGGGATTTCCACCACACGGCAGTGACAAGAATGGCCAGCTCACTCAGGCGTAGCTCAAGCCCTGTCGCATAGCGGCAGAAGGCACCGAGGCGTTGGGCATGATTGGCCAGCTGCGGGCTGTGAATCCAGGCCAGAAATGGGCCATCGAGATTGCCACGAGGTCCGCTGAGAATCTCGCTGAGCACCTCGTGCTGGGCATCGCTCATCGAGGCTTCGTCAAGCTCGGATAAGCGGGAGTGAATGGCCATGTCGTGAATTCCGAATAGTGTCTGGGATGGGAATGTTCATAGAAGCTTGTCGTTGAGTGCGACGCATGAATACATGAGTTTTCATGTCTAGAGGCTTGCCAGTGCCGTATCAATCGCGTTGCCGAGTTTCAGCGTGATCTCATCGAGATGCGTATTGTCGAGAATGAAGGGTGGGGCCAGCAGGATGTGGTCGCCCTGGCGCCCATCGAGCGTACCGCCCATCGGATAGCACATCAGACCTTCGGCCATGGCGGCTTTCTTGATACGGGCATGTAACTTCAGCGCCGGGTCAAAGGGCGTCTTTTTCGTGCGGTCAGTCACCAGCTCCAGTCCCTGAAACAAGCCACGACCACGAATGTCGCCGATGTTGACGTGCTGGGCGAAGCGTTCCTTGAGGCGTGCCTGCAATCCATCACCAAGATGATTGACGCGCGCGAGCAGGCCACGCGATTCAATGGCCTGTTGTACCGCGAGGGCCGCCGCGCAAGCCGTCGCGTGGCCGATATAGGTATGGCCATGCTGGAAGAAGCCGGAGCCATTGGCGATGGCATCACGAATCTTGCCACTGACCAGGGTCGCGCCAATCGGTTGGTAACCGGCACCCAGACCTTTGGCGATGGTGATCAAGTCGGCGCTTATCCCTTCCTGCTCGGCAGCAAACAGGCTGCCGGTACGGCCCATGCCACACATCACCTCATCGAGAATCAGCAGTACTCCGTAGCGATCACACACCTCACGGATGCGCTTGAAGTAGCCCGGTACCGCCGTGACGGCACCCAGGGTGGCACCGACGACCGGCTCTGCGACGAAGGCCATCACGTTCTCGGCGCCCAGGCGCAGGATTTCCTCCTCAAGCTCCGCGGCGAGACGAATCCCCATTGCCTCGGGTGTCTCATCCGTGCATTGTTCCCGATAGGCGTAACAGGGGCTGACATGACTGACATTGATCAGCAGCGGCTCGAACTGCTGACGTCGCCAGGCGTTACCACCGGTGGCCAAGGCGCCCAGCGTATTGCCGTGATAGCTCTGACGACGAGCAATCAGATGCTTGCGCTGCGGCTGACCGATCTCGATGAAATACTGGCGCGCCAGCTTGAGCGCAGCTTCGACCGCCTCTGACCCTCCCGAGACGAAGTAGACCGATTCAAGCCCTTCGGGAGCGCGGTCGATCAGGAAATCGGCCAGCTCTTCCATTGGCTCAGAGGTAAAGAATGAGCTGTGCGCGTACGCCATGGTGCCGACCTGATCCTGGATGGCCTTGATGACATCACCATCGCTATGGCCGAGGCATGACACCGCAGCACCACCACTGGCATCCAGGTAGCGACGCCCCTGGCTATCGATCAGGTAAGGGCCATCGCCCTTGACGGCGGTCGGATAGTCCTGGTTCAGGTGACGATGGAATACATGACTCATGCGGGTCTCCGGCGGCTTGTCTCTCTCGACGCGGGTGTCTTGCGAGACGGGAAGTAATGACCTGTAAATGCAAATAATAGATGCATTTGTGTAATATGCAATTAATGTTTGCGCATCGTGTTTGGAGAATGGTGCATCGCGAAAGGTGGTACCTTCCTCTTTACGCGTCGCGTGCGGCGTGCCTTCTTATCAGCATCCACAGGATTTTCCTCATGGCTATTCCTCCTGCCACGACATCGACTCGCCTTGCGCTAACGCCCCCTGACACAGTCTTGGGGCTGAAGCAGTTGCTGGAGGCGATCGACCGACGTGAGGTGGAACTTCGACTCGGCAATAGCTCGCGGCGGGTGCTGAGTAGCCTGATCGAGTCGCCGCAGCGTACTGCGGTCTCGTCCATCAGCCAGTTGGCGGAGTGGCTGGGGGTGAATGCCTCGACCTTCTCACGTCTGGCGCAGCGGCTGGGCTATGAAGGTTTCAGCAAGTTTCAGGATGTCTTTCGACGCGAAGTGACCGAGGGTCGGCATTTCTATAGTGAGCAGGCGTCTCAGCTGCTGGCACGTGGCGATGACAATACCTCGATGGCGCAGCTGACTCGATTAGGGCGACAGGAGAGTGCCAACATTGTGGGCATGCTGGAGAGAGTAGACCCCCAGACATTCGAGGCGGTGACGCGATTATTGGCAGACGCGCCAAGAGTACGGCTGCACGGCATGCGCCAGTTCAATTCGTTGGCGCTGTTCATGGCTTATGGACTGGGCATGTTACGGGCGAATGTGGCGCCGTTGGATGCCAGTCGTCAGGGGGTCGCCGATGCACTGGCGCAGCTGGAAGAAGGAGATGTACTGGTGGTGGCGAGCTGCTTTCCCTATACACCCAGCGTGGTGGCCTGTGCGCAGGTGGCCATCAAGCGCGGCATCAAGGTAGTGGCATTGACAGATTCGGCCAGCTCACCGCTGGAAACGCTGGCACTGCATAGCTTCCATGTGCCCAACCACAGCTTGTTCTACAGCAATAGCATGAGTGCGTTCATGTTCCTGGCGGAAGGGCTATTGAGTGAAGTGGCCAGCAAGCTGGGGGAGGAGGGCGTCGAATCGCTCAAGCAGCGCGAAGCGATCATCTCGGAGCTGAATGGCGCGCTGTCCTGATGCAGTCTTCGGCAGCGGAGCCAACCGTTGACTGACATGGAGTGAGTGAATCCGAAAGATGAAAACACCAAAGCCTGCCCCTGAGAAGAGAGGCAGGCTTTGAAGTGTCTGTCTCTGGCCACGCGTGTTCTTCACACGAGTGGCCAGGAAATCAGAAGGGGTACTGGGCCAGAAACTCCTGAGCGGCAGCTGACGGATCTGCTGCGGTGCAGAGTGCTGAGACAACGGCTACCCCGTCGGTACCGCTGGCCATGATTTCACGCGCATTGAGCAGTGAAAGGCCGCCGATCGCGACAGTGGGCAGCGGGCTTGCGCGTACCAGGCGTGCCAGCCCCTCGATTCCCAGCGGTGCTGCGTGGTCCGGCTTGGTCGCAGTCGCAAATACCGGCCCCAACCCGAGGTAATCGAGGTGTTCGGCATCGACCTGTGCCAGCTGTTCAAGCGTCTGGACTGACAGGCCGATCAGAGCATCATCGCCCAGTACGCGGCGCGCCTCAGCAGGATCGCCGTCACCCTGACCGATATGCAGACCATCTGCGCCACTAGCCAGTGCGACCTCGAGTCGATCATTGATGATCAGTGGCACACCATAGTCCTCCAGCAGCACTTTCAGGCGCTTGGCCTGCACGATCATCTCGGCGTCGCTGGCATGCTTGTCGCGTAGCTGCACGACACTGACGCCGCCACGTACTGCGGCCATCACGGTAGCCTCCAGCCCGCGTCCGGCACACAGCGTGGGGTCCGTGACCAGATAAAGGGATAGATCAAGCGACATTGGTTATCTCCATACGCGTTTCAAGAGGGGGTGTTTCGCCATCGAGGGTATAGAGGGTGTCCAGAAACGCGGGCACAAAGCTGCCCGGGCCTGTGGCGTGATACCCCGCGCACTCTCCGGCATAAGCGTAACAGGCTAATGCCGAGGCAGTGGCACTTAGTGGCTCATCGTTAGCAGCAATGAAGGCCGCGACAACACTGCTAAGGGCGCAGCCCATCGCCGTCACGCGTCCCATCAGGGGATGCCCGCCAGTGATGCGAATCAATTGCTTGCCATCTGTCACCACGTCAACAAGGCCTGTCATCGCGACCACGCAACCGTGCTGTTGTGCGAGTGATATCGCAGTCTGAGTCGCGCGGACAATCGCATCTTCGGCGTCATCACCGCTATCCACGCCGCGGCTCTGACTGGCCTCACCTGCCAGTGCCAGTATTTCGGAGGCATTGCCACGAATCACGCTGGGCTGATGATCGAGCAGTACGCGGCAGGTTTGCTGGCGTAGCAGGGAGGCGCCGACACCGACGGGGTCCAACACCCACGGCTTGCCAGCAAGATGCGCTGCTTCAGCAGCCAGTTGCATGGCTTCAATCCACGGCACTGACAGCGTCCCGATGTTGATACACAACACATCGGCGACTCGCACTATGTCCTGAATTTCTTCCAGTGCATGCGCCATCAATGGCGAGGCACCGATAGCCAACAACGTATTGGCGCTTGGTGTCATGGCGACATGATTGGTGATGTTGTGCACCAGCGGGGTGGTCTGACGCAGGCGCTCTAGTTGGCTGCCTGGTGGGCACGATAATGAAATGGCCATGAGAACTCGTGGTAGGTGAATGCAGTGCCAAGGTGAAAAGCGAGAGAGGAGAGTAAAAGGTTCCTCTGAAAGGTCAAGCCAGTAAGCCCTAAGAGTGTGATCAATGAGGGCAAGGTGACGTTGATGTGCAGGCATCAGAATCGGTAGATCGCGGCTGAGCAGAGCCACCGCGATGGGTGCTACCAGAATATCAAGAGAACATAATCAAGATATTTAGTGATTAATAACATTATTGTTCTATAAACCTTAGCGTTAAATTCATAAAATACAGCCGGTTAATGGTTTTTTATGAACATGAATCGCTAGGGAATGCTGCGTGATACGGATAAGCAATGTGGGACGATGGTCGAGTTTGGCGTGTAAAAGTATGCTGTTGTCACTGCTGCTGGCTGTCTCAGCGCTGAGTCATGCTGATGCTGTCATCTCTACCTGGAATCTAAAGCACGCAGGTTGGAATAACGGCAAGCGGCTGGAAGAAGTGACAGCGGTTGCGCAACACATGGACCTTATCGGCCTGCAAGAAGTGATGAAGGATGGTGTCGTTAGTGATCTGGAGCATCGACTCGAAGCACTTACCGGCGATGACTGGGGAAGTCTTGTCAGCCATGAGGTAGGAAGAAGTTCTTATCAGGAGCGCTATGCCTATCTATACCGTGAGAAGACAATCGCGTATCACGGTGGAGCAGCGGTGTATCTGGATACGCAGGATGTATTCGCGCGTGAACCACTGATCGCAACCTTCGTGGAGAAAGGGACTGGCAAGACGTTCAGCGTCGCCAATGTGCATATTCTGTATGGCGATAGCAAAGCGGATCGAGCGCCTGAAATCCATGCGCTGGCCGATATCTATGACTTGATGAAAGAGATCACACCGAGGGCTCCGGCCATCATCATGGGTGATTTCAACATGGCGCCCTCTGAATCTGCTTGGGGAGATCTGCGTGCGCTTGGCTTGCGTCCGCTCATTACCAAGGGTGCCACTACGCTCTCCAGTACCGATGGCCGTTATGCCAGTCTGTACGACAATATCTGGTTCGTTCCCGGTGAGTGGCCCAAGGCCAGAGGAGATGTCTTCCGCTTTCCGGCATATCTGGGTATCACCCACAAGACTGCCCGAGCTGATGTCTCGGATCACGCGCCGGTCTATATGGCGTTGGACGGTGGCTCGCTAGCCATGCAGCCAGCTGGCGGCGCGACGCAGGTAGCTGCACTCGCTAGCCGGTCTGCCAAGGCCGCCCACTCGTCGAATATCTGTGTCGATCTCAACACCGCCAATACTGCACAGCTCGATCAGTTGCCTAATATCGGGCCAGTGCGCGCTGCCTACATCATCGACCACCGTCCCTGGGCCTCCTCAAGTCAGTTGACCCGCATTCGCGGTATCGGCAAAGGCACTGTCGACAAGATAGTGGCGAGTGGATTGCTGTGCAGTTGATAATTTGATGCCATTACCGCGATTTATGTCAGGTATTTGGCAAACCATTCAAGCGTTCTGTCCCAGGCGAGCGTGGCAGCCTCTTCGTCGTAGCGTGGAGTGGAGTCATTATGGAAGCCGTGACTGGTGCCTGGGTAGATATAGGCCTCATAGACCTTGTCGTTGGCTTTCAGCGCGGCTTCGTAGGCAGGCCAGCCAGCATTGACGCGTTCGTCATTCTGCGCGTATTGCAACAGCAGGGGTGCCTTGATAGCGGCCACTTCTTCGGCGCGCGGTTGGCGTCCGTAGAAGGGTACGGCACAGGCGAGTTCGGGGTAGGCCACGGCCGCGGCATTCGATACTCCTCCGCCATAGCAGAAGCCGGTGATGCCGATCTTGCCGGTGGTGCGTCCCTCGGCCATCAGGTATTCAATGGCCGCGAAGAAGTCGTTCATCAGCTTCTCGGGATCAATCTGAGCCTGTAGTTCCTTGCCCTTGGGATCATTGCCCGGATAGCCACCCACGGAACTCAGTCCGTCCGGTGCCAGCGCGATGTAGCCCGCCTTGGCGACGCGACGCGCGACGTCCTCGATGTACGGGTTGAGTCCACGGTTCTCGTGTACTACCACCACACCGGGCAGCGAGCCGATCACATTGGCAGGCTTGACCAGATACCCGCGCACTTCGCCGTGGCCATCGGGAGAGGGATAAGTGATGTATTCGGCCACGATATCGGGGTCTGTGAATTCCACCTGTGAGGCCAGTGCGTAATTCGGGCTCAAGCTGGCCAGAATCGATGTTGCCGTCAATCCCGCCACCGCGAATGCCGCGGCGCCATCCAGGAACTGCCGTCGGCTGATGTTGCCGTGCACATATCCGTCATACAGCTCCAGCAGTTCGGGAGCGAAATCCTTTGCGGTCAGGCGGGTCATGTCAGACTCCTGCGTTCAATGGAGCTTTGAACATAGCACCCTTATCCAGCGAGTCGAGCGTTCTACTATTGATGCTATCGCACAGCACATGCAGTAGTGCGGCGTAACGCTGCCATTAACTCTATGCATTCATTCCTATATGCTATGCCGCATCGCTGAGAGCCAGGGACGGTCATCCGCAGCGAGGCAACCGCCTACGTTAAATGCCAGGGACGCTGAATATGTCGGATTCATGGGTGCTGGATTCTTTACTGTCGTCATTTGATATCTCACTGAGTCAGAATGAGCGCCTGCTCACTCTGGAGATGAGTGACGCAGACTTCATTCCTCATCGTCTGGTGGCAGAAGAGCGCCTATCACGGCCCTTCGCCTACACGCTTGACTGCATCTCACAAAACGGCGATATCGAACTCAAGACGCTGATGGCGCAGTCCGCTGTGCTGTCAGTGCGTCAAGCGAATGGCGACTATCGCAAGCTCTCCGGGTTGGTCGAATCGGCCGCGCTGCTTGGCGAGGATGGTGGCGTCTTCTATTACCAATTGACGCTGGTGCCGTGGCTTTCGATGCTCAAGCTAGGTCGTGACAGCCGCATCTTCCAAGACGTGAGCGCGGTTGAGGTGATCGAGTCGGTCTTCTCGAACCACGCCATCGCCCAAGGCGAAGCGCAGGGTGGCTGGCGGCTGGATTTACGCCGCGAGTACCCGGCGCGCAGCTACTGCGTGCAGTATCGCGAAAGCGACTTCCAGTTCGTCAATCGCCTGATGGAGCAGGAAGGGCTGTTCTATTACTTCGAACACGCCTCTGACGACAGCGACTTCAATGGCCACCGCCTTGTCATCACCGATGATGTCGCGACCTGTGCGCCGGTTGAGCCGCAAGTCATCCGCTTCCATCGTCAGGATGCCACCGAGCTTGAGGACTCCATCACCCAGTGGAGCGGTCGCCGTCAGCAGCAACCGACTCGCGTCAGCCTCGGGACGTTTGATTACAAGCAGCCGGGCCTGGAGAAACGCTCCGGCCAGGATACGCGAAGCGATCAAGGCAACCTTAGCGAGCAGGAAGTCTACGACTATCCCGGCGAGTACTATTTCGACGATCACTCGCGCGGCGAACGCCTGACCGTCAATCGCCTCGAGGCCCATGAATCCCGCGCCAAGCGCTTTTACGGTGCCGGGGGCACCCGCCAGTTGAAGGTCGGCCGCTGGTTCGAGCTTAGCCAGCACGCCCGCCATGAAGACGGCGATTCCAGTGAGCGCGAATTCCTGGTGCTGGGTCTGACCGTCTGCGCCGAGAATGCGTTGCCGGTCTCCGCGCACCTCAAGGCGCTACCGGGCAGCCTGCAAACGCGTATGGCCCAGGCGCGGCAGGCGCATGGTCTCGAGAGTGATGCACAGGACGACTACGCCGATGTCGGTACCGGCCAGTACCTGATCGACTTTGAATCCCAGCGCCTCAGCCAGCCGTATCGTCCGTCGCTCGATCATCCGCGCCCCAATCTTGGTGGCCCGCAGACCGCGATCGTCGTCGGGCCTGAGAATGAAGAGATACACACCGATTCGCTCAACCGCGTGCGCGTGCAGTTCCATTGGGACCGCAGCGAGAAGGGCGCCGCCGATGTCAGCTGCTGGCTGCGTGTCGCGCAACCCAACGCCGGTGCTGGCTGGGGCAGTGTGTTCGTGCCGCGTATCGGCCAGGAAGTCATCGTCGATTTCCTCGAAGGCGATGCCGATCGGCCGCTGATCACCGGACGGGTCTACAACGGCGACCAGACGCCGCAATGGCACTCCAATGGCCTGCTCTCCGGCCTCAAGAGCAAGACCTACCGCGGCAACAAGTACAACGAGCTGGTGTTCGATGACGCCACCGATCAGGAGCGTGTGCGCCTGAATTCGGAGCACGAGAAGTCCCAGCTCAACCTCGGCTACTTGATCCACCAGCAAGGCAACACACGCGGCAGCTTCCGCGGTACCGGCTTCGAGCTGCGCTCGGACGCCTATGGCGCCATCCGCGCGCATCAGGGCCTGCTGCTGACCAGCTGGGGGCAGATCGCCGCCAGTGGCGAACAACTCGACCTCACGCCCGCTCAGCAACAATTGGCCAGCGCCTATCAGCTCTCCAATACACTCAGCGAGAGTGCTGCCAGCCACAACGCAGAAGCGCTCGAGTCGCGCGTCAACCTCAAGCAGGCCAGTGAAGATGCCCAGGGTCGCTATGGCGCGGAAGACAGCGGCACCAATTTCGACGGCAGCTCCGCCTCCAGCGCCAGCGCGGGTGGGCGCGGTGAAGCCGCACGTCTCGACGCCCCCTGGCTGCATGTCAGCTCACCGGCGGGCATTGCGCTGAGCACGCCGGAATCCACCCATCTGGCGCAGGGCAAGTCACTCAGCATCACCAGCGGCGAAGACATCAACTTGGCCACCGGCCGCAGCCTGATCGCCTCGCTCTCCGAGAAGTTCTCGCTGTTCGTGCAACGTGCCGGCATCAAGCTGTTTGCCGCACGCGGCAAGGTGGAAGTTCAGGCGCAAAGTGATGCGATGGACCTGACGGCCGAGAAGGACGTGACCATCACGTCGGTGGACGATGTGGTCACCATTGCGGCGGCCAAGGAGATAGCCGTGGTCTGCCAAGGCGCCTATGTGCGCATCAAGGGCGGCAATATTGAATTGCACGCACCCGGCAAGGTAGATCTGAAGGGCGCACAGCATAGCTTCGGTGGGCCGACGAGTTTAAGTAAATCACTGACTCCTTTGCCTGATCCTCAAGGTATTTATTCCGAATTCTTCACTTTGAAGGATGAACAGACACAAGTTCCTCTCAAGTACGCGAGGTATCGTATAACAACGGCCGAAGGACAGGTGTTTGAAGGGCGTAGTGACGGTGAAGGTCGTACACAACGCGTAAATACATCTTCCTCGCAGCAGATGAAAGTCGATGTACTTGATCGGTTAGATGACTTTGCATAATAAATTCTTGTTAAAAATTTAACTGGGAAGTGATATGTCTGAGGGTAAGGTGCAGACTCGGCTTGTAGCCGTTGGAAAGGATGCTCCAATAGGTAAATCGCCATTACTTTTCTATGCAGTTGGGCGAAATAAATTAATCAAAGTGCCTGCTGAAAATGTAGTGGCATGTATGGAAGAAATACGATTATTGGAAACGGTTGTCGAAAATTATCACGCAGAGATTGAGAGGCTTCAAGGTGATTTAAGTAATTACGAAGCCATGATGATGTCTTATGATGAAGAAGATCCTGAATATGTTAGGTATAAGACTGAGTTTGAAAAAAATATTGCTAGCGGCCAAAAGAAAGTTGATAAGGCAAATCAAGCATTAAGAGAGATTTTGGTATCACTATCTAGCCTAGATAATGAAAGTAATGTTATCGTGGAATTGATACCTATTAGACGTAATGATGGCAATGCGCAGAGTTTCCGCATGTGCTATATGCGATCTCAGGTAGTAGATAGTTTAACATCAAAAATTGAGTTGAAAACTATAGCTCAGGATGGTGCTACCTCTTTGGCAGACGATGTGCTTGAGAAGGGTGAGGTAGTATGGGCGTCCATATACAGTCAATTGAAAGAGCAGGCTATTTCAAAAACCTTAAAAACAGATTTCACATGGTTTGATGAATGGTTGAAAAAAGATGAAGATACCATCGATCTCTGTAAATGGACTAAAGAGCTAAATAAACAGCTTAACTTCAAATACAATAGTGAGGCGGATAGTAAGCAGCAGAGTAGTGACGGAAAAGTAGAGTTATCGGGTGAGGCACAATTAGCACGCTGGACATATGGAGCTAGTGGCTTGACTGGTGAGCTTACGCCACTTGAAGGCAAGGCCAGGCTAAAAGCAAATGCTGAAGCCAAGTTATCCTTGTTTGAAGCTAAAGGGTCTATAGATTATTATCGGCCATCAGGTGGCCTGAAGCTGATGTACGAACTGGATGATAAGCAAGTACTACAACTTGGGATGTTACGTGTACATGCATTCATCAGTATGTCTGGCGCCATCGGCGCAAGTATCGCAGCTGAGATAAATGTTGATCTTGAAGTGGCTCAGGGCGGGATAAAAGCGCGAGGTACCAGAGGTGAGATGGTACCTATGGGGCCTCCTGGAAGCCAGCAATCCATTATCTTGATGGAGGAAGATAAAAATGAACAAAAGGCTGAGGCTACACTTGAGGCATTTATAGGTGGTAAAGCCGAAGCATTTTCCAGAATGCAGCTGGAATGGAAAAGCCCTGAAGTAGATCATGAGTTCAAGCCATTTGCTATTACTGGCGCAGCGGTAGCTGCGTATGCTGGCATGAATTTTGCTGGTAGCTTTAATGTTTCTTATAATAATGGTAGGTTCAAAATTAGAGCGAAGGCTGGTATTTGTTTAGGTTTGGGTGCCTCTGGGGAAGTTTCTTATGAAGTAGATACGAAGCTCTTACGTGAGTTTGCAGCGTGGACATATTATCAGCTAAAAAATACAGACTTTGTACACTTGTCATTTATTGAGCCTGGAGCATTTGATACATTAGTTAATATCTTTACTCTTGCTATAGCATACGGAAAAGATATAACTGAATTCATGTACTCTACTACTGCATTGGTTGAAGATAAAGTAAACGAGCTTGTCACAAATATTGTTGATGAAGTTAATGATATAAGCTATATCAAGGATTTCAAGGCTGCTTCCAAGCGAGCTGAGGTGATGCAGTCTATAATAGACTCTGATGACGATAAGTTGGCTATATTACTTCCTGAAGCAAAAAGTAACCTGATAGTTTTGTTGATTAAGAGCGATAGTTATGATAAATATGTTCCTGCAAATAGGGACTACTCCGTCTTAGTTTCTGAATTTACTGTATTCGGTACCATGACGGATAGAAAAGAGGCAATCATAAAACTCTTGAGATATGTTCAGTCCGTATCTGAGTATAGAAATATAATGCAGCGCGTGAAAGCCGTCAATGGTGCAAAAGGCTCTTGGGAAGAGGGTGAGGAGCTAGTATTAAAATATCTAGGCAGTGGGGAGGAAGATTACCCTTCCCCTATTTCAAGTGACTACCCTAAAGAACTTGAGGGGATTAAGAGTCGGCTAAAGCTAGCTTCTTCAAAAGGAACTGTTGTAGTAAAAAATGATAGTATTGAATATTTGCGTCAACCATCTGTAGATTATAATTTTATGAGGCCTTGCTATAACCAAACTCAGTGTATGATTGATGATACTGAGTTTGGTTATGCATAAAAATCTTACTTTATTCGCTTGTAGACATACATCTAAATGTGTGCTCTCTTATGGCTCCTGTTTCTAATTCACCATTTGGGGCTATAAAGCTTGCATCTGGTAAATAACTCCTACGGTTAAAGGTGAATTTAGCCGTAAGGCCTCCACCTAATCCTCCTCCTCTTTCAACTTTTTTACTGCCACTATCTGGGCCTTGAGGGTTGAGTTGAGGAGATGTGTTGTAATAAGTTTCACTGTACCAATCATTAGTCCATTCAAAGCCATTAAGCCCCATTTGATAAATACCTATGGGGTTTGGTGGTATAGACTTTATTATGCTAGGAGACGTTAGTGAGTTAGATTTAGTGCTTCTTCTAATTTCCTCGCGTGTAGGAATGTTTTTTCCTCTTTCATAAGTTCCATCATCTGTCCCAAAAATATAAAGTTGTCCTCTTGAGCGCGCAGCAAACTCCCATTGCGCTTCAGTCGGTAATTTGTAGGTGCTGTCAGTATTGGCGGAAAGCCAAGAGCAATAGTCATTGGCTTGATCCCATGTGACACCCGCGGGAACATTAGGGGCTCTATATTTTTTCTCAATGCCACTATCGTTTATGGTTTGTTTTCCAGTGGCTAACGTATAGATATCAAAATCATCATAAGATATTTGAGTCGCAGAAATAGAATAACTATCAAGACTCACTGTATGTAATGGCTTGTTGTCTTTGTCAGCGGAATAAGGCAAGCCATTGGTACCCTCATCAATAGGCCCAAAATCACCCATTTGGAAAGTACCTCCTTTGACAAAAACCATATTGGCTTCAGTTTTTTTGATAAGATCCGTAATTTTTTTCTGGTCGGAGTCAGTAAGTTCCTTATTACTGGATTCAGATTCATTACACCCTGAAAGTAGTAAAAATGACATCGCTAAGACAACTGTGCGAGATGGATTGTTCACTATAATTACTCAATTGGTTAGAGATTCTCTAGTATACTATCACTTCTCTGTTTATAAGTAAATGTGAAGCTATAAATTAGCAGTCGTATTTATGGTAGGCGCCGTTGATGCTTATATACCTGATGTTTAAAAAATTTAATAGTTGAAGTTGTTCATGGTTGAGTGTCGAAGATTCATGCAGTTATTCATTGCTAGATGTCGGGTCCCGTCTGATTAACTACGAGCTTAGTGAATAACTCCGGCCGTTCGGCTTGCCATTCCTTCATCGCTGCGATTGGCGCCTTGTGACGTAGTGCCTTCTGAGGAATGTGGTAGTTATATAGCCAGCAATAACGCTCGAGCGTCTGTTCCAAGTCCTCACTTGAGTCATAGCGCCGA